>NZ_LWSF01000020.1:43946-82971 GCF_001651785.1 Amycolatopsis sp. M39
TGGGTGCGTCGATGGTGGGGTGCGCTGGTGCGGCTGGGTGCGTCGATGGTGGGGTGCAGCGGCTTACGGTCTCGCGGGTAGCGGGGCGCGCCCCTGTGTGGCATTGGGGCGCAGCGGGCGGCTGCGGCTGGGCGGGTGGTCGGTGAAGGGCTCCTTGAGGGAATCCACGTGCGTGAAGGGGCCCTTCACGCACGGTGGCGGGTCGTGAGGGGAACCCTGAGGGAATCTGAGTCCGTGAGGGCGGCCCTCACGGACTTCAGGTATCTGGACGCGCTCCGGGCGGTCCCAGTCATCGGATGTTTGTGCGGCTTTCCGGGTGAACTACTCTGGCTTTAGCCTGCTCTGTCTGGATATATTCCGCTGATCCCGTGCCAGTGGGGAGCGAAACATAGTATGAATCCGGAGGGCGTCATGGTCGGGGTGTCGCGGCGGACGGTGCTTCGATCCGTGTCAGCCGCCGCGGGGGCGGCGGCGTTCGGCGGGCTTTGGGCGCAGGGGGCGCCGCCTGGACTGGCCGCGCAGCGCAGTCCGCACCGAGACGTCGCCATGGATGCGCGGATGCGCTGGCAGCGGTTGCCGGAGAACTGGCAGGAAGCGCCGTTCCTGGCCAACGGCTATCTCGGCGTCCAGGCCTACGCCGGGCGGACGCCGCAGGTGCTGAAGTTCATGCTCGGCCACACTCAGGTCCAGGACCAGCGCATCCAGTGGGAAGCGGGGATCGGGCTGTCGCGGTTGCCGATCGGTGCGATCACGCTCGCCTTCGCCGGAGCGATCACCGGGGTCGACTGGACGCTCGACCTCTACAACGCCGAACTCGGCGGCACCATCACCACCACGCGCGGGCAGGTCGCGTTCTCCGCTGTGGTGCACAACGATCTCGGCGTGCTGCTCGTCTCGCTCGACCCGAGTGCGGGCGAATCCGGGGCGACGTGGGGCTTCGCGCCGTTGGTCTCGGCGACGACGCGGACGGTCCGCAAGCCGCCGGAGTACACCGCGAATCCCGAGCCCGAGCAGGCCAATGGGTACTGCGCGCAGCCGTTGACCGCCGGTGGCGGGTACACGACGGCGTGGCGGGAGAAGCGGATCGGCACCAAGCGGTTGTTCGCGGCGGTCGTCGCGTATTCGTTCCCGCGTTCCACGCATACCCGCGACGCCGTGTCGCTGGTCGGCCGGGCGCTCGCGATGAACCCGGATCTGCTGCTCGCCTGGCATCGGCGCTGGTGGAACAGCTTCCATCAGCGCAGTTTCGTGTCCGTGCCAGACAAACAGGTCCAGCGGTTCTACTGGATCCAGCTCTACAAGATCGCCTCGGCGACCCGCGAGGACGGCCCGGTGACCGCCGAATGGGGGCCGTGGTTCCCGGAGGCCGGCAACAGCTGGACGGCGGTGTGGTGGAACCTGAACGTCCAGGTCGCGTATCCGATCGTGAACAGCACCAACCATCCGGAGCTGGACGCGGTCACCGAGACCTTCCGCCGCGATCATGCGAACCTGGGGATGTCGGTTCCGCCCGCCTGCCGGGATGGCGATACCTACGCTCTTTCGCATCCGGGGGACTGGCGGCTGCGGCCCGGCGGCGTAAGGACGGTCGGCGTTCCGGGGACGACGTCCAAAACGGACCAGACCGGGAACCTGTTGTGGGGCTTGCACAACGTCTGGCTCGCGTACCGCCATCACCTCGACCAGCCGGTGCTGCGGGACGTGCTCTACCCGACGCTCGCCAAGGCGCTCAACTTCTACCGGCATTTCCTCTTCACCGGCCCGGACGGGCTCCTGCACCTGCCGCTCACCCGGTCGCCGGAGTACGCCGACGCGGCCGACTGCACGTATGACCTCTCGCTGATCCGCTGGGCCGCGACGACGCTGGCCCGCTCCGCGCGGATCCTGCGGCGGAACGAGCCGCGGGTGCCGATGTGGCGGGAGATCGCGGCGAAACTCGCTCCGTACCAGGAGGATCCGGTCGACGGCGTGCTGATCGGCGACGGCGTCCGGCTTGCCGATTCGCATCGGCACTTCTCGCACTTGCTCTGGCTGTACCCGCTGCGGGAGCGGAACTGGGAGCGGCCCGCCGATCGGGACGTCATGACCCGCACCTTCCGGCATTGGGCGGCGGACCAGTCTGCCTGGCACGGCTACAGCTACGCGGCCGCGGCGTCGATGAACTCGGTGATGGACCAGCCCGAGGAAGCCTTGCGGTACTTGAAGTTCTTCCTCGACCGGAACGTCGTCGCGGACACCGAGCTGACCGCGAACACGATGTACCGCGAGGGCTCGAACTTCGCCATCGAAAGCCCGATCACCGCGGCACAGTCCGTTGTGGACATGCTGTTGCAGGGTTCCGGGGGAGTGGTGAAGGCGTTCCCGTCGGTGTCGGCGCAGTGGCCGGACGCGTCGATCGCCGGGCTGCGTACCGAGGGCGCGTTCTTGGTCGATGCCTCGCGACGGCACGGTGCGACGGAGTTCGTGCGGGTGCAGAGCGAAGCCGGTGCGCCGTTGGTGCTCGACCACGGGATCGACGGCGAGATCGACGTGCGCGATCAAGGGGGCCGGCGGTTGCCGTGGCGGCCGGTCGGGCCTCGGCGGATCACGCTGGAGTTGCGGCGGGGCAGCACGGTCACCGTCACCCCGCGCGGGGCTCGTCCGGACTTCGGGCCGCGTGACGTTCCTTCGCTGGGTGCTGTTCCGGCCTGGGGTTTGCCTGACTAGAAACGAGGAGGTTGGCGGACATGGACATCTCGCGCCGCACAGTGCTCGGCGGAGCGCTCGCCGGGATCGCCGCCGGAGCGGTCGGGCTGCCGCAGGCGAGCGCGGCGGAACTGAACCGCGACGGCGTCGACTGGGCGGATTTCCTGGCGACTGCGGACCTGCGCTGGCGGCGGATGCCGAAAACCTGGTATGAGGGACCCTTCCTGGGCAACGGTTTCCTCGGCTCGGGCAGCTACGCCGAACCCGGGCGCAACGCGGTCCGCTTCACCGTCCAGCACAGCCAGGTGCAGGACCACCGGCCGCAGTTCGGCTCGCTGTTCGGCCTGGCGCGGCTGCCGATCGGGTACTTCACGCTCGAACCGGTCGGCGCGATCACCGGACTCGACTGGCGGCTCGACATCTGGAACGCCGAGCTCACCGGCACGATCACCACCGCGGCGGGCAGCCTGAAGCTGCGCGCGATCGTCCACACCGGACAGTCGCTGCTCGCGGTGGAGGTGCGGCCGTCCGAGGGCGAACACGGGTTCCGGTGGGTGTTCCATCCGGCGAAGGCGATCAGCCCGCGCGCTGACCCGGTGTGGAAAAAGCCGCCGCCAGAAGGATATGCGGAGAATCCGCCGGTCCAATTGCGGCAGGCGGGCGACGCGCACCTCGCGGTCCAGCCGCTGCTGGCGGGCGGCGAGCACGTGACGGCCTGGCGCGAGGTCACCCGGGGCAGCGCGCGGACGCTGTACACGTCGGTCGCGTGGTCGCATCCGGAGAAGACCTCGGCGGTCCGGGCGTTGCACACGGTGCGGCGCGCGAGCACGCTGGACGTCCTGACCTGGGATCACCGACGCTGGTGGCACGACTACTACCGGCGCAGCTTCCTGTCCATTCCGGACACCCGGCTGCAGAGCTTCTACTGGATCCAGCTGTACAAAGTCGCGTCGGCGGCTCGCCGGGAAGCGCCGGTGATGGCGACGTCCGGGCCGTGGCTGGAGAACACGCCGTGGCCCGCGACCTGGTGGAACCTCAACGTGCAACTGGAGTACTGGCTCATCCAGGGTTCCAACCACCTCGAACTCGACGCGGTCAGCTACGCGCTCGGCAAGTACCGGGACCGGCTCACCAGCCAGGTCGCGAAGCCGTACCAGGCCGATTCGGCGGGCATCCCGCGCACCACCGACATGACGCTGCTCAACGGCCTCGCCGACTCGACCAGCGGCTACCCGGTCGGCATCCCCGGCGAGGACACCCCGACGCCCGAGGTCGGCAACCTCACCTGGGCGCTGCACAACGTCTGGCTGACCTACCGGCACACGATGGACCGCCGGCTGCTGCGCGACACGCTGTTCCCCTTGCTGCGCAAGGCGATCAACTACTACCTGCACTTCCTCGCCCCCGGCCCGGACGGCCGCCTGCATCTCCCGGCGACCTTCTCCCCGGAGTACGGCGTGAACGCGCCGGACACCAATTACGACCTCGCCCTGATCCGCTGGGGCTGCACGACGTTGCTGGACACCGCACGAGAGCTGCGCATCCCCGATCCGCTGGCGGGGAAGTGGCGGCAGGTGCTCGCCACGCTCACCGACTACCCGGCCGACGAGAACGGCTACATGATCGGCGCGGGCGTCCCGTTCGCGAAATCGCACCGGCATTACTCGCATCTGCTGCAGATCTACCCGCTTTACGAGATCACCTGGGAACAGCCGGAGCACCGAAAGATCATCGAAACCTCGCTCGATCACTGGGTCGGCTTCGAGGGGGCGTTGCAGGGCTACACGTTCACCGGGGCCGCGTCGATCTCCGCGCAGATGCTGCGCGGCGAGAAGGCCGCGTATTACCTCGGCGAACTGCAAAAACGTTATATCCAGCCGAATACGATGTACCAGGAATCCGGTCCGGTCATCGAAACGCCGTTGTCCGCGGCGAAATCCATGCAGGACATGCTCGTGCAGAGCTGGGGCGGCGTCGTCCGGCTGTTCCCGGCAGTACCGGCGGCGTGGGGCGACATCGCACTGCGCGACTTCCGGACCGAAGGCGCGTTCCTGCTCAGTGCATCGCGTCAAGGCGGGAAAACGCGCTGGCTGAAGGTGCACAGCGAGGCCGGGGCACCGTGTGTCCTGCGCCCGGGCATTGACGGCGAGTTGACGGTGACGGACGCGCACGGCCGTCCGCGTCGCTGGCGGCGGCTGGCGAACGGGGACGTGCAGGTCGATCTCGGACCCGGTCAGGACGCGTATGTCTGCCGCCGCGGCGACCGGCCGGACTTCACGGTCCGGCCGGTGGCGCCGGGCGGGTCGAGCGATCCGTGGGGGATGCCGTGAGCTGACGGTCCAGGAGCTTGCGAAGTGCTTCCAGCAGGCCGGTTCCGGCGGCCGCGTGTCGCCAGGCGAGGTAACCGTCCGGCCGGATCAGGAGACAGCCGTCTTCCTCGATGCCGCTGATCCGAGCCCAGTCGCCGTAGGAGTCGCGCGCCTCGGGCGAACCGATGGTCACGACCCGCAGGTCCAGCCCGAGGTCCGCACCGGCTCGCGCGGCGGCGTCCCGCCAGGCGTTGCCGGTGAGTCCGGTGAGGACAGTCCACCGCCCGCGCCCGACGAGGTCCAGTGTGGACACTCGGCGACCGTGAGGGCCGACAAGCCAGACGTGCGGCAGTTTCGCGCCCGGCGTGGTCGTCGGGCGGTGGTACAGCTCGGGATCCCGGTTCGCGGCAGGCTCGGCGCCATCCGGAAGCACCGCGTTCGAGGCGTACCGCTGGTCCATCTCGACACCGTGCGCGTTGAACTCGTAGTTCTTCAGCTCGATCGCCGCCCGCAACTGCTTCCGCCGCGACGCTCCGTCCTCGGTGGCGGCGGCGCAGGCGGCGAGACCGGCGGTGATGGCGTCCGAATCGGTGTCGCCGTCGATGCCGAGCGNGCCGAGCGCGGCGAAGATCGGCCCGAACTGGTCGCGGCTGAGGTTCGCCCGGTCCACGATCTGCTTGCCGACCGGGGCACGCTCGGCACTGTAGCTGTCGAGAAGTCCTTCGCCCGCCTCTCCGCGCACGACCATCGCGAGTTTCCACGCCAGGTTGTACGCGTCCTGCACCGAGGTGTTGGACCCGAGCCCGTTGGACGGCGGATGCCGGTGCACCGCGTCGCCCGCGCAGAAAACGCGCCCCGACGAGTACTGCGTGGCGTAGCTGTGGTTGACCGTCCACAGCGAAGTCGAGGTGATCTCGACCGGCAGGTGCGGATCGCCGACGAGGTCGCGGACGATCCGGGCGGCTTCCTCGGCGCTCACCTCGGGCGGTGCCTGAGCGATGTCGTAACCCCAGGTCAGCAACCATTCGTTCCACGGGCGGACCATCCGCACCAGGCCCATCCCGATGCCGCCGAGGTGCGCGCCCGGCCGCATCACCCAGTACAGCACGCTCGGCCGATGCGCGACGTGCTCGGCGAGGTCGGCGGTGAAGGTGATGTTCATGCTGCCGGCCTTGCCGGACTGGCCGTCGATCGGCAGCCCGGCCTGCTCGGCGACGCGGCCGCGGGCTCCGTCCGCGCCGATCAGGTAGCGCGCGCGGAGGGTGAACTCGTCGCCGCGCACCCGGTCTCGCAATCGTGCGGTCACCCCGTCGGCGTCGTGGGCGAAGTCGAGGAATTCCGTGTCCAGGCGCAGTTTCGCTCCGCGAGCGGCGGCGTTCGTGGCCAGGATCGGTTCGAGGTAGGTCTGGGGCAGGTCGATCATGTGGCACGGGCTCGCCGAGGCGTACTCGGCGGCCGAGCGATCGGCGGTGCCCCAGCTCGCGATCCGGCCGATCTCGTCGCCCACGAGCGACGTGCACAGCACGGTGTCGCCCATCAGCTCCGGGGGCGTGCCTTGGGCGAGCGCCTGGTCTTCGATGCCGAGGTCGCGCAGGACCTCCATGGTCCGCTGGTTGGTGATGTGCGCGCGAGGCGTGTGCGCCATCCAGCCGTACTTGGTCGCGAGCACGGTGCGCACGCCGTAGGTCGCGAGCAGCAGCGCGGCGGAACCGCCCGCCGGGCCGCTGCCGACCACGAGGACGTCGGTGTCATAACTGGTCATGGTGGGTTTCCGGGGAGATGCGGAAGGTGAAATCGAGGCGGCGCCAGGGTTCGCGCCCGTCCGGCGCGGGGCCGGCCTGCTCGGCGAAGTCGACGATCAGGCCGTCCTTCACGCCGAACACGGTGTCCGAGTCGAGGTAGTCTCCGCCGCGGACGAACAACTGGGTCACCAGCGTGCGGTAGCCCGGTTTGGCGATCATGAAGTGCACGTGCGGGGCGCGGAACGGATGCCGTTCGGTCGCCGTGAGCATGCCGCCGACCGGGCCGTCGTCCGGGATCGGGTACGCCGACGGCACGATCGTCCAGAACCGCAGCCTGCCCTCGGCGCCGGTGCGGAAGCGGGCGCGCAGCACCGGACCGTCCAGGCCGGGGAGCTGGACGTCGTAGAAACCGTCCTCATCGGACTGCCAGACGTCCACGACCGCGTCCGGCACCGGGGTTCCGTCCGGTTCGGTCACCTGGACGTCTGTCCACAGCGGAGTTCCCGGCAGTCCTTCGGCGAGATCCGCGCCCTGCTCGGTCTCCGGCGGTCCTTCGACGTAGAACGGGCCCAGCACGGCCGAGGGCGTGGTGTCCGGTGTGCGCGAGTTCGCGAGCACGTCGACCACGCTCGACACGCCGAGGGTGTCCGACAGCAGGATGAACTCCTGCCGCGTGTCCGAGCTGATCTGCCCGGTGCGAGTGAGGAAGCCGATCGCGTACTCCCACTCCTCCTGCGTGAGATCGGTGCGCACGACGTACGAATGCAGCATGCGGACCAGCTCGGACAGCAGTTCGCGCAACCGCGGGTCCGGTGTGCTGGCGAAACTGTCCACGACCTCCTGGGTAAGCCCGCGCAGATCCGGCGGCGCGCCCGGCGCGGGGGCCGGGCGGGTGCCGGACCACGCGTGCCGCAGCAGGTCTTCGATGCCGTCGCGGGTGAGTTCGCGCGGATTGGGATACGGAGCGGCGGTGGCCAGTTCGGCGGCCTTGGCGAGGTCGCCTTCGGCAAGACCGATTTCGGCCAGCGAATGCGGCACCGGCAGGCTGGCGATCAGATCGAAGACCGCGGCAGGCGCGTCCGGCGCACCGAGCATTTCGGCGATCTGCCGCATCGCCTCTGGAGCGTTCGGCGCGTTGTACGCCATGGCGTGCGGGAGGACGATCGTGTGCGCTTCCGCGTGCGGCAGCCCGAAACTGCCGCCGAGGGTGTGGCACAGCTTGTGGTGCAGGCCCATCCCGACCGAACCCAGGCACGAGCCGGCCAGCCACGCGGCACGCAGCGAGTCCGTCCGAGCGTCCACATCGGACGGATCGGCGGCGATCCGCGGCAGCGCGGCGGCGAGCAGCCGGATCGCCTCCAGGGCGAACTGGTCGGCGATCGGGTTCGCCTGCGCCGAATAGAGCGCCTCGACCGCGTGCGCCATCGCGTTGACGCCGCTGGTCAGCGACGTCGGCACAGGCAGGCCGAGAGTGAGGCCGACGTCGTAGACGACCACCTCGGGCAGCACCTTCGGCGACGACTGGGTGGTTTTGCGCCCGTTCTCGGTCTGGCCGACCACCGGTGTCATCTCGGACCCGGCATATGTGGTCGGCACGATGATCTGCGGGATGTCGGTGCGCAGCGCGAGCGCCTTGGCCAGCCCGGTCGCCGACCCGCCGCCGATCGCGACGACGCAGTCCACGGAATGCTCAGTGACCAGCGCGAGCGCGCGTTCGGTGACCTCGACCGGAGTGTGCATGGCGGGCTCGCCGAAACGCGCGGCGAGCAGCGGGCCGAGCGCCTCAGCCGTCCGGTCGGCTGCCGCCGCGGCGGACTTTCCGGCCACCAAGAGCACCCGGCCGGCTTCGAGCCGCCGCACCTCGCCGGGGACGACGGAGAGAGTGCCGCTGCCGAACACGACCCGGGCCGGGTTGGCGCTGTAGGTGAACATCGACGGTCCTTCCACGCGGGTACGTCGAGTATCCGGGCGGCGAGGCCCCCGCGCCTGCACAGACGTGCTGAGCGGGCTGCACGAAACGCGCGTCAGCCGTCCCGGCGAAGCGCGGCGGGCGTGGTGCCCAGCTGGGCGCGCAGCACCCGGGTCAGATGTTCCTGGTGGGAGAAACCGCAGCGCACGGCGATGTCCGCGATCGGCTCGGCGCCGGTCCGCAGCAGCAATCCGGCCTGCTCCACGCGCAGCCGCACCAGATAGCGGTGCGGCGGCAGCCCGGTGCGCGCCTTGAACCGCCGGGCGAACCGGCTGACGCTCAACCCGGCCGCCGCGGCCAGCTCAGCCAGCCCGAGCGATTCGGCGAGCCGTTCGTCCATCAGCTCGCGCACCTGGGCGAATTGCCGGTCAGTCAGTGCCTCGACCGGCCTCGCTGCCGCGGGAGCGTCCGGCCCGGCCCGGTGCTGACGCGCGAGCTGCGCGGCAACAAGCGCGCCGAGCTGATCCGCGTACGCGCGAGCGCCCGGCTCCCACTCCCGCACGACCCGGTCGAGCGTGAGTAAGAGCTGTTCGAGCAGGGCATCGACGCTGCCGAGCCGGTCGGCCAGCCGGACCGGAGCGTCCGATCCGGCGGCCTCCTGCACCGCCGAATCCGGCAGGTACACGTGCAGTGTGTCGAGTTCGCCGCCGAGTTCCACCGACAGTTCCTGGTGCGACGGCTGGAGGAAGAGCCCGCCCGCCGGGATCCGCCGGCTGCGCTCGCCGGGTGACCCGACACCGCGCCGGACCGTGACCGGGCCGGCGAGGTGCAGGATCAGCTGGTGCGTGCGCGCGGGCCCGAACTCCGCGCGATACGGCTGTTCGTGTTGTCTGGACAGGTAGAGCCGGTCCCAGCCGAGACCCGCGCTGGTGCGTTCCGGGCGGATCCACGGCAGCGAAAGGATGCCGTTCGTGTCGGCAGGCCCCAGCTCGCCCACGGCGTTCTCCTCTTCGAGGGTTCCGTCGGCGAGCGTACCTCTCAGAGCGGGTTGAACACGCCCAGCGGCGCGGTGCAGAACGGCCCGCCGACGTACTCGGCGGCGGCACCGGTCGGCGCGGGCTTGTCCGCCAGCTGCCCGGCGTAGCCCTCGGCGTTGTCGTGCGATTGGTAGCCCAGCGCCTCGGCCTCGGCGAGCGAGTAGACGCGGCGCGTGTTGTCCGAGACGCCCCAGATCATCCGGTAGCCCGGCGACGGCGCGCTCAGGCACGCCTCGAACAGCCGTGCCCCGTCGTCCGGGGACAACCAGCTGGTCAGCCCGCGAATGCCGAGCGGCAGCGGGGTTTCGAAACACGAGCCGATGCGGATGACGATCACGTCCATGTCGAACCGCGACGCGTACAGGCTGCCCAGTGCTTCGATGGCGGCTTTGCTGACGCCGTAATAAGTGTCCGGCCGGGTGCTGGAGTCGGCGGGCAGCCCGTTCTCGCCCGCGTCGGCGTTCCGGCGGAAGCCGACGGCGTGGTTGCTCGACGCGAGCACGACCCGGCGGACCCCGGCTTCGCGGGCGGCTTCGAGGACGGTGTGCGTGCCGTTGATGTTGACGTCGAGCGTCGCGTCCCACGACGCCTCGCGGCTGAGCCCGCCCAGGTGGATCACCGCGTCCGCGCCCGCGCAGGCGGCGGCCATCGCCTCGGGGTCGGTGACCGAGCCGGTCACGATCTCGACCGCTTCGCCGTCCTCGGCGGCGGGCTGCTCGGCGAGGTCGAGCAGGCGCAGCACCCGGCCTTCGCGACGCAGGCGGGGCCGCATCAGGGTGCCGACGACACCGGCCGATCCGGTGATCAGCACACGCTGGTCTGGCATGGATTTCCTCTCAGGGAGCGTCGTGCGTGCCGATCACGGTTCTCACCGCGATCGGCACGCACGAGGGGCACGGTGGCGGCGGTCAGCGGATTCCGGCGCGGCGCAGCTGCTGGCCGAGCTCGGCGGTGGTTTCGGCCAGCAGCTCGCCGACCCGTTCGACGTCGGCGTCGGTGACCTTGCCCAGCGGCATCGAGCAGCTCATCGCGTCGGTGCCGGGGATACGGTACGGGATCACCGCGGCCACGCAGCGCACGCCGAGAGTGCCCTCTTCGATCTCGGCGGCGTACCCGCGTTCCCGGGTCCGAGCGAGGTCGGCGTGCAGCGCGTCGAGCGTGGTGATGGTGTTCGGGGTGAGCGCGACCAGCTCTTCGGGCATGAGCGCCTCGACCTCTTCGTGGGTCAGCTCGGCGAGCAGGGCCTTGCCCAGCGCGGTCGCGTGCGTGGGTAAGGTGCGGCCGACGCGCGAGATCAGGTGCGTGGAGTGCTGCGACTCGCGCGTCTCCAGGTAGACGACCTCAGTGCCGTTGCGGCGCGCGAAATGCGCGGTGAAGCCGGTCTTCTCGCGGATGCGCTCTAAAGCTTCGGTGGCGTAGGGGACGATCGCGTCGCGGTCGAGGTACGCGGTGCCGCAGATCAGCGCGCGCACGCCGAGCCGGTAGCGCGCGGAGTTCGCGTCGGCCTCCAGCCAGCCCGCGTCCAGCAGGGTGCGCAGCAAACCGTGCAGACTGGAGCGAGGGAACCCGGTGCGCGCATGGAGATCAGACAGCGACAGCCACACGTCGTTCGCGGCGAACGTCTCGATCAGGTCGATGGCGCGCCGCGCCGACTTCACGCCCGCGGACTCCGCGGGAGCGGTGGCGGGGTCCGTCTTCTGCGCCATGCGCGTCCTCCAACCGGGCCGTTGACTTGTGAGTCCGGCCATATTAGCGTCCCGAACAGCGTTCTTGTGGGTGAACATAGTCACGATAACAGACTCCATTCAAGAATGTGAACATTGGAGCAGAAACTGATGGCACAGACCGAAATCGAGCTGGACGGCTTGCTGGCGTTCCCGCTGACTCCCTTCACCGAAGACCTCTCGGTCAATCTCGACGGGTTCGCGGAGAACGTGGAGAGCCACATCGCCGCCGGTGCGGGCGCGCTGTTCGTCGCGTGCGGCACCGGGGAATTCAGCTCGCTGTCGGTCGACGAGGTCGCTGCGCTGCTGGCCAAGGCACGCGAGGTCGCGAACGGTCGCGTGCCGGTGTGGGTCGGCGCGGGCGGCGGTGCGGCCGGAGCGCGCGCGGGCGTCGCGGCGGCGCAGGCGGGGAACGCCGACGGGGTGCTGCTGCTTCCGCCGTACCTGGTCACCGGGCCGCAGGACGGGCTGGTCGACTACGTGCGCTACGCGGTCGGCGACACGTCGGTCCCGGTGATCGTCTACCACCGCGGCACCGGCGTGTTCACCGCGCCGGCTGCGGCGAAGCTGCTGGACATCCCGTCGGTGGTCGGGATCAAGGACGGCTACGGCGACGTCGAAGCGATGACCCGGATCGTCACCACGATCCGCGCGCTCGGCACGCAGCGTTCGGCGGACTTCTTGTTCTTCAACGGTTTGCCGACCGCCGAGGTGTCCGCGAAGGCGTACGCGGCGGCTGGCGTCGCGCGCTACTCCTCGGCGGTGCACTGCTTCGCGCCGGAGATCGCACACCGCTTCCACCGTGCGCTCGCGGAGAACGACGACACGACGATGGACGCGCTGCTCGCCGGGTTCTACCTGCCGCTGGTGGCGTTGCGCGACGAGACGCCCGGCTTCGCGGTGTCGCTGGTCAAGGCCGCCGCCCGGCTGCGCGGCGACAAGGTCGGCACTGTCCGGCCGCCGCTGATCGAGCCGACGCCCGAGCAGATCGACCGGCTGGGCAAGATCGTCGAGAACGGTTTCGCCGTGCTGAAAGGCCTCTGATGAAGATCCGGGACGTGGTGCTGACCCCGGTCGCCTTCGCGGACGCACCGCTGCTCAACGTGATGGGCGTGCACGAGCCGTTCGCGTTGCGCAGCGTGGTCCAGGTGGCGTGCGACGACGGCGTGGTCGGCCTCGGTGAGTCGTATGGCGACGCGGCGTTCCTCGGCGAGGTGCGCAAGGTGCTGCCGGAACTGGCCGGACACGACATTTTCGACCTGCCGGGCCTGAAGCGGATCATCGCGCGCACGCTCGCCGGAACGGTGCTGACCGACGAGCACGGCCTGATCGGCGGGTTCTCCATCCGCAAGACGATCGCCAGCGTGTACTCGCTGTTCGAGGTCGCCTGCCTGGACGCGCAAGGCCAGTTCCTCGGCCGTCCGGTGGCCGATCTGCTCGGCGGCAAGGCTCGCGAAGCCGTCGACTTCTCCGCGTACCTGTTCTACAAGTACGGCGCACACCTCGACGCGGAAGCGGACAGCTGGGGCGAGATCCTGACGCCGGAAGCGCTGGTCGGTTCGGCGCAGCGAATGGTTGACGAGTACGGGTTCCGCTCGATCAAGCTCAAGGGCGGGGTTTTCGCGCCGGAGCAGGAGATCGAGGGCATTCGCGCGCTGGCCGAAGCGTTCCCCGGGCACCCGCTGCGCATCGACCCGAACGCGGCGTGGACGCCCGAGACGAGCATCCGCGTCGCGGCCGAACTCGACGGCGTGCTGGAGTACCTCGAAGACCCGACGCCGGGCATCGAGGGCATGGCGCGCGTCGCGCGCGAGGCGAGCATGCCGTTGGCCACCAACATGTGCGTGGTGAACTTCGGCGACCTGGAACCGGCGTTCCGGGCGCGCGCGATCGGCGTCCTGCTGTCCGACCATCACTTCTGGGGCGGCATGCGCGACACCCAGGCACTGTCGGTGGCCTGCGAAAGCTTCGGCGTCGGGCTGTCCATGCACTCCAACAGCCACCTCGGGATCAGCCTCGCCGCGATGGTGCACGTCGCGGCCGCGACCCCGCACCTGACGTATGCCTGCGACACGCACTGGCCGTGGAAGACTGCCGACGTGATCGAACCGGGCGTGCTGAATTTCGCCGGCGGAGCGGTGGCGGTGCCGGACCGGCCCGGGCTCGGGATCACGCTGGACCAGGACGCGCTCGCCAGGGCGCACGAGGACTATGTCCGATGTGGACTGACCAAACGGGACGATGTGACTTACATGCGCAGGTACACGCCCGGCTTCGAGCCGAACACGGCGAGGTGGTGAGCCGGTGAAGGTGACCGGATACGCGTATCCGTGGGACGTGCTCGGCGACACCGCGTTCGCCGAACGGGTGCAGGACCTCGGGGTGGACGAGGTCGCGGTGGCCTTGGCCTACCACAGCGCCCGCGCCGCGACGCCGTGGTCGACCGAGCGGACGTCGGTGGTCGCGCGGACCGCCGCTCTCTACCGGCCGGTGCGCGCGGAAGCCTGGCCGGGCCGGGATCTCGTCCCCGCCACGCCGGACTGGGTCTCTTCGGAAGACAGCGGCGGCGACGCGGTCCGACGGCTCAACAACGCCGGAATCCCTGCTGCCGCGTGGATCGTGCTCACGCACAACTCGCAGCTGGGCACGGAGTTTCCGCAGTACGCCGTGCGCAACTGCTTCGGCGAGACCTATCCGTGGGCGCTGTGCCCCGCGCAGCCCGCAGTACGCGAGTACGCGGCGACGCTGACCGCGGAATCCGTTGCGGGGCTGAAGCTTTCGTCGGTGCTGCTGGAGGCGTGCGGCCCGCTCGGCAGCGTGCACCAGCATCAGCACGAGAAGACCGACGGCGTGTGGGCGCCGGCTACCGCGCGGCTGTTGTCGATCTGCTGCTGCGACGCCTGTGCGGAAGGCTGGACCGGTCTCGACCCGTCGGACGTCCGCGACACCTTGCGTGCCGAGGTGCAGCGGCTGATCGCTACGGCGGATTTGTCGGTGGTCGAGGATAGGCTTCCGGCTGAGTTGAAGGAAAAACTACTGTCCGGTCGGCAGCAGGCGACCGATGCGTTGCGCGCTGCGGTCTTGGCCGTGCTGGAGCCGGGTACGCGGATCGTGCTGCACGGCGCGCTCGACCCGTGGGTAACCGGCGCGCTGCCCGGCCTGACCCCGACAGCCGCCGACGACGCCGAGACGGTGGTGCTGCAGAACTGGGCACCGGGCCAGGCCAGCGTCGACGCGGTCGCGGCCGCGCGACAGGCGTTGCCGGAACGGGTCGCGATCGGCAGCTACATCACGGCGGTCGGGGCGAGCGCGGTGCCGGATATCGAGGCGTACGTGGGCGAACTGGCGAAGGCTGGAGCGACGGAACTGCACCTGTACCACTTGGGCCTCGCCGGTCCGGCCCGCTGGCCGGATCTGCACGCTGCCACCGCTGCCGCGCATTCGGTGTCTTGAACCTGTTTGACGAGGAGATGCATTGAGCCGGGGAGCTTCCGCTTCGGAGTTGGAAGGCGTGCTGGCTGCCGGGCTGATTGGCTGGCCGTTGACGCGCGTCCGGCGTGCTGGCGGCTGCCCGGTGATTCGCCGAAAGCACTCCGGCCGACCGAGGCGAGTGGCACGCCACCGCTGCGGCGCATTCGGTGTCTTGACGCATGTTTGACGAGGAGATCCATTGAGCCGCGAAACTTCCGCCCCGGAACTGGAAAGCGTGCTGGCCGCCGCAGCCGCAGCCGCCCGGCCGTTCGCCGCGAGCACCCCGGCCGACCGGGCGCAGTGGCTGGCCGCCGCCGCGGACGCGCTCGACGCCGCCGCTGAAGAGCTGATCCCGTTGGCGCACCAGGAGACCCGCCTGCCGGCCGCGCCGCGGTTGAAGGGCGAGCTCGCGCGCACCACGTTCCAGCTGCGGCTGTTCGGCGAGGTGCTGCGGGACGGCGAATTCCTGGGCGCGACCGTCGACCACGCCGACCCGGCCTGGCCGATGGGCGCCCGGCCGGACCTGCGCCGGGTGCTCGTGCCGATCGGGCCGGTGCTGGTGTTCGCCGCGAGCAACTTCCCGTTCGCGTTCAGCGTCGCGGGCGGCGACACCGCTTCGGCGCTGGCCGCCGGGTGCCCGGTGGTGCTCAAAGCGCATCCGGGCCACGAAGAACTCTCGACGCGGACCGGCGAGATCGTCGCACAGGCGTTGACCGCTGCCGGTGCGCCGGAGGGCGCGTTCGCGGTGATCCACGGGGTGGAGCAGGGCGTCACGGCGCTCAGGGACCCGCGGGTTTCCGCCGCCGCCTTCACCGGTTCCGTGCCGGGCGGGCGGGCGTTGTTCGACATCGCGGTCTCGCGGCCGGCGCCGATTCCGTTCTACGGCGAGCTGGGCAGCGTCAACCCGGTCGTCGTCACGCCGGGTGCGGTCGCCGCGCGCGGCGAGGCGGTGGCGAAGGGCTACGCCGGGTCGTTCAGCCTCGGCGCGGGCCAGTTCTGCACCAAGCCGGGCCTGCTGTTCCTGCCCGAGGGCCACGGGCTGGACGATTCGCTCCGCGAGGCGGTCGGCGCGGTGGCTCAGCAGGAGATGCTGAACGACCGCATCGCCGTCGGTTTCGCGCAGAAGCTGGCGGACCTGCGTGCGGTGTCGGGTGTCGAGTCGGTCGTGGAAGGCGCGCAGGACGGCGATGCGTTCACCCCGTCGCTGCTGGCCACCACGGCGAAGGAGTTCCTGGCAGGCGGCGAGGCGGTCCGCGAGGAGCACTTCGGACCGGCGTCGCTGATCGTCACCTACTCCGGCCAGGCCGAACTCATCGAGCTGCTGGACAGCCTCGAACCCGGCCTTACCGCAACGGTCCAGGGCGAGGACGGCGACGGCGACTTCGTGCGTCCGCTGCTGCCTTCGCTCAGCCGGCTGGCCGGACGGCTGCTGTGGAACGACTGGCCGACCGGCGTCACGGTCAGCTGGGCACAGCAGCACGGCGGTCCGTACCCGGCGACGACCGCGCCGACCACGACGTCGGTCGGCACCGCCGCGATCGAACGCTTCCTGCGTCCGGTGGCCTGGCAGAGCTTCCCGGACGCGCTGCTGCCGGAAGCCCTTCAGGAAGCGAACCCGTGGCAGCTGCCGCGCCGGGTCGACGGAGCGCGCTGAGCAGACCCCCTTGCGCGTGGCGATCCCGGTTCTCACCGGGATCGCCACGCACAACCAACCCGCTGGGAGGCACCGTCATGCCCGTGAACCGCAGAACCGCACTGCGTGGCGGTGCCATCGCCGCCGCGTCGGCCGCGCTCGTCGCCACGGCGCGTCCGGCTTTCGCCGCGCCTGCCGCTGATCCGCTGAAGAAGATCGTGGCCGGCTACCGCGAGCTGCAAACCGGCGTCAACCGCCCGTCGCCGGAACGCACGGCCGCGCTGAAGAACCTCGGCCGGGTCGCGAAGTCGTACTACGACAGCATGTCGGTGTCCGGAGAAGGTCCATTGTGGACCGACCTGCCGCTCGGTCCCGGCAGCGACTACACGACGTCGATGTACGCCCGGCTGCGCGCGATCGCGGTCGACTGGGGGACCCCGGGCAGCACGCTTTCCGGCGATCCGAAAGTGCTCGACGGGACCAGGAAGGCGCTGGAACTGATCTACGCCAGCCAGTACAACCCCCAGGTCGGCGAGATCGGCAACTGGTACACCTACGAGATCGGCGTGCCGTACTACCTGCTGCACACCCTCGTCACGGTCGCCGACCAGCTGACCGCCGACGAACTCGCGCGGTATGTCAGCCCGGTCAAGCGGTTCGTCGGCAACCCGAACCTGCGCGCGAACAACCCGAAGATCGTCGAAACCGGCGCGAACCGGGCGGACAAGGCGCTGATCTCGATCGTCTCCNCGTCTCCGGCGCGCTGACCGGCGACACCGCGTGGATCCGCACCGGCATCGACGCGATCACCGACGTCGCCGGCGGGGGAGCGGCCAGCGTCCTGGCGAAGCTGGACCGCGCGGCGGGCGACGGTTTCCACGCCGACGGCTCGTTCATCCAGCACGACACCATCCCGTACCCCGGCCACTACGGCATCGTCCTGCTGACCGCGCTCGCCGGGACGATCCACGTCACCGAAGGCACCGAGTACGCGCTGCCGGACGAGCTGAAGCAGAAGGTCTACGCGCTGGTCGGCGACACGTTCGCGCCGTTCGTGTACGCGGGCGCGCTGATGGAGCCGGTGCGCGGGCGGATGCTGTCGCGGGAGGGCGAGACCGCGCACGACATCGGACACCAGCTGACCGTCGCGACTTTGGTCCTCGCGCGGTCGGCGACCGGGACCGTGAAGGCCGAACTGTCCGGGCTCGCCGCCAAGTGGATCAGGGAAGGCACGTACGCGCCGTTCCTGGAAATCCCCGATCCGGAACGGTTCGCGCCCGGTCCGGACCTCGTCGCGACGCCGGGCATCGAGTTCGCCCAGGAGATGCTGGCCGGACGCGTGCGGCCAGCGCCGATCGCCGCGACGCACCGGATCTTCGGGCAGCAGGACCGGATGGTGCACGTGACCGAGGGCTGGTCCGCGTCGCTCGGCGCCGGCTCCACGCGAATCTCGCGCTACGAGTCGATCAACGGGATGAACCTGCACGGCTGGCACGTCGGCGACGGGGTGCTGTATTTGTTCCTTCCCCACGCGAAAGGCCACTACTCGGACGCCTATTGGCCGACCGTCGATCCGGCCCTGTTGCCCGGCACCACCGCGAAGGCCGGTCCGCCGGGACCGCTGGCGGCCACGCCGTTGACGACGAAAGCGCACGTCGGCGGCGTGCGCTGGGACGCCCGGCACGGTGCGTACGCGATGGATTTCGTCTCCGAAGACGGTTCGCTGTCCGCGAAGAAGTCGTGGTTCTTCACGCCGGCGGGCATTGTCTGCCTCGGCGCGGGGATCACTGACACGTCCGGACAGGCGGTCCGGACGACGATCGAAAACCGCAACCTCGGCGAAAACGGACGCGGCACGCTGCTGGCCGACGCGCGCGCGGTCGGCGATTCGAGCACGCTGCACCGGCCGCGCTGGCTGCACCTGGACCACGTCGGCGGGTACGTCCTGCTCGACAACGCCGAGGTCACCGCACTGCGCGAAGACCGGACCGGCGCGTGGCGCGACGTCGACACCGGTGCCAACACGAAGGGCACCACGACACCGAACACGCGGCGCTACCAGAAACTGGTGATTGAGCACGGTGCGAAGCCGGTGGACGCGAAGTACGCGTACGCGGTCCTGCCGGGCGCGTCGGTGGTGGGGACGGTCGCGTCGGCGTTCGCGTGGCGTGTGCGGGCCAATACGCCTGTTGTCCAGGCCCTGCGGCTGTGGGATAACACACTGCTGGCAAACTTCTACAGTGCGGGTACGGTGGACGAAGTATCCGTTTCAGGACCGGCTTCGGTGGCGCTCGGCCGGAACAGTCTCGCTGTTTCCGACCCGACGCAGCTGCAGGAAAGCGTCCGTGTGACGGTGCGGCGGCGCACGGTGGAAGTTCCGTTCAAGGACGCCTTCGGCGCCACCAAGGTGGTTTCCCTGCGGTGAACCCGGTTTTCCCCGCCGGGCCGGTGGTTCCCGGCCTGGCCCGGCGGGGCCCCACGTGCCGCGGCCCCGGCCGTAAGGTGGGGCGGAGTCGCTTCTCGCGGGGAGGAACCGTGGCGCATTTCGATGTCCTGGTCGTCGGAGCCGGGCTTTCCGGCATCGGCGCGGCTTGCCGGCTGCAGCAGCAGACCCCGGACCGGACGTACGCCATCCTCGAAGCGCGCGACACGATCGGCGGAACCTGGGACCTGTTCCGGTACCCGGGCGTGCGCTCCGACTCGGACATGTTCACGCTCGGCTACCCGTTCCGGCCGTGGACCCAGGAACAAGCGATCGCGTCCGGGGCCGAGATCCTCGATTACCTCCGCGAGACCGCCGCTGAGCACGGGATCTTCCGGCACATCCGGTTCGGGCATCGGGTTGTCCGCGCGTCCTGGTCGTCCGGCTCGGCCTGCTGGACAGTGGGGGCCTCGCACGAGGGCGAGGCGGTCAGTCACACCTGCTCTTTCCTGTATTTGTGCAGCGGTTACTACAGCTACGAAAACGGCCACGTCGTCGACTTCCCCGGCCGCGACTCGTTCCGCGGCGAGATCGTGCACCCCCAGTTCTGGCCGGAAGAGCCGGACTTCACCGGCAAACGAGTCGTGGTCATCGGCAGCGGCGCCACCGCGGTGACCTTGGTGCCGGAACTGGCTTCCGCGGCGGAGTCAGTGACGATGCTGCAACGCTCGCCGAGCTACGTCCTGGCCCGCCCGTGGACGGACTCGCTCGCTCGCCGCCTCCGCCGAATCCTGCCTTCGCGGCTGGTTTACCACCTGGTGCGGGCGAAGAACGTCCTGGTGACAACGTTGTTGTACCAGTTCTCACGCCGACAGCCCCAACGCGCGGCGGCTTTCTTGCGCGATGCTGCCGCGAAGCAATTACCCGCTTCGATCCCAGTCGACCCCCATTTCTCGCCGCGGTACCGGCCCTGGGATCAGCGCCTCTGCCTGACGCCCGGAGCGGATTTCTTCCGCGCACTCCGCAGCGGTCAAGCGGACATCGTCACCGACCGGATCGACCGCTTCACGCCCGACGGCATCATGCTGGAATCCGGCGCGCAGTTGCCCGCGGACGTGGTCGTCACCGCGACCGGCCTGCGGGTGATCGCGTTCGGCGGCATCGAGCTGAGCGTGGACGGCGAGGTGATCGAACCGTCGGAACAGCTGGTGTACAAGGGAATGATGCTCGGCGGGGTACCGAACCTCGCGTGGTGCATCGGCTACGTGAACGCCTCCTGGACGCTGCGCTCAGACCTCGTCTCGCGGTACGTGTGCCGGTTGCTGAACCACCTGTCGCGCAACGGTTTCGACACCTGCGTGCCCCGCCCGCCCGCGATCCCGTCCACTCGGCGGCGGCCGATCATGGACCTGACGTCGGGTTACCTCACCCGCGCCGCCTCGGTGCTGCCGCGCCAAGGCGACCGGCGGCCGTGGCTGATGCGGCAGAACTACCTGCTGGACGCCGCGGACCTGCGCTTGAGCCGCGTGGACGACGGGGTGCTGCGGTTCGGGAGAGCGAAGTCCCGGAACAGCGCTTGACCTCCGGATCTCGGCGCTGGCCGGGTTTCGCCGTGCTCCGGCGAGGGGCTGTCCCGATCCTGCCGGGACGATTCCGTTCGACCTGATCGGTTTCGGGAAAGCCGGACGAAGCGGTAACGGGAGTACCCGGCGTGCGCCGCGATGGCGTCCGGATCACGGGGTTCGGCCCAGGCCCGAGCGCAGCTGCGCACACTGAACCGCAGTCGCCGAACTGGAGGTCAGTTCCCCTCCCGGCGGGAACCCGCGCTCCGGGCGGCGGCCTCGGTTCCGACGCGTACTGCCGCCATCGGATCCGGCGGAGGCAGTTCCGCGGACCCGCCGCCAGCCTCGAACGCTCCGCGACCGCGCTCCGGTGCGGCAGGTCCTTCAGCGGCAGGTCACTGGGCTGTTGCCGAGGCGGCCCAGCGGGTCAAGTCCTCCCTTCGGAGCGCGGCGGCCAGCAGATCCGGGAAAAGGTCCGGCGTGCAGGCGAAAGCGGGCACCCCCAGCTCACTGAGCGCGGCCGCGTTCTCGTGGTCGTAGAACGGCGCTCCGGAGTCCGCCAGGGCCAGCAGCGCGACCACCTGCACTCCGGATCCCGCCAGGTCCGCGACCCGGCGCAGCAGGTCGTCTCGTACTCCGCCTTCGTACAGGTCGCTGATCAGCACCAGGAGGGTCTGTTCGGGGCGTTCCACGAGTCCTTGGCAGTAGGCCAATGCGCGGTTGATGTCGGTGCCGCCGCCCAGCTGGGTGCCGAACAGGAGGTCGACGGGGTCGTCGAGGTGATCGGACAGATCGGCGACCGCGGTGTCGAATGCGACGAATTTCGTGCTCAGTGCACGCATCGAGGCGAGGGCGGCACCGAAAACGCCTGAGTACACCACGGATTCTGCCATGGAGCCGGACTGGTCGACAGCCAGGATCACGTCGCGCCGGACGCTTTGCTCTCGGCGGCCGAAGCCGAAAAGCTGTTCGGGCACAATGGTTTTCAGCTCGGGGGAGTAGTGCTTCAGATTTCGGCGGACGGTGCGGTTCCAGTCGATGTCCGCGCCTCGGGGGCGTTGGGCGCGGGCTGCGCGGTCCAGTGCGCCGCGGACTGCCGCGCGGGTGCGTTCGGCCAGGCGTTCCTCCAGCTCGGTGACGACTTTGCGGACAACAGCGCGTGCGGTTTCCTTCGTCTCTTCGGGCAGGACGTTGGTGAGGGACAAGAGGGTTCCGACCAGGTGGACGTCCGGTTCCACGGCGCTGAGCAGTTCCGGTTCCAGCAGCATCCGGGTGATGCCCAAGCGGTCTACGGCGTCGCGTTGCATGACCTGGACGACGGAGCCGGGGAAGTACTTCCGGATGTCGCCGAGCCAGCGCGCCACTCGCGGCGCGGAGGCTTGCAGGCCGCCGCTGCGGTCGCCGCTGCTGCGGGAGTTTTTGGGGCGCTCGTCGTAGAGGGCGGCCAGCACGTTGTCGACGCCGGTGTCCCCTTCTGACAGTGCGTGGCCGGTGCCGTCGGAATCTCCGCCCAGCACTAGGCGCCAGCGGCGGAGGCGTTCGGGATCGGTGGTCACGGGGTGGCTCCTAGAAGGGTGGCGAAGACCGGCAGGGCGGCTGCGGCGCGGGTCTCGTCGAGGTCTTCGGCGGGTGTCGGCTCGGCCTGGCGAGTCCCGGACAGCGTGGCGGCGCGTTCGCCGATGGCGCGTTTTTCCGGACCGGCGAAGGCGCCGAAAGTACGGCGCAGCAAGGGAAGCACCTCGCTGAAGACCTCGGGCGGGATCGAGGTCAGCCAGGTGTCGACGACGTGCAGCATGCGTTCGTCGTGGACCAGCAGGAGGGCGCCGCCGGAGAAGAAGCCTTCTACGTAGGCCGCGCCGTCGGTCGGGGCGATGCCGGGGGTGAGCATGCGGCTCAGCCGGAGTTCGACCTCGGCGCCGTCCAGCAGGTCGGCGTCGTGCAGGAGGCGCACGATGCGGCCTGCCAAGAGCGGCGGCAGGGCATCGCGGGTGGACAGGCGGGCCAGCGCGGCGAACCAGCGGTCGCGGGCGGCGTCGCCGAGGAGATCGGTGGCTTCGTGGACGTCGTCGACCAGTTCGCAGAACTGTGCGGCGGCCTCCTCGTCGATGCCGTGCACGGCGGGCGGAAGGCCAGCGCAGACCCGGGTGAGGATCCGGTCGGCGACTTCTTGCAGCTGTGCGGTGTCGGTGCCGCGAACATCGCCGTAGCGGGTCGCCCGCGCCAGCGGAGGCAGGGCCGTCATGAGGTGCGCGACGTCTGCGTCGGCGGCGGCGCGGGTGTCCAGGGCGGCGAGGGTTTCCGGCAGGGCGTCGCCCAGGTCGGCCAGGAGGCAGCGTTCCACCGCGGCGGTGATGTCGGCGAGCGAGGGCGATTCGGCGACGGCTTCGCGCACGACCGCGGTGGCGGCGGCGGGCACGGTGGTCCCGTGTACCGCCGCTGCGACCAGGTCGACCTCGAAACCTGGTTCCCAGCACACGGTCCAGGTCTCGCGAAAGGTGCCTTTGTTCCGCACCGAGGACAGTTCCGGTTCGCCCCAGGGAATGCCGAGGATGTGCAGGCGGTGCAGCAGGCGCGAGCGGTCCAGGCCGCCGGGGGTGCGCAGGTCCAGATCCAGTTCTCGCGCTTGAGGCTCGCGTTTGAGCCGGAGCCGCCGGGCGGTGGCGACCAGGTCGGCGGCCAGCGGCGCTTGCGGCACGCGGTCCGGGACCTCGCCGAGCAGTTCGCCGACCACGAGCCGCCGCGTGACCAGGTCGGCCTGGACGTCGTCGCCGCCGCACAGGACCGCTCGGGCGGCGGCGTCGACCTCGGCCAGCCCGGCGGACGACCGGCCGCGCAGCGCGGCCAGCGTGTCGGCCAGCCGCACTGCTTCGATCACGTGCGCGGTGGAGACGGGCAGGTCTTCCTCGCGCAGGACTCCGGCGACGGCGGTGAGCCACCGGGTCGTGACGTCGCCGGAGGTGCTGAACAGGTGGTGGTACCAGCCGGGCGAGCGGACGCCCGCGCCGTAGCCGGTGACCGACGCGAGCCTGCCGTGTGTCCACGGCACCCACGTGCACACGACCTTCCGCTTCGGGAGTCCTTTGAGGACAGCCTGGTCCTTGGCCGCGGGCGGCAGCGGATCGGCCAGCGCGGGCACGTGCCAGGCCCCGCACACCACGGCGATCCGCTGGCAGCCTTCCTTCCGCGTCTTGCGCAGCACGTTCCGCATGTAGGCCTCGCGCCGCTGCTCGTGCGGATCGTCCGGCCGGTCGCCCTCGCGCAGCGCGGTCATCGCGTCGGCGATCACCTCGAACGCCGATTCCTCGCCTCGGCGGGACTCGACGAAGTCGTCCCACCAGCGTTCCGGATCGTCGTATCCGCCCGCCGCGGCGAGTTCCGCGAGCGGGTCGGTGCGCGGTGCGGTCCGTTCCTCGCCGAGCGCGAACTGGTGTGCCGCGGGAAGATCGCAGAACTTCACCGGAACACCGGCCGTGGCGGCGTACCGCAGGGCCTGCCATTCGGGGCTGAACACCGCGAACGGCCAGAACGCCGCGCGCGACACATCGTCGGACGCGTACGCCAGCAGCGCCACCGGCGGCCGCATGCCCTCGTCCGCGGCGAGATCGACGAGCTGGTCCGCCTCCGGCGGCCCCTCGATCAGCACCACGTCCGGTTCCAGCTCGGCGAGCCGGGCGGCGACCGCCCGCGCCGAACCGGGACCGTGATGCCGGATCCCGAGGAGATGAGTGGTCATCCGGCGATCTCCTGGCCTGCCCGGTAGAAGTCGGCCCAGCCTTCCCGCTCGCGCACCACGGTCTCCAGGTACTCGCTCCAGATCGCCCTGTCGGCGACCGGATCCTTCACCACCGCACCGTGAATCCCGGCCGCGACGTCCTGCGCGCGCAGGACGCCGTCGCCGAAGTGCGCGGCCAGCGCGAGACCGCCGGTGAGCACGCTGATCGCTTCGGCTGTCGAGAGCGTGCCCGACGGGGTTTTCACCGCGGTGCGGCCGTCCTCGGTGCGGCCCGCCCGCAGTTCGCGGAAAACCGTGACCACCCGGCGGATTTCGGCGAGATCGGCGGCTTCGGCGGGCAGCGACAGCGCCGCGCCCAGCTGACCGACTCGCCGCCGGACGATGTCCACCTCGGCTTCCGCGGTGTCCGGCAGCGGGAGCACGACGGTGTTGAACCGCCGCCGCAGCGCGCTCGACAGCTCGTTGACGCCCTTGTCCCGGTTGTTCGCCGTGGCCACCAGCGTGAACCCGGGCCGGGCCTGCACCTCGGAGCCCAGCTCGGGGATCGGCAGCGTCTTCTCGGACAGGATCGTGATCAGCGAGTCCTGCACGTCCGCCGGGATCCGGGTGAGTTCCTCGAGCCGCGCGACCTTGCCGTCGCGCATCGCGCGCAGGACCGGGCTTTCGACCAGCGCCCGGTCGCTCGGCCCTTCGGCGATGAGCCGCGCGTAGTTCCAGCCGTAGCGGATCTGCTCCTCGGCGGTGCCCGCGGTGCCTTGGACGAGCAGCGTGGAGTCCCCGCTGATCGCCGCCGCGAGGTGCTCGGACACCCAGGTCTTCGCCGTGCCCGGCACGCCGAGCAGCAGCAGCGCGCGGTCGGTGGCGAGGGTGGCGACCGCGACCTCGACCAGCCGCCGCGGGCCGACGTACTTCGGGCTGATCACGGTGCCGTCGTCGAGTGTGCCGCCGAGCAGGTAGGTGACCACCGCCCACGGGGAAAGCCGCCACGACGGCGGTTTCGCCCGGTCGTCGGCCGCGGCGAGGGCGGCCAGTTCGCCGGCGTATTCCTGTTCGGCGTGCGGCCGGAGGACGGGGGACGTCATGCGAGCTCCTTGTGCATTTCACGGCGGAAGGACAGGGTTTCGGCGACCGCGCGCCGCCACGGGGCGGCTTCGCCGGGAAGCGGGACCTCGGCCAGCGGGTGGCCGAGGCAGGCGACGGGCACGGCCTTCGCGATCAGCGCGGCCGCGTGCGCGACCAGCCGGTGGTCGCGTTGCCCGGCGACCCAGTCGAGCAGCACCGTGCCGAGCGCGGCGGGCCAGGGCTGCGGCAGGTCGAGGATGAGCCGGGTGAGGGCTTCGACCGGCAGCCCGCGGGTCAGCTTCGCGACCGTGGCGGCCTGTTGTTCGGGCGACAGCACGCCGATGAGCGCGGCGGTGCTGCGCCCGCCCGGTTCGGCTTCCACGAGCGCTTGCGCCCATTGCTCGTCGCGCTGCCGAAGCGCGGCGGTGGCCCAGCTTTCGCGCACCACGTTCAGCGGTGGGCCTTCGACGAGCATCCCGGCCAGTTCGCCCGGGGTGCCGTACCCGGCCCAGAACCGCAGGGGAGCGGCGGCGATGATCGCGCGCAGCCGGGCGGTGCCCTGCCCCGGCCCGGCCGGGACGCGGATGCCGTCGCGGATCAGGCTGTCGTCCGGTTCGGGCGGAGTGAATTCGAGGACGTCGGCCCGCAGCGCGCGGCTGCGCACGGCGACGCAGGCCCGCAGCCGGTCGATCATCCGCTCGCCGAAGGCCGAATCGGGGTACCGGCCGATCAGCCGCAGCGCGATCTCGCGCACCCCGGCCGCCCGGTCGCCGAGCGCGGCTTCGACGAACGGCTCGTCCTGCTCGGCGAGGTGCTCGCCGAGCAGGGCCAGGAACGTCGCCCGGACGTCGGCCGGTTCGTTGCCCCAGGCCGCGGCGAGCCTCTCCCGCGCGCGGGCGGGATCGGCGGCGAGCACGCGTTCCAGCCAGGCTTGCCGACGCGCGGCGGCGCCGAACTGCCAGGCGTCGTCGCTGGTGTCGTCCGCGGCGGCGACCAGGAACGCCCACTCCGGATTCCGTTCGCCGAGCCACGCGCCGACCGGCCCGGAGACCGCGGCGAGCGGCGCTCGCAGCGACACCCGGGTCCGTGCCGCGTCGGCGAGGGCGGGCAGCCGCTCGGCCGGGACGCGGAATCCCTTGTCCGCCACCGTGGCGAGCCATTCCTCGACCAGTTCCGGCCGGTTCGCGGAGAGCAGGTGCCCGAGCCGCGCCCGCGCCGCGGCCGGGATGAACGGACGGGTGTCCTCCGTCGCGGCAGGTTCGGGTTCGATGCCGGTGAGCGGTTGCTGCCCAGCCCGCCGGTAGCCGGTGTACGCCGCCGCGGCGACGAGCGCTTGGTCGGCGGGGTCGGTGCGGCGTTCGGCGACGTCCCTTACCCCGGGCGGTAATCCGGCGGGGTCGAGGGTCCGGCGCCGGGTGCCGAGCAGGACGGTGCTGACGAGGTCGTTCCAGGCAGTCACAGTCGCACCATCCCGCCGCGATGCCAGCAGCTCAACGGCCGCAACCCCGCTGCCGTCCACTCGGCGGCCACCGTCACCGGCCGCTCGGCCGCGAGCGCCAGCAGCGGCCACGGATCCACCGAAGGCGCCAGCGGCAGCGCCGCACCGTCCACATCGGACAACGCCCACTCGTCCCCGTGCCGCGCCGGGCGGAGTTCGCTCATCAGCACCGGCCACCGGTCCAGCCAAGGATCGGCCGCGAGCGCGGCAGCACGTTCGGCGAGCGCGGCGGCGCAGGTCCCGCCAACCGGCCCGCCTTCCGGAGCGACGGGTTCCTCCCGATGGTCGAACACTGCCCGCAACGGCACCGCACCCGGGTGGAACACCAGCTCTCCCGCGACGACGTACCCCGGCGGCAGCGAGCTGTCCAGCGGACGCCCGGGCGGAGCGAACGACAGCACCAGCGCGTCCCGGCCGCTGCGCTTGCCCCGCAGCCAGGTGCGCCTGCTGCGCAGCGAGTCCTGCTCCTCGTCGATCGCGCCGGTGACCAGCCATTGGTCCGGCACCCGCTCGCCGGACTCCAGCACCTGCGCAGTGCTCACCGAGAACCCCAGCCGGGTCCGGACGGTGCCGGCGAGCCCGGCAGGCAGCGACTCCAGCCTGCTCGCCGCGTCCGCGAGCACGTACACCAGCGACAACTCGGCCAGCAGGCGATCCGGCCAGTCCCGGCCGCGCCCGACCAGCGCCGCTGCCCGGCGCAGGCCGTTCGCCAGCCCGGGAGCTTGCGCGTCGACCATGCGCGAGGCGACCGTGTACAGCTCGTCGGCGCCGCCGCGTTCGAAGGTCGCGAACCCGGCGGACACCCGGTCGGCGAGCCATCCGCACAGCTCAGCGGCTCCGGCGGTGACCCGTGCGAGCCGTTCCTGCGCCCGTTTGGCCGCCGCTTCGAGGTCCTTGGGCGCGTCCGGTTTCTTCTCGGCCCGTTCCGCCCGCGCGGCCCGTTCGTCCAGCCACGGGTGCACCCATCCGGGCTCCTCCGCGCGGGGGACCTGGCCGCCGGCCCAGAGCAGCAGCAATCCCAGCGCGTGCTTGCACGGGAACTTCCGGCTCGGGCAGCTGCACCGGAACGCGGGCCCGGCCGTTTCCACCGTCGTCTGGTACGGCCGCTTCCCGCTGCCTTGGCACGCGCCCCAGACAGCACGGCCCGACGCGCCCGCGTCTGACCACTTCGCCGGCGCCGCCTGCCCGCGCCCGGCTTTCGCCGACGCGGCGTCCGGCGCGAGTTCGAGCACCCTCTCGGAGCTCCACCGCGCCGCTGCTTCGTCCCCCACGTTTCCCTTGCCGCTCTTCCGGTTCCGTCCCCCTCGGGGCTGACTCGAAGAGCATCCCACCCGCCACCGACAATTTCGGCACTTCTGCCCGCGCGGGACGTACCGGGTTTGGCCGACGACGGACTCTGAGCCCCAAGCCGGGGACTTGACCTGCAAGAACGGTCATACGGGCAGCAACCGGGCATCGGTCGGCGATGGCGTCCTTTGTGGACGGCCAGCAGGGGCAGGCCGCCCGGCTCAAGCCGCTGGCATCGAACCGGCACCCGTCCGGTGCCACCCACGGCCGGTTCGGCCCCGGCAGGCCCTTCGGCTCGGCCAGGCGCACTTCACCCCTGTTTCCCGGCGGGAGAGCCGCCTGGTGAAGGCCCCCGCACGGACTTCGGGAAGCGAAATCAGGAAGCTTCGACCGCTCCGCGCCAGCGCACCGTCGGCCGCAGCCGGTCGTCGTTCACCCGGTGCTTGTTCGCGCCGACGATGTCGAACATCGACTCGATCAGCGTGTCCGACAGCAGGTGCGGCTCCAGCCCCAGCCCGACCAGCCCGGTGTGCTTCACGTTGTAGTAGTGCTCGGGCTGCTCCACCCGCGGGTTGTCCAGGTTCTCGATCTGCACCGGCCCGGGGAAGCGGTCCGCCACGACCTCGGCGATCCGGCGCACCGGCATGCTCTCGGTCATCTGGTTGAACACCCGGAACTCGCCGCGCTCGGCCGGGTTCTCCACCGCCAGCCGGATGCACTCGACGGTGTCGCGGATGTCGATCAGGCCGCGGGTCTGCCCGCCCTTGCCGTACACCGTGAGCGGCTGCCCCAGAACGGCCTGGATGACGAACCGGTTGAGCACCGTGCCGAACACCGCGTCGTAGTCGAACCGCGTGGCCAGGCGCGGGTCGAGCACGGTCTGCGGCGTCTGCTGGCCGTACACGACGCCCTGGTTGAGGTCGGTCGCGCGCAGTTCCCAGATCCGGCAGGCGAACTCGATGTTGTGCGAGTCGTGCACCTTCGACAGGTGGTAGAACGAGCCCGGCTTCTTCGGGTACAGCATCCGGTCGCGGCGGCCGTTGTGCTCGACCTCGAGCCAGCCTTCCTCGATGTCGATGTTCGGGGTGCCGTACTCGCCCATCGTGCCCAGTTTGACCAGGTGGATGTCCGGGTCGATCTCGGCGATCGCGTACAGCAGGTTGAGGTTGCCGACCACGTTGTTGTGCTGCGTGTAGACGGCGTGCTCGCGGTCGATCATCGAGTACGGCGCGGACCGCTGCTCGGCGAAATGCACGATCGCCGCCGGACGGAAATCGCGCACCGCGCCGAACAGGAATTCGGCGTCGAGCAGGTCGCCTTCGTAGCGCGCGATCCGCTTTCCGGACACCGCGTGCCACGCGTCGGTGCGGGTGCCCAGGTCTTCGATGGGGACGAGGCTCTCGGCGCCGAGTTCGACGTCGTACTGCCGCCGCGCGAAGTTGTCCAGAACAGCCACTTCGTGGCCTTTGTCCGACAAGTGAAGCGCAGTGGGCCAGCCTAGGTAACCGTCACCGCCGAGAACCAGCACGCGCATCCGGAGCACCCTTTCCTTTCGTTTTCGCGACAGGCACGGCCTTTCGTTGTACACGACGCCCGGTGTCGCGGTGGCAGATCCGAACTTAATCGCCCGCCGCTGATGTTCGGCTGGCAGTCAGCTGTGAATCCGCTGTGGGCCGGGGGGTCGCGCGGCGGAGCCGGCGGCCCGAGGGGAGACTGGGGACATGACGACGGTAACCAACCCGGCGAACCCCCGCACGGCGGAGGAATCGCCCAAGCCGCCTCGTCGCGGCCTGGGCAGGTTCGTCCGCGCGGCCGCCAGTTCGGTGGCCGCGACCCTGCTCAGCCAGGCCGCGCTGATCGCGGTGCTCGCCGCGGGCGGGGCCCCGTGGCTGGCCAGCGCGTGCGCGTTCGCGGCCGGGGCGGTGCTGAACTTCTTCCTCACCCGGCGCTGGGTGTGGGGCCGCCGCGGCCGTCCCGAACCGGTCCGCGAGCTGCTGCCCTACGTCCTCGTCATCTCCCTCGGCGGCCTCGCGTCGGTCGGCCTGACCACGCTCGCCGGGCACCTGCTCGCGCCGCTGCACCTGCCGCACTTCTGGTGGGTCGTGCTGCTCGACGCGGCGTACGTGCTCAGCTACGCGCTGGTGTTCGTCGCGAAGTTCACGATGCTCGACCGGTTCGTTTTCGGCCGCGGCGCAGCACGTACCCGCGCCACCACGTCCCTGTCATGACCCGCGCGTAGTTCGCGCCGTACACGACGCTGCCGCCCTTCTTGCTCTTGCCCGCCTTGCGCAGCCGCATGCTCATCGGCCGTTCGAGCACGCGCGCGCCTTGCGCGGTCGCGCCCAGCAGCAGTTCCGATGACTGGTACTGCGGTTCGTTCAGCGGGATCGCGCACGCGAGTTCCGCGCGCAGCGAACGGAATCCGAAGGACGTGTCGGAGATCCGCCGCCAGGTCAGGACTGACGCGAGCCATGCGAACACGCGCACGCCGATCCAGCGCATCCGGCTGTCAGCCTCTTCGTGCCCCAAACGCCGGGAGCCGGTTACGAAATCGGCGGTGCCGTCCAGCAACGGCGCGAGCAGTTCGGCCATTTCGCTGTTGTCGTACTGACCGTCGCCGTCTGTCGTGACGATGTACTTCGCGCCGTTCTCGGCAGCAAGGTGATATCCGAGGCGCAGCGCGGCGCCCTGGCCGCGGTTAGTCGGCGCGACGCACACGTACGCGCCGTGGTCTTCCGCGATGGCCGCGGTGTTGTCCGTACCGCCGTCTACGACCACCAGGACGTCCACCGGCAGCCCGAGACATTCGTCCGGCATCTTCTCCAGCACCTGGCCGATGCCGCCGGCTTCGTTGTACGCGGCGATCACCACGGTCAGCTCGGACAGCTTCGCGCCGGGATGCCGGTCATGGAAGTCCTTGATCGCGCCTTCGTCGACAGTGTCGGGATAACTGCCGAGACGACGACGGCTGGCCACAGTGAGCGTGGTAAACCCGAGCGCTCCGGCGACCGGCAACAGCACGAGCGCGGGCAGCTGATAACGCCAGGAAAACTCGAACACCGCGGACGCGAACAGCAGGAACAAGCCAGTGCCAGCAGCGAACAAGGCACCGCTGCGCGCCGGGTGACGGGGCTTCTTGCGCCGCAGCACGGTCAGCAGGCCGAGCAGCGCGAAGAACCCGAGCACCGCGCCAGGCACGAACCCGCCGTTGATCTGGTAGTCGCGCAGGAACACCGCGATCGGCTCGTTGACCTTGGGATCCGTGCCGTCGTACTGCTGGGTGACCGTCTTGACCACGGCGTCGTCGGCGAACTCCGGGTAGGTCAGCTGGAACTGCCACCGGTCGATCGGCACGTCGTCGGCCGCGGTGTAGCGGGTGAACTGGAAGCTCTTGCCGAAGTCGCCGAGGATCGACGTCGCGACGTCCCACCACTGCGCCTTCAACGTCGTCACCGCGAATTCGTGCGCCAGCTCGCTCTTGTCCGCTCCGGGCGGCAGCGGGCCGGGCCACGCCGGGTCGAGGTCGGCGTGCGTGTAGTTGTCGACCAGCCGGTTCTCGGCCGGTTCGGTGGGGCAGAACTGCCGCACGACCGGATCGAGCTGAAGTTTCGCGCAATCCGCGACCGCGGCGGTGCGGCCGTAGAGCATGCTGCCGGACGGCCCGCTCAGGCCCCATTTTCCGGTCTCCGCCCTGACTTTCCCCGCGTACGGGACCACCACGACGAGGATCGCGAGCAGCCCGGCGCCGGCGTCGCGCCAGCCGCGCCACGAACGCCACGCGCTGCCCGCGGCGAGCACGTACAGCAGGAACGGCGCGGCGATCGTGATGCCGATCAGCCGCACCAGCACGCCGAACCCGACCACGAGGCCGGCCAGCGCGATCCGGCGCCAGTTCGGTTTTCCCTTGGCCAGCACCAGCCACAGCAGCCCGAACAGCAGCGCCTCGAACAGCACCTCGGCCATGATGTTCTGCTCGATCTGCACCTGGTAGGCGTCGAGCAGCAGCGGAGCGGCGGCCAGCGCGCTCACCCAGTCGCGCGCGCCGAGCCGCCGGGCCAGCGCGTAGATCCCGACCGCGATCACGAGTCCGGCCACGTGCTGCACGGCGGCGACGAAGGACAGTCCGCCGACCGCGAGCAGCGGCCTCAACAGCAGGTCGTAGCCGACCGGATTGATCCCGTCGGCGCGCAGGGGTTGCAGATTGTCCAGGTAGCGGAAGGAATCGATGTACAGCAGCGCGGGCTGGTAGGCGATCCAGGACAGCACCCGCAGCGTGGTTCCCGCGGCGAGGAGCACCAGCAGGAACGCGTGGCGCCGGAGGAATCCGGTCACGGCGCCTCGGCCCGGTCCAGTCCGGAGAAGTATTTCCAGGCCGTGGCGAGGCCGTCGGCGAGGGTGATTTCCGGGCGGTAGCCGATGGTTTCCGCGCTCGCCGAGACGTCGACGACCACCGCGGGCATCTCCCCGGCCGGCGCGGGCACGTGCTCGATCGGCAACTCGGCACCGGTCACCGCGCGCACGGTCTCGACCATTTCCAGCACTGACACCGAACGGCCGGCACCGACGATCGCGCGGCCGGTGTAACCGCTCTCATACGCGAGCGCGATCGCGCGCACGACGTCGTCTACGTGCACGAGGTCGCGACGCTGCTCGCCGCTGCCGTACACCCGCACGCCTTCATTGTTCAACGCTGCGCGCATCATGCGCGGCACGAAGCTGTCTTTATGCGACATACCAGGCCCGTACACGTTGGTGAAGCGCAGCGCGCACGTCGTGATGCCGTACGCGCCCGCGTAGCCCGACAGCAGCATTTCGCAGGCAGCTTTCGTGGCACCGTATGGCGTAAGCGGCTTCGTGGGCAGGTCGACCGTGATGGTGTTAGTGCCGACGTCGCCGATCACCGCGTTCGTGGACGCGAGAATGAAGCGCGGCACCTCGCGTACGCGGCACAGTTCAAGAAGTTCTTGTGTCACCGCAACGTTCTCCGCGTACGTGTCGCGCGGCAGTTCGACGGACTTCAGCACGGATGTCAGCGCGGCGAGGTGCACGATTCCGCCGACGCCTGCTTCGACAGCTGCTTCGCGAGTTTCGGCGGCACGCAGATCTCCGACGACGACGCGCACTCCCTCGTCCGCCGTCTCGTAGCGCACGCGGTCCACGACCGTGACCGGATAACCGCGCTCACGGAACTCGCGCACGACAGCGCGGCCGATGAAGCCACTGCCGCCGGTGACGACGGCGGGTGTCCTTTCGGGACTGTGGGGGAGTGTCATGGCGCACAACCTACCTCCGCAGTCTGTGCGTCACTTGTGCGTCCCTCGCACGCGCGAGCGCGGGACCGCGTGCGGGCACCCCCAGCGACCGCACGCGGATCCCGGTGTTTAGTTTTCTAAACGATGCGCGGGGCGAGTGTAGCTGGAACGGGACAGCTGGTGTCAAGTTTTCGGGACGGTTATGCTGGTCGCTGTTACGGAGACGGAACGGTGGTGGGGGCGGCATGGCCGAGCAGGACCAGGAGCGCAGCTTCGCGGAACGGCTGGCACACCTGATCGCGACCGTGCATCCGCCGGACCGCAAGCCCTACTCCTACCGCGAGATCGCCCAGGGCGTCGCCGACGTGACCGGCGTCAGCATGTCGGCCACGCATGTCCAGCAGCTGGCCGTCGGCGCCCGGCGCGACCCGAAGCGGTCGCACATCCAGGCGCTCGCGCGGTTCTTCGGCGTGCCGGTCACCTACTTCTTCGACGACGAGGTCGCCGGCCGGGTCGACGAGCAGGTGGCCGACGTGGTCGCCTGGCGCGACACCCAGGCCCGTGGCCTGGCGCAGCGCGCGATGCGGCTGTCCGAGCGCGACCGGCGGACCGTTTCCGCCCTGATGGACCAGCTCGCCAGCTACGCCGAGGGACGCGAACGCACCCGGCGCGGACGCAAGCCCGAGTGATCCGGGCGGCTATGCTGGCGGCGGCCGGAACGCCGGGGACTCCCTGGTGCACCAGGCTGGTCCAGCCGCCGATCGCCTCGGGAGGGGACATCGACCCGACCGTGCGAGTGCGCGCCCGCGACCGGGTGCGCGACCTGCTGCGGCACGTGCCCGCCCCGCGGCCGTGGTCGATGAACGCGTGGATCGACCGGCTGGAACGGCACCGCGGCCGCGACATCGACCTGGTCGCGGTCGACTACGCGCCCGGCCGGCCCTCCGGCGCGTGGCAGCGGCACGACGGCTTCGACCTCATCGCGTACGCGGCGGGCACGTCGTCGCTGCACCAGGACCACATCATCGCCCACGAAATCGCCCACCTGCTGTGCGAGCACCGCGGCGAATGCGTGCTCACCGACTCCGAAGCGGCGACGCTCGCGCCGGATCTCAGCGCGCACCTGCTGTCGCATCTGCTCGCCCGCGTCACCGCGAATTCCGACGAGTACGAAGCGGAGCTTATTGCCGTGTTCCTGATGAGCGCCGCCACTGAGGACGGCGCCCAGTTGCGGCCAGGTGCTTCCGGCCCGGCAGCGGATCGCGCGCGGCGCTTCGCGTCGCTGCTCGGGTAGCGCGCGGATGATCGACGTTCTCTTCTTCGGGGTCGGCCTGCTCGCCCTCGCAGCCGGGATCTGGCGCGCGGTGCGAGCGCGGCGGACTGGCGCCGGCGCGGGGCTCGCGACCAGCCTGATCGCCCTCGGCGTCGCGTTGTGCTTGCTCGCCGACAGTGCGCAGGCGATCGAGGGCCAGCTATACCCGAGCCTTGGGCGGCTGCTGTCGAACCTCGCGACGATGGTGGCCGCGTACGGCATCGAAGTGACTGTCGCGGAGATCGGTGGCGTGGCAGAGCGTCGACGGCGCGCGCGGCTCGGGGCGTTGATTGTCGCACTCGTCGTGCTCACTGCGTCGTTCTTCGCGACGCGCGGGCTGCCGACGGGTGTCGGGCTCTTCGACGAGCTGTACCGGTCGAATCCGACACTGGTCGTGTACATCGTCGTCTACACGCTGTACCTGGGTTTGGCGGTGGCGGACATCGCTGTGGTGTCGGCCGGGGCGGTGCGCGCGGGTACCGGTGCGTTGCGGGCTGGACTAGGCATCATGCTCGCGGCCTGTGTGTTCGCTTTCGCTTATCTGATCGGCAAAATCGTCGATCTGATCAGCGATCTGACCGCGGAGCATCCGGTCACGAAGCTGTGCCGCGGCGCGTTCTCGACCGTCCAGTGCTCGCTCGCGGTCGGTTTTCCGGCGGTTTCGGTGCTGCTCATCGTGGTGGGCTTGACGGTGCCCGCGTTGCCCGCTTTGGGCCGGGCGGTGCGCGACGCGCGGACGCGGACGGTGCTTCGGCCGCTGCGGGAGCACCTGGCTTCCCGGTATCCGGATGTCGTCCGGCTTGACGACGCGTCGGGGACCGGCCGGGAGCGGTTGTTGACGATGATGAGCGAGATCAACGACGGGTTGCTGCTGTCCGGGGTCGGGCCTGAGTTGTCGCCGAGCGCGGCGGTGCAGGTGTTGCGCAGTTCGGCACTGCTGCCGGACGAGCCCGCGGAATCGCCGGTGCTGCCGCAGGAGACCGCTTTCGCGGCTGATGTGGCTCGGCTGCGGGCTATCGCGCAGGCATTCCGAGCGGGGCCGACAGCCGGAGCTGCCAACCCTGCTCCGTGAGCACGACTAGGTGCAGCGTGTCCGCCCTGGCGGTGATCGGCAGCGCTGCTCGCGCGCGTTCGGCGACCTCGGCGCGCTGGTCGTCGCTGCCGCCGAGGGCGATCGTCAGGTGCGCTGGCGGGTGCGCTCCGAAGCGCCCGCCGTACGGGGGCACGTCGGGCCAGTGGTCGCACACGGCGTCGGCGAGGGGCTGTAGCGCCGGGGCGGCCGCTGCGACGAATCCGGGCGCGGTGACCAGCTCGGCGAGCTGCACGTCCGTCGCGGGGAAGCTCGCGGCGAGCTGCGTGATGCCGGTGTCGGTTCGCTCGCTGAGCCGGTCGGCGGGCAGGAACGGGTACAGCGCCGTGACGTGCGGCGGAAGGCCGGGGCGGACGAGTGCGGGGTCGACGGCCGCGGCGGTTTCGAGCAGGACGGCGGCGGAGGGGAGCGTGACTACGAGCGCGCTGGTTCCGGGCGTGGGCACGGTCCCGATCCTGCCGGACCGCCCGCGCCGGCGCACCGCAAGGGCCTTCTCTCGCCGGAGAGGAAAGGCAGCCCTTTCTTTTCTGCTTCTTCCGGGGAATTCCGCTTGACCGAACCCTAAGTCTTCCCCAAGTCCGCCGACGGCGATTCCCGGCGGTCCTACACTCGGTGGATGAAGATCGTCCTATGGACCGCATTGTGCGGATTGTGCGCCGTCACCGGCCACGTGCTCCTGGGCGTCGTGGCAGGTTTCCTTCTGCTGGCTTGTGTTCCGCGCCGTCCCGCCGCGGGGCGGCCGGCACCCGAAAGAGAATTGATCAGCTCCCGCGGCTGACTTTCCGGGGAATTCTCCCGGAATTGCCGCCCGGAGCCCGGAGCTGCCTCCCGCGGGCCGCCGGAGCCCCGGAATTGTCGGTGCCGTGCGGTACAACGGTGGCCGGCGAACAGGGAGGGAACGATGCATTACGTCGAACACGGTTCCGGCACGCCGGTGCTGGCCGTCCACGGCTGGACGCCGGACCACCGCCTGATGACCGGCTGTCTCGAACCGGTCTTCGCGCGGCGGCCCGGATTCCGGCGGATCTACCCGGACCTGCCCGGGATGGGCGAGTCGCCCGCCGGGTCCGCGCGCGGGTCCGACGACCTCCTCGCGGGGCTGNCCTCCTCGGGGACGAGCCGTTCCTGCTGGCCGGCGAGTCGTACGGCGGTTATCTGGCGCGCGGGCTGACGCGGGCGCGGCCCGCACAGGTCGCCGGGCTGGCACTGGTGTGCCCGCTCAGCCGCCCGGTGCCGGTGCTGGAGCGGGACGTGCCGGACCACGAGGTGCTGCGCGCCGATCCGGAACTGCTGGCGGGTCTCGATCCGGCCGAGGCGGCGGAGTACGGCGAGGTGGCGGTGGTCCAGTCCGCGCAGACGCTGGCGCGTTTCCGCGCGGACGTCGCGCCGGGCCTGGCGGCCGCCGACCGGGCCGCACTGCAGCGGATGCTGGCGGGCTGGAGGTTGTCGGTCGACCCGGAAAGCGGCCCGGCGTACCGGAAACCGGCACTGATCGTGTGCGGCCGGCAGGACGCTTCCACGGGATTCGCGGAGTCGTACGGATTGCTGGGGCACTATCCGCGGGCGAGTTACGCGGTGCTCGACCGGGCGGGGCACAACCTGCAGTTCGAGCAGCCGGTGCTGTTCGAGGCGCTGCTGGAGGAATGGCTGGACCGGGTCGCGGAGGGGAGTGATGCGGTGAAGTGAGGCGCGAGCGGTGCGGTTTGCTGTGGGGTGGCGGGTGCTCGGCTGTTGCTTGGTGCGGCTTGGTGAGGTGCTGGGTCGATGCTGGATGAGGCGAGCTGCCGTGCGTGGTTCGCTGCGCGGTGGCGAGTCTTCAGGTGCGGCTCGGCTGTCCGGTGTGCGGCAGGCGGTCCTGCGTCGCGTGTGATGCGCGGCTTGGTGAAGTGCTGGGCCGGTGTCGGGTGAGGCGAGCTGCCGAGTGTGATTCGCTGTGCGACGGCAGTCGGCTGTTCCCGGTGCGGCGTGTGGCCTGCGCCGATGTACGGGGGCGCTGGGCCGGTGTCGGGCGGGGCGAGTCGCCGAGCGCGGTTTGCTGTGCAGGCGTTCAGGCACCGCTCGACGATTCCGGGTGCGGCAAGCGGTCCCGCCCTCGGGGGTTGGACGCGCGGCTCGGCGCAGGGGTCGATGGCAGCCGAGGCGGGTCGCCGAGTGTTCACCGCAACGTCGTTGAAGGGGGTGGCCCCGAGAGCTAGCGTCGGCGCGACTTCATCGCTGCGGAGGTAAGCCATGTCCACTGGGGAACTCAACCGGCGCAACCTGTTCCGGGCCGGAGGCGTCGTCGCGGCGGGTGCGGCGATGAGCATGGTGCCGGGTGTCTCGTTCGCGGCGCCCGCGCCCGGCGCCGGGCAGCAGACGAAGACCGTCACCGGTACCTTCCGCCCGGACGTGCCCGACTGGTACTACCTCCCGGTCGACGTGCCGCGCGGCGTGAAACAGCTCGACGTCGTCTACTCCTACGACAAGCCGTCGGTGCCCGCGGGAACTCGCGGAAATGCTTGCGACATCGGGATGTTCGGGCCGGAGGGGCACGAACTGGGCACCCGGCGCGGCTTCCGCGGCTGGTCCGGCGGCTTCCGCGACCGGTTCTCGATCAGCGCCGCGGAAGCGACGCCCGGGTACCTCGCCGGGCCGATCACACCCGGTCGCTGGCACGTGATCCTCGGTCCTTACACGGTCGCGCCGCAGGGGCTGAACTACCGCGTCGACATCACGCTGACGTTCGGCCGGGACACCTCGAAGCCGTTCCGGCCGAACCCTGCCCCGGAGACCGCGCCCGCGCGCGATCGCGGCCGGTCCTGGTATCGCGGCGACTCCCACCTGCACACCGTCCACTCCGACGGCAAGCGCACGCCCGAGCAGCTGGTGGCGGACGCGCGGGCGGCCGGTCTGGACTTCATCGTGCCGACCGAGCACAACACGTCCAGTTCGCAGCTGGTGTGGGGCGAGCACGCCACCGCCGACCTGCTGATCCTGAACGGCGAGGAGGTCACCACGCGGTCCGGGCACTGGCCCGCGATCGGCGTCCCGGCCGGCACCTGGATCGACTGGCGCTACCGCGCGTCCGACCCGCGCGACTTCCGGCGGTTCACCGACCAGGTGCACCGGGCGGGCGGCCTGGTCACCGCCGCGCACCCGTTCGCGAACTGCTTCGGCTGCACCTACGAATTCGCGTACGAGATCGCCGACCTCGTCGAGGTCTGGAACGGCCCGTGGACCGCGGACGACGAAGCGAGCGTCACGCACTGGGACGGCTTGCTGCGCGGCGGCCGGTGGATCCCGGCGATCGGCGATTCC
>NZ_LWSF01000020.1:83001-141731 GCF_001651785.1 Amycolatopsis sp. M39
AAGGCAGGCCGCTCGTGGCTCGCCGAGTCGAAGGACGTGCAGCTCGACTTCTCCGTCTCCGGCGCGGGCCGCACGGCAGGCATCGGCGGACGGCTCGTCGCGGGCATCGGCACGCCGATCGAGGTGCGCGCGGTCGTTCACGGAGTTCCAGGCACGACCGTGACGTTTCTCGACCAGCTCGGCCCGGAGCACAGCGAAACCGTCCCGGAATCCGGCACCGCGACCGTCACGTGGACGACGTACCCGCGCTACAGCCGCTGGGTCCGCGTCGAGGTGCGGCGTCCGTCGGGTGGCCCGAAGACGACGACGCCGAACGCGATGGTCGCCATGTCGAACCCGATCTTCCTGGGCGCCGCCGACGCCGGCTGACCCGACCCGAGCGTCCCGCGGCCGCGACGTCCGGGCAGACTGTTCACTCGAAGCGGGCAGTGGGGAAGGGCGGGCACGGGTGCGCGGGTGTGGCGTGCGAGCGGCGATCCTGGCGGTCGTCGTGGCGCTCGCGGCGGTGGTCGTCGTGGTGGTCATGTTTTCGAGCAGTGACGAGGTGAAGACCCCCGGCTGCACTGTCGCGCTGCCGAAGGGGCCGAACGACGCCTCCGCGCCGCAGTACACGCTCCAACCGGAACCCATGAACAACGCCGCGATCATCGCGGCCGTCGGGATCAAGCAGGGGCTGCCCTCGCACGCGGTCACGGTCGCCCTCGCGACCGCCTTGCAGGAATCGAAACTCCGCAACCTCAGCGGCGGCGACCGGGATTCGATCGGCCTGTTCCAGCAGCGTCCGAGCCAAGGCTGGGGCACTCCCGACCAGCTCCAGGACCCGGTCTACTCGGCGACGGAGTTCTACAAGAAACTCGCGAAACTCGACAACTGGCAGACGATTCCGATCACCGAAGCGGCACAGGCGGTGCAGCGTTCCGGCGCCCCCGACGCGTACGCGCAGTGGGAAGAAGAAGCCACCGCTCTGACCGGAGCGCTGACGGGCCAGCACCCCGCGGCGTTGACCTGCCGGAACCTGACCCTGAACCCGCCCGCGAACCTGGTGACAGTCGCGAACGCCGAACTCGGCACGGCGCGGCTGAGCGGAGCCCACCCGGCCGCGGAGGGCTGGCGGATCGCTAGCTGGCTGGTGGCGCGAGCGGCGAAGCTGGGGGTGGACCGGGTGAGTTTCGCCGGGCAAACGTGGACTGCGGAGGCCGGTGCGTGGGCTGCGGACGAGAAAGCGGGGCAGAATCTCTCGCTGCATCAGGCTCCGGCCGCGCCGCCTGGCTCCAGCTGACCGGCGGGCTGGGCATCCCGGCGCGGCGGCGGGGAAATTGTTGCTTGGCCAGCACGGGCTCCGTTCGGCGGGACCGCAGCCTGTGCGCGTCAGCCGGCCGCGGCTGCCGTGGCGAGGACTCTGCGCATCCCCTCGAAGGCAGGCAGCACCCGGAGAGCCTCGTCGTGCAGGGACTGGAGAGCGGGATCCTCGCCCGGGTCGAGCGCCGCAGCCTCCTCCCACATCGCACGCTCGGCAGCCCGCCACTGCGGACGTTCCCGGACGACCACGTTCGTGAAGCCCGCGCCGGCGAGCCCGCCTTCGGTGTCGACCGCCCGGATCCGTGCCGGGACGCGCTCGTCCGCGGGATCAGCGGCCTCCCACGTCGTGAGTGCGACGCGTCCGCCCGGACGGAGCACCCGGCGGATCTCCCCGAACGACGCGGCGGTCGGCTGGAACTGGATCGCGTCGACGCAGGCGACCGCGTCAACCGACCCGGACGCCAGGGTCGTGCCGGCCAGGTCGCCCAGGATGAACTCGGCGTCCACCGAATCGAAGTGCCGCGCCAGGGCCTGGGCCTGGCCGAGCGCCGCGCGGGCGAAGTCGACTCCGATCAGCTGTGCACCGGTCCGGGAAGCGATCTCAAGGCCGTACCCGCCGCGCCCGCAGGCCAGATCCAGCAGCCGGTTTCCCGGCTCGATCCGCAACGCCTCGACGACTTCCGCGATGCCGTCCCAGGTGAGCAGGCTGCTCGACAGCAGCCGCGGCGGCAGCCCCAGATGCCGCTGGTGGATGGCGTCTTGGGCGACGCTGTCCTGCATGTCCGAGTACCAGTTGTCGAAGTCCTCCGCCGACATCCCCGATCCGGAACTCACCACTGTCCTCCCCGCACCAGCCGACAGTTCCCGTCGTCGAGAGCCTACGCAGGAACTGCGGGCCGTCGAGGCGAGCGTGCGCTGTGGAGCCGGCCCGTTCGGCGGATCTCTGCGCGGCAGCAGCCCGTCCGGGCCGAGTTTGACCGGGCATGGGGAGAAAGGACCGTCGCCGCATCCGTGCACGGCTGGGGTTCAGCTGATGGCAGAGCTGTAAAGGCGGGCGATGTCGTCGTCGAAATAGGCGCTGTAGGAGACGTCCGGGGTGGCGCCGCCGGTCTGGTATCCGCCGATGGCGCCGATGACGGTGCCGGTTCCGGTGTTCGGGTCCTGGTTGACGACCCAGGGGCCGCCGCTGGTGCCGTCGGGGAAGCCGGGGCAGGCGACGCGTTGCTGGTAGGTGCCGGACTGGGTGGTGGTGCCCGTGCAGACGACGGGTTGTTCGGTGCCGTCGGGGTAGCCGGTGAGGGTGATCGTGTGCGAGAAGCCTTGGTTCGTGCCGAGCTGGTTGGCTCCGGTGCGGCTTTCGAGGCTCGCGGAACCGGGCTGGGCGACCTTCAGGAACGCGAAGTCGAGGTCCTGGTCGGACGAGGACTTCCACCCGTCGGCGGTGATCGCGGCGGTGACCTGCCAGGTGCCGTACGGGGCGATGCCGTCGTGGTAGCCGGGCTTGAAAGTGACGCCGGAGACGTCGCCGCCGATGCAGTGCGCGGCGGTCAGGAGCAGGTCGCCGGCCGGGCTGTGCACCACGCTGGCCGAGCAGAAGTGGTTGCCGCCGGAGAACAACGCGCCGACCGCCGGGCTGGCTGTCGCGGCCGCCGGGGTGCTGGACGAGGTGTTCGTTCCGGCGCTGCGGGAATCGCCGCCGGTCGAGACGGCCGGAGTGCCGGTGCCGCTCGGCTGGACGGCCGGAGCGGTGACGTCAGCGGTGCCGACGACGGCGTTGGCACCGCCGGTCGCGACGATCGCGGCCGCCGCGCAGACGATCAGCGCTGTCCGGGAAACGTTGACTCGCACACTTCAAGATGACCACGCCGACGCCCGGCAGGCATCCCGTGCGGGCGGATGCACAGCAACCTCACAGCGCTCGCACATCCGCTCACAGCAGGGGGATTCGGGTCGGGGCGGCCGAGATTTTCCGCTCTCGCGGGGAGGGTCTCGCGGGGAGGGTCCGCGGGTGGTCGGCGGGCGCGGCGGGGAGTGGCGTCCGGGCCATGAGTCATGGCGGCTGCGTCTGGGGTGGCCGGGGTGACGTGTGCTTCGCGATTTGTGGTGGCGGTGTCTGGGGTGGCCGGGGTGACGTGTGCTTTGCGACTTGTGGCGGCGGTGTCTGGGTGGTGGGGGTGACGTGTGCTTTGGGTCTGGTGGCGGCGGTGTCTGGGTGGTGGGGGTGGTGCGTGCTTTGGGTCTGGTGGCGGCGGTGTCCGGGTGGCCGGGGTGATGTGCGCTTCGCGATTTGTGGCGGCGGTGTCCGGGTGGCCGGGGTGATGTGCGCTTCGCGACTTACGGCAGCGGCGTCCGGGTCGCGGGAGGGGATGTGCGCGTCCTGCCATCCGGCAGTGGCATCGGGTGTCCGCTCCCGGCTCACGGCTGCCGCATCGGCGGCGGAGGCGTGACCGGCCAGCCTGGGGGACTGGCCGGTCACCCGCCTGCCGCGCAGGCAGCCTGCGCGACGGCCGCCTAGCCGAGCCCGCGACCGTCCGCGTCTGTGGTGCGACCGCGGTCAGCTCCGGAAAGCTTGCTCGGGCTGGTGCGCCGCCAGCCCGAGCAAGCTTTCCGGGCCAAGTCCCGGTCGTCCGCGTTGGTGGGCGGATTGCCGGGCCGACGAGGTCGCTTTCGGACGGAGGCGGGCACCTGATCGGCTCGGCCGGTGACGTCGCCGGGGCGAGTCGCCCATGGGCAGTGCTGAGCCGTGGCCGACTCGGTGGTGCCGTCTCCGGGCAGCGGTGATCTGCGTCGAGTCGGCGGCTGTCGCCGGTCCGGGCGTTGGCCACCGACCGAACCGGCAACAGCGCGCGCGCCGCTCCGCTCCGGCGAAGTCGAGCGCCTGCCTAGGCGACGCCACCTCCGAACCGAAGCCGGTCACCCCCACCTCCGGACCGAAGCCGGTCACCCGAGTGCCGCGGATCGTCATGGTCACTCACCCGCTGGCGGGGTGTGGGTCACCAGCAGGGTCACGCCTGCTTCTCCGCCGCAGTCGACCAGCACCGGGCCTACTCCGTCGCCGATCTTCGTGGTCAGTTTCGCGGTGGCCTTGAAGGCCTCCGGGTTCGCGTCGACGATCTTGAGGTCCTTGAGGATCTCGTGACCGGGGTAGCCGCCGATCACCTTCTTCAGGCCCGTTCCTCCGCCGCAGTCGCCGGTGATCGTGACTTCTCCGCCGGGGGCGGCGGGGTTCGGGTCGACCTTCACCGTCGCGCGGGCGCCCTCGGGGGGCTGTTCGGCGGCGGGCGGCTGGGCGGCGACGGCGGGTGCCGCCGGATGATCGCCGGTCGACGCGGCCGCGACGCCGATCGTGCCGCCTGCGATGACGGCCGCGGCTAGTGCCGTGCCTGCGGCAAGGCGGCCGTGGCGCAGGATCGAAGACTTCACTGACATTCGGTTTCCCTCCCTCGATGTGTCCATTGAGGACACTTGCGGTTCACCCGGGCACCGGGTTCGTCCAGGTAGTCGCCGCGACCCCCGCCGCGGGTTCTCCCCAGCGCGAAAAGTGACGGGAGTCACACTGGCTGAGAAAGGCTACGATAGCGGGAAACCCAACGCTGGCGGGGAGTTTTCGTGACAGTGGCCGGAGAAGCGCGCGAACGGCTGAGTCCGCGGGTCGCCAAACAGGTGCGCGACCTGATCCTGACCGGCGCGGTCCGCGGCGGCGAGCGGCTGCGCACCGAGCATCTGGCGGAGCGGCTCGGCGTCAGCGCGACCCCGGTCCGCGAGGCGTTGATGGCGCTCGCGGGCGAGGGCATGGTGGATTTCCGTCCAGGACGCGGATTCCGGGTGATCCCGGTGACGCGCCGGGACGTCGTCGACGTCTACGCGATGCAGGCCTACGTCTCCGGCGAGCTGGCCGCGCGGGCGGCGGAAGCGTTCGATCCGGCGGGGCTGGCGCGGCTGGACGACCTTCAGCGCGAGATCGGGAAAACCGTGCGCGAGGGCGACCTCGACGCGACCGAGCGGGCCGATTTCGCGTTGCACCGCATGGTCAATCACGCGGCCGCCGCGCCGAAGCTCACGTGGATGCTGTCGCTGACCCTCCGGTATGTGCCGTTCTCGGCGTACGCGGACATTCCCGGCTGGCCGCTGCTGGCGCGAGACGACCACGATCGGGTGCTTGCCGCGTTGAACGAGCGCAAGCCGGAGGCGGCGCGGGAAGCGATGGCGGCGCACATCCGCGAGGCGGGGGACCTGCTGGTCGACTTCCTCGCGGCGCAGGGCGTGCTCGCCGCGCACTAGACAGCCGGAGCGTTTTCTATAGAATCCGGCCGAGGGAGAGAACCTAGGTCGAAGGAGACTCGGTGGCTGAGCGCGACGTGCTGTACATCGGCGGCGAATGGGTCCGTTCGGAGGGCGAAGCCTCGATCCCGGTGGAGAATCCGGCCACCGAGCAGATCCAGGCGCACATTCCGGAGGGCACGGCCGCTGACGTGGACCGGGCGGTCCGGGCGGCGCGCGCGGCGTTTCCGGCGTGGGCGGCCACCAGCCGCGCCGATCGCCGCGAACTGCTGCGGAAGCTGCACGACGGTCTTGCCGGACGGGCGGAAGAGATCGGCGAGACGATCGCGAAGGACGTCGGGACGCCGTTGCGGATCGCGACCCGGATCCAGGCCGCGCTGCCGCAGACCGACGTGCGGACGTACGTCGATCTGCTCGGTCAGGACGAGCCGGAGGAGAAGGTCGGCAACTCGCTGGTCGTGCGCGAACCGGCGGGCGTGGTCGCGGCGATCACGCCGTGGAACTACCCGCTGCACCAGATCACCTGCAAGATCGCGCCCGCGCTGGCGGCGGGCTGCACGGTCGTGGTGAAGCCCAGCGAGGTCGCGCCGTTGAGCGCCTACCAGCTGTTCGACGTGATCCACGAGGCCGGTTTTCCGCCTGGCGTGGTCAATCTGGTGACCGGTTACGGGCCGGAGGCCGGCGAGGCGCTGGCGACGCATCCGGAGGTCGACGTCGTGTCGTTCACCGGTTCGGTGCGCGCCGGCACCCGGGTCGCGGAGCTGGCGGCGCGCACGGTCAAGCGCGTCACGCTGGAGCTGGGCGGCAAGTCCGCCAACGTGATCCTCGACGACGCGGACCTGGCGACGGCGGTCAAGGTCGGCGTCTCCAACGCTTTCCTCAACGGCGGCCAGACCTGCACGGCGTGGACGCGCATGCTCGTCCCGCGCGAGAAGCACGACGAAGCGGCGGCGCTCGCGAAGACGTTCGCCGAAGGGTTCGCGACGGGCGATCCGCTGGATCCCAAGACAAAGCTCGGCCCGCTGGTGAGCGCAGCGCAGCGCGACCGCGTGCGCGGTTACATCGAAAAGGGCATTGCCGAGGGCGCGACTCTGGTGACCGGCGGCAGCGAAGCTCCTGCGGACACAGGCTACTTCGTCGCACCGACAGTTTTCGCGGGCGTCGACCCGGATTCGACGATCGCGCAGGAGGAGATCTTCGGCCCGGTGCTGTCGATCATCCCGTTCGACGACGAGGACGACGCGCTCCGGATCGCCAACAACTCCCGCTACGGCCTGCACGGCGCGGTGTGGTCGGCCGACCAGGACCGGGCGCTGGCCTTCGCGCGCAAGGTCCGGACCGGGCAGATCGACGTGAACGGCGGGGCCTTCAACCCGCTGGCCCCGTTCGGCGGCTACAAGCAGTCCGGGCTCGGCCGCGAGATGGGCCGGGCCGCGCTCGACGAGTTCACCGAACTCAAGTCCATCCAGCTCTAGCACGATCCGAAGGAGAAGACACCGTGGTCAAAGCCGTGGTCGTGCGCGAGCACGGCGGGCGTCCGGAAGTCCGCGACATCGTGCTGCCGCCGGTCGGGCCCGCGGACGTGCGGGTGCGGGTCGCGGCCGCCGGGGTGTGCCATTCCGATCTGTCCATGGTGGACGGAACGCTGCGTCCGCAGTACCCGTTCGTGCCGGGACACGAGGCGTCCGGCGTCGTGGCGGAGGCCGGCAGCGAGGTCACGCATGTGCGGCCGGGCGACCGGGTGGTGCTGAACTGGGCCGCCGCGTGCCGGGAATGCTGGTTCTGCCGGGCCGGGGAACCGTGGTTGTGTTCGGCGATCGAGGGCGTCACCACGGTGCCGCGCGGGGAGCTGGACGGGCAGCCGCTCAACGTTCTGCTCGGTGTCGGCGGGTTCGCGGAGGAAACCGTGCTGCCGGGGCACTCCGTCGTGCCGCTGCCGGACGGCGTGCCGCTCGATCTGGCCGCGCTGATGGGCTGCGCGGTGCTCACCGGGGTCGGCGCGGTGCGCAACACCGCGAAGGTCCGAAAAGGACAGAGCGTGTTCGTGCTCGGCCTGGGCGGGATCGGGTTGTGCGTGGTGCTCGGGGCGAAGCTGGCGGGCGCCGGGCAGATCGTCGCGGCCGATCTGTCGCCGGAGAAGGAAGCGCTCGCCCGCGCGGCCGGTGCGACGGATTTCCTGGTGAGCGACGACAAACTCGCCAAGCAGGTGCGCGGGCTGACCGAGGGGCGCGGCGCGGACCACGCCTTCGAATGCGTCGGCGCGGCGGCCACGATCCGCGCCGCGTGGAGTTCGGTGCGCCGCGGCGGGCATTGCACGGTGGTCGGGGTCGGGCGGAAGGACCAGCAGGTCGTGCTGAACCCGCTGGAGATCTTCCACTTCGCCCGCACGCTCACCAGTACGGTCTACGGCGCTTCCGACCCGGATCGCGACATCCCGGTGCTCGCCGATGAGGTCCGGTCGGGCGCGCTGGACCTGGAAACCCTGGTGACGCACCGGATTTCGCTCGACGAGGTCGGCGAAGCGTTCGACCGGATGCGGCGCGGGGAAGGCGCCCGCTCGCTGGTCCGGATCGGCGGCTGACCGGCCGATCCGGACCAGCCGTGCTCAGTCGGCCACGTCCAGCGCGGCCTGGATGATGCTGTCCGTGTCGATGCCGTGGTGCCGGTACACGCTCTCCAGGTCGCCCGACTGCCCGAACCGCGTCACGCCGAGGTGTGCCGCCCGCACGCGGTGGACGTTCGCCAGGAACGCCAGCGTGTGCGGGTGCCCGTCGAGAACAGTCACCATCGGCGCGGACCGTTCGGACGGCAGTGCCGACTCCAGGATCCACGTGTCGGCCGTTTCCTGCCCGGCCCGCGCTTGCCCGGCGCGGAACAGGAGGCCAGGGCTCGTCACGCACACGACGTCGGCGTGCTTGCCCAGCGCGTCCAGCCGGTCGGCGGCTTCCAGCGCCTCGGTGACCATCGCGCCCATCGTCACCAGCGTGACGTCCGGGCGCGCCACCGCGGCGGTGCGGATCGGGTACGCGCCCGCGACGACCTGGCGGCGGCGGCGTTCCCGCGCGGCCGGATCGGACGGCACCGCGGCGAGGCTCTGGTCCACGGGGCGGGTCGACAGGCGCAGGTAAGCGGAAGTTCCGTCAGGGCGGCCGAGCCGCGAAAGCGAAGCCAGCAGGGTCCACTCGACGTCCAAAGCGAACGCGGGCTCGTACGTCACGCAACCCGGCTGTTCCAGCCCGACCGACGGCGTGGTCACCGACTGGTGCGCACCGCCCTCGGGCGCGAGCGTCACACCGGAGGGCGTACCGACCAAAATGGACTGCCCGCCGCCGTAGATGCCGAACGACCACGGTTCCAGCGCGCGCTCCACGAAGGGGTCGTAGAGCACCCCGATCGGGAGCAGCGGACGGCCCCAGCGCGACCACGTCGTACCCAGTTCGCCGAGCGCGCTCACCAGGTTCACCTCGGCGATGCCCAGTTCCAGATGCTGTCCGCTGGGCCGCTCGCGCCAGTGCAGGATCGTTTCCGGGTCGTCGGCGAACCAGTCGACGCGTTCCTGCGGCGACCAGACGCCGACCTTGTTGACCCAGCCGCCGAGGTTGGTGCTGGAGGAGACGTCCGGGCACAGCGTCACGACGAGTTCCGCGGCCTCGGGCGCCTCGCGGGTCAGATCGAGCAGCGCGCGGCCGAGCGCGGCCTGTGTGGTGGTGCGGCCCGACGGCGTGCGGCCGATGTCGGAAGGCAGGGCCGGAACCGGGTGCGGCTCAACGGGTTCCCGCTCCAGGCGGGCGGCGGTCGAAGCGCACAGCCGGGCGGCCGCGGAGCCCTCGGCGAACTTCTGCCACGGGTTCTCCGGCGAGATTCCGACGCGCTCGGCCAGCGAACCCAGCTGCTCGGCGGTCAGCAGCGACGAGTGGTTCTGCGGATGTCCTTCGCTGGCGAGGCCGAATCCCTTGACAGTGTAGGCGAAAACGACAGTCGGCCGGTGGTCGTCGATGGCGTCGAAGGTGTCCAGCAGCGCGGACAGGTCGTGGCCGCCGAGGTTGCGGATGGCGGCGTGCAGCGTTTCGTCGTCTAGGGTGTCGAGCAGCGGAGCCAGTTCCGGCGTCGTCAGGCGTTCGCGCAGCTGGGCCGGGGTGCAGCGGAGCAGCCGCTGGTACTCCGGGTTCGACATCTCGTCGATGCGCCGGCGCAGCGCCGCGCCGCCCGGCCGTTCGAACAGTTCCTGCAGCAGCCGCCCGTACTTCACGGTCAGCACCTGCCAGCCGGCCGCCTCGAACATGCCCTGCAGCCGGGTCGCGCCGATGTTCGGGACCACGCGGTCGAGCGACTGCCGGTTCAGGTCGACGATCCACACGACCTCGCCCAGCTCGGCCACATTCGGGTCGAGGACGGCTTCCCAGCACGCGCCCTCGTCCAGTTCCGCGTCGCCGACCAGCGAGTACTGCCGTCCGGTGCCCGCGCCGCCGCCGTGCGATTCGACGTAGCGGCGCGCCAGCGCACCCCAGATCGGGGCGGTCGCGCCGATGCCGACCGAACCGGTGGAGTAGTCGACCTGGTCCGGGTCCTTCGAGCGCGACGGGTAGCTCTGCAGGCCGCCGAACTCGCGCAGCGTCGTCAGGTACTTCTCGTCGAGATCGCCGAGCAGGTAGTTGATGGCGTGCAGCACGGGGGAGGCGTGCGGCTTGACCGAAACCCGGTCCCGCGCGCGCAGCCGGGCGAACCACAGCGCGGTCATGATCGACACCATCGAGGCGCTGGACGCCTGGTGGCCGCCGACCTTGAGCCCGGTCGGGTTGGGCCGCACCCGGTTGGCGTGGTCGATGATCGCGGTCGACAGCCACAGCACCCGGTCCTGCACCTCGCGCAGGACGGTCACCGTGTCGTTGTCCGGAAGGCGTTCGGGGGCGGCGCTGCTCACGACGGATCGGACCTTTCTTGGGCGGAAAGTTCAGGCCAGTCCAGCAGAGCTGGGTAGGGTGCACAACAAGCGCACTCGACATTGCGCAGAACGCCCAAGTCAGCACCGCACGGTGCGGAGAGGATTGCGCAGCATGCCCAGCTCTCAGCGGCTCGACGCCACCGACGCCCGGATCCTGCTCGCGCTCGGCCGCACCCCGCGCGCCACCGCGGTCGCGCTCGCCGACGAACTGGGCCTGTCCCGCAACACCGTGCAAAGCAGGCTCGCCCGGCTCGAACAGGGCGACGCGCTGCGCTCGGCCGAACACCGGATCGACCCGGCCGCGCTCGGCTACCCGCTCACCGCGTTCGTGACCGTGCAGGTGCGGCAGCGGTTGCTGGACGAGGTCGGCCGCGCGCTCGCCGCTGTCCCGGAAGTGCTGCAGGTGCGCGGGTTGACCGGCTCGCAGGACCTTCTGGTGCAGGTGGTGGCGACGGACGCGGACGATCTGTACCGGATCGCCGGGGAAATCCTGGAAATCCCCGGCGTCGAGCGCACCAACAACGCGCTCGTCATGCGCGAGATGGTGCCCTACCGGCTGACTCCGCTGCTCGAGCGCGCTGCGCGACGCTGAGCGTCACGTCCGGTCGTCGGCCACGCGCTCGCGGCGGCGCTGCAGCACGGTCCGATGCGCCCAGACCAGCGGCGGCGCGGCGAGCAGGCCCCACAGGAACCAGCCGGTTTCGCCGGCCATCAGGCCGAAGACCAGCATCATCGCGGCGGTGACCTCGGCGAGCACGAGGATCTTCTGCCATCGCCGGGTCTGCACCGGCGGCACGCCTTGGCTCAGCGTCGCGGCGAACACGGGGTCGCTCGCGGCGAGTTCCTCTTCGATCTTCCGCAGGGCGCTGCGGTCGCGATGGGGCAGCATGATCCCCTCCTCGGGCAGGACGGGCCGGTGATCGCTCAAGTACCAGTGGAGTACCCGGCCGGGGGCGCCGTCAAGCCCGGGTTTTCGCAGGAACGATCCGCGACCGGGCGGGCCGTTGCAAACTGAAACACGTTCTAATAACGTGCCGGGGGTGAGATACGGGATCGTGCTGTTCACCAGCGACCGGGGCATCGCCCCGGCGGCGGCCGCGCAGGCCGCGGAAGAGGCCGGGTTCGCGACGTTCTACGTGCCCGAGCACACCCACATCCCGATCCGGCGGGACGCCCCGCATCCCCGGACCGGAGACTCCTCGCTGCCCGACGACCGCTATCTGCGCACGCTCGACCCGTGGGTCGCCCTCGCCGGGGCGGTGCCGGTGACCTCGACGATCCGGCTGGCGACCGCGGTGGCGCTGCCGGTGGAGAGCGACCCGATCACGCTGGCCAAGACCGTCGCGACGCTGGACCACCTCTCCGGCGGCCGGGTCACGCTCGGCGTCGGGTTCGGCTGGAACACCGACGAGCTCGCCGACCACGGCGTGCCCGGGAAGCGGCGGCGCACCGCGTTGCGCGAGTACCTTGAGGCGATGCGCGCGCTGTGGACCGAGGAGGAGGCGAGCTACGCGGGCGAGTTCGTGGAGTTCGGGCCGAGCTGGGCGTGGCCGAAGCCGGTGCAGGCCAAGGTGCCGGTGGTCGTCGGCGCGGGCGGCACGGAGCGCACGTTCCGCTGGATCGCACGCCACAGCGACGGCTGGCTGACTACGCCGGGCGAAGGCGACATCACCGAGAAAGTCGCGCAGTTGCGCGAAATCTGGCGGGAGGAGGGCCGCGAGGGCGAGCCGGAGGTGATCGCACTCGGCCCGCGCCCGGATCCGGAACGGCTGGCCGGGCTCGAGGCGGCGGGCGTGACCGAGGTCGTGTTCGGGCTGCCGGACCGTTCGCCGGGCGAGGTCGAAGCCTGGCTGGACCGGCTCGCCGGGAAGCTCGGGCGGCTGACCGGAACCTGACCGCCTCCCTTTCGGACGCCAGTACCTCCATTGGTATGGACCTGCGCGGCGAAATCGCGAAAAGCGCCTGAACGGGTGAACTCGGCCGCCGCGCGTCATTCCCGGAGCGGCTTTCCCTCTCGTTTCGTGTGGCGGTGACCGGCCGGCACGCCCCCCGACCGGCCGGTCACCGCTTCGCCCGTCTGCGGCGGCGAGGCGAATGGCGCCGCGGGGCGCCGCCCGGGACACTGGTCCGGTGCGCATTCCCCTTCCCCGGACCGAAACGTGACCCCTGAACTGGCCGAGCTGGCCGCCGCCCACGGAGTCGCCACCCGCTACGAAAACGCCGACCAAGTCGAAGTACAGGTAGACCCCGACGTCGTGATCGCGGTATTGGCGCAGTTGGACGTCGACGCCGGTACTCCACAGGCAATTCAGCGAGAATTGGCCGCGGTGCGAGAAGCCGGCGCGTCGCACGTGCTGCCGCCGACCGTCGTGGTGCGCGCCGGGCAAGAACGCGAACTCGGCCAAACCGCGACCGTCGAACTCGAAGACGGCACAACGCGTGACGTCGGCGCCACACTTCCGGCTGACCTTCCGCTCGGCTGGCACCGGATCGTGACCGCGGAGCAACGGGTTTCGCTGGCCGTCGTCCCGGACCGGCTGCCCGCCGTGCCGCCCGCGTGGGGCTGGATGCTCCAGCTGTACGCACTGCATTCCGAGCGGTCGTGGGGGATGGGCGATTTCGGCGACCTCGCCGAGATGGCGTCCCGGTCGGCCGCCGAACTGGGCGCGGGCGTGCTGCTCGTCAACCCGGTACAGGCGCCCGCCCCGGCGCATCCGGTCGAACGGTCGCCGTATTCGCCCTCCAGCCGCCGGTTCGCGAACCCGCTGTACCTGCGGGTGACCGACACCGAAGCGTTCGCCCGCGCCGACGAGGACACCCGGCGGCGGGTGCGAGCGCTCGCGCCGGATCCGATCGGCGAACTGATCGACTACGACGCCGTGTGGACCGCGAAACGGGCCGCGCTGGAACTAGTGCGCCCGTACCATCCGCACCCGGTCGAACTGGACGACGACCTTCGCGATTTCGCCGCGTTCGGCGCGCTCGCCGAGGTGCACGGCGGCGATTGGCGCGAGTGGCCCGAGCCGTTGCGCGATCCCGGCAGTGCCGAGACGGCCGCCGCGCGCGAGGAACTGGCCGAGCGGATCGAGTTCCACGGCTGGCTTCAGCAGCTTTGCCACGAGCAGCTCGACGCCGTCCGCCGCGCCGCGCGCGCGGCGGGCATGCCGGTCGGCGTCGTGCACGATCTGCCGGTCGGCGTGCATCCCGGCGGCGCGGACACCTGGGCGCTGCGGGACGTCTTCGCCGCGCAGGTGCGGGTCGGCGCGCCGCCGGACGCGTTCAACCAGCAGGGCCAGGACTGGAATCTGCCGCCGTGGCGGCCGGACCGGCTCGCCGAAGCCGGGTACGCGCCGTTCCGCGACGTTGTGCGCGGCGTGTTGCGGCACGCCGACGGCATCCGCGTGGACCACGTCGCCGGGATGTGGCGGCTGTGGTGGATTCCGCCGGGCGAACCGGCCGGTCGCGGCACGTACGTGCACTACGACGCCGAAGCGATGCTCGGCGTGCTCGCGCTGGAAGCGCACCGCGCGGGCGCGGTCGTGGTGGGGGAGGATCTCGGCACCGTCGAGGACACCGTCACCGAAACCATGCACGAGCGCGGCCTGCTCAGCTCCGCGGTGCTGTGGTTCCAGCGCGACTGGGACGCGCCCGGCAAGCCGTTCGTCCGCCCGGACCGCTGGGATCCGGACGCGATGGCCAGTATTTCGACGCACGACCTGCCGACCGTGTCCGGCTGGTTCGCCGCCGAGCACGTCCGGGTCCGCGCCGAGCTCGGCCAGCTCGACCGTCCGGTGGAGCAGGAGTACGCCGAGGCGGCGGCCGAACGCCGCGCGTTGCTCGAAGTGGTTGCGAGCGAAGGAATTCCGGACGACGACTTGGTGGTCGCCGTGCACACTCTGCTCGCTTCGGCGGCGTCGCGGCTGGTGCTCACCGCGCCGGCGGACGTCGTCGGCGAACGGCGCCAGCCGAATCTGCCGGGCACTGTGGACGAGTACCCTAACTGGCGCATCCCCCTTCCCGTCACCGTCGACGGGTTCTTCGCCGACCCGCGGGTGCGGGCGGCGGTCGCCCCGCTGGCCGCGGCCCGCCCGCTGCGCTGAACACCCGAAAAGCCCGTCCGGACAACGAATACCGATGCCCAAGGAGAAGCCCTGTGCGGCCCTGGCCCGGAAAGCCCTACCCGCTCGGCGCGACCTACGACGGCGTGGGGACGAACTTCGCGCTGTTCTCCGAAGTCGCCGAGCACGTCGATCTCTGCCTGTTCGATGACGAGGGCAACGAAACCCGCTCGCGGCTGGAAGAGGTCGACGGCTTCGTCCACCACGGCTACCTGCTCGGCGTCGGCCCCGGGCAGCGGTACGGATTCCGCGTGCACGGGCCGTACGACCCGAGCCGCGGGCAGCGCTGCAACCCGAGCAAGCTGCTGATCGACCCGTACGCCAAGGCGCTGTCCCGCGGCGTGGACTGGTCCGAGGCGCTGTTCAGCTACCGCTTCGACGACCCGGAACAGCTCAACGAGGACGATTCGGCGGGGCACGTGCCGTATTCGCTCGTGGTGAGCCCGTTCTTCGACTGGGCCAACGACCGCGCGCCGCGCGTGCCCTACCACGAAACCGTCATTTACGAGACGCACGTGCGCGGCATGACGATGACGCACCCGTTCGTGCCCGAGCGGCTGCGCGGCACGTACGCCGGGCTGGCGCACCCGGCGGTGGTCGAGCACCTGCAGAAGCTCGGCGTGACCACGGTGGAGCTGATGCCGGTGCACCAGTTCGTCACCGACCACGGCCTCGACGAGAAAGGCCTGCGCAACTACTGGGGTTACAACACGATCGGGTACTTCGCGCCGCATGACGGGTACGCCGCGATGCCGGGCCGCGGCGAGCAGGTGCAGGAGTTCAAGGGCATGGTCCGCGCCCTGCACGAGGCCGGCATCGAGGTGATCCTCGACGTCGTCTACAACCACACCGCCGAAGGCAACCACCTCGGCCCGACGCTGTCCATGCGCGGCATCGACAACGAGGCGTACTACCGCCTGGTCGAGGACGATCCGCAGTACTACATGGACTACACCGGCACCGGGAATTCGCTCAACGTGCGCAGCCCGCACACGCTGCAGCTGATCATGGATTCGCTGCGGTACTGGGTGACCGAGATGCACGTGGACGGCTTCCGGTTCGACCTCGCCTCCGCGCTGGCCCGCGAGTTCTACGACGTCGACCGGCTGTCGACGTTCTTCGACCTCGTGCAGCAGGACCCGATCGTGAGCCAGGTGAAGCTGATCGCCGAACCGTGGGACGTCGGGCCGGGCGGCTACCAGGTCGGCAACTTCCCGCCGCTGTGGACGGAATGGAACGGGCAGTACCGCGACACCGTGCGCGATTTCTGGCGCGGCGAACCGTCCACCCTCGGCGAGTTCGCTTCGCGGATCACCGGTTCGTCGGATCTGTACCAGGACGACGGCCGCCGCCCGTTCGCGTCGATCAACTTCGTCACCGCGCACGACGGCTTCACGCTCGCCGACCTGGTGTCCTACAACGAAAAGCACAACGAGGCCAACGGCGAGGACAACCGCGACGGCGCGGACGACAACCGGTCGTGGAACTGCGGCGTCGAGGGCCCGACGGACGACGAAGACGTCCTCGCGCTGCGCGCCCGGCAGCGGCGGAACCTGCTCGCCACGCTGCTGCTGTCGCAGGGCGTGCCGATGCTGCTGCACGGCGACGAACTCGGCCGCACCCAGCAGGGCAACAACAACGCCTACTGCCAGGACACCGAACTGTCCTGGATGGACTGGGAACTCGCCGCGGAGAACGCCGATCTGGTCGGGTTCACCGCCGCGCTCGCCGAGTTCCGCAAGGCGCATCCGGTGTTCCGCCGCCGCCGGTTCTTCCAGGGCAAGCCGGTGCGCAAGGGCGAGGAACTGGGCGACATCGCCTGGTTCACCCCGGCGGGCGAGGAGATGACCGAGCAGAACTGGGACGACGCGTTCGGCAAGTCCGTGGTGATTTTCCTGAACGGGGAAGGGATCCCGGACCTCGACCCGCGCGGGATGCCGGTGTCCGACGATTCGTTCCTGCTCGCGTTCAACGCGCACTGGGAGGACATCGCGATGACCCTGCCGGGCAACGGCTACGGTCGCGAATGGACAGTCGTGGTGGACACCGAGACCGGGGCGGTCGGGCACAGCGACGTCGAACCGGTCGAAGGCGGCGGCAAGTTCACGCTCGCCGCGCGTTCGCTGGTGGTTCTGCAGCGCACGGCGAAGGAAAGCGAATGAGCACGCCGTCCTCGACCTACCGGGTGCAGTTGCGGCCGGAGTTCGGCTTCGCCGACGCCGCCGCGATCGTGGAGTACTTGCGCGAGCTGGGCGTCGGCGCGTTGTACGGCTCGCCGATGCTCGACGCGACGCCTGGGTCCACGCACGGTTACGACGTCACCGATCCGACGCGCGCCCGGGGCGAACTGGGCGGCGAAGAAGCGCGAAAGGCGTTGGCGGCGCGGCTGAGGGACGCCGGGCTCGGGTTCGTGGTGGACATCGTGCCGAACCACATGTCGGTCGAGGTCGCGAAAGCGAACCAGTGGTGGTGGGACGTTCTCCGGAACGGCCGGGATTCGCCGTACGCGCCGTTTTTCGACATCGACTGGAGCCGCGGCCGGCTGCTGCTTCCGGTGCTCGGGAACGACAACGACGAGCTGGCCATCGAAGGTGACGAGCTCGTCTACTACGACCACCGGTTCCCGATCGCACCCGGCACCGGCGGCGGCGCACCGGCCGACGTGCACGCGCGCCAGCATTACGAGCTGGTCGGCTGGCGGCGCGGCAACCGGGAGCTGAACTACCGGCGGTTCTTCGACATCACCACCCTGGCCGCGGTCACCGTCGAGCGGCCGGAGGTGTTCGCCGACACGCACGGCGAGGTGCTGCGCTGGGTGTCCGACGGCGACGTCACCGGCCTGCGCGTGGACCATCCGGACGGCCTCGCCGACCCCGGCGGCTACTTCCGGCGGCTCCGCGAGGGCGCGCCCGGGGCGTGGCTGGTGGCGGAGAAGATCCTGCACCCGGGCGAGGCGCTGCCGCAGAGCTGGCCGGTGGACGGGACCACCGGATACGACGCGCTGCGCGAGATCACCGGTGTGTTCGTGGATCCGGCGGCGGGGTCGGTGTTCACCCGGCTCGCCGCCGGGCAAGGCGTGCGCACCGACTATCACGCGGTCGAGGAAAACGCGCGGAGGCTGGTGACCGACGGCATCCTGGTCGCCGAGGTGCACCGGATCGCGGCGCTGCTCCCAGGCGTGGACGCCGAGGCGGCCCGCGCCGCCGTCGCCGAGGTGATGATCGCGTTCCCGGTCTACCGCTCCTACCTTCCCGAGGGAGCCGGCCACTGGGCGACCGCCGTCGCGCGGGCACGCAAGCGGCGGCCGGAGCTGGCCCCGGCGCTCGAAGCGCTCGACAGCCAGGTGCGCGGCGCGCCGGAGGGCGAGCTGGCGACGCGGATCCAGCAGACGTCGGGCATGGTCGTCGCGAAGGGCACCGAGGACACGACCTTCTACCGGTTCACCCGGTTCGCCGCGCTGAACGAGGTCGGCGGCAACCCGGACCGATTCGGGCTGAGCACCGGGGAATTCCACCCGCTGGCCGCGGGCCGGGCGGCCGCGGCCCCGGCGACGATGACCACGCTGACCACTCACGACACGAAGCGGTCGGAGGACACTCGCGCCCGGATGGCCGCGCTGTCGGAGGTCGCGGACGAGTTCGCCGTCGCGGTCCGCCGCTGGACGGCCGCGCGCGGGATCGACGAGCCAGCGCTGAATCTCCTGGCCTGGCAGACGCTTGTGGGCGCGTGGCCGATCTCGCCGGAGCGGCTGCGCGACTACCTCGACAAGGCCGCCAAGGAAGCGAAACTCCGCACCTCCTGGACCGAGCACGACGAGGACTTCGAACGCGCGGTCGCCGAGTGGCCGTCCGCGGTGCTCGGCGACGCCGACTTGGCGGCGGATGTCGAGCGTTTCGTCAAGCGGGTGCGCGGCGCGGGCTGGGCGAATTCGCTGGGGCAGAAGCTGCTGCAGCTGGCCGGGCCCGGTGTGCCGGACGTCTACCAGGGCACCGAGCTGTGGGACTACTCGCTCGTCGATCCGGACAACCGCCGCGCGGTCGACTACACCGTCCGTCGCTCGTTGCTCGACCGGATCCGGGCTGGTGAACAGCCGGAGGTCGACGAGACCGGCGCGGCGAAACTGCTGGTGGTGCACCACGCGCTGACCCTGCGCCGGGACCGGCCGGAGCTCTTCACCGGATACCGGCCGTTGCAGGCTGAAGGCGTTGCCGCGGAACACCTTCTGGCCTTCGAACGCGGCGAGGGCCTGACCGCGGCGGTCACGCGGCTGCCGCTGGGACTGGAACGGGCGGGCGGCTGGCGCGACACCGTCCTGCCGCTCCGCACTGGTGAATGGACCGACGTGCTGACCGGCCGCGGAGTCGGCGACACCCCGCGGGCGGCCGAACTTTTCCGGAGGTACCCGGTGGCTTTGCTGGTGCGCTCGTGAGGGGCGATGCCGGTTCTCACCGGGACAACCACGCACGAGCTTTTACTGTCTGGGCCCCCGCCGCCGACCGCGTCCGCATCCAGGTCGACGGCGTCGTCCACGACATGACCCCCACCGCCGGCGGCTGGTGGCGGTCAGACGCGACCGGCACCGACTACGCCTTCCTGCTCGACGACGACGCGCGCCCGCTGCCGGACCCGCGCTCGCTGCGCCAGCCGAACGGCGTCCACGAAGCATCACGCGTCTACGACCATTCCGCCTTCGCGTGGACCGACCAGGCGTGGACCGGACGGCAGCTGCCCGGCGGCGTGGTCTACGAACTGCACGTCGGCACCTTCACCGAGGCAGGCACGTTCGACGCGGTCGCCGACCGGCTCGGGCACCTGGTCGACCTCGGCGTCACGCACGTCGAACTGCTGCCGGTGAACTCCTTCGACGGCACCGCGGGCTGGGGCTACGACGGCGTCCTGTGGGGCGCGGCGCACGAACCGTACGGCGGTCCCGACGGGCTGAAGCGCCTGGTCGACGCGTGTCATGCCCGCGGGCTCGCGGTCCTGCTCGACGTCGTCTACAACCACCTCGGCCCGTCCGGCGCCTACCTCGACCGGTTCGGCCCGTACTTCGCCGGCCGCACCGACTGGGGCGCCGGGCTGAACCTCGACGGCCCGGGTTCGGACGAGGTCCGCCGCTACGTCATCGACAACGCGCTGGGCTGGCTGCGCGACTTCCACTTCGACGGCCTCCGCCTGGACGCCGTGCACGCGCTGGTCGACAACCGCGCCGTGCACCTGCTGGAGGACCTCTCCGCCGAGGTCGACGCGCTGTCGGCGGCTCTGAACCGTCCGCTGACGCTGATCGCCGAGTCCGACCAGAACGACCCCAAGCTCGTCACCACGCGTGACGCCGGCGGCTACGGCCTGCACGCGCAGTGGTCCGACGACCTGCACCACGCGCTGCACGTCCGGCTCACCGGCGAAACCACCGGCTACTACACCGATTTCGCCGAGCCCGGCGCGCTGGCCAAGACCCTGCGGGAGGCGTTCTTCCACGCCGGGACCTGGTCGTCGTTCCGCTCCCGCGGCCACGGCCGCCCGCTGGACCGGCGCGTCGCCCCCGGCCACCGGTTCCTGGCCTACGTGCAGGACCACGACCAGATCGGCAACCGCGCGACCGGCGACCGGCTGTCCGCGACCGTTTCGCCCGGCCTGCTCGCCTGCGGCGCGGCGGTGGTGTTCTGCTCGCCGTTCACGCCGATGCTGTTCATGGGGGAGGAGTGGGCCGCGGAGACGCCGTGGCAGTTCTTCGCGTCGTTCCCGGACCCCGAACTGGCCGAGGCCGTCCGGACCGGCAGGCGCCGCGAGTTCGCCCGGCACGGCTGGGGCGAGACGGACGTACCGGACCCGATGGACCCGGCCACCGTCGCCCGCTCCCGGCTCGACTGGACCGAACCGGGCAAACCGGGCCACCGCGAGATCCTCGGCCTGTACCGGACGCTGATCCGCCTTCGCCGGGAACACCCGGACCTGACCGACCCCCGGCTGGACCGCGTCGTCGTGGAGACCGCGGCGGACGACGCGTGGCTGGTCCTGCACCGGGGCGGACTGCGGCTGGCGTGCAACTTCGGGGCGAAGCCGGTCGAGGTTCCGGTGGCGGGGGAGGTGCTGGCGTCGTGGGGAAATCCCGCGGTCGGCGAGGGTGCGACGGCGCTGCCCGCGGAGTCGTTCGTTCTGGTCGCGACCCGGTGCGGCGCGGCGGCGGCGTCGTGAGCGCCTCGGCGACCAGGTACCGGTGACGGGCCTGGAGCACCACACCGTGCGGCTCGACGGTCCGGGCGGCTTCGCGCGGCCCGGCTTCTTGCCTGGTGAGGCCGGTAAGCCGGGTGCGGTACCCGCCGACCAGCATGCCGTGGTTCCACTGACAAAACCTGTCCGGAATCCCGAGGTCGAGGGGCACGCCCGGCCCGCGACCCCTGCTGGCGCTGCCATCGGCCCAGGTCACCACCCCTGCTCCGGGCAAGTTCAGCCAAGCGCCGGAGCCCGCCGCGGCCCCGGGTTTGAAAAGATCGGCGCATGGCACAGCGACCCGCATCCGACAACCAGGTCCTCGCCGGACGTCCGTTTCCGCTCGGCGCCCACCCGGAGGCGGGCGGCGTCCGGTTCGCGGTGACGTCCGCCGTCGCCGAGGCGGTCGAGGTGTGTCTCATCGGCGACGACGGTTCCGAACGACGGATCGAGCTGACGGAACGCACGTTCGGCGTCTGGCACGGGCTCGTCCCGGGTGTCACGGTCGGTCAGCGCTACGGCTACCGCGTGCACGGTCCGTACGACCCGGCGCACGGCTACCGCTGCAACCCGGCCAAGCTCCTCGTCGACCCGTACGCACGCCGGATCGACGGCAAGCTCGCCAGCCTGCACGCCGCGCAGGGCTTCACCGGCGACCCCGAGCGCGGCCCGATGTCCACTGTGGACTCCCTGGGCGCGGTGCCGCTGTCGGTGGTCACCTCGCCGGGCGGGCAGGACACCGGCAGCAAGCCCGAGGTGCCGTTCGAGGAATCGGTGATCTGCGAACTGCACGTGAAGGGGTTCACCCAGCAGCATCCGTTCATCCCGGAAGCGCTGCGCGGCACGTACCTCGGCCTCGCGCACCCGGTCGTGATCGAGCACCTGACCCGGCTCGGCGTGACGACCGTCGAACTGCTGCCGGTGCACGCGTTCGCCGACGAGCCCGCGCTGATCCGCTCGGGGCGGCACAACTACTGGGGCTACTCGCCGCTGGGCTACTTCGCGCCGCACGCCGGGTACGCGAGCGAGCCGGGTCGCGAGGTCGAGGAGTTCCGCACGATGGTGGCGGCCCTGCACGCGGCCGGCATCGAGGTGCTGCTCGACGTCGTGTTCAACCACACCTGCGAAGGCGGCCCGGACGGCCCGACGCTCTCGCTGCGCGGCCTCGACGCCCCGGCGTACTACCTGCACACCCGCCGCGGCCATCTGGCCGACCTCACCGGCTGCGGCAACACCCTCGACGCTGGTTCGCCGACGGTCGTCCGGCTGGTCACCGACTCGCTGCGGTACTGGACGCAGGAGATGGGCGTCGACGGGTTCCGTTTCGACCTGGCGAGCACGCTCGGCCGCCCGCGCGGCGAGATGTTCGACCGCGAGTCCACGATGCTCACCGCGATCACCGCCGACCCGGTGCTGTCGCGCTGCAAGCTGATCGCCGAACCGTGGGACGCGACCGGCGAGGGCTACCGCGTCGGCGACTTCGGCGCGCAGTGGGCCGAGTGGAACGGCCGCTACCGCGACACCGTCCGCGACTTCTGGCGCGGCGCGACCGGCGTGCGCGACCTCGCGTACCGGCTGTCCGGCTCGTCGGATCTGTACGACCACAACCTGCGCCGGCCGTGGCAGTCGATCAACTTCGTCACCGCCCACGACGGCTTCACGCTGCGGGACCTGGTGTCCTACAACGAAAAGCACAACGAGGCCAATGGCGAGGACAACCGCGACGGCACGAACGACAACCGCTCGTGGAACCACGGCGCGGAGGGCGAGACCGACGACGCGGCGATCGTCGCGCTGCGCACCCGCCAGGCGCGCAACCTGTTCGCGACGCTGCTGCTGTCCACCGGCACCCCGATGTTCACCGCGGGCGACGAGATGTGGCGGACCCAGCACGGCAACAACAACGCCTACTGCCTCGACGACGAAACGTCGTGGATCGACTGGACCCCGACCGAGGCGTCCGAGCCGATGCTCGACTTCGCCCGCCGCGTGGTCCGGCTGCGCGCGCACAGCCCGGCGCTGCGGCAGCCGGAGTTCTTCGAGGGCCGCACCACGGTCACCGGCAAGCCCGACCTCGTCTGGTTCCGCCCGGACGGCGAGGAATTCGACGAGATCGACTGGTTCGACGAGGACCGCCGCACGCTCTGCATGTGGATCGACGGCTCGAACAGCCAGGCGCGCAATCGCGAGGGCGCGCTCGTCACCGACCACTCGTGGCTGCTCGTGCTGCACGCGGGGGCCGAACCGGCGGAGATCGTGCTGCCCGGCCCGGAGTACGGAGAGACCTTCAAGCCCACTTTGGACACCAGCACCGCCGACGGCACCCCGGCCGGCCCCGGCGTGCTGGAGCCGAAGGCTCGGATCACGGTCGAGGCGCGGTCGCTGCTTTTGCTGCGCGCGCCGCGGGACACGGTGGAGATCCCGCAGCTGTAACCCGCCTCGCGGAGATCCTTCACCGACGGCGACGCACGCTTCGGACATCCGCGCCGATACTCGCGGGTAATCACCGGAACGCGCCGTCGATTGTTAACGCGATTCGGCGTGCGTGTTGCGGGCGGGAGACGGGAATGCGTCCGGGAGTTCCGCCGAATGGGCGCGTTTCGCCCGGCCGGGTGGCGGGAAAATCAGAAAAAGGCCCCGCTGTCAACGGCTTTGGAGGAATCAGGCACACTGACCGTACTCGCGGAAGCACCTTCCGGCCACTCTCCCACCCACCGTGAAAAAGGGGCATCGCCATGACCGGCAGGCTCGGGATCGACGACGTCGCACCCATGGTCAGCTGCGGCCGGTATCCGGCCAAAGCCGTTGCGGGCGAACATTTCCCCGTCACCGCCACGGTCTGGCGGGAGGGCCACGACGCGGTCGCCGCGACGGTCGCCTGGCGCGGTCCGGGCGACCGCGCCGCGCGCCAGACGCGGATGGCCGGGCAGGGCCGCGGGCTCGACCGGTTCGGCGCGGTGATCGTGCCCGACGCCGAGGGCATGTGGACCTACCGGGTGGACGCGTGGAGCGATCCGTGGGCCACCTGGGAACACGCGGTCGAGGTGAAGATCGCCGCCGGGCAGGGGCCGGGGGAGCTGGCGAACGACCTGGAAAGCGGGGCGCTGCTGCTCGACCGCGTCTCCCGCCGCCCGGAGCGCCGGGCGCAGCGCCCGCTGCTCGCCGCGGCCGCGGCCGCGCTGCGCGAGGGCGGACGCGATCTCGCCGAGCGCGTCGGACCGGCGCTCTCGCCCGAGGTCCGCCAGCTCATGCACGATTTCCCGGTGCGCGAGCTGATCACCAAGGGCCGCGTGCTGAAGCTGTGGGTCGACCGCAAACGCGCCGCTTTCGGTTCCTGGTACGAATTCTTCCCCCGGTCCACCGGCGGGGTCGACGCGCAGGGCCGCGCGGTGCACGGCACCTTCGCCACCGCCGAGCGCGAGCTGGACCGCGTCGCGGGCATGGGTTTCGACGTCGTCTACCTGCCGCCGGTGCACCCCATCGGCCGGGTGAACCGCAAGGGCCCCAACAACACTCTCGCCGCGACGCCCGGCGACGTCGGCTCGCCGTGGGCGATCGGCGCGGACGAGGGCGGGCACGACGCGATCCACCCGGAGCTGGGCACGATCGAGGACTTCGACTCGTTCGTGGCGCGCGCGGAGGATCTCGGCCTGGAGGTCGCGCTCGACCTCGCGCTGCAGGCCGCGCCGGACCACCCGTGGGTGGTCAAGTACCCGGAGTTCTTCACCACCCGTCCCGACGGCACCATCGCGTACGCGGAGAACCCGCCGAAGAAGTACCAGGACATCTATCCGGTCAACTTCGACAACGACCCGCGCGGCATCTACGACGAGGTGCTGCGCGTCGTGCTGCACTGGGTGTCGCACGGGGTGCGGATCTTCCGGGTCGACAACCCGCACACCAAGCCGCCGGACTTCTGGGCGTGGCTGATCCAGTCGGTGAAGGACGCGCATCCGGACGTGCTGTTCCTCGCCGAGGCGTTCACCCGCCCGGCCCGGCTGTGGGGACTGGCGAAGCTCGGTTTCACCCAGAGCTACACGTATTTCACCTGGCGCACCACGAAACAGGAGCTGACCGAGTTCGGCACGGACCTCGTCGAGCACTGGGACCACGGCCGGCCGAACCTGTTCGTGAACACTCCGGACATCCTGCACGAATCGCTGCAGCACGGCGGTCCGGGCATGTTCGCGCTGCGCGCCGCGCTCGCCGCGACGATGTCGCCCACCTGGGGCGTGTACTCCGGCTACGAGCTGTTCGAATCCGAGGCGGTGCGGCCGGGCAGCGAGGAGTACCTCGATTCCGAGAAGTACCAGCTCCGCCCGCGAGACTACGCTCGCGCGCTGGCCGAGGGCCGTTCGCTGGAACCGTGGCTGGCCCGGCTCAACGCCGTCCGCCGCGCGCATCCGGCGCTGCAGGGCATGCGATCGCTGCGCTTTCACCACATCGACAACGACTCCCTGCTCGCTTACTCCAAACAGGACCCGGCGACCGGCGACACAGTCGTCGCCGTGGTGAACCTCGACCCGCACAACGCGCGGGAGGGCACGCTCTGGCTCGACCTGCCCGCGCTCGGCTTCGACTGGTCCGAGCGGCTCATCGCGCACGACGAGGTCACCGGCGAGACGTGGGACTGGGGCCAGGCGAACTTCGTCCGGCTCGAACCGTGGCGGGCGGTGGCGCACATCGTGGCGCTGCGCCGCAGGCTCGCGGCCTGACGCCGCGGTTTCTCCGGCCCGGGCGGTTATCCCGGCGCCGATCGGGATAACCACTGTTCAGCACACGCGACTCAGGACAAGGTGGAACGGATGGACGAGGAGAGCCGGCCCGGCGCCGCGGCGGGACTGGCGGGCGTGCCGCACACCGGGGAGGCGGTGACCGCCGACGGCATGCTGGTCGAGCCGCAGGCGGACGACTTCGCGCACGCGCACGCGGCGCCGAAGGACCCGGAATGGTTCAAGAGCGCGGTGTTCTACGAGGTGCTGGTGCGCGCGTTCGCCGATTCGAACGGCGACGGCACCGGCGACCTGCGCGGGCTGGCGGGCAGGCTGGACTACCTCGAATGGCTCGGGGTGGACTGCCTGTGGCTGCCGCCGTTCTACGCCTCGCCGCTGCGCGACGGCGGCTACGACATCAGCGATTTCCGGGCCGTGCTGCCGGAATTCGGCAGCGTCGAGGACTTCGTCTACCTGCTCGACGAGGCCCACCGGCGCGGCATCCGGGTGATCACCGACCTGGTGCTCAACCACACCTCCGACGCGCATCCGTGGTTCCATCAGTCGCGCTCGGACCCGGACGGCCCGTACGGCGACTACTACGTGTGGAGCGACGACGATTCCCGCTATGCCGACGCGCGGATCATCTTCGTCGACACCGAAACGTCGAACTGGACCTACGATCCGGTGCGCGGCCAGTTCTACTGGCACCGGTTCTTCGCCCACCAGCCGGACCTCAACTACGAGAACCCGGCCGTGCAGGACGCGATGATCGACGTGCTGCGGTTCTGGCTCGACATCGGCATCGACGGCTTCCGCCTCGACGCCGTGCCGTACCTGTTCGAACAGGAAGGCACGAACTGCGAGAACCTGCCGCGCACGCACGATTTCCTCAAGCGCTGCCGCAAAGTCGTCGACGACGAGTACCCCGGCCGGATCCTGCTGGCCGAGGCGAACCAGTGGCCCAGCGACGTGGTGGAGTACTTCGGCGACGCGGAGTCCGGCGGCGACGAATGCCACATGGCGTTCCACTTCCCGCTGATGCCGCGGATCTTCATGGCGGTGCGCCGGGAATCGCGGTTCCCGATCTCGGAGATCCTGCTGCAGACGCCGCAGATCCCGTCCGGCACGCAGTGGGGCATCTTCCTGCGCAACCACGACGAGCTGACGCTGGAGATGGTCAGCGACGAAGAGCGCGACTACATGTACTCCGAGTACGCCAAGGACCCGCGGATGAAGGCCAACATCGGCATCCGCCGCAGGCTGGCCCCGCTGCTGGACAACGACCGCAACCAGCAGGAGCTGTTCACCGCGCTGCTGCTGTCGCTGCCCGGGTCGCCGGTGCTGTACTACGGCGACGAGATCGGCATGGGCGACAACATCTGGCTCGGCGACCGTGACGCCGTCCGCACCCCGATGCAGTGGACGCCCGACCGCAACGCCGGGTTCTCCACCTGCGATCCCGGCCGCATCTACCTGCCGGTGATCATGGACCCGGTGTACGGGCACCAGGCGCTGAACGTCGAGGCGCAGGGCGACAACGCGGCGTCGCTGCTGAACTGGACGCGCCGGATGATCGAGGTCCGCAAGCAGCACCACGCGTTCGGCCAGGGCGATTTCACCGACCTCGGCGGCTCGAACCCGAGCGTGCTGGCCTACCAGCGCCGGTGGCTGCGCCCGGACGGCCGCGAGGACGTCGTGCTGTGCGTCAACAACCTGTCCCGGTTCCCGCAGCCGGTGGAGCTGGACCTGTCCGCGCACCGGGGCGCGACGCCGGTCGAGCTGACCGGCGGGGTGCGCTTCCCGGACATCGGCGAGCTGCCGTACCTTCTCACCCTGCCCGGGCACGGGTTCTACTGGTTCCAGCTGCTCGAGCCGGAAGAATGAGGTGAGTCCGCTGCCGCACCACGGTTCCCCGCCCGTCCTGTCCGAGCTGTCCGGCGCGCTGAGCGCCCTGCTGCCGGACTGGCTGCCCGCGCAGCGCTGGTTCGCGGGCAAGGACCGCCCGATCGACGCGGTGCGCCCGGCCGGCCTCACCGTTTTGGCCGGTCCGGATCCGCTGCTGGTGCACGCGGTCGTCGACGTGGTGCAGGGCGACCGCGTCGAGCCGTACCAGCTGCTGGTGGGCCGCCGGTCCGGGATTCCCGAGGTCGCGTCGGCCGCGGTGCTCGGCGAGCGGTTCTACGAGGCGAGCGGCGACGCGGACCTCACCGGCGGGCTGCTGGACCGGATGGCGGCGGGCGGCTCGGCCGGGCCGCTGCGGTTCGCGGCGGAGCCGGACGCGACGCTCGAACCCGGGCTGCGCTCGCGGCCGATCACCTCCGAGCAGAGCAACACGTCGCTGGTGTACGGCGGTCAGTACATCCTCAAGCTGTTCCGCAAGCTCAGCCCGGGCCTGAACAAGGACCTGCTGCTGCACCGCGCGCTGCAGGAGGCGGGCTGCGAGCACGTGGCGCGCGTGGTCGGGTCGATCTCCGGCGAACTGCACGGCGAACCGGCGACGATGGGCATGCTGCAGGAGTTCCTGCCGGACGCGGTCGACGGCTGGGCGATGGCGACCACGAGCGTGCGGGACCTGCTGGCCGACCCGGACCGGGCCGCGGACGAGGCGGGCGGCGATTTCGCCGGCGAGGCCGAGCGGCTCGGCGTCGCGGTGGCCGAGGTGCACGCGGACCTGGCGACCGCGCTCGGCACGGAGTCCGCGGACCGCGGCGAGCTGGACCGCACGGTGCGCGCGATGACCGACCGCCTCGACCAGGTGTCCGCGATGGTCCCGGAGCTGGCCGTGCACGCGCCGGCGCTGCGCGGAGCCTTCGAGGCGGTGCGCGCGCACGAATCGCCGATCTCGATGCAGTACATCCATGGCGATCTGCACTTGGGCCAGGTGCTGCGTACCGTCAACGGATGGCTGTTGCTGGACTTCGAAGGCGAACCGGCCGCCCCGGTCGCGGAACGGCACGCGCTGCGCTCGCCGCTGCGCGACGTCGCGGGCATGCTCCGGTCGTTCGACTACGCGGCGCACCAGCGGCTCGTCGGGCAGCCCGAGAACGCGGACGTGACCCGGCACGCGATGGAATGGGCCCGGCGCAACCGCGCCGCGTTCTGCGCCGGGTACGCCCGCGCCGACGGCCCGGTCGGCGACCCGCGGGAGCACGCGTACCTGCTCCGTGCCTTTGAACTGGACAAAGCGGTGTACGAGGTCGCCTACGAGCACGCGAACCGGCCGGACTGGCTGAGCGTGCCCCTGGCGGCGATCGCCCGCAGCACCGACGGAAGCGAGTGACCCCCGTGAACGCTGTCCCCGCGGATCTGCCCTCGGCGGCGCCGTCTCCGCTCGACATCGACCGGCTGCTGGCGGGCGAGCACCACGACCCGCATTCGGTGCTCGGCGTGCACACCGTCGGCGGCGACATCGTCGTGCGCGCGCTGCGCCCGGGCGCGACGTCGGTGTCGGTCGTCGCCGGCGAGCGCCGCGTCCCGCTGGACCGCGTGGCGGACGCGCTGTTCGCCGCGACGCTGCCGGAACACCCGGGCGACTACCGGATCGAAGTCGGCTACGACAACCACACTGTCGTCACCGACGATCCGTACCGCTGGCTGCCGACAGTGGGGGAGCTGGACCAGCATCTGATCGGCGAGGGACGGCACGAGCGGCTGTGGGACGTGCTCGGCGCGCACGTGCGCCGCTACGACACCCCGAACGGCGTCGTCGAAGGCGTGTCCTTCGCGGTGTGGGCGCCGACCGCGCGCGGCGTGCGGGTGATCGGCGACTTCAACGCCTGGGAAGGCCGCGGCCACCCGATGCGCTCGCTCGGGTCCTCGGGCGTGTGGGAGCTGTTCGTCCCCGGCGTTTCGGCGGGCAGCTGCTACAAATTCCGCATCCTCGGCGCGGACGGCCATTGGCACGAGAAGGCCGACCCGATGGCGTTCGCCACCGAGGTGCCGCCCGCGACCGCGTCGAAGGTGACCGAATCGTCGTATGCCTGGGGCGACGAGGACTGGGTCGCCCGGCGCGAGGCGACCGACTGGGCGGACGCGCCGATGAGCGTGTACGAGGTGCACCTCGGCTCGTGGCGGCCCGGGCTCGGCTACCGCGAACTGGCCGACCAGCTGGCCGGCTACGTCGAGGAAACCGGCTTCACCCACGTGGAGTTCCTCCCGGTGGCCGAGCATCCGTTCGGCGGCTCGTGGGGCTACCAGGTCACGTCGTACTACGCGCCGACGTCGCGCTTCGGTTCGCCGGACGACTTCCGGTACCTGGTCGACCACCTGCACCAGCGCGGCATCGGCGTGCTCGTGGACTGGGTGCCCGCGCATTTCCCGCGCGACATCTGGGCACTGGCGCGGTTCGACGGCAGCCCGCTGTACGAGCACGAGGACCCGCGCCGCGGCGAGCAGCCGGACTGGGGCACGCTCGTGTTCAACTTCGGCCGCAACGAGGTGCGCAACTTCCTCGTCGCGAACGCGCTGTTCTGGCTGGAGGAGTACCACCTCGACGGCCTGCGCGTCGACGCGGTCGCCTCGATGCTGTACCTCGACTACTCGCGCAAGGACGGCGAGTGGCTGCCGAACCAGTACGGCGGCCGGGAAAACCTCGACGCCGTACGGTTTTTGCAGGAGCTCAACGCGACTGTCTACAAGCGACACCCGGGCGTGGTGATGGTCGCCGAGGAATCCACCGCCTGGCCCGGCGTCACCCGCCCGGCGCATCTGGGCGGCCTGGGCTTCGGTTTCAAGTGGAACATGGGGTGGATGCACGACACGCTCCGCTACCTGTCGCACGAGCCNCCCGCTCCCTGCCGCGGGAGCCGATCCACCGGGCGTACCACCACAACGAGATGACCTTCTCGCTCGTGTACGCGTGGAGCGAGAATTTCGTGCTGCCGCTGTCGCACGACGAAGTAGTGCACGGCAAGGGCTCGCTGTGGGAACGGATGCCGGGCGACGACTGGAACAAGGCCGCCGGGCTGCGCGCGCTGCTGGCCTTCATGTGGGCGCATCCGGGCAAGCAGCTGCTGTTCATGGGCGGCGAATTCGGCCAGCCGCGCGAATGGTCGGAGTCGCGGTCGCTGGACTGGCATCTGCTGGAAACCCCGCTGCACCGCGGCGTGCGCGACCTGATCCGGCAGCTGAACGCGATCTACCGGGACACCGCCGCGCTGTTCAGCGGCGACGTCCGGCCCGAGGGCTTCCGCTGGATCGACGCGAACGACTCGGCCGGGAACGTGCTGAGCTTCCTGCGCCTTGGCGCGGACGGCTCGCGGCTGGCCTGCATCGCGAACTTCGCCGGAGTGCCGCACCACGACTACCGGGTCGGCCTTCCGTCCGCGGGCCGGTGGACCGAGGCGCTGAACACCGACGCGGAGTCCTTCGGCGGTTCCGGGGTCGGGAACCTGGGCGCGGTGGAGGCGACCGAGGAGCCTTGGCACGGGCAGCCCGCGTCGGCGGTGCTGCAGCTGCCGCCGAGCGGGGTGTTGTGGCTGCTGGAGGAACGCCCCTCCGCCGACCTCGAGTCGTGATCCCCGCGCTCCGCCGCGGCAGCGGGTCGTGAGGGGTGGCCCTCACGCACCTCGGCACAGCAGTCGGCGGGGCGGTTGCCCGTCCGGCCAGCCTGAGCTGCCCGTAATCCCCTCCGTGAGCGCCGTTGCCTGCCTCCGGTCGGAAAATGACCCACGCGGCGTCTTGCCGGTGAAGGCACTGGTGGGCATACTTTGTTGCCATCCACAACAAACCCGGGGTGGCGCCGCCAGGCCGCCCCTCGAGTGATTGAGGGATGACGATGACGTCCACGCACACCTCCGCCCGCTGGCGGCGGCTCGCGATCCCCGCGGCGCTCGCCCTCGCCGGTGCGGTCGCGCTGACACCCGCGGGGCACGCGGCCCCCGCCGCCGCTCCGGCCGCCGGGTTCTCCGATGATTTCGACGGCCCGGCGGGCTCTCCCGCTGACGGGAGCAAGTGGAACTACGAAACCGGCGACAACAACGGCAACAACCACGAACGGCAGTGGTACACCGCGGGCGCGGCGAACGGCGCGCTCGACGGCCAGGGCCACCTGGTGATCACCGCGAAGAAAGAGAACTCCGGCAACAACTGCTGGTACGGCGCGTGCCAGTACACCTCGGCGCGGCTCAACACCGCCGGCAAGTTCAGCCAGGCGTACGGGCACCTGGAAGTGCGGATGAAACTGCCGCGCGGGCAAGGGATGTGGCCCGCGTTCTGGATGCTCGGCGGCGGGCAATGGCCGGACGACGGCGAGATCGACATCATGGAGAACATCGGCAAGGAGCCGAACACCGTGCACGGCACGATCCACGGCCCCGGCTACTCGGGAGCGGGCGGCATCGGCGCGGCGTTCAACGGCCCGAACTTCTCCGACGACTTCCACACCTACGCGGTCGACTGGTCGCCGGACAAGATCGTCTGGCTGGTCGACGGGCAGGCCTACCAGACCCGCACCCCGGCGGACCTGAACGGCAAGAAATGGGTGTACGACCACCCGTTCTACCTGATCCTCAACCTCGCGGTGGGCGGCGACTGGCCGGGCGACCCGGACGGCAGCACGCAGTTCCCGCAACAGCTGGTGGTCGACTACGTGCACGTGAGCTGACCACCCTCGCCGCCGGAACCCCGGCGGCGCGGAGAAGGCGCGGTCTCCGCGGGGCCCCGTCCGGCCCAGCCCATTCTGGGCCGGACGGGGCTTTTCCGTGCCGCCGCTCGGGTACACAGCTTCCGCACGGATCACGGCAAGGAAAATCTCAGGTAGCGGGTGTTTGCTGAGCTGGCGGAGGGTGACGAGACGCGGGAGCGGACCATGAACGAGCAGGAGCGCGGCGGGCACGACCAGGGACAGCCCGGCTACGGCGGGCAGGCGCATCCCTACTCGCCGGGAGCGGGGCAGCCGTACCAGCAGGGCTGGGGACAGCAGCAGGCTTGGGGCGCCCCGCCGCCCGGCGGGTACGGCCCGCAGCCGGGCGGCCAGTACGCCGGTCAGCCCTACCCGGCACAGCAGGTTCCCCAGCCGCGTTCGCATCACCCGTTGCGGACAGCGGCGATCACGGTCGGCGCGATCGCGCTGTCGGTCGCCGTCGGGCTCGGGGTCGGGCACTTCGTGTGGACGCCGTCCGCGCCGACCGGCGTCTCCGGGAACCAGAACTTCGGCTCGATCGGCAACCAGACCAACCCGTCGAACACGGCGATCGACCCGCAGGCGATCGCGAAGAAGGTCAGCGCGGGCATCGTCAACATCAACACCGAGCTGGGCTACCAGGGCGCGGCCGCGGCGGGCACCGGCATCGTGCTCACCGCCGACGGCGAGGTGCTCACGAACAACCACGTCGTCGAGGGCGCGACGAGCATCAAGGTCACCGACATCGGCAACGGCCAGACATACCCCGCCTCCGTGCTCGGCTACGACCGCAGCCACGACGTCGCGGTGCTCAAGCTGGCCGGCGCGTCCGGATTGGCGACGGAGACGCTCGGCGATTCGTCGTCGGTGAAGGTCGGCGACGCGGTCGTCGGGCTCGGCAACGCCGGCGGCGCCGGGGGAGCGCCCATCCCGGCCGGCGGGCGGGTGACCGCGCTGAACCAGTCGATCACCGCGTCCGACGAATCGAACAGCTCGTCCGAGCAGCTGAAGGACCTGATCCAGGTCGACGCGAACATCCAGTCCGGAGATTCCGGCGGCCCGCTCGTGAACGCGCAGGGCCAGGTCGTCGGCATGGACACCGCGGCCTCGGCCGGATACCAGTTCAACGGCGGCGGACGGCGCGGCCACGGCGGGCTCGGCAACGGCTTCCCCGGCGACAACTCGCAGGGCGACGGTTCGCAGGGCGACTCGCAGGGCGACGGTTCCCAGGGTTCCAGCGGGAACGAGGGCTACGCGATCCCGGTCAACCAGGCCGTCTCCATCGCCCACCAGATCGTCGGCGGCACCGGCTCCGACACCGTCCACATCGGAAAGAGCGCCTTCCTCGGCGTGACCGTCAGCGATGCCGGTCAGCAGCAACAGCAGGGCGGAACCGGCTCGGGCGCGGCGATCCAGCAGGTCGTGCCCGACGGCGCGGCCGCGAAGGCCGGCTTGGCCGCCGGCGACGTGATCACCGCGGTGGACGGCAAAACAGTCGACTCGCCCACCACGCTGACCACCCTGATGGACCAGCATCACCCCGGCGACAAGCTGACGGTGACCGTCGTCGACCAGACCGGTCAGCAGCAGAACGTCACCGTCGTGCCCGCCGAAGGCCCCGTGGGCTGACTCGTCGGTTATCCGGACGGCCGCTGTGTTCAGTCGTCCGGATAACGCGTGTCCAGCGAAACCTCCTCCCATGCCGCGAGATCGGCGAGCTGCTGCTCAAGCTTCGCCCGGATCCGGGTCACCGCCTCGGGTCCGAGCGGAAGCCGCAGCGGCGCGTCCGGAGAGTCGACCAGCTTGAGAATCGCCCCGGCCGCCTTCGCCGGATCATTCGGCTGCACGCCGTCCTGTGCGGAAAACCGTTGGCGCAGCACGCCTGCCGGGGTTTCGCGGTAGTCGTCGACGGGCTCGGAGAACGTCATCGACCGCCCGGCGAAGTCCGTCCGGAACGGCCCCGGCTCCACCAGGCTCACCCGGATCCCCAGCGGTGCGACCTCCCCGGCAAGCGCCTCGGACATCCCTTCCAGCGCGAATTTCGACGTCGCGTACAGCGCGTGCCCCGGGTTCCCGACCACCCCGCCGACCGACGACAACTGCACGATGTGCCCGCTGCGCTGCGCCCGCAGGTGCGGCAGCACCGCGCGCGTGACGTTCAGGACGCCGAACACGTTGGTTTCCAGCACCTGCCGCGCCTGCTCGTCGGTCAGTTCTTCGAGCGCCCCGACCAGTCCGTGCCCGGCGTTGTTGACCAGCACGTCGATCCGCCCGAACTCGCTGATCGCCGCGTTCACCGCCGCCTCGACCGACGCCGGATCCGTGACGTCCAGCCGGGCGGTGAACGTCTTCAGGTCTTCGAGCACACTCGTGTCGCGAGCCGTGGCCACGACCTTTTCCCCGCGCGCCAGCACAGTTTCCGCGAGCACGCGGCCGAACCCGCTGCTCGCTCCCGTGATGAACCAGACGCGTCCGGACATTGCGGACCTCCCCAGGACCATTTACCTTGATAGTCAAATCAAACTACCTTGAGTTTCGAGGGAGTGTCCAGTTGGACTCAGTGGGGGCGGGCCTGCCCGAATGGCTGGCCGTGATGCCCGACGGCGTGGACGAGCAGGTCGAAGCGGCCCGGCAGCGGATCGGACGGCTGTCGCGGCAGTTCGAGCAGGTGCTGCGCGGCGTCGCGGAGGAATACGGCTTCAGCACGGGGGATTGGCAGGCATTGTCGGCTTTGCACCGCTCCGGCCGTGCCGCGGTGCTCACCCCGAAGGAACTGGGCGACCGCCTCGGCGTCACCTCCGGGACCGTCACCGTCCGGATCGACCGCCTGGAACGAGCCGGCCTGGCAGAACGCGTCGCCGCGTCCTCGGACGGCCGGAGCCGCCCGATCCGCCTGACCCGCAAAGGCCGCGCCCGCTGGGCCGCCGCCACCCGGAAACGCACCGAACGGGAACAGGCTCTGTTCAGCGCCGCCCTGGGCGAGGACGACCTCTCCGGCCTGAACGCTCTCCTCTCCCGTCTGCTGACCCGCTTCGAAACCGAGTTCGGCGAGTCCTCCCCGCACGATGCTCTCCGCCCGGAGTGACGGTTTTTGTCGGTGGGCGGGGCTAGCGTGAGCGGTACCTGACTGGAGGGAAGAACCGATGACCACTCTCAACGACCGCCCGAACACCGCATTGCTGGTAGTCGACGTGCAGAACGGCGTCGTCGCGGGCTCGCACGAGCGGGACAACGTGGTGGCGAACGTGGCCGTGCTGGTGGGCAAAGCCCGCGAAGCCGAGGTTCCCGTCGTCTGGGTCCGGCACAACGACGAAGGCCTGGCGAAGGGCAGCCCGGAATGGAACCTGGTCCCGGAACTCACGCCCTCGCCGTCCGAACCTTTGGTGGAGAAGTCCTACGGCGACTCCTTCGAAGACACCGCCCTGGAGTCCGTCCTCGCCGACCTGGGAGTCGGGCACCTGGTGGTGAGCGGAGCCCAAACGGATGCCTGCATCCGCTCCACCCTGCACGGCGCCCTCGCCCGAGGCTACGACGCAACCTTGGTGAGCGACGCCCACACGACCGACGACCTCACCAAGTGGGGCGCGCCGCCGCCCGCGCAGGTCATCGCGCACACGAACCTGTACTGGACCCACCAGACCGCCCCCGGCCGGACCGCGGGCACTGTCGCCACGAAGGAGGTCGCTTTCAAACCTGGCGCCTGAGACCTCGCCGGGAGCGAGACACCGGAAGGCCGCGCGGCAGACAAGGCTGGCCGCTCGTCAGCGTTGGTGCCGGTTAGAACCGGCACAAACACTCACGAGCCAGAACTCGAAGCCGCCCGGACCGGCCGAGTCGCGCCCGTCGGCGTGCGCCGGAAGCTGAGGAGTCTGGGCCACAGTTCGTCCGTGCCCGGCGGCAGGCTGCACCTGGCCGAGGCGATCGTGGGCCGGAACCGGACGGCGCGTCCGAAGCGGGCCGGGGCGGAAGCGAGGCTGGCGTGGCTGAACCGGCGTGGCTGAGCTGGCGTGGCTGAACCGGCCTGGCTGAGCTGGCCTGGCTGACCCGGCCCGGCTGACCCGACCTGGCTGAGCTGGCCTGGCTGACCCGGCCCGGCTGACCCGGCGTGGCTGAACCGGCCTGGCTGACCCGGCCCGGCTGACCCGGCGTGGCTGAACCGGCCCGGCTGACCCGGCCCGGCCGTCCCGGTTCAGCCGGACAGCGGAACGGGTCGGGACCGGACGCCGGAACGAGTCGGGGCCGGAGAGTCCGGCTGGCCCAGGCAGTCGGCCGCGGTCCGGGCCAGAGCCGGTGCCCGCGTCGGATCCCGCCGGCGAGGTCCAGCCCCGCGCTCGACTCTTCACCGCTTCCGCACGGCGAGGTCGGCAACTCGCGAGCGACCCGAGCGCTTGACTCCGCGGTGAGCTGAACCGTGATGCGGGCCCGACGACCCGGCCATACCCGGTCGCCATGGACCGTCCGCAAGACCGATTCAGCCGCGCCGCGGATCCTTCCCGCATCCGGCAACCGGCCGCCGGAACCAAGCAAGCGTTTGTCAGTTGCATCCAACGGGTGAATCCAGCCGCCCGCACTCGAAAGCCGCTCGCTCGCCGGAACTCCGCGATCGCGAGCGACACCCGCACCACACTGGGCCCGCGAGCCGGACCAGGCGGAAATCCGTCTGCCACCACGGCTTTCCCCGAACGCTCCCCGTCCGAAGACGGCGAACCCGCGCCCCGTACCGGAAATGTCCCGCCCGCCGCGCCCAGGGTCCCTCCCCGCCGCGCGAACCCCACCAGTTACGGTGGCGCGCGTGTCCTCGTTCCGTCCGGTGAGCGCGTCTTCGGGGAACCGGCGGATCAGCTGGGACCTCGTGCGCGGTGGGTGCGTCGTGCTGGTGCTGCTGTACCACGCGACCTTCATGAGCGTCGTCGTGCATCCTGAACTGGGGCCGCGGCGGTTCGTGTTCCCGCATCAGATCGGGGCGAGCCTGCTGCTCGTGATTTCCGCGTACTTCGCCGCCGTGACGATCGGGCGCGGGTCGCTCGGCCGGTACTGGTGGGGGCGGATCGCGCGGTTGCTGCCGGCGTTTCTCGCCGCCGTCGTGGTGATCTACTTCGCGCTGCGGTACCTGTCGCCGCCCGGCTGGTTCAGCCCGCGGTTCGGCGACCTCGTCGGCAACCTCCTCATGCTCTGGAACTGGAAACCCGCCGACTACCCCTTCCTCGACGGTTCCCACTGGACGATTCCCCTCCAGCTCATGGCGTTCACCGTCGCCGCGCTGCTCTACCGCGGCAGCTGGGGGCACGGCCGCAAGTTCCGCGTCCTGATGTGGACCGTCCTGCTCGTCCCGCTCGCGCAGTGGCCGCTGCGCGTCGCCGGGCCGCCCGAGTGGTACCGCGTCATCGTCGACGGCTTCGGATTCCACCGCTGGCACCTGTTCGTCGCCGGCATCGCGGTCTGGCTCTGGACGAACAAACGCGTGCGCACGATCGAATTCGTGCTGCTGGAAGTCCTCTGCGTCACCGCGCACGCCCTGCACGGCGCGGCCGTCACCCCGGCCGGGATCGACGTCGAATGGGGCTCGACGCTCGGCATCGCGACCGGGATCGCGGTGCTCTCGCTGGCCGCGGCCGGTCCGGACTGGAACCGGTTCCTCCCGTCGTTCGCCCAGCGCGCGATCACCTGGTTCGCCGGCGTGTCCTACGGGGTCTTCCTGATCCACCAGGCCATCGGCTACCTCGTGCTGCACTGGCTGTCCGGCCTCGGCGTCGACCCGCTGCTGCAGACCGCGGGCATGATCGCCACCGGCATCGTCCTCGGCTGGGCCCTCACCCGCCTGGTCGAACGCCCCGCCCACCGCTTCCTCATGCGCGGCTACGACGCCTGGACCGCCCGCGGCCGCCCCGACGACGAACCGGCCCCGGTCTCGGCGGGCAAGCCCGGCTGACCCGGACGCTCTCAAGGAAGCCCGGTATCGCGCCGCTGTGGGCGCCAGCACACCTCGAGGTCCGGTGCCGGAAAGCCGCGCGCGGCCATAGCGTGGCAGTCCGGCTTGCGGAGACGAGCGGCGAGCCAAGTGCGAATGGGTCGATTGGTCGCGGTCGGTGCTGTGGCGGCGAGCGTCTCCGCATGCCAGCTGCCACTGATTGGGGACGGCGGGAATCGCCCGACAGCGCCTCCGCCGCGGGCTGGCCGGGCACCGCCAAGGACACCTCGACGATCGCCGGTTCGGCTAAGACCGTCAAGATCGACAGATCCGCAGGCTGCGTGCGGTGGCGTTCCGGCGGCGCGCCCGGCTCGATCGCCATCGAGCGCGAGATCCGCTACCAGGGGCGAAGCCGGAGGGGGCCTGGCACCAGCTGGCCGGATCGACGCTGGAACTCAACGGGACGTGCGGAAACCAGTGCATAGTCTCCTACACGGTCACCGTGCCGGAGCGGACGGACGTGACCGGGAAGATGGGGCAGGCGAGTCCGAGGCCGACAAGATCAGTTCGCTGGACCTGACGATGTCCGCGGGCGGGGTCGCCGTCCAAGACTGCGCCGGGCCGGTCAAAGCCGTGACGTCCGTCGGCGAAGTCGACGTCACCATGAGCGCGCCGGCCGACGCCACCGTCAAGACCCAAGTGGGCACCGTTTCCCTCAACGTCCCCGGCGCGGATTACTCGCTGTCGGCGCACACCTCGATCGGCGACCGGAGCGGCACGCGGCCGGACCGGCCGAGCGGCGCCCACCGCATCGACGTCCGTTCCCAGACCGGGGAAATCCGGCGCGGCTCCCCTTGATCCGCTAGGACCGCGGGACGCCGCGCGTGTTCCGCTTCGCTCCACTGTGGACACTCCGGCGGGCCCGGGGGTGCGCAGGGCATTCGTGCCCGCTCGGCAGGAAGGCCCGGCAAACGCGGATCGGACTGGCCCGGTTGCGTTGCCTGCGAAGGGGTGAGCCCGGCCGCCTGCCCGCGCGATCTTTCCCGGATGCCAGCGGCCCGCTCAGGTGCACCCCGCACAAGAGGCCACTCGCTGTCGAGTCGTCGTTGGCGGGAGGTCGCTTGCCGCTGCCGAGTCGTCGCTCACGAAAGGTCGTTCGTGGTCGCCGAGTCGTCGTTCGTCGCTGTCGAGCCGCCCGCCGTTCACGGGAGGTCGCTTGCCGCTGCCGAGCCGCCGCTCACGGGAGGTCGCTCGCCGCCGCCGAGCCGCCGCTCGCGAGAGTCCGTTCACGGTCGCCGAGTCGTGGTTCGCGGGAGGTCGCTCGCCGCCGAGCCGCCGCTCGTGACAAGGCTGTTCATCACCCGCCGAGCCGTGCCTCACAACGCGAACGCGACACCTCGCACCACCAACGCCGCGAAGAACACCACCGTGAACGCCAGGTCGAACCCGACCCCGCCGGCCCGGATCGGCGGCAGCACCCGCCGCACCGGGGCGATCACCGGCTCGGTGGCCCGGTGGCTGATCCGGCGCGCCTGGCCGAGCCACGCGGGCCCGGTCGCGACCAGGCGCGTCCAGTCCAGGACCATCCGCACCACCAGCACCACGATGAACACGGTCAGGACGTACCCGACCAGGGTCCCGATCAGGCTCATCGCACACCTCGCGTCTCCGGCAACGTTCTCCCCCTCCAACGTCCGGAAGTCCCGCGAAGTGTCCGGTTCACCGGAATTCTCTTCCCGATTGCCAGGATTCGCCCGATCGGGTATCGAGGAGGCTCCGGAGAAGGGAGCGGCGGGTGCGCAGTGCGGCGTGGTTCGGGGCGTCCGGCCGGGCGGGGATGATCCACCGGTCGTGGATGCGGTCCCAGGGCTTCGGCCCGGAGATGTTCGACGGCCGACCGGTGATCGGGATCGCGGTCAGCGCTTCCGAGCTGGCCCCGTGCAACGTCCACCTCGACCGGGTCGCCGAGGCGGTCAAGCGCGGGGTCTGGCAGGCGGGCGGCTTCCCGCTCGCGTTTCCCACGACGGCGACCGGCGAGACGCTCATGCGCCCCACCGCGATGCTCTACCGCAACCTGATGGCGATGGAGGTCGAGGAGCTGATCCGCGCCAACCCGCTCGACGGCGTCGTCCTCCTTTCCGGCTGCGACAAGACGACCCCGGCGATGCTGATGGGCGCGGCGAGCGTCGACCTTCCCGCGGTGATGGTCACCGGCGGCCCGATGCTCAACGGCAAGTTCCGCGGCGGCGACGTCGGTTCGGGCACGCACGTCTGGAAGTTCGAGGAAGAGCGCAAAGCCGGCCGGATGAGCGAGGAGGAGTGCTTCTTCGCCGAAGGCTGCATGGCCCGCTCGAACGGCCACTGCATGACGATGGGCACCGCCTCGACGATGGCCTGTCTCGCCGAAGCGCTCGGCATGCAGCTGCCCGGTTCGGCGACCTGGCCCGCGGTCGACGCGCGACGCTTCGAGACCGCGCAGGCAGCCGGTCAGCGGATTGTCGCGATGGTGAAGGAAGACCTGCGCCCGTCTGAGATCCTGACCCGCGCGGCGTTCGAGAACGCGATCCGCGTCAACGCGGCGATCGGCGGGTCCACCAACGCGATCGTGCACCTTCTCGCGCTGGCCGGGCGCGTCGGCGTCCCGCTCGCCATGGGCGACTTCGACGAGTTGGGCCGAGCCGTCCCCACGCTGGTGAACCTGATGCCCTCAGGCCGGTTCCTGATGGAGGATTTCTGCTACGCCGGAGGAATTCCCGTGGTGCTGACGAGGCTCGCCGAAGCCGGGCTCCTGCACGCCGGGGTCCGCACGGTCGCCGGCAGCGCAAGGGAACCCGCGGAGTGCTGGAACGACGAGGTGATCACGACCGTCGACGCGCCGTTCCAGCCGCCCGGCACCGGAACCGCTGTGCTCACCGGGAATCTCGCCCCGGAAGGCGCGGTGCTGAAGCAGTCGGCCGCGTCGCCGGAGCTGCTCGCGCACACCGGCCCGGCGCTGGCCTTCGACACCGCGGAGGACTACCACCGCGTCGCCGACGATCCGGACCTGCCCGTCGCCCCCGACACGATCCTCGTGATCCGCGGCGCGGGTCCGAAGGGCTACCCGGGCATGCCGGAGGTGGCGAACGTCCCGGTGCCGAAGAAGCTGATCGAGCAGGGGATCACCGACGTGGTGCGGATCTGCGACGGCCGGATGTCCGGCACCGGCTACGGCACGGTCGTGCTGCACGTGAGCCCGGAATCGGCGGTCGGCGGCCCGCTCGCGCTCGTCCGCACCGGCGACCGGATCACGCTCGACACCCCTGCGCGCCGGCTGACCCTGCACGTGCCCGACGACGAACTCGCCGCCCGCCGTGCGGAGTGGACGCCGCCGGAAAGCCCGTACCGCAGCGGCTACACCTGGCTCTATCGCGAGCATGTCACCCAGGCCCACCTCGGCGCGGACTTCGATTTCCTGCACGGCACCCGGGGTTCCGCCGTGCCGAGGGATTCGCACTGACGCGCCGCCTCGTGAAGACCGCCGCGGCCCGGCAGGTCGCCGGCGGCGCGCTCCCGCCCGGAACCACGCGGCTCCCTGCTGGCTCTGTCCGACGACGACGCGCGGGTCTGCGAAGCGGAACGTCCGGAGCTGTTCTTCAAGAGCGTCGGGCACCGCGTGCGGGCCGGGGGAGCCGATCGGCGTGCGCGGAGATTCCGTTTGGAACGTTCCGGAACGCGAATTGGCCTTGGTGTGCAACGCGAACGCGGAAATCGTCGGCTGCCCGATCGTCAACGACGTGAGTTCGCGCAGTATCGAAGGCGAGAACCCGCTGTACCTGCCGCAGGCGAAGCTGTACCTCAGCTCGCGCACGGCTGCACCGCAGGTTCGCGTGGCTCTATCGCGGCGACGTTTTCCCGCGCGGCGCCGTCCTGGCCACCGGTACATCCGCCGTTCCCCGCCCGGACGTCACTCTTGAGGAAGACGACGAGGTCACCATCGTGATCGAGGCATCGGCATCCTCCGGAAACCGGTCCGGCGCGGCCGTTCCGCCTGACCTCCTCTTGACGCGGTCACGAGCATTCGGCTATTCAATCTCAGTTCACATATCTGTGGAGTATTCATATACTTGAACGGAGTTGCGGTGCTGCCTCCTTCCCGCTCTTCCCGTCCGCGTCGTCTCGCGGCGGTACTCGCGACGGTCGCGGGGCTGCTCGCGTCCACTGCCGGAGCGGCGACCGCCGCGCCCGCGCCGAGGTCGTGTTCGTTCGCCTGCGTGCCGGACACTGTGGTGCTTGACGGCCTGCACCTGGCAGGCAACAAGATCGGCCTGATGGCCGGGAACCCGGCACTGCGCACGTCGCTGTCCAACCTGCTGAAGCAGGCGGACGACGCGCTGACCAAGGGCCCGTGGACGGTCGTCGACAAGGAACGCGTCCCGCCGAGCGGCGACAAGCACGACTACCTCAGCCTCGCCCCGTACTACTGGCCCAGTCAGCCGAAAACGCCGGAAAACCCGCAGGGCTGCCCGTACGTCGACCGCGACGGCCAGGTCAACCCCGAGATGAAGAACGTGCCGGACAAGGCCGACCGGCTCGTCGCGTTCACCTCGATCTACCAGCTTTCGCTCGCCTGGTACTACACCGGCAAGGCCGAGTACGCCCAGCGCGCCGCGCTCGACCTGCGCACCTGGTTCCTCGACGCGGCAACGAAAATGAACCCGAACCTGAACTTCGCGCAGGGCATCCCGTGCAAGACCGACGGGCGGGGGATCGGGATCATCGAGTTCTCCTACACCTTCACCCAGGTCCTCGACGCCGCGCGGATCCTCGAAGCGGGCGCGCCCGGCTGGACGAAGGCCGAGGGCAAGGCGTTCCGCGGCTGGTCGGCGGACTTCCTGACCTGGTTGCGCACCAGCAAAAACGGCACCGACGAGGCGAAGGCGACCAACAACCACGGCACTTTCTACGACCTGCTCACCGCGGCGACCGCGAGCTATGTCGGCCAGCGCGACCTGGCGCGCACGATCGTCCGCGACTCCGGCAAGACCAGGATCGACCACCAGATCGCCGCGGACGGCGGCCAGCCCGAGGAATCCACTCGCACGCGGACGTACCACTACCACACGTTCAACCTGGTCGCCCTGACTCGCCTCGCGCAGCTGGGCAAGCACCTGGGCGTCGACCTGTGGTCGTACCGGAACCCGCAGGGCGGCAGCATTTTCGCCGCCGTCGACCATCTGCTCCCTGCGGCCACTGGTGCTGCGCCGTGGCCGTTGCCGGACATCCATTTCATCCAGTACGCCGCCCTCGACAGCGTGCACGCCGCCGCCGACGCGGGGGACTGGAAGGCCTGGGCCGCGGCCGGCCGCATCCCGGCCCCGCCCGGCGGCGACCTGTTCCCGGTACGCCCGGCGGCCGAGCAGCTGGACGACGTTTCCACCACCTGAGCCCGTTTTCACCCGGACGCGGCACCCGCCGCGTCCGGGTGTCCGGCACCGGCCGTGAAACGATTCAGAAAGACCGATGCGCCGGAACGGGAAAGGGAAACGCCGTGATCAAGACCAGCCGGAGCAACGGCTCCGGGGCCCGGCGGGTGACGTTCGTCCTGCCGCTCGACACCCCGCCCGGCCCGGTGAGCGTGGTCGGCGACTTCAACGACTGGCAGCCCGGACGCCACGAACTCCGCAAACGCTCGAACGGCACGCGCTCGGCCGCGGTGGAAGTCCCGCCGGGCGCCCGGCTGCGCTTCCGCTACCTGGCCGACGGCGGCCGCTGGCTGGACGACCCGGACGCCACCGCTCGCGACGGGCGGGACTGCCTGTACATCGCGGACTGACCCCGCCCCGCCCGGCGAGCGCGGGCGGTGGCGGCGGAGGCGGCTCGGTTCGTGCGGGCGGCAGCTCCGGCGAGGCGGGTCCTGCGGCACCGGTGGCGGAAGTGCGGCGATCCTGGCTGGCGTCTCGTGCGCGGTCATGCCGGTTAGAACCGGCACCAGTGCGCACGAGTCCTGAGCCGCACCCCGCCCTAGTTTTGGAGCATGCGCTCCACTACTCTCCCATCCGTGCCCCGTCCCCGGATCCACGACCCCGAGCTGATCCTCGACACAGCCGAGCGCCTCATCGCCGACTCCGGCCCCGAGGCGCTCACCGTCCGGCGGCTCGCGCGGGAGGCGGGCGTCCCGAACAGCACGATCTACCACGNTACCACGCCTTCGCCAGCCTCCCCGCCCTGATCGGCCAAACCTGGCTGCGCGCCGCCACCTTCTTCCTCGACGAACAAGAGCGGCTGGTCGACGAAGCCGCCGACCCGGTCGAAGCGGTGGTCGCCGCCGCCGACACCCCGGCGGTGGTAGCCGACGCCCGCCCCGACGCGGCGCGGATGATGATCGCCGTCCCGGCGAAGCGCGTACTGGGTCCGCAGCTCCCCGACGACGTAGCAGAAGCCTTGCACGCCTTGGACAAACGCCTCGTCCGCCTCCTGGTCCGCCTCGCCCGTCAGCTCTGGAACCGCGGCGACGGGCAGGCCGTCGAGGTCGTCACCGCCTGCGTCGTGGACCTCCCGACCGCCCTGCTCCGCCGCGAACTGGCCACCGGACCCGCCAGCGCGGAAAGCCGGGAACGGCTGGCGGCGGCGGTCCGCGCGATCCTCGCCCTGGAACCCCCGGAAAAGTCCAGAAAGGACTGAAATGCCCACCCTCGCCACCACCGGCGCCGTCCACGTACTCGACTTCGGCGCCGACGAAAACCGTTTCGCCCCAACGTGGCTGGAGGAAGTCCACGCACACCTCGACACGGTCACCGCGGGCAAGGAACCCGCCGCGCTCGTCACGATCGGCGGCGGCAAGTACTACTCCACCGGCCTCGACCTCGACTGGCTCACCAGTCACCCCGGCGACGCGAGCGAATACGTCAGCAGCGTCCACGACCTCCTCGCCCGCGTGCTGGCGCTCCCGGTCCCGACCGTCGCCGCGGTCAACGGGCACGCTTTCGGCGGCGGCGCGATGCTCGCGATGGCCCACGATTTCCGCGTCATGCGCGAGGACCGCGGCTATTTCTGCTTCCCCGAGGCCGACCTCGACCTCCCGTTCACCCCGGGCATGGCCGCGCTCGTCCAGGCGAAGCTCGCCCCGGCCGCCGCGATCGCGTCGATGACCACCGGGAGCCGGTTCGGCGGTCCGCAAGCGAAAGCGCTCGGCCTGGTCGACGCGACCGCCGCGCTGGAAGACCTGCGGACGGCGGCGATCGACCGCGTCGCGCCGCTGGCGGGGAAGGACCGTGGCACGCTCGGCGCGATCAAGTCCACTATGTTCGGTCCGGCGCTGACCGCGTTGCGGGAGGCAGGGAACTGATCAGGTAAGCTCGCGTACGCGCGGCGGTGGGGCTCGCCGCTCCGGGAATCGCCCGGACAACCGCGGCCGAGGCCGCCAACAGTCCCTGCTCGAACGGTGACGCGGATCCGTGGAGTGGGAGAAGACTGTGCCTGAAGAACCTCTCGACCCGGACGTCGACCTCCGGGATCCCGTGCAGCAGCGCGAACTCGTCCGGCACCGCGTGTCGGTGCTCGGGGTGATCGCGCTCNGGGCTCGGCGCACTGGCCCGCTACGGTCTCGCGCAGGCCTTTCCCACCGAGAACGGCGGCTTCCCGTGGGCGACGTTCTGGACGAATGTCGCCGGCTGCTTCCTCATCGGCGTGCTGATGGTGCTGGTCACCGAGGCGTGGTCGGCGCACCGGCTGGTGCGGCCGTTCCTCGGGGTCGGCGTCCTCGGCGGCTTCACCACTTTCTCCACCTACGCGGTCGAAGCGCGCAACCTGCTCCAGCCGGACACCGTGCCGCTCGCCTTCGGCTACCTCGGCGGAACGCTCGCCGCCGCGCTGCTCGCCGTCCTGCTGGGACACGCGATCACCCGCAAGCTGGTCCCGGTGGAGGCGGCCGTCTGATGACCGTTCTCCTCGTCTTCCTCGGCGCCGCGGTCGGTGCACCGATGCGGTACCTCACTGACCGGGCCGTCCAGTCCCGGCACCAGAGCCTGTTCCCGTGGGGCACCTTCACCGTCAATCTGATCGGCTGTGTCCTGCTCGGCGGGCTCGCCGGTGCGGGGACGGCGCTGCCCGCGGCGGTCTATTCGCTGCTCGGCACCGGATTCTGCGGCGCGCTGACGACCTACAGCACGTTCAGCTACGAAACCATCCGGCTGGTCGAGCGCCAGTCGTACTTCGCCGCGGCGGCGAACGTGGTCGTCAGCGTCGCGGCGGGCGTCGGCGCGGCGGCGTTCGCGTACGAGGCTGCCCACGCCTTGGTCGGGTAAGGGTGCGATTCGCACAGCCCGGCTCTTCTGGCTGTGCGGATCGCACGGTGACCTCGCCGGAGCCGCTGTTTACCGTGCGGGGAACCGTTCCCCTCCCGGATGAGGAGCCGCCATGGCCTCGGCTGCCGGTGTCGACGACTACGCGCTGACCAGGGTGCCCGGCTCCGCCCGTTACTCGTGGTGGTCGGTCGCTGTGCAGCGGTTCGGCCAGGTTTCCGCGTTGTCGCAGTTCCTGCTCGGCGCGACGATCGGGTTCGGGATGAGCTTCGGGAACGCCGTGCTGGCGTTCACGCTCGGCTCGGTCATCCTCGAACTGATCACCGTGCTCGTCGGCGTGATCGGCGTCCGCGAGGGCCTCACCACCTCGATGATCGCGCGCTGGACCGGCTTCGGCCGCGGCGGCTCCGCGCTGATCGGGCTGGCCATCGGGATCAGCCTGATCGGGTGGTTCGGCATCCAGTCCGCGGTGTCCGCCCAAGGCCTCGCCGCGCTGGTCGGCGGCCTGCCGGAATGGGGCTGGGCGCTCGTGTTCGGCCTGGTGGTGACCGCGATCGTGGTGCGCGGCTTCCACTCGATGGCGTGGACGGCCTACCTGATGGTGCCCGCGTTCCTGATCCTGGTCGGCTGGTCGGTGGTGTCCGAACTGACCCGGCACGACCTCGGCGCGCTCGTGGCCTCCGCGCCGCCGGGCCCGCCGTTGTCCCTGCTGCAGGGCACGACGCTGGTCGCGGGCGGATTCATCGTCGGCGCGGTGATCACGCCGGCCATGACCCGGTTCAACCGCACCACCGGCGACGTCGTCAAGCAGACGCTCGTCGGCGTCACCCTCGGCGAGTACGTGATCGGCCTGGCCGGCGTGCTGCTCGCGCACGCGGTCGGCACGGCGCAGATCACCACGATCGTCACGTCGTCGGTCGGCTGGGTCGGGCTGCTGATCGTCATCGCGGGCACGATGAAGATCAATGACTGGAACCTGTACTCGTCCGGGCTCGGCGTCGTGAACTTCATCGGCACCGTGTCCGGGAAGCGGGCGCACCGCGGCCTGGTCACCGCCGTGCTCGGCGTGGTGGGCAGCGTGCTCGCCGCGGCCGGGATCCTCTCGAAGTTCACCGATTTCCTGACCGTGCTCGGGGTCGCGTTCCCGCCCGTGGCCGGGATCATGGTCGCGGAGTACTTCGTGGTCAAGCAGTGGCGCGGCGACCTGGCGGAGGCCAGGGCGCGGGGCGCGGTGCCCGCCGACGCCCCGCTGTGGGTGCCCGCGACGATCGTCGCCTGGCTCGCCGCCGCGCTGTTCGGCGAGTTCGTGGACTGGGGCCTGCCCAGCATCAACTCGCTCGTCGTCGCTTTCGTCCTGTACGTGGCCGCCGGGAAGCTCGGGCTGGTCCGCGGGGTCGGCAAGAGCCGCACCGCGGACGCCGAACCGGCTCCGGCCCCCTGATTCCCTCCCCGAAAGGAGCTTTCGTGCGCATCGGCATCGACGTCGGCGGCACCAACACCGACGCGGCCCTGCTGGACGGCCGCGTGGTGCTCGCCTCGATCAAGACCAGCACCACCGAGGACGTCACCTCGGGCATCGTCGCCGCGATCGACGGGCTGCAGCGGCAGCGGGCGTTCGACCCGGCCGCGGTGCGGGCGGTCATGATCGGCACCACGCACTTCATCAACGCGCTGGTCGAGGCGCACCGGCTGGCCCCGACCGCGGCGGTGCGGCTCAGCCTGCCCGCCGGCGCGTCGCTGCCGCCGATGGTGGACTGGCCGCAGCGGCTGGTCGACGCGGTGTCCGGGCGCAGCTACCTGGTGCACGGCGGCCACGAGTTCGACGGACGGCACATCTCCGAACTGGACGAGAGCGAACTGCGCAAGGCCGCTGACGACATGGGCGAGGCCGGGGTCCGCAGCGTCGCCATCACGTCGGTGTTCTCGCCGGTGAATGCGGAGTTCGAGGCGCGCGCGGCGGAGATCATCGCCGCGCAGCTTCCGGGCGTGGCGATCTCGCTGTCGCACGAAATCGGCCGGATCGGCTTGCTGGAGCGGGAAAACGCGACTGTCGTCAACGCCGCGCTGCGCGAGCTGGCGGCGCACATTGTGGACGGTCTGGCCGCCTCGGTGACCGGTGCGGGCATCACTGCGCCGCTGTATCTGAGCCAGAACGACGGCACGCTGATGGACGTCGGCTTCGCCCGCCGCTACCCGGTGGCGACCTTCGCGTCCGGCCCGACCAACTCGATGCGCGGCGCGGCGGTGCTGTCCGGTTTGGACACGTGCGCGGTGGTCGACGTCGGCGGCACCACGAGCGACGTCGGCGTGCTGCGCCAAGGCTTCCCGCGTGAGGCGACCACGGACGTGAGCGTGGCCGGGATCCGCACGAACTTCCGGATGCCGGACGTCCTTTCGATCGGCATCGGCGGCGGCAGCCGGGTGCGCGGCGACGCGTCCGGCGTGACCGTCGGACCGGATTCCGTCGGCTACGAGCTGACCTCGAAGGCGCTCGTGTTCGGCGGGGACACCTTGACCGCGACGGACCTCGCGGTCGCCGCCGGGCGGGCTGAGATCGGCGACCCGGCGCTGGTCGCGCACCTCGGCCGGGACTTCGTGCGAGCGGCGCTGGACCGGGTCGCGGCGGACGTCTCCGACGTCGTGGACCGGATGCGCACGTCGTCCGAGCCGCTTCCGGTGGTCGCCGTCGGCGGAGGTTCGGTGCTGCTGCCGGACGAACTCGCCGGGTCCGGCGAGGTGCGCCGGCCGGAGCACTACGCGGTGGCCAACGCGATCGGCGCGGCGATCGCGCAGATCGGCGGCGAGGTCGACCGGGTGTACGTGATCGAGCCCGGCCGTCGCGAGGCCGTGGTGGACGAGGCGAAGCAGGAAGCGGTCGACCGCGCGGTGGCCGCGGGCGCGAGTCCGGCGTCGGTCGGCATCGTCGACTTCGACGAGGTGCCGATCCCGTACCTGCCCGGCAACGCCACCCGGATCCGGGTCAAGGCGGTCGGCGACCTGCAGCTGGGGGCGTGAACGATGGCTGAGATCACCGAGCACGATCTGGACGACATCGCGCGCGGCGCGGCCATCCTCGGCACCGGCGGCGGGGGAGACCCCTACATCGGCCGGTTGCTGGCGCATTCCGCGGTCCGCGAGCACGGTCCGGTGCCGTTGGCGCCGCTGTCGGAACTGGACGACGACGCGGTGGTGCTGCCGGTCGCGATGATGGGCGCGCCGACGGTGATGGTGGAGAAACTGCCGTCCGCCGAGCAGGTCGGGCTCGCGGCCCGGACGCTGGCCACCTACCTGGGCAAGGAACTCACCCACATCGCCTGCGCCGAAGCGGGCGGCGTGAACTCGCTGATCCCGGTCGTCGCGGCGGCGCAGCTGGGTCTGCCCTTGGTGGACGCGGACGGCATGGGCCGCGCGTTCCCGGAACTGCAGATGGTTTTGCCGACCCTGTACGGAATCCGCGCGACGCCGATGTCCATCGCGGACGAGAAGGGCAACCGCGGCGTACTGGACACAGTGGACAATCACTGGGCGGAGCGGCTGGCCCGGTCGGCGACCATCGACATGGGTTGCTCGGCGATGATCAGCAACTACGCGATGTCCGGCGCGCAGGCCCGCGAGTCGATGGTGCCCGGCACGCTGACCCTGTGCGCGGAACTCGGCGCCCTCGTGCGGCAGGCCCGCGAGGAGCACGAGAACCCGGTGGATCGCGTGGTGGAGCGGCTGCGNCGGCTGCGCGGGCGGACGCTGTTCAGCGGCAAGGTCGTCGACGTCGCCCGTCGCACCGTCACCGGGTTCGCCCGCGGCGAGGCCCGGCTGTCCGGAATGGACGGTGACACCGGCACGGAAATGCTGCTGCGGTTCCAGAACGAGCACCTGGTGGCCGAGGCGGACGGCGAGGCGTGCGCTTCGGTGCCGGACCTGATCTGCACGCTCGACCGCGAATCCGGCGAGGCCGTCACCACCGAGGGCCTGCGCTACGGCCAGCGGCTCACGGTGATCGCGGCCCCGGCGGACCCGCGCTGGCACACCCCGGAGGGCGTCGCGCTGGCCGGGCCGCGGTACTTCGGTTACGACCTGGACCCGATCGGGGTCGCTGGATGAGCGACGCTTGCGAGCGAATCATGGACACCGATGGCCGCCCCGCCGCGAATGTCGTCGGCGTAGCTCGTTTTTCGGCGGTGCGGACATGAGCTGGACCCTGACCGAGGACCACCTCGAAGACCTCGCCCGCGGCGCGGCCGTCCTCGGCACCGGCGGCGGTGGCGACCCGTACGTAGGGCGGCTGCTGGTGCGGGAGGCGATCCGCGAGCACGGACCGGTCACCGTGCTCGATCCGGACGACCTGGACGACGACGCGCTCGTCGTCCCGACCGCGCAGATGGGCGCGCCGACCGTCGTGCACGAGAAGCTCCCGAACGGCTCCGAACCCGAGCTTGCCTTGCGGGCGCTGGAAAAACACCTCGGCGCGAAGGCCGACGCGACGATGCCGATCGAATGCGGCGGGATCAACTCGATGATCCCGCTGGTCGTCGGCGCGCGGCTGCGCCTTCCGGTGGTCGACGCCGACGGCATGGGGCGGGCGTTCCCGGAGCTGCAAATGGAGACGTTCGGCGTGTACGGCGTCCCCGGTTCGCCGATGGGCATCGCCGGGGAACGCGGCGAAACCACGCTGATCGACACCGGCGCCGACAACCGGCGGATGGAATGGCTCGCGCGCGGGGTCACCATCCGGCTCGGCGGCGTCGCGCACATCGCCGAGTACTCGATGCGCGGCGCGGACGTAAAACGCACCGCCGTGCCGCGGACGCTCTCGCTCGCGTTGAGCGTCGGCCGGGCGATTCGCCTTGCCCGCGAAGAGAATGCCGACCCCGTGGCCGCGCTGGCGACCGCGCTCGGCGACACGTTGTACTCGCATCTGCGCGTGTTGTTCCGCGGCAAAGTGTCCGATGTGGAACGCCGGACCGAGGAAGGGTTCGCCAGGGGACGCGCCGCGGCGGTGTCCTTCGACGGCGAGCACAAGCTGGAAATCCTTTTCCAGAACGAAAACCTGGTCGCGCTCGTCGACGGCGACGTGCGTTGCCTGGTGCCCGACCTGATCTGCGTGCTGGAGGCGGATTCCGCCGAGCCGATCACCACCGAGACGCTGCGCTACGGCCAGCGGGTCATTGTGGTGGGCATCTCGACGCCGCCGCTCATGCGCACCCCGGAAGCACTGGCCACGTTCGGCCCGGCGGCGTTCGGGCTGGCGCACGATTTCGTCCCCGTGGAGGTGGTTTCGTGAGTTCGCTCGACGGCCGGGCGGTCGTGGTGCTCGGCGGCGGTTCCGGGATCGGGCTGGAGGTCGCCCGGCGCGCGACGGCGGCGGGCGCGCTCGTCCACCTCGGCGGCCGGACCGGCGACAAACTCCGGGCCGCCGCGGCGGAGCTGGGCCCGACCGCGACCTGGCAGGCCGTGGACACCACCGGCCAGGCGTCGCTGGCCGAGTTCTTCGGCGCGCTGGACCGGGTCGACCACCTGTTCACGCCCGCCGCGTCCTACACCGTCGGCCCGATGCGGGACCTGAGCGACGAGGAGGCGGAAAGCCCGTTCGTCACAAAGTTCTGGGGCCAGTACCACGCGGTGAAACACGCCGCGCCGAAGCTGTCGGACGACGCTTCGGTGGTGCTGATGTCCGGCGTCGCGAGCGTGCGCCCGCCCGCCGCGGCTCCGGCCTACATCGCGTGCAACGCGGCGATCGAGGGGCTCGGCCGCGGACTCGCGGTGGAGCTGGCCCCGGTACGGGTGAACGTCGTGTCGCCGGGCACGATCGACGGGAACCTGTGGGCCGGGCGTCCGGCGGGCGCGCGGGAGGCGAGTTTCGCGCAGTACCGCGCGGACACCCTGCTGCACCGCGTCGGCCGGGAGTCCGAAGTGGCCGATGCCGTGCTGTACCTGTTCACCAGCACTTACACCACTGGTTCGACGCTGTATCCGGACGGCGGTTACAGCTTCCGCTGATACGCTGACCAGCCATGCGCATCACCGCCGCGGACGTGCCGGCACTCGAACGCGGCGTCGCGCTGCTCGGGTCCGGCGGGGGCGGGGACACCGTCACCGCGGCGGTGCTGCTGCGGCGGCTGACCGAATCCGGCCGCGAACCCGTCGTGCACCCGATCGCGGACGTGGCGCCGGACACCCTCGTGGTTCCGGCCGGGATCGTCGGCGCGACCGCCGCCTTCGCCGAGAAACTGCCGAGCGGCGACGAATTCGTCTCGGCGATCGCGGCGATCGAACGCTGGACCGGGCAGCGCGCGCAGGCGTTGATGACCATCGAGATCGGCGGTCTCAACGGCCTGCTTCCGCTGGTGATCGCCCAGGAACTGGGTCTGCCCTGCGTGGACGCGGACCTGTCCGGACGCGGCCTGCCGCGGCTCGACCAGCTCTCGGTCGCCGCGACCGGCCGAGGCGTCGCTCCGGCCGCGATGGCCGAGCCCGGCGGCCGGGTGGTGGTGCTCGCCGCCGCGCCGGCCGCGGTGGTCGAGAGCGGGATCCGCGCGTTCCTGGCCAGCTCCGGCGGCTGGGCGGCGATCGCGCTGGCCCCGATCCCGGCCGGCGAACTGGCCGAACACACCGTGCCCGGCACGACGAGCGCGGCGCTCGCCCTCGGCGCCCGCGTGCTCGCGGCGGGGGAGAGCGCGGACCTCGCCGCGCTGGAAACGGCCCTCGACGGCCAGGTTCTCGCCCGCGGCCGGGTGCTGGAGGTGTCCCGGCACATCGGCCCGGGCCAGCACGGGCACCCAGGCTTCGGCCGCGGCTCGGCGACGCTGACCGATCACCGCGACGGCGCGCTGCTGCGGCTGGAAATGGAGAACGAGTACCTGCTGGCGCTGCGGGACGGGCGGCCGGTGGCCTCCACTCCGGACGTTCTGTCGGTGCTCGACCGCCGCACCGGCGTCCCGCTGCAATGCGACGCGATCCGCGCCGGGGTGGAGGTGGACGTCGTGTGCCTGGCCGCGTCGCCGTTCTGGACCGACCCGCGACACCGTCCGCTGCTGGAACCGCGTGCCTACGGAATCGACTGCGATCCGGTGGCGGCCCAGTGATTCTCCGTCAGCTGCTCGCACTGCCTTCGTGGGCGGGCCCGGTCCGGGTGTGCGCCGGCGAGTCCGGTTTGGACCGTCCGCTCAAGACAGTCAGGGCCGCGCTCGACGCGTCCGGCGCGCCCGCTTCCGGCGAACTGGTGGCGGTCGTCCGCCCGCTGGGTTCCGATTGGCAGATCGACGCTCTCCTGCGCCGGTGCGCCGACGCCCGGGCCGCCGGAGTCCTGCTGCCCGGAGCCGAACCGCTTGCCGCGTCGCGACTTCTGGCCGAACGGCTGTCGGTGCCGTTGCTGGTCGCGTCCGCCGATCCGCTCGATCTGCTCGTGGCCGCCCGCCTCGCGCTGGCCGCTCCGGACATCGACCGCGCCGACGCGGTGCTCGCCGCGCACCGGGCGCTGGGGGAGCGGCTGCGACCGCCGGAAGAAATCGTGACCGTGCTGCGGCGGCTGCTGGACGCTCCGGTCGCCGTCCTCGACGACCGCGGCGAGGTGCTCGCCGGGGAACTCGCCGAGGCCGCCCGCGTGCGGGTGCACGAGCCAGTCCCGCAACGCGTCGCCCTCGCGGACGGTGTTCTGCTGGCGCATCCTGCGGTGCTGCCGCAGCCGTCGGTCTGGCTGGCCGCTGAGCTGACCGGCGCGAAGGCACCACGCGCGGACGTCGTCGCCGCGACGCTGGCCGTCGCCGCCGGTGCCGTGCAGCGCTGGCTGCTGGCCCACCGCCTGGAACTGGAACGCGATGCCCGCTCCCGGTCCGCACTGCTGGGCGACCTGCTGCGCCAAGACACCGAACCCGGTGCCGACCTGCGCCGACGCGCGGCAGACGCGGGCTGGCGACTCGGCGGCTGGCACGTCGGCCTGCGGATCGGCGTGCCCGCAGACGTCGACACGGTTTCGCGCACGCAGGAGGTCGTGCGTGCGCTCCGGGCCGAGTCGATCGATGCGGTAACCGTCGAACACGGTGAGGGCTGGACCGGCTGGGTCACCTTCGACCAAGAACCGACCGCGGAACGGGTGCGGGCGCTGTCCGCGCGGCTGCGCGCCGTGCACCACAGCCTGCGCCGCACCCTCGACGCGCACCTGGGCGTCGGCCGCCCGCACGCCGACGGTCTCACCGCGACAGTCGCCGAAGCCACCGACGCCGCCCGCCTCGCCGCGACCCGTCCGGAGACCGGGCATTTCCTGCACGTAGACCAGCTCGGCATGGCGCAGCTGCTGCTGGAGTGGACCCGCACGGACACCTTCGAGCCTGCCGCGCGTGCGTTGCTCGCTCCGCTGGTCCCGGTGCCCGGCGACCTGATCCGCACCCTCGCGGCTTACCTCGACGTCGAGTCTTCCCTCGCCGAAACCGCGACGATGCTGGGGATCCACCGGAATACGGTCGCCGCGCGGGTCAGCCGGATCGAGCAGCTGCTGCACGTCGACCTGTCGCGTCCGGACGAACGGCTCGCCCTGCACCTGGCCGCCCGCGCGGTGATCCTGGCCCGGTCCGGTGAGTAGTACTGGCAGGGCCAGTCACAGCCTTGGGGATCGGCTGCGCGGAAGGCAGACTCGGGGCATGGGCAAGAACGACCTTGGCGATTTCCTGCGGGCCCGCCGCGGCGGGCTGAAGCCGGACGAGATCGGTCTTCCGGACGGATTCGACGGCGGACGGCGGGTTTCCGGCCTGCGCCGCAGCGAGGTGGCGCAGCTGGCCGGGGTGAGCACCGAGTACTACACCCGGCTGGAACAAGGCCGTGCCCGGCAGCCGTCCGAGCAGGTGCTGCACGCCCTCTGCGACGCGCTGCGGTTCGACGACATCGAGCGGCGGCATCTGTTCGCGCTCGCGGGAGCCACGGCCGAACGCCTGGACCAGGCCGAGCCTTCGTCCCGGCTGCGTCCGGCGCTGCGGCAGGTGCTGGACTCGATGGAGCTGGCGTCGGCTTTCGTCAGCGACCGGAACCTGACCGTCGTCGGCGGGAACGCGTTGTGGGCCTTGCTGTTTCCCGGCGTGGCCGAGCTGCCGCGGCGGGAACGCAGCATGGCGCGCTGGACGCTGCTGGATCCGCGGGCCCGCCTGGTGTGGCGGGACTGGGCACGCGTCGCCCGCGACTACGTGCACGGGTTGCGGCTGGCCGCGGCCGCGCAGCCGCGGAATCAGCACATCGCCAGCCTGATCGGCGAGCTGATGATGCGGTCGCCCGAGTTCCCGGCGTGGTGGTCGGAACACCGCGTCCGGGAACGCAGCACCGGTCTCAAACGGCTGCGCCATCCGGTCGCCGGCGATCTGGAACTGCAGTACGAGATCTTCGCCTCGGTCGCCGACCCTGGCCAGTCGATGGTCGTCTACAGCGCGCCGGCCGGTTCGCCTTCGCAGGAACGGCTGCGGCTGCTGGCCAGCTGGGGCCGCGAACCGGCCGCTCCTGCCGAATCCTGACCTTCGCCCACCATCAGACCCTGCTGTACCCGCGGGGTCCATACCGTCATGCCCTCTTCACGAAAGGATATCTCGCAGTGCGCAAAACCTTCCTGATCACCGGCGTCAGCACCGGCCTCGGACGGGCCGTCGCCCGGCGCGCCCTCGCCGCCGGGCACCAGGTCGCGGGCACCGTGCGCACCGAAGCGCACGCGGCCGATTTCCGGGCCCTGGACCCCGAACGCGCCCGCGCCTTCGTCCTCGACCTGACCGACGCGGACCGGATCGAACCCACGGTGCGCGCCGCCGAAGCGGAACTGGGCCCGGTCGACGTGCTCGTGGCCAACGCCGGATACGGGCTCGAAGGCACCTTCGAGGAATCGTCGATGGCGGATCTGCGCCGCCAGTTCGAGGTCAACGTCTTCGGCACGGTCGCGACGATCAAGGCGGTCCTGCCCGGCATGCGCGAACGGCGCGACGGCCAGATCTTCGTCATCACCTCGATGGGCGGGCACACCACCTTCCCCGGCCTGGCGTTCTACGAGGGCAGCAAACACGCGCTGGAAGGCATCACCGGCACTCTCGCCCAGGAGGTCGCGCAGTTCGGCGTGCGGGTCACCGCGGTGGCCCCCGGCGCGTTCAAGACCGACTGGGCGGGCCGGTCGCTGGTCCGCGCCCCGCGCGGCATCGCCGACTACGACGCCCTGTTCGACCCGATCCGGACCCGCCGCCAGGCCCTCGCCGGGCAGGGGATCGGCGATCCCGATCGCGCGGGCGACGCGATTCTGCGGCTGCTGGACGCGGAAAACCCGCCGGTGCACCTGCTGCTGGGCTCGGACGCGCTGCGCCTGGTCGCGGCCGGACGTCAGCGCGTGCAGGAGGAATTCGACGCCTGGCAGGACCTGACCCTCTCGACCGACTCTGCCGAAGGCGGCGTGACGGTCGCCTGACCTCATCGGTGCGGGGACCCGGACCGGGTCCCCGCACGGCAGGTCAAACGCGTCCGCGCACGAGGTCGATCAACCGTCCGAGCACGTGATCGCCCGACGCGCGGAGGCCGTTGTGCTCGTACTCGTTGGTGATCCACGGCCGCAGCGCCGGGATCAGCCGCGCGGTCTCCTCGGAGAACACCCGCTCGACGTACATGTCGTCGGCGTAGATCGCGGCCGCCGCCGGGACCGTGCACTCGCGCAGCACGTCGGCGTCGTACAGCCGCGGCCACTCGTGCGCGGCGAGCAACTCGGCGGTCTCCTTCATCGGCCGGAGGCTGTGGAAGTCGTCGAAGAGCCAGGGGAACACGTGCTCGCCGGTGAACAGCGTCCGGTCGGTGCGGAACTCGTCCGGCAGCACGCGCTCGGCGGACCAGCGGGTGGCGAACCCGTCGGCGTAGGACGACTCGTGGATGACCGAATACAGCGGATTGCGCGCGGTGAACGGCAGCGAGCTGGCGACGTCGTGGGCGAAGGCGGGGGACTTCGGGTCGCGTTCGAGCAGGTAATGCAGCGTCTCCTCGCCGCCGCTGGCGCCGAAGAGGTAACCGAGCTGCTGGAACAACCGCGCGGTGAGCGGACTGCCGTCGGGCAGGACCACGGCCCCGTCGTCGAGCAACGGCAGCAGCGCCTCGACGCGCTCGCGATCGCCGGGGTAGCGGAGGTAGTACTGGCGGTTGCGCTCGACGAGGTTCGCGAACGTCGCGGTGTAGACGTCGTCCGGATGCCGCGCGATCGGCGGCAGTCCGCCGGTGAAGAAGGCCTCGGCCAGCCCCTCGGGGTACTGGGAAAGGTAAGCGAGCGTGCAGAACCCGCCGAACGACTGCCCCAGCACGCTCCACTTTTCGACGCCCAGCTGCTGCCGGATGAACTCAGCGTCGCGCACGATCGCGTCGGCGCGGAAATGGGTGAGATAGCCGGCCTGCTCGGCCGGCGTGCCCGGCAGCGCGCCGACCGGCGTGGAGCGCCCGGTGCCGCGCTGGTCGAGCATCAGAACCCGGTACTCCCGCAACGCCCGCGGCAACCAGCTCGGCACGCCCCGCGACGGCCGCGGCGCTTCGTGCCCCGGACCGCCTTGGAGATACACGAGAAACGGCCGTTCCAGCCCGTCCGGATCAGCGACCTCCCGCGCGAAGACGGTGATCTTCGCGCCGCCGGGACGGGAATGGTCGAGGGGGACGGAGAACTCGTGCTCGGTGAGCACCAGGCCGGAAATGCGCACGGTGGTTGCCATAGGGGCGATTCAATCAGAACCGACGTCCGGGAAGCCACGGAAATCGGCGGGTTTGGTCTACTGTGGACGGTCACGCCCGGGGCGCCGGAACCGCGGCGCTGACCCGCAGCTGGCTTGGCCGGGTCCCTCGGCAGGCGGTCACCTCCCGCTGGAGCTTCTCACCCCGACCGGCTTCGCGTCGCTGTGTGCCTGGTCCGAGCCCCGGCAGGGAAACGGCGTTACTCCTTGCCCATCGACCGGCGGATCTCGGCCAGCTTGTCTTTAGCCGCTTCTTTGCGGTCGGCGATCTTCTTGTCCAGCGACTGCAGATCCTCCGGGCCGCCGATCCCGGCGAGCTCCTGCGCGCCGACCGAGGTGGTGTAGCGCTTCTCGATCCGGTCCCGCACGAAGTCGAACGACGGGGCGCCGTTGTCGCTGTAGTCGGGTTCGGGGAGATCGGCGGGCGGCGGCGTGCCGGGACTCTCCACGATCTCCGCGTCGAGCGGCTGCTGTTCGCCGGGCTTGTCCGCGCTCATCGTCTCGCCTCTTCTCGGTCGTCGGCTCCGTCTCCGACCCTAGCCGACCTCGCGCGGGCGGGTGGATGTTTCGCCGCCGCCGAGGTGCGGTAGCCCACTGGGGAGAGAAAGACATCTCAGGTTCTTAGAAGTCAAGCCGCGATCGTGAGTG
>NZ_LWSF01000021.1:0-38408 GCF_001651785.1 Amycolatopsis sp. M39
ACCGACCCGCGTCACGAGCCGGAAGAAACACCCCTACTACCGATTAGGAAACCAAGACCATGAACCGACGACGACACCCCTTCCCCGGCGGGCACTCGTTCCCCGGCGGACATCACGAACACGGAGAGCACGAAGAGCGCGGACGGTCCTCGTTCGGCCCCTGGGGCCGGGAATTCGGCGAGTTCGCCTTCGGGCCCGGCGGTCGCGGACGCCGCGGCCACGGTCCGGGCGGCGGACGCCGGGGCTCCCGGCGCGGCCGGCGCGGCGACGTGCGGGCGGCGATTCTCACCCTGCTCGCGGAACAGCCGCGGCACGGGTACGAGATCATCCGCGAGATCGGCGAGCGCAGCGGCGGGTTCTGGAGGCCCAGCCCCGGCTCGATCTACCCGACCCTGCAGATGCTGGCCGACGAGGGCCTGGTCGTGAGCCGCGACGAGAGCGGGAAGAAGCTCTTCGAACTCACCGACGAGGGCCGCGCCACCGCCGAGCAGCAGACCGGCACGCCGCCGTGGGAGCACTTCACCGACGACGTCGAACCGGTCGAGCACGACCTGCGCAAGGCAGGCGCGACGCTCGCCGCGGCCGTCGTGCAGGTGATGCGCGCGGGCAGCGAGACCCAGCAGTCCCGCGCGGTGGACGTACTCAACGAGGCACGCCGGTCGATCTACTCGATCCTCGGCGAGGTCGAGGACTCCGAAGACTCTCCGGCTTCGGCCGAGTCCGGAGAGGCAGCCGAGTGACCGGGCAGGACGAGGCCGGTGGGTTTGACGCGGCAGTGCACGCGATAACCCACCGGCAGCGTCACCTCGCCCGATCCCGGGTTCAAGCGGCGCGTGTCAGCGATCGCCCGCTGCGCGACCTTCGCGCTGAACTCGATCTTCAACACTGATTCCGCCGCGGCGAAATCCGCGAAGCGCCAACGCGTGCGTACGCGCCGGCAGTTGAAGCCGTGCGCGGCGAAGAACCGTTCCACCGCAGGCGGGTCGTAGTGCGGCAAATCCGCCCGCATCCACCCGCCGTACGGCTCGCTGGCCACGTCGAGGTCGACAATCATGATCGATCCTCCGGGCCGCAGCACCCGTTCCGCTTCGCGCAGTCCCGGTTCGCATCCAGGGCCGAAGAAATACGCGGTGCGCGCGTGCACGATGTCCACACTGGCGTCGTCCGCCGGCAACCGCTGCGCTCGTCCCACGCGGACTCGCACGTTCTCCAGATCCCGCACCCGTCGCTCCGCGTCCCGCGCGAGCGGCGGGTGCGGTTCGATTCCGAGCACCGATCGCGCGTCCGCGGCGAAAAGCGGCAAGTGGTATCCGTCACCGCAGCCGAGATCGAGAACGTCGAGACCGGTCCAGTCGCGCTCTTCGCGCAGTACGCGCCAGATCTCGCCGTCCGCGTCCTGCGCCCGGTTCTCCACGTCGTAAACGTGTTGGTAGTACCAGATGTTCGGGCTGGGAACGACTTCTCCGGACGCCGCCGGACCGCGGAACAACCAGCGCACAGGACTCCTCTCCGGTCCAGGGGCCCCGACGGGCGCGACATCTTTCCCGCTCAGAGCGTAGAACGCCGCTCGGCCGAATAGACTTCACCCTCTCGGGGAGGAGAACGCGATGTCGACCGACTGGCAACTCGCCCGCACGCTCCCGGCAGGCCTGCCCTGCTGGGTGGAGGTGGCGTGCCGCGACGAAGCCCGGACCCAGGACTTCTACACCCGGCTTTTCGGCTGGGAATACGAAACCCGGCGCGATCCGGCGTCGCCGACCGGGCGGTACTCGATCGGGTCGAGCGAGGGGGTTCCCGCCAGCGGCCTTTACCAGGCCGGAGCCCGCAGCGCGCCCGGCTGGACACTGCACCTCGCGGTGCCGCACACCGACAGCGCGGCCGAATGGGTCGAGCATCTCGGCGGCCAGGTGACGCTCGGGCCGATCGCGATTCCCGAGCGGGGGAGCATCCTGCACGCGATCGACGCGTGCGGCGCGCCGGTGGTGTTCTGGGAAGCCCCGCCGGACTGGCAGTTCGCGGGCGGCGTGCCCAACACCTTCAGCGGCGCGGACCTCAACACGCACGACGGCGTGGCCGCGGATCACTTCTACACCAAGCTGTTCAACTACTCGAACCGTCAGGTCGGCGACGGCGAAAGCGTTGACTATTCCGAATATTCCATTGAGCACACGGCAGTGCTCTACCGCTACACGATGGGTCCCGAGTACCGCCGGGACACTCCCCCGCACTGGCTCGTGTACTTCGAGATCGACCCGGCGCGCGGCGCGGACGCGGCGGCGGGCGAAGCGCTGATGCTGGGCGGTTCGGTCGTGATCGAGCCGTACGACACCCCGTTCGGCCGCACCGCGATCCTCGCCGATCCGGACGGCGCGGTGTTCGCGGTGATCGACCACTCGCGAGTGCTGGAAGACGTGGGCCGCGCCGAGGTCGACGACCCGTACGACGACTGAGAACTCAAGCCGGGACGAAGGCCGACAGCAGCAGCCACGACACGACGGCCGAGGGCAGCAGCGAGTCGAGGCGGTCCATGATGCCGCCGTGGCCGGGCAGCAGCGTGCCCATGTCCTTGATGCCGAGGTCACGTTTGATGAGCGATTCGACGAGGTCGCCGAGCGTCGCGGTGAGCACGATGGCCGCACCGAAGATGACGCCCTGCCAGGCGTGGCCGTCCAGCATCAGGCTGATCGTGAGCACGCCCGCGACGATGCCCGCGACCATCGAACCGGCGAAGCCCTCCCAGGACTTCTTCGGGCTGATCGTGGGCGCCATCGGGTGCTTGCCGCCGAGCACGCCGGCGATGTAGCCGCCGGTGTCGGAGGCAACGACGCCGATCAGGAACGTGAGCACGCGCCCGACACCGTCGTGCGGCGGCACGAGCATGGCCGCGAACGCGCCGAACAACGGCAGGTACGCGGCGGCGAAAACGGAAGCGCTGACGTCGCGCACGTAGCCCTTCGCACCGCCGGGCAACCGCCACAGCAGGCAGGCGAGCACGGTGAGCACGAACGCGGTGAGCGCGCCTTCCCGGCCGAACGGCCAGGCCAGCCAGATCATCGCCTGCCCGCCGACGAGCACCGGGATCAGCGCGACCCTGGTGTCCGCGACCCGGCGCAGCACGCCGGAGAACTCGAACGTGCCGACCGCGATCGCGGCGGCGATGACCCCGATGAAAATGAACCGGACGGTGAGCAGGGAAACGATGATCGCGGCCCCGAGCAGCAGCCCGACGCCGATCGCCGCGGGAAGGTTGCGCCCGGCCCGGGATGCCTTCTTCTCCGGTTCGGCCTTCCCGCTGGTCTCCGGACCGCCCCCGGACGCGGCAGGCCCGCCGTTCGCCGACTTGCTCGCGGGAACGCCTTTCGCGCCTTCGCCCGGCCCGCCTTGAGCGCCCTTCGCCGCCTTGCCCTCGGACGCGGCTTTCACGCCTTCGGCCAACCCGCCCTCAGCCGCGCCTTTCGTGCCCTTCGCCGACCCGCCCTTGGACGCAGCCTCCGCACTCTTCGCCAGTCCGCCCGCAGGAACGCCTTTCGCACCCTTCGCCGACCCGTCCCCGGATTCCGCGTGATTCCCTGCCGCAGCACCGGATTCCGCGCGCGCATTCGTCGCGGAGTCCGATTTTCGCTGCCCAGCAGGGGTTTCCGGAGCCGGTTCCAGCCGCGAAACCGGGTCCGGCTCGGCGGCCGGGCCCGGTGGCGGGGTGTCGCTCACCCGCTCGTCGCGTTCCTCGCTCACCTGGCTCATCAGACCTCGAGCAGCTCGGCTTCCTTGTGTTTCACCAGCTCGTCGACCTGGTGCACGTAGGTGTCGGTGAGGTTCTGCAGCTCCTTCTCGGCGCGCGCGACCTCGTCCTCGCCCGCTTCGCCGTCCTTCGCGATGCGGTCGAGTTCTTCCTTGGCCTTGCGGCGGACGCTGCGGATCGAGACGCGGGCGTCCTCGCCCTTGCCCTTGGCGACCTTCACCATCTCCTTGCGCCGCTCCTCGGTGAGCTGCGGGATGACGATGCGGATGACGTTGCCGTCGTTGCTCGGGTTGACGCCGAGGTCGGACTCGCGGATCGCCTTCTCGATGGCGTTCAGCTGCGTCTGGTCGTAGGGCTTGATCAGCGCCATCCGGGCCTCCGGCACATTGACGCTGGCCAGCTGGTTCAGCGGGGTCGGCGCACCGTAGTACTCGACGACGATGCGGGAGAACATCGACGGGTTGGCCCGCCCGGTGCGCACCGACGTGAGGTCTTCCTTCGCGACGGACACCGCTTTTTCCATCTTCTCCTCGGCGTCGAGGAGGGTCTCGTCGATCACGGCTACTCCCGGTGTTGTGTGGTCGGACCTGAGCTTGATCCCAGCAGGTCTAGGCGGACGCCTCGTCGGCGGGGGTCGAGACCAGCGTGCCGATCCTCTCACCGCCCACCGCGCGGGCGATGTTGCCCTCGGTGAGCAGGTTGAACACGATGATCGGCATCTTGTTGTCCATGCAGAGGCTGAACGCGGTTGCGTCGGCGACCTTGAGTCCGCGCTCAAGCACCTCGCGGTGGCTGATCTCGGTGAACATCTTCGCGTCCGGGTCGGTCTTCGGGTCCGCGGTGTAGACGCCGTCCACGGCCTTCGCCATCAGCACGGCTTCGCAGCCGAGTTCGAGCGCGCGCTGCGCGGCGGCGGTGTCGGTGGAGAAGTACGGCATGCCGACGCCGGCGCCGAAGATGACGACGCGGCCCTTTTCCAGGTGCCGTTCCGCGCGGCGCGGGATGTAGGGCTCGGCGACCTGGCCCATCGTGATCGCAGTCTGCACGCGGGTCGGGAGGCCTTCCTTTTCGAGGAAGTCCTGCAGCGCGAGGCAGTTCATCACGGTGCCGAGCATCGCCATGTAGTCGGCGCGGTCGCGGTCCATGCCGCGCTGGGACAGCTCCGCGCCGCGGAAATAGTTGCCGCCGCCGATCACCACCGCGATCTGCACTCCGGTGCGCGCGACGTCGGCGATCTGCTGGGCGACGGAGTGCACGACGTCGGGGTCGACGCCCACCGCGCCGCCGCCGAACATCTCGCCGCCCAGTTTCAGCAGCACCCGGCGGTATCCGCCCTTGACCCGGTCCTCACCCATGTCTGTCGCCTCCTGCCCCTCGGTAGACCCGACTGTGCCCCGTCCCCGATGCGCGGAGACGGGGCACAGTGCCAGAATCTAGTCCCAGTGCCTCGCTCAGGCCTGTCCGACCTCGAACCGGGCGAACCGGGTCAGGGTCACGCCGGCCTCGTCGAGCAGGGCCTTGACGGTCTTCTTGTTGTCCTTGACCGACGGCTGCTCAAGCAGCACGTTGTCCTTGTAGTACGCGTTGACCTTGCCCTCGATGATCTTCGGCAGCGCCTGCTCGGGCTTGCCTTCCTCGCGGGCGGTCTGCTCGGCGATGCGGCGCTCGTTCTCGATGATCTCGGCCGGCACCTCCTCGCGGGTCAGGTACTTCGCGCGCAGCGCGGCGACCTGCATCGCGGCGCCGCGGGCGGCGTCGGTGTCGTCGCCGGTGAACTCGACCAGCACGCCGACTGCGGGCGGGAGGTCGGAGCCGCGGCGGTGCAGGTAGGTCGCGGTCTTGCCCTCGAACGACACCACGCGGCGCAGCTCGAGCTTCTCGCCGATGCGGGCCGACAGCTCCTGCACGACCTCGTTGACCGGCTTGCCGTCCAGGTCGGCGGCCTTCAGCGCCTCGACGTCGCTGGACTTCAGCGCCTTCGCGGTCTCGACGATCTTCGCCGCGAGCTGCTGGAAGTCGTCGTTCTTGGCGACGAAGTCGGTCTCCGAGTCGAGCTCGATCATGACGCCGCCGTCACCGGCGACCAGGCCCTCGGCGGTGGCACGCTCGGCGCGCTTGCCGACGTCCTTGGCACCCTTGATGCGCAGGAACTCGACAGCCTTCTCGAAGTCGCCGTCGTTCTCTTCGAGGGCCTTCTTGCAGTCCATCATGCCCGCGCCGGTCATCTCGCGCAGGCGCTTCACGTCAGCGGCGGTGTAGTTCGCCATCGTGTTGAATCCGTCCGTTTCAGGTACGTGTGCGGTGAGCGCCGTCCGGGCGGCCCTGCGCGGACCGCCCGGACGGGGTGGATCAGGAGTTGGCCGGAGCCTGCTCGCCGGTCGCTTCCGCGGTCTCAGTCGCGGCGGCGGCCTCGGTCGCGACGGCGGTCTCAGTCGCCGCGGCGGCCTCGGTCGCGTCAGCGGCAGCGGTCGCGTCGGCGGCAGCGGTCTCCGAGCCCGCGAGGAGCTCCTTCTCCCACTCGGCCAGCGGCTCGTCCGAAGCACCGGTCTCCGGCTTCGCGTCGGCCGAGGCGCCGTTGCGGCCGGAACGGGCCATCAGCCCGGCCGCGGCGGCCTCGGCGACGACCTTCGTCAGCAGCGCGGCGGAACGGATCGCGTCGTCGTTGCCCGGGATCGGGTAGTCGACCTCGTCCGGGTCGCAGTTGGTGTCGAGGATCGCGACGACCGGGATGTTGAGCTTGCGAGCCTCGCCGACGGCGATGTGCTCCTTCTTGGTGTCGACGATCCACACCGCGGACGGCACCTTGGCCATGTCCCGGATGCCGCCCAGGGTCTTCTCGAGCTTGTCCTTCTCGCGGGTCAGCGTGAGGATCTCGCGCTTGGTCAGGCCGGTGAAGCCGCCGGTCTGCTCCTGGGCTTCGAGCTCCTTCAGGCGGAGAAGGCGCTTGTGGACGGTCTGGAAGTTGGTCAGCATGCCGCCGAGCCAGCGCTGGTTCACGTAGGGCATGCCCACGCGCGCGGCCTCGTTGGCGATCGCTTCCTGAGCCTGCTTCTTCGTGCCGACGAACATGATGGTGCCGCCGTGCGCGACGGTTTCCTTGATGAACTCGAACGCACGGTCGATGTACGTCAGCGTCTGCTGCAGGTCGATGATGTAGATGCCGTTGCGCTCGGTGAAGATGTAGCGCTTCATCTTCGGGTTCCACCGACGGGTCTGGTGCCCGAAGTGCACGCCGCTGTCGAGCAGCTGCTTCATGGTGACGACGGCCATTGCCGGAATCACACCTTCTCTGTAGTCGCGCGCTCCCGCTGTCGGTTTTCGATCCGCCCGCGGGGGCGCTGTTCCGGTTAGTCGCCCGCGACCGGGAGGTCGTGAGCCCTGGTGCCGTAGCCGATGCCCGGACCCGTGGGTTCGGTAACGCGAAACCCCAGGGACCGCCGGACACCGTGCGCCCCTCCGTCCGGGTTCCCGCCAGAAACGGCCCGTCCGGGGACGCGCGCACGTGCACGCGAAGTCAGCCCAGCGAGCGGGCTGCGGGATTGATTCTACCCCCTGCCACCAGGCCCGCCCCTGCGGGCAGCCTTCGCCCGGCCCGGGGTTGTCCACAACTGTGTCCGCCTGTGGACAACTAGCGCCGAGCAGCGGAGTTTCGTCGGTCGGTGGCTGAGGATGGGGACATGACCACTACGCGATCTTTTCCCGTTACCGCCGCTGCTTCCCGCACCGCCGATTCTCCTGCGACTGCCCCGTTGCGTTCGCCCTCGACGCCGGCCCCTTCGCCCGCTGCCGCCGCAGCTTGCCCCGCCGATTCCCGCACGGCTCCCCCGCTGCATTCGCCCTCGACGCCGAGCACGACCAGCTCAACGCCCTCCCCTGTTCCTCGCCGGGACAGAGAGGCGAGCAGCCAATCCGGTCCCCCGCTGAATCCGTCGTCGCTCGATCCGTCGTCGGTGTGGTCGGCGGGCTCGACGGGGTCGGCAGGCTCGACGCGGTCGGCAGGCTCGACGCGGTCGGCAGGCTCGACGGGGTCGACGCGGTCGGCAGGCTCGACGGGGTCGACGCGGTCAGCAGGCTCGACGCGGTCAGAGGCAGGATCGGCAGCGACAGCGCCGGAAACGCCTCACCCGGTGGTCCTGGCAACCACCGCTCTGCTCACTCGGCACCCACCCGCAGCCGCCCTCCTGAGCCAGGACGACACGATCCCGCCCGCCGTCCCGGCGCACTCGCTCCCTCGAAGCGGCCGTCACCGCAGACCGCCCGCCAGACCGCCGAGAATCCGCGCCACACTCCGCCGCGCTTGGACCCGCGCGACCTCCGCCGCGAATGCTGCCAGCCGCTACGCCCTCTTCGCCTCACGTCGGCTCATCCGCCCACCCCGCCCAGGGACCGTCGTTCTCCCGCCGCGGATCCGAATCTCCCTGCCCTGCGATTTCAGCTGGGGCCACCCGCCCCTGCGGCTGGCCGGAGCAGGCGGCGAACTCCCGCCGTTCAGCCTCCGCGGCCGCAGAAACATCACCCGAACGTGGCTGATCCTGGCGACAGTCTTGACCCTGTCCGCAGGCTCGGCAGCCCTGCTCCACTCGCGAGCCGACGCCGCGCCCCGCCAGCCCGTTCCGGAAGAACCCGGCCGCCTGGCCTGGCCTCTGACGCCCCGCCCGCACGTCACCCGCGACTTCGAACCGCCCGCGACCCCGTTCGGTCCAGGCCACCGAGGCGTAGACCTGGAAGCCGCCGCCGGGCAACAGGTGCTGGCCGCGGACATGGGAGTGGTGGTCTTCGCCGGTCAGGTCGCAGGCCGAGGAGTGGTCGCCGTAGACCACGACGGCGGCCTCCACACGACCTACCTCCCGATCACCCCGGCAGTCGCCGCCGGAGACCAGATCTACCGCGGCCAGCCTTTGGGAACCGCCGCCCCAGGCCACCCCGGCTGCCCGACCGCCGCCTGCCTGCACTGGGGAGCCCGCCGCGGCACGGAATACATCGACCCGCTCGCCTTGGTCGGCACCCCCAGCCGGGTACGCCTCAAGCCGTGGGCCGAAGGCCCGTGACACCAACGCAGCCGCCGCCCCGCCCGCTGCCGGCTGATCGATCCGAAGGAGGTCGATAGGCTCAAGCCGCTGCCATACCGAACCTGGTCCGCTCCGACCGCGCCCATGCACGCTCCGCGTGTGAGAACCCCTGCACCGGACAGCCTTGCGGCCAAGGCAATCGCCCGCGCACCGGTCGCGGATCCGCGGGTCAGCCGCTGGGTTGCTCCATCAGCTTGGCGCGCAGCCGCATCACCGCACGGGTGTGCAGCTGGCTCACCCGGGATTCCGTGACTCCGAGGACCTTGCCGATTTCCGCCAGGGTCAGGCTCTCGAAGTAGTAGAGGCTCACCACGATCTTGTCCCGCTCGGTCAGCTGCGCGATGGCTTCGGCGAGCTGGCGGCGGTTGTCCTGGTCCACGAGGACGGCCACCGGGTCGACCGCGCCGTCGTCGGGGAGGGTGTCGACCAGCGAGCCGGCGTCTTTGCCCGCGGCGACAAGGTCTTCCAGCGCCACCACGCTGGTGAGGCGGAGCTGGCCGTAGAAATCGCGCAGGTCGTCGAGGCTGATGCCCATTTCGCCGGCGAGTTCGGCGTCGGTCGGGGTTCGGTGCAGACGGGCGCCGAGGCGTTCCAGGGCGCGGGCCGTTTCCTTCGCCTTGCTGCGCACCGCGCGCGGGACCCAGTCCTGGGAGCGCAGGTCGTCCAGGATGGCGCCCCGGATGCGTTGCATCGCGTACGTTTCGAAGCGCAGGCCGCGTTCCGGGTCGAACTTCTCGATCGCGTCGACCAGCCCGAAAATGCCCGACTGCACGAGGTCGCCGACGTCTACGTGCGTCGGCAGACCGGTGCCGACCCGGCCCGCGACGTACTTCACCAGCGGTGCGTAGTGCAGCACCAGCCGGTCGCGCGACGTCTGGTCCGGTTTGTCGGCGAACTGCTGCCACAGCGCCTGAATCCCCGCGTCGACGTCCTGACCAGGACGACCGTCCCCGTTGACGGCGTCCTGCACGCCGGGGCGTTCCGCCCCGGCTTCCGTGACCTGCGACGTGGAAGTCATTGCACGGTCGTTCTCGGCGTGCTGCTCAGTGTGGTCTCCGTGCTCGTGCGGATGCGCGTGCGCCGGCGGTTCGGCCCTGCCGTCCCCGGCCGAGCCGCCGCCGGCCTCTTCAGGCCCGCGGGTGTGCTCGGTCATGGATCGCCTTCAGCCGATCGACGGTCACATGAGTGTAGAGCTGGGTCGTGGCCAGCGTAGCGTGACCAAGCAGTTCCTGAACGCTCCTGAGATCGGCACCTCCTTCGAGCAGATGCGTCGCGGCGGAATGCCTTAGCCCGTGCGGCCCCATGTCCGTTGCGCCCGGCACCGCGGCCACCGCCTCGTGCACCACCCGGCGCGCCGCGCGCGGGTCGAGGCGCTTGCCGCGAACGCCCAGGAAAAGCGCCGTCAGCGGCGTTTCCCCAGCCAGCGCGGGCCGTCCGTCCTCCAGCCACGCGGTCAGCGCCCCGGCCGCCGGGACGCCGAACGGAACTGTCCGCTCCTTGTCCCCCTTGCCCACCACCGAAACCACGCGGCGGGAAAAGTCCACGCTGCCGACGTCTAGTCCGCACAGCTCCGACACCCGAATGCCGGTTGCGTACAGCAATTCGACCACTGCGCGGTCACGCAGAGCGACCGGATCCCGTTCGGCTGCCCCTTTCGCGGAGGCGTCCATGAGCGCGTCAGCCTGCTCGGCACGGAGCACGCCGGGCAAGGTCCGGTGCGTGCGCGGCGCGGCAAGCCGGCCGCCCGGGTCCGACTCCAGCAAACCGGTGCGGTGCGCCCAAGCCGTGAACGTGCGCGCAGCCGCGGCGCGGCGCGCGAGGGTGGTGCGCCCGGCGCCGTCCGAGCGCTGCCCCGCGAGCCACGCGCGCAGCTGCGTGACGTCCAAGTCCTCAAAGCTCCGCGCGGGACGGTCGCCCTCCCCCACGGTCAGGAACGCCAACAGCGAAACGACGTCGCCGACGTACGCGCGCACGGTGTGCGGCGACAGCCCACGCTCCAGCGACAGATGCCGTTCGTAACCGGCCACCACCGATTCGGCGGACTCCGGCAATTCGGCGCGAAGTGCCCGAAGATCGGGTCGTGGCGGACGTTTCCGGTGTCCACCGGGACGCGGGACCGCGTCCTTGCGTGCACTCGCTGACGGCATGGCGGTTACGCTGCGCGAACCATCGCCATTGGTCAAGCATCGCCACGCCCATCATCGGATGGCCGTTCGGACGATCTGCCGCCAACCGGTCTCGCCGCGCACCGCGAAGCCGTCGATTTCCAGTGCGGGCAACAAGGCGCGAACTCGGGAAACGGGCACCCCAGCGCTTTCCGCGACCTCTTCCGGAGCCCTGCCCGCCCGGGGAAGCAGCGCGTCGTAGACCCGCGCCGCCTCCGGGCCGAGATTGTCCGTGGGCCGCCGGTTCGGCTCAGCGGCCGGAGCCGCGGTGCCGAATCGGCCCACGGTTTCGAGCACCTCGTCGACTGAGGTGACCAACGTGGCCTTGCAGTCCCGGATCAACGCGTGGCAACCGGCTGAACTGCCCGAATGCACTGATCCCGGCAACGCCATCACGACCTTGCCAAGCGCACCCGCGATAGTGGCAGTGTTGCGCGCACCGCTACGAATTCCGGCCTCTACAACGACTGTGCCGTCGGTAAGACCTGCTATAAGACGGTTTCGCACCAGAAATCGATGTCGCGCGGGCGGGGTCTTCGGTGCGTACTCGCTGACGATCGCGCCGCCCTCGGCGACGATGCGGTTCAACAAGTCGCTGTTTCCCGCGGGATAGGCATAGTCGACCGCACAGCCGAGCAGCGCAACCGTGACCCCACCGCCGCTGAGCGCGCCTCGGTGCGCGGCAGCGTCGATGCCCAGGGCGGCACCGGAGAAGACCGGTACTTGGCGGGCTGCCAAGGCGTGGCCGATCTCGACGGCGTTGTGCAGACCGTAGTCCGTGGCCATCCGAGCGCCGACGACCGCTACCGCGCGGTCCGCGACTTCGGCCAGGCTCACGTCGCCGCGCACCCAGAGCCCGAGCGGTGCCGCCACGTGCTTCACGCCGTTTCCCGTTGCTACCGCAAGCGAGAGCAGTGGCCACGCGGGCCATTCGTGGTCTTCGGGGACCACGAGCCGGGCACCGGCTTTGGCGGCTTCCTCAAGATCTTGTTCCGCGATCGTGGATTCCCGCCGCGCGGCCGTTTCGCGAAGCACCTTTTCGGGACAGTCCCCGGCCTGGACGCGCCCGGCGGCCGCGACCGGGCCGTGTTCGCCGACGAACTCCAGCAGGTGCGGTGCCGGTGGTTCAGCGACGCCGAGCAGATACGCGCGGGCGAGCCGTTCTGAATCGGTCGCCGTGGTCTGGTCCTCGACGGCGACGCTCACGCCGCACCTCTTCGGCCACTGGGATTTTCGGGGCGGACAACGGCAAGGTGCCGATGCAGCGCCAACCGTTCTCGGACCCGGACCGGGTCGTGTTCGGGGCGGACTTCCCGGCGGCGGACCGGATGCAGATGCCGGGCGATCTTGTGCTGCGGCGTCTTCGGCCTGCGGTGCCGGGTGCGCTGGGACGAGGACGGGATGGCTCGGTTGGACATGGTGCTTTCCTTTCGCCGGGGTTCCGGACGGGCAGGTTTGCCGGTCCGGGGCTTAGAACACAGGCTCGGGGCTCGGGGCTCGGGGCTCGGACTGAGGCTGGGGCTGGGGCTGGGGCTCGGCCTGAGGCTGGGACTCGGACTGAGGCTGGGACTCGGACTGGGACTGGGACTGAGGCTGGGGCTCGGACTCGGCCTGAGGCTGGGGCTAGGGCTGGGGCTAGGGCTAGGGCTAGGGCTGGGGCTGGGGCTAGGGCTGGGGCTAGGGCTAGGGCTGGGACTGGGACACAGGCTGCCGGGCTGGAGGGCTGGAGGGAGGCTTGCTCGTCCGGGAGTCAGGACATCTGGTCCGGACATCGGGGAGCGGGTACCGGGTTGAATTCGGGGCGTTCGCCGCGGTCAGCGCACACGGCCGCAGCGGGGGAAGGGTCGCCGGGCACGGCTGAGCAGGTGCCAGAACCGCTTGCCGCAGTCGGGCCATTTGCCCGGCGAGAGCTGATGCCCGCGGGGTTTCGGGCCGTCCGCCGAGCGAGGGGCTTGTGGGGGGCAGCGTGCGGGACGGCCTTCGGGGCGGGTCAGCCGGTTTTGCGTTCTCGGAAGTCCAGGGCCGCGGTGACGTGGTCGGTGTCGGGTTGGGGCAGGGCGGCCAGGTCGGCAAGGGTCCAGGCGATGCGCAGGCATCTGTCGGCTCCTCGGGCGGTCAATAAACCGCGGTCCAGGGCTCGGTCCAGGACTGCGGTGGCGGGCGGCGGCAGGGCGAAATCTCGGCGCAGGACGGGGCCCGGGACTTCGGTGTTGGACAGCCAGCCGTGTTCGTGCCAGCGGTGTTTGGCTCGGTCGCGGGCGGCTAGGACCCGGGCTCGGACGGTCGAGGACGGTTCGGGGGCGGTGGATTGGTGGGCGGAGATCGCGGTTAGGGGGCGTAGGCGGACGCGGAGGTCTACTCGGTCCAGGAGTGGGCCCGAAAGGCGCGACAGGTAGCGGCGGCGGGTGGTGACCGAGCAGGTGCAGTCGGTTTCGCGCGGTGGGGCGCAGGGGCAGGGGTTGGTGGCCAGGACCAGTTGGAACTGGGCGGGATAGCAGACGACGCCTTTGGCACGGGCGATGCGGACTTCGCCTTCTTCCATGACGGTGCGGAGCGAGTCGAGGCGCTGGTTGCCGAATTCGCAGGCCTCGTCCAGGAAAAGCACGCCTCGGTGTGCCCGGCTGATGGCACCGGGAGCGGCCAGGCCGGTGCCGCCGCCGATGAGGGCTGGTGGGCTGATCGAGTGGTGTGGGGCGACGAAGGGCGGGACGGTTACCAGGGGCGATGACTTTGAGAGGGAGCCGTCGACCGAGTGGATGGCGGTTACTTCCAGGGATTCGGCCGGGGCGAGATCCGGCAGCAGGCCGGGGAGGCGTCTGGCGAGCATGCTTTTGCCGACGCCGGGTGGACCGGTGAGCAGGAGGTGGTGGCCGCCTGCTGCGGCGACTTCCAGGGCCCACCTGGCTTCTGGCTGACCTACTACGTCGGCCAGGTCGGGGACTTCCGCGGGCGCGGCCGCTGTGGGAGCGGCGGGGAGTTCTAGGTCGGCTTCGTCTTTGAGCCAGGCGATCAGTTCGGCCAGGCGGGTTACCCCGGAGACTTCCAGGCCGTCGACCAGGGCGGCTTCGACCAAGGACTCGGTGGGTACTACGGCGCGTTCGTGGCCTGCGGCTTTGGCCGCCAGCAGGCCGGGGAGGACGCCGCGGACGGGGCGGATTCGGCCGTCCAAAGCCAGTTCTCCCAGCAAGATGGTGTGCAGGAGTTTCCGGGCTGGGACGGCGCCGATGGCGGCCAGGACGGCGGCGGCGATGCCCAGGTCGTAGCCGGAGCCCATTTTGGGCAGATTGGCGGGAGACAGGGCCAAGGTGATTTTGCCGTCGGGCCAGGATTGGCCGGAGTTGCGGACTGCGGAGCGGACTCGGTCTTTCGCCTCGCGGAGGCCAGCGTCAGGCAGGCCGACCAGGGTGACCCGGCTCAGGCCGCCGCCTAGATCGGCTTCGATTTCTACTACGCGGCCTTCGATGCCGAGCAAGGCGACGGACCAGGTTTTGGCGTGTGGCATCAGAAAGCACCCGCCAGGTGCCGGACGACCGGCTCTACGCCATCGGGGGCGTAGACGGTCACGACGTCGTAGCGGATGCGGCACCAGCCGACTCGATGTTCCTTGAGCCAGCGCATGGCGGCCCGGTGGACGCGGTCGATCTTGTCCGGTGTCACCGACTCGGCCGGCGTGCCGTATTCGGTGCTGGAGCGGGTTTTGACCTCGCAGAAGATCACCCGGTCGCCCTCGGAGAGGACCAGGTCCAACTCGCCCTCGCGACAATGCCAGTTCCGGCTGAGCAGGACCATGCCGGCGGCCTGGAGATGCCGGGCGGCGAGATCCTCGCCCCAGCGGCCGAACGTCCGGCGCCAGGCCGCGCCGGGGTGCGGGCCGTCGTTCATGGTGTCCCCCTCGGACAGCGTGAGCACCGCCGATCACGGTGCGTGTGCTGTAACGATCGCAGCGTGACCAAACACGGCGCCAGGGGGATTCAGCGCAGCTGTGGATAACCCGCAGGTTGTGGATCAGCGCTGGTCCGCGGGGGAGAAATCCAGGCGGATTGTCGGTGCGGTGTGCGGGGGGCGGAGAACGACGAAGGCCACCCGGGCAAGTGCCGGGTGGCCTCGTGGCGAAAAAACGGGGATCAGCCCGAGAACGGGCCGTCCTCGGGAAGCCGCAGGTCGGGTTTGTCGAGTTCTTCGACGTTGACGTCCTTGAACGTGATGACCCGGACGTGCTTGACGAACCGGGCGGGGCGGTACATGTCCCACACCCAGGCGTCCGACATGCGCACCTCGAAGTACACCTCGCCGCCGCCGTCGCGGACCTGGACGTCCACCGCGTTGGCCAGGTAGAACCGCCGCTCGGTCTCCACCACGTACGAGAACTGGCCCACTATGTCGCGGTACTCGCGGTACAGCGAGAGCTCCATCTCGGTCTCGTACTTCTCGAGATCCTCTGCGCTCATGAAATCCGCGCCCCTCCTCGCGTTCGTCCTGCTCCGGCGGCGGAGCGTTCATTCTTACCCACCGAGCGGCCCGGGGCACGGACCGGCCCGCCCGCTTTTTCCAGGGCATTCTCCAGTGCAGCGTAGGTGAGCACGACCGGATGCGGCGCAGTGAGTCCGTGCGCGAGGGCGACGGTGGCGACATTCGTGTAGGACCAGCGGTGCACCGGGCTCGGGCCGTGCTCACTCAGCGCAGCCAGATGGTCCGAGGTGCTGTAGCCCTTGTGCACGTCGAAGCCGTACGCCGGCAACTCTTCGTGCAGGCCGGCCATGATCCGGTCCCTCGTCACCTTCGCCAGGACCGACGCCGCCGCGATGCTCGCGACGCTGCGGTCTCCCTTGATCACCGCGACATTCGGCGCGGGAATGCCGGGAACCGGGAAGCCGTCGGTGAGGACGTACCCGGGATGGGTGCGCAGACCGGCGACGGCGCGGCGCATGCCCTCCAGGTTCATCACCCGGATGCCGAGCAGGTCCACCTGCTCGGAAGGAATGACGATCACCGAGTAGTCGAGGGCGCGGTGCAGGACCCGGTCGTACACCCGGTCCCGGGCCTTCGCGGTGAGCATCTTCGAATCGGTCAGCTCGGGCAATCGTGCGCCGTCGCCCGGACGGAGCACGCACGAAGCCACCACGAGGGGGCCAGCGCAAGCTCCGGCACCGGCTTCATCGACCCCGGCGACCGGGCCGAGGCCGCGTCGTTCGAGTGCGCCTTGCAGACCCCAGAACAGCTCGCCGCGCACCACAGCACGCGGCGGGCGCGGCGGTTCTGCCGGCGTACGGGGAGGAGGAAGAGTCACCGGAACACCACCCGGGAGTCGCGGACGACGGAGCGCACCGCTCAACGTCTCCGGCCGGCCGCCTTGCGGAGGCCTGCCTTCAACCGGCGTCCGACGAAGAGCGTCGGCACCGCGGTGGCGAAGCCGATGCCGAGCGGCAGCCCTTGCTGCCAGGCGGGCGCGCCGAGCGCGACCGGCTGGGCGTTCTCCTGCGGATTGTGGTCCGAGATCCCGCCCCAGCGGCCCGGCGGCAGCACGATGATGCGGGCCTTGCCGATGACGTCGTCGACCGGCACGGCACCGTTGGGTCCGCCGCCGCCCTGATAACGCGAGTCGGCGGAGTTGTTGCGGTTGTCGCCCATCACCCAGAGCGCGCCCTGCGGGACCTTCACCGGGGCGAACGACTCCTGAACGGGGTGGTTCTTGTCTTCCCAGTGGATGTAGGGCTCGTCGAGGGCCTTGCCGTCGACGATCACCCGGTTGCGGTCGTCGCAGCACTGGACGGTCTGGCCACCGGTGGCGATGACGCGCTTGACGAAGTCCCGCTCGTCCGGCGGCGCGAAGCCGACCAGCGAGCCGAGACCGCGCAGCGCGCGCACGACGATGTTGCTCGACTCCTGCGGTGCGATCTCGTTCTCGGTCCACGCGGGCGGGCCCTTGAACACGATCACGTCCCCCGGCGAGGGGTCGGTGAAGTCGTAGGTGACGCGGTCGACCAGGATCCGGTCGCCGGTACACCCGGGGCAGCCGTGCAGCGTGGCCTCCATCGATCCCGAGGGGATCATGTAGACCTTCGCGAGGAACGCCTGAATCACGATCGTGAGCACCAGGGCGATCACGATCAGGATCGGCAGTTCCTTCCAGAACGACCGCTTTTTCGAGGACTTGCCTCGCCGGTGCGACCCCCGACGCCCGCCGGACCGTTCCTGGTCCTCGTCCGGGCGTTCGGGGCCGTCCTCATCGGCGTTCCGCGACACAGGTTCGACCACGTCGCCAGGCTACCGGTAACCGACTCGCCACTCAGCGGGCAGAGGTGGTCTCGCGGTTCTCGCGGCGCTCCTTGATCTTGGCCTTCTTGCCGCGCAGCTCGCGCAGGTAGTACAGCTTCGCCCGGCGCACGTCGCCGCGCTTGAAGACCTCGATCTCGGCCACGTTCGGCGAGTGCACCGGGAAGGTGCGCTCGACACCGACGCCGAACGAGACCTTGCGGACGGTGAAGGTCTCCCGGACGCCGCCGCCGTGCCGGCGGATCACGACGCCCTGGAAGACCTGGTTGCGCTCGCGGTTGCCCTCGATGACGCGGACGTGCACCTTGAGCGTGTCGCCGGGGCGGAAGGCCGGGATGTCGGAACGCAGTGACTGCGCGTCCAGCGCGTCCAGGGTGTTCATCGGTGGTCCGTCCTCGTATTCGTGTGGCTTACGTACAGCTTGAGCGCGCAGTGGAGTTCACTGCGACTAGCCCGGGGCTGATGGCATTCACGGCTGGCTTCGCGGCTTCTCGCTTCGACCGGTGGCCAAAGTACAAAATGACGCGTCACGCCAACCAATCCATTATGGCAGAGGCCCCCGGAGACCTCGCACGGGGCCTATCCGGGCTGGTCGTCCAGCCCTTCGAGCACCTCGCGGTCCCGCTTGTCCAGGCTGCCTTCCGGCAGTTGGGCCAGCAGATCCGGCCGCCGGAGCGCGGTGCGCTCCAGCGCCTGGTCGCGCCGCCAGCGGTCGATGAGCGCGTGGTTGCCCGAGCGCAGCACGTCCGGCACCGGCAGGTCGCGCCACACCTCCGGGCGGGTGTAGCTGGGGCCTTCGAGCAGGCCGTCGGAGAACGAGTCCTCGGCCGCCGACCGGGCGTTGCCGAGCACGCCCGGCAGCAGCCGGACCACGGCCTCGACCATCACCAGCACCGCGGCCTCGCCGCCGACCAGCACGTAGTCCCCGATCGAGACCTCGTCGACCGGCATCCGGCGGGCCGCGTCGTCCACGACCCGCTGGTCGATGCCCTCGTAGCGGCCGCAGGCGAACACCAGGTGCTTTTCCTCGGCGTAGGCGTGCGCCAGCTCCTGGGTGAACGGTTTGCCCGCCGGGGTCGGGACCACGAGCCGGGTGCCTTCGCCGCACACGTCGTCCAGGGCCGGGCCCCAGATCTGCGGCTTCATGACCATGCCGGGGCCGCCGCCGTACGGCGCGTCGTCGACCGCGCGGTGCACGTCGTGGGTCCAGTCGCGCAGGTCGTGCACACCGACCTCGATGAGGCCGCGGTCGATCGCCCGGCCCAGCAGCGCGGCGCGCAGCGGGTCGAGGTACTCGGGGAAAATGGTGACGACGTCGATGCGCAAGCGGTTACCAGTTCCAGTACTCGGTGGCCTCGGCGTGCCACGGGCTCGGGACGTCCTGGTCGATCGCGAAGGCCATGCCGAGCCCCTTAGCGATCTTGATGCTGCGGTGCAGCGTCTGGCGGACCGGCGACCCAGCGGGCAGCCCGTTGTCGTCCGACCAGGTCTCGGTCTGCGTGATGCAGGTGCGCGCCCCGAAGCGGGCGTTCGAGCACGGAGCGGGCGCGCCCCAGGTCTGCAGATGCTCGAAGTGGACGACCTTGCCCGAACTCTGCTCGGTGATCGTTCCGCGCGCGACGAGCCGGTAGTCGGTGGACGGCACGGTCCAGCGCACGTAGTGCTGGCGGCCGCCGTCGGACGGGATCGGCGTACAGGCGGAGCCGGTGCACACGGACTCTTCGGTGACCCGCTCCGAGTAGTACGTGCCGTTGCCGTCCCAGCCGTCGATCAGCACCCAGTCGCCCGAGCGGACGAAGTGCTCGGCGGTCGCGGGCGGCCAGGTGACCGGGTCGCCCCAGGTGATCTGCGATTCGGTGGCCGATTGCGGCGACCATGCCCACTGGAACGCCTTCTCTCCCGGCGGCGCGTACTGGCCGGCGCTGCGCTGGAACATCAGCGAAAAGTCGCCGTACACCGGCGAAGCGGCCTGCGCGGGCGGCGCGGCGAAAGCGGTGGCCAGAACGGCTGCGAAGGCAGCCTTCGCCCAGAACTTCACGAACTCCCCCTCAGCCGGCGTCGAGGAGGCCTTCGGGCGGATCGAGCACGACCCGGCCCCCCGCGACATCCACCACCGGAACGATGGCGCGGACGAAAGGTACCAACATCGAGCGTCCGTCGTGATCGAGTTCGAGCAGTTCCCCGGCAGGCGAGTGGACCACCTCGACGACCTTGCCCACGACCGTCCCGTCGGCCAGCTCGGCGCGCAGGCCGGCCAGCTCGTGGTCGTAGAACTCGTCCGGGTCTCCGGTGGGCGGCAAAGTGTCCGTGTCCGCCAGCAGCAGGGCGCCGCGCAGGGCTTCCGCGACGTCGCGCGTGAGAACTTCCTCGAAACGCACCAGCAGCCGCCCGCTGTGTTCGCGGGCGGCTGCGATGGTGAGTTCTCTCGTGCTGCCGTCGCGCAGCTTCGTCGTGACGGCCGCACCGATCGCGAACCGCTGCTGCGGCGAATCCGTGCGCACGTCGACCGCGAGCTCGCCGCGGATGCCGTGCGCCTTCGCGATACGGCCGACTACGACGTCCATATCTGACCGTTTCCGAGAATCCGGGTCAGCGATCGGTGTCGACGACGTCCACGCGGACGCCTCGGCCGCCGATGCCGCCCATCACGGTGCGCAGAGCGGTCGCGGTGCGCCCGCCCCGGCCGATCACCTTGCCGAGATCGTCGGGGTGGACGTGCACCTCAAGCGTGCGGCCACGACGCGTGGTCAGCAGCTCGACCCGGACCTCGTCCGGGTTGTCGACGATCCCGCGCACCAGGTGCTCGAGGGAGTCGGCGAGGAAGCTCACTCGGACTTCTCGCCCTCAGCGGCTTCCGCCTTCTCGGCCTCGGCCTTCTTCGGGGCCGACTTCTTCTTCGGCGTGACGGCCTCGGTGGAGGGCTCCTCGCCGGCCGCGGCCAGCGCCGCGTTGAACAGGTCCTGCTTGGACGGCTTCGGCTCGGCCACCTTCAGGGTGCCCTCGGCGCCCGGCAGGCCCTTGAACTTCTGCCAGTCGCCGGTGATCTCGAGGATGCGCTGGACCGGCTCGGTCGGCTGCGCGCCGACGCCCAGCCAGTACTGCGCCCGCTCGGTGTCGACCTCGATGAAGCTCGGCTCTTCCTTCGGGTGGTACTTGCCGATCGTCTCGATGGCCTTGCCGTCCCGGCGGGTGCGCGCGTCGGCGATGATGATGCGGTAGTACGGCGCACGGATCTTGCCGAGGCGCTGCAGCTTGATCTTGACGGCCACGGGTGTGGGTACTCCTCAGTGCTGTGTGGTGCGGGGCGCGCGCCGAACCCGTGGGGACAGGCTTGCGGCGCCCGGAGGTCAGGAGCTTCCACACGGCGAGAGGGTCCGGCGGAAGCGGGCAAGCGAACATTCTGCCAGATGCCGTCGTTGTGCCTGCGCAGGGGCTCCCTCGGACGCCCGCAGGGGCCTCAGAAGGACGCGACGCCGAGCGCGCCGAGCAGGATCGCGACCGCGGGCAGGAAGTTGTTGACCGCGTGCGCGACGACGCTGCCCGCCAGCCGTCCGGTGGACAGCCGGGCCAGCCCGATCGGGATGGAGATCACCAGCAGCAACGTGGTGCGCAGCGGTTCCAGGTGGCTGGCCGCGAAGACCGCGGTGGACAGCAGGAACGCGGCGACCCGGCCCCAGCGCTCGCTGCGCCACTGCAGCCGTTCCACCGCGCCCCAGAGCAGGCCGCGGTAGATGATCTCCTCGCAGATCGGCCCGAGCAGCCACAGGTAGCCGAACATCACCGCGGCGGCGGGTACGGACATCTTGCGGTCGTCGACCAGCGCGCTGATCGCCGACGTCGCGTCCGCCGAGCCGACCAGCTCGGTCCACACGTAGGCGCTCAGCGAGGTGAGCAGGAGGCCGAGCATGCCGAATTTGAGCCCGGTCCAGACGTCCGGCCAGCGCCATTCGAGCCGCAGGTCGAGCTTCGGGCCGTTGCCGCGCACGACGGTGATCAGCACCGCGGCGCCCGCGGCGATCATGGTGGGCAGCATCGTGCCGAGCAGCACTGTGCTGATCGGCAGCGGCCTGCCCGGAGCGGTCGGCCCGGCCAGTGCGCCGATGAACGCGGCCGACGCCAGCAGCACCGCCTCGACCAGCAGGAACGCCCCGAATCCCCAGCGATGTGCCGGGAACGCGGTCGGTTCGGCCACGAAGTCCTCCGGGGAGAGCGCACGGGAGAAAGGTTCACGGGGCTGTGATGTGGTCACGCCCGCCTCCCCGTGCTCGCTCTGCTCACTGGTCGAGCCTAGCGGCCGAAATGGTTTCGCACAGTACTCGACCGGTCACCGGTTTCCCTCAATGCCCGATGAAGAGAAGGACGGCCGGCGGCAGGTTGTTGGCCGCGTGCGCGAGCACGCTCGCCGAGGTCCGGCCGGAATAGTGCCGCGCCAGCCCGAGGACGAGACCCTGGCCGAACAGCGCGATCGTGCGCGTGGTCTCGCCGTGCAGCAGCGCGAACATCAACGAGGTGAGCACGAGCACCACCCACGGCGGGATCTTGTAGTGCAGCAGGGCGTTCCACAGCGCCCCGCGCAGCAGCAGTTCCTCGGTGAGCGGGACGGCGATCACCAGCACCAGCGCGGTCGCGATGAGCCAGACCGGGCTGCCGCCGGACACGTCGGGCAGGTCGGTGAGCGGGCTGTCGGACACCTCGTCGCCGCCGAAGACCGCGATTTCGGCGGCGTTCAGCACGAAGCCGGCGACGAGCGCGAGCAGGCCGCAGGCGAGGCCGATGCGGAGGTCGCGGCCCCGGGTGCGGAGCCCGAAGTCGCGTTCGGGACCGGAGCCGTATCGCAGCGAGGCGATCGCCGGGCCGAGGCCGAGGATCAGGTTCGGCAGGAACGCCAGCAGCAGCAACGGTCCCGCGTACGCCTCGACCGGGTCGTCGTCGCCGACGTGCCGGTTGAACGCGGCCGCGGTGAGGAGGGTGACGAGGTAGTAGCCGGCTACTCCGAAAAAGAACGCGGCGAATGCCCAATGGGCGCCCAGAACTCGCTTTCCCCCACCGTCTTCGGCCACAGGTTCACGCTATGTGCCTGTGGTGTGGCGCGTCGAGGCGGGGTCGCGCAGAGGTTGCAGGCGGCGAAGCGGGGGTCAGTGGAAGACGGTGCCGCCCAGAACGATGTGGGTCGGGTGGTGCAGCGCGGCCAAGTCGGCGCGCGGGTCGTCGGCGTAAACGATCAGGTCGGCCGGGGCGCCGTGTTCGATGCCGGGATGGCCCAGCCATTCGCGCGCTTCCCAGGAAGCGCTTGCGAGAGCCTGCGTACGCGACATCCCCGCGCGGTGGAGCGCTTCGACTTCGTCGGCGATACGGCCGTGCTCGACCATGCCGCCCGCGTCCGTGCCCGCGAAGACGCGTACGCCCGCTTCGACGGCCGAGGACACCATGTCAGCCACACCGGCGTGCAGTGCGCGCATGTGGGCCGCGTACGTCGGGTACTTGCCTGCCTTGTCCGCGATGCCCGGGAAGTTCTCGATGTTGATGAGCGTGGGCACCAACGCGACGTCGCGGCGCGCGAGTTCGGTGAGCTGGTCTGACGACAGTGCGGTGCCGTGCTCAAGACAGTCGATGCCTGCGCCGATCAAGCCTGGCAGCGCTGCTTCGCCGAACACGTGCGCGGTGACGCGCGCGCCGAGGTCGTGGGCGATGCGGATGGCTTCGGTCAGTACATCGTCCGGCCAGAGCGGGGCGAGGTCGCCTTGGCCGCGGTCGATCCAGTCGCCTACGAGCTTGACCCAGCCGTCGCCGTCGCGGGCCTGTTCGGCGACTGCTTCGGGCAGCAGGGCCGGGTCGTCCAGTTCGATCGCGAAGCCGGGGATGTACCGCTTCGGCAGCGCCAGATGGCGTCCGCAGCGGATGATCGTGGGCAGGTCGGCGCGGGATTGCAGCGGCCGGACGTCGAGCGGCAGGCCGCAGTCGCGGATCAGCAGGGTGCCCGCGTCGCGGTCGGTCGCGGCCTGGTCCGCCGCATCCGCCACCGACAGTCCGCCGTGCGGGCCGAGGCCCGGGTGGCAGTGCGCGTCGACGAGCCCGGGGACCACGAATCCGCCCGCGGACAGCGTTTCCGCGCCGGGAACCGGCTCGAACGACAGCTTTCCGTCCTGGATCCAGAGGTCACGCGGTTCGCCGTCGGGCAGGACGGTGCCGGAGAGGTGCAGCGGGCTCAATTGTTCTTCGGGTCCTTCGGCAGCTTGAACTTGGACGGGTCGAAACCGGGCACGTCGTTCATGCCGCCGAGCTGGGACAGGTCCGGCATCCCGCCGGGCATCCCGCCGCCGGGGGGCAGCATCGGCATGCCGCCGGGCATCCCGCCGCGCATCTTCGGCTGCGTGGGGCCCTTCTTGCCCTTCTTCCCCTTCTTGCCCTTGCGGTTCTTGCTCCCGCCGCCTCCGCCGCCGAAGCCGAACCGGCCCGCCATCTGCGCCATCATCTTGCGCGCCTCGAAGAAGCGGTTGACCAGGTCGTTGACCTCGCGGACGGTCACGCCCGAACCGTTCGCGATGCGCAGCCTGCGCGAGCCGTTGATCATCTTCGGGTCGGCGCGCTCGGCGGGCGTCATGCCGCGGATGATCGCCTGGAGCCGGTCGAGCTGCTTGTCGTCGACCGCGGCGAGCTGGTCTTTCATCTGGCCCGCGCCGGGCAGCATGCCGAGCAGGTTGCCGATCGGGCCCATCTTGCGCACGGCGAGCATCTGCTCGAGGAAGTCCTCCAGCGTGAGCTGCCCGCTGGTGAGCTTCTGCGCGGCCTGTTCGGCCTGCTCCTGGTCGAAGTGCTGTTCGGCCTGCTCGATCAGGGTCAGCACGTCGCCCATGCCCAGGATGCGCGAGGCCATCCGGTCCGGGTGGAACGTGTCGAAGTCTTCGAGTTTCTCGCCGTTGGACGCGAAGAGGATGGGCTGGCCGGTGACCTCGCGGACGGACAGCGCGGCACCACCGCGGGCGTCGCCGTCGAGCTTCGTGAGCACCACGCCGGTGAAGCCGACGCCGTCGCGGAACGCCTCGGCCGTGGTGACCGCGTCCTGACCGATCATCGCGTCGACCACGAACAGGACTTCGTCCGGCTGCACGGCCTCGCGGATGTCCGCGGCCTGCTTCATCAGCTCTTCGTCGACACCCAGGCGACCGGCGGTGTCGACCACGACGATGTCGTGCTGCGCGTGCTTGGCCTCTTCGATGGCGCGGCGGGCGACGTCGACCGGGTCGCCGACGCCGTTGCCCGGCTCCGGCGCGAACGTGGTGACGCCCGCGCGCTCGCCGACGATCTGCAGCTGGTTGACCGCGTTCGGCCGCTGGAGGTCACAGGCGACCAGCATCGGCGCGTGGCCCTGCTTCTTCAGCCACATCGCCAGCTTGCCGGCCAGTGTCGTCTTGCCCGCGCCCTGGAGACCGGCGAGCATGATCACCGACGGCGGGTTCTTGGCCAGGTTCAGCCGCCGCGTCTCGCCGCCGAGGATGCCGACGAGCTCCTCGTTGACGATCTTCACGACCTGCTGTGCCGGGTTCAGCGCCTGGGAGACCTCGGCGCCCTTCGCCCGGTCCTTGATCTTCGCGATGAACGCCTTGACCACCGGGAGCGCGACGTCCGCTTCCAGCAGCGCGATGCGGATCTCGCGCGCGGTGGCGTCGATGTCGGCGTCGGACAGCCTGCCCTTGCGCGAGAGCGACTGCAGGGCCGAGGTGAGCCGATCGGAGAGGGTGTCGAACACGGGGGTGCACGCTCCAGCTGGGTCGAAAGTTCGCGTGCCGGGCGGCGCTCGGCACCCCCGGCATCTTCCGAGGGTAGCCGCCCCGGCCGCCCGGCCTTCACGGGTACGGGGAGGGTACTACGCGTACACGTATTAATTGACCGGATGACAACACCTCAACCACGCGAAAACCGCTCGACCAGCGTCGGCGATTAAGTAAACATAGGCGTATGACATCAGCTACTGCCCGGCGTCCGACGCTCGCCGAACCGGCAGGAGACGAGGACGAACAGGTCCCGTTCCGCCGCATCGCGGGCCTGTTCCGGCCGCACCGGCGGGCGCTGGCCGGGCTGGGCGCGCTGCTGGTCGTGCAGGCCGGGCTGGGCGTCACCTCGCCGTTCCTGCTGCGCGAGATGCTGGACGACGCGCTGCCGCACCGCGACGTCCTGCTGGTCAGCCTGCTGGCGGCCGGGATGATCGCCGCCGCGCTGGGGTCCGGCGCGCTGAGCGTGCGGACCACCGGGCTGTCCAACACCATCGGCCAGCGGGTGATGAACGAGCTGCGGGTCGCGGTGTACAGCCATCTGCAGCGGATGTCGCTGGGCTTCTACACCCGGACCAAGACCGGCGAGGTGCTGTCGCGGGTGTTCAACGACATCGGCGGCGTGGACAACGTCGTGACCGGGACCGCCGCTTCGATCGTGCAGAACGGCACCACGGCGCTGGCGATCGCGGTGGCGATCCTGGTCATGGACTGGCAGCTGGCGCTGTTGTCGCTGGTCGTCGTGCCGTTGTTCCTGCTGTTCACGCTGCGCCTCGGCGGCAAGCAGCGCAAGCTCGCCCGCGGCCGGACGCGGCGGATGGCGCGGCTGACCACGATCGTCGAGGAATCGCTGTCGGTCACCGGCGTGCTGCTGGCCAAGACGATGGGCAACGCGAAGCTGATGCGCGACCGGTTCGCCGAGGAATCGCGCGAGGTCGCGGCGCTGGAACGCAGTGCCGCGCTGGCCGGGCGGTGGCAGCGGGCGGCGCGGACGATGAGCCTGACGATCATCCCGGCGCTGGTCTACTGGGCGGCCGGGCTGGAACTCGCGGGTGGCGCGGCACCGATCTCGCTGGGCACGGCCGTCGCCTTCACCAGCATGTTGAACCGGCTGCTCGCGCCCGCGACGGCGATGCAGACGGTGGGCCAGAACGTCTCGTCGGCGAAGGCGTTGTTCGGGCGGATCTTCGAGGTGCTCGATCTGCCGGTGGAGATCGACGACCAGCCGGGCGCGCGGACGCTGCGTCCGAGCGGCGGGGCGGTTTCGATGCGCGGGGTGTCGTTCCGTTACGACGACGAAGGCCCGTGGACGCTGCGCGACATCGATCTCGACGTGCCCGCGGGGACCACGACGGCGCTGGTCGGGTCGACGGGTTCGGGGAAGACGACGCTCGCTTACCTGGTCGCTCGGCTGTATGAGGTGACTGAGGGAAAGGTGTGCGTGGACGGGACGGACGTCCGGGACGTCACGCTCGCGTCGCTGGCCACCGGAGTCGGGCTGGTGTCGCAGGAGACGTATCTGTTCCACGCCTCGGTGCGGGAGAACCTGCGGTTCGCGAAGCCGGACGCCACCGACGAGGAACTGGAGAACGCCGCGAAGGCCGCGCACATCCACGACACGCTGGCCGCGCTGCCGGAGGGGTACGACACCGTGGTCGGGGAACGCGGCTACCGGTTCTCCGGCGGGGAGAAGCAGCGGATGGCGATCGCGCGGATCCTGCTGCGCAATCCGCCGGTGCTGATCCTGGACGAGGCGACGAGTTCGCTGGACAACCGCACGGAACGGGCGGTGCAGGCGGAACTGGACCGGCTCGCCGCGGGCCGCACGACGATCGCGATCGCACACCGTCTGTCCACTGTGGAGCATGCGGACCAGATCGCGGTGCTGGACGCGGGACGGATCGTCGAGCGGGGGACGCACGCGGAGCTGCTCGCCTCGGACGGCAGGTACGCCGCGCTGGTGCGGGGAGAAACCGCCTAATGTGGCCGCATGGAGACCGAACCCGACGTTCACCGGGCCGACGAGCTCGCGACGCTGGCCCGGGCGGTGCGCGAGGGCGTCGGACGGCTGAACTGGCGGATGCGCTCCGAAGCGGACACTCCAGCCCCGGGACCGGCTGTGCTGGCGGTGCTTTCGCGGCTGTACCGGGGCGGCACGCACACTCCGGGCGAACTGGCCGAGGCCGAGCGGATGCACCCGCAGTCGCTCACGCGGATCCTGGCCTCGCTGGCCGAACGGGAATGGATCACGCGCACCCCGGATCCGGCGGACGGGCGGCGATCGCTGATCGACATCACCCCGGCCGGGCTGCGGGAACTGCGCGACTACTCGATCGCGCGGGAGGCCTGGCTGGCCGCGGCCGTCGAACGGACGCTGAGCCCCACCGAACAGGAGCTGCTCCGGCTCGCGGCCGGGCTGCTGACGCGGATCGCGGATTCCTGAGGCGGGGAGTTCCGGGGCGGCCGCTCCCCACGGCCGTCCCCGGAACCAAGGCGGAAGAGCTCACCTCCCCAGGAGGCCTTCCGCCGCAGGCACGCGGAGCGGTTCCCCCTCGACCACCCTGCGTTGGGGAGAAGTCTGCCGTCCGGGACCGGGCGCGCGGCAGCGTGAAGTCCCCCAATCCGGACTGAGTAGGACTACTCAAACGCGGGTGTCGGGCCCCGCGGAGTCGCTCGTGAATTCGAAGAGCGGTTCGGCGTCGGCGAGTTCCTCGGCCGAACAGCTGACCGCGCAGGCGGCGGCTTGGAGGACCTCGGTGAGAACCTCGACTTCGGACGGCGAGACCGTGGCGAGCGCCGGGTTGCGGACGTCCATGCGACCGGCGAGACCGGCCAGTGCGTGGGACAGCGCGTGCTGGCCCGCGACCAGCTGGGCGACGACTTCGGAGAGCTCGCCGAGGGTGGCGGCGGATCCGTCGCCGCGCAGCAGGGCGGAGAGTTCTTCGGCGCAGGTGCGGAGGTGTCCGGCCACGACTGTCGGGGGCAGTGAAAGCTCCGGCAGGTTCTCGTGACCTCGCACCGCGTTCACCTCGCCCCTTGCCCGGACCCGCCATCCTGCCATCGGAACCGGCCCTTTCGCTCCCGACACCCCGGATGGGTGAGCCCGGATGGCGCAATCCGGGCGGGTCTGCCTGGTCATCCGCCGTCAGGAGACGGCGGCCAGAACGGCGTCGGTGATCGCGGCTCGCCAGGACGGGGTGACGTGCCCGGAGCGCGGCGAGAGGGCGAACGAGTCGACGACGGCACCGCCCAGGGTCGCGGCTTTCGCCCAGTGGACGTCGGCCTCGGCGCGGCGCAGGGCGCTCGCCACGCGGAAGAGCAGGCCGATCCGGTCGGCGGCGCGCAGCTCCAGCACGACGGCGTCGGGGCCGCTCGTTTCGTCGTCGAACCAGCGCACCACCGGCTTGACCACGACCGCCGACGAGGTCGCGTAGTCGCGTTCCTTCGCGGCCAACCGCTGGGTGAGCGGCATCGTCCCGGCGACCGCGCGGGCGAACTGTTCCCGCAGCAGCGCGGGATCCGGCAGCGACCCGAACTTCGGCGACGCGGTGAAGACGCCTGCCCGGCCGCAATGCTCGCGCAGCACCGCCGAGTGGACCTCCAGGGAGTTCAGCGCCAGCACCCCGGCCGCGGGAGCGAGCAGTTCACGGTCCGCGGGCACGGCCAGCAGCACCGTGACGACCTTGCCGTGTGCGGAGATCCGGACTTGGCCGACGCCGGTTCGGGTGGCTTCGGCGACGAGCTCGCGTTGGTCGTCGTCCAGGGGCTCCGGCGGCGTGAAACCCTTGCCGTGCACGGCTTCCTCGCAGCCGCTGACCAGTTCGGCGAGCAGGCGGTCCTTCCAGTCGGTCCAGACGCCGGGGCCGGTGGCCAGCGAGTCGGCTCGGGTGAGGGCGTGCAGGAGTTCCAGCAGGACGACGTCGCGGTCCAGGGTTTTCACCACGCGCGAGACGGTCGCGGGGTCGCCGATGTCGCGTCTGGTCGCGGTGTGCGGGAGCAGCAGGTGGTGGCGGACCATCGCGGAGACCGTCGCGACGTCCGCGGGCGGCAGGCCCAACCGTTGCGCTACTGAGGCGGAGATCTTCGCGCCCAGCTCGGAGTGGTCGGCTTCGCGGCCCTTGCCGATGTCGTGCAGCAGCGCGCCGATCAGCAGCAGGTCCGGCCGCGACACGGTGGTGGTCAGTTTCGCCGCTTCGACGCACGCCTGGACGAGATGCCGGTCGACGGTCCATTGGTGCACTGGCGAGCGCGGCGGCAGGTCGCGCACGGCACCCCATTCCGGGAACAGCCGGGCCCAGAGGCCGGTGCGGTCGAGGGCTTCGACCGCGTCGACCAGCCCCTCCCCCGCGCCCAGCAGTTCGACGAGGGCGTTGCGGGCGTCGTCCGGCCACGGTTCGCGCAGTTCGGGGGCGGACTCCGCGAGCGTGCGCAAAGTGCCCGGCGAGATGGGTTTTCCGGCACGAGCGGAGGCCGCTGCGGCACGAAGCAGGAGCGCTGGGTCTCGGGCGGGAAGAGCGTCGCGGGCCAGCGCGACCTCGTCGCCGTGCAATACGACGCCCTCCGCCAACGGGCGCCGGACCGGTCGACGGCCGAAGCGCGGGCGGGGTTGCTCCACAGCAGACCGAAGAGCGACATCGACGGCGTACGCGATGGTTCGGCCCGCTCCGGAAAGCTTGCGCGCCAGAGCGAATCGGTCGCCGAGTTCCAGTTCGTGTGCCACGACGTCGGCGTCGGCAGCGCTGAGAATGTCTCGTTCGCGACGTGCTTCGCGGCGCAGTTCGGTGCGGACGTCGAGCAGGAGCTGCTTGGCTGCCAACAGGTCTTCGCCCGGTCGCGCGGTGAGCTGTCCGGCCGCGAGGGCTTCCAGCACGCCGAAGTCACGCAGGCCGCCGCGGCCGTGTTTCAGGTCCGGCTCGGCGGATTGGGCGATCTCGCCGCTGCGCCGCCATCGGCTGTGGACGGATTCGGCCAGCTCCGGCAAGCGTTTGCGGGCGGTGCGCCGCCACTGGTCGCGGGCGGCGGAAGCGAGGCGTTCGGTGAGCGCCGGGTCGCCCGCCAGGTGCCGGGCGTCGAGGAGGCCGAGCGCGGTACGCAGGTCCTCGGCGGCGACTTTCAGCGCCTCGCCGGGCGTGCGGACCGAGTGGTCGAGACCGACCCGCGCGTCCCACAACGGGTACCACAGCGCGTCGGCGATCTTTCCTACCTGACTGTTTCCGTTGTGCAGCAACACTAAATCGAGATCGGAGTACGGCACCAGCTCGCGCCGTCCCAACCCCCCTACGGCGACCAGCGCGACACCTGGGTCCGCGGTGTCGACGCCGGCCGCCGTCGCTCCCTTCCCGAGCCAGAACTCGTACAGATCGACCAAGGAGTTCCGCAGTGCGGGTGCTCCGTGCCGTCCTTCGAGCAGCAGCGCAGTGGCTCGGGCGAGTTCTCCCCCGTCGGTCATCGGCTACAGCGCGTCCGTGCCGCGTTCGCCCGTGCGGACCCGGATCACTGTCTCCACCGGAGTCACCCAGACCTTCCCGTCGCCGATCTTCCCGGTGTGCGCGGCGGTGGTGACCGCGTCGAGGACCTTCTCGACCACGACGTCGTCCACCACGACCTCGATCTTCAGCTTGGCCACGAAGTCCACCGAGTACTCGGCCCCCCGGTAGACCTCGGTGTGGCCCTTCTGCCTGCCGTAGCCCTGGACCTCGCTCACCGTCATCCCGAGCACGCCCAGCTGCTCCAGCGAGGAGCGGACGTCGTCGAGCGTGAACGGCTTGACGATCGCGGTGATGAGCTTCATGCCTTGGTCTCCTCGAGTTTCGTGACGGGCTTGACCGGGAACGTCGCCGAGTGGCCGAGGCCGCCCATGCCGGTGAAGTCGTAGGCGCTCTCCGCGTGCTGGCCCTCGTCGATGCCGCTGACCTCGTGTTCGGCGCTGACGCGGAAGCCGCCGGCCTTCTTGATCGCGAAGCCGATGATCAAGGTCATGACGAACGAGTAGCCCAGGACGGCGAGCGCGGCGACCACCTGGATGCCCAGCTGCTTGAAGCCGCCGCCGTAGAAGAGGCCGTCCGCGCCCGCCGAGTTCACGCTCGTAGTGGCGAAGAAGCCGATCAGCACGGTGCCGACGAGACCGCCGACGAGGTGCACGCCGACGACGTCGAGGGAGTCGTCGAAGCCGAAGCGGAACTTCAGCGAGATGGCCAGCGCGCACAGCACCCCGGCGATCACGCCGATCGCGATCGAGCCGAGCGGGCTCACGAAACCGCAGGCGGGGGTGATCGCGACCAGCCCGGCCACCGCGCCGGAAGCCGCGCCGAGCGTGGTCGGCTTGCCGAACTTCAGCTGTTCCACGACCAGCCAGCCGAGCACCGCGGCCGCGGTCGCGACAGTCGTGTTGGTGAACGCGACGGCCGCGAGGTCGTTCGCGCCGAGCGCGGAACCGGCATTGAAGCCGTACCAGCCGAACCACAGCAGCGACGCGCCGAGCAGGACGAACGGGACGTTGTGCGGACGGCCGGTGTCCTTGGGCCAGCCCTTGCGCTTGCCGAGGACCAGCGCGAGGGCGAGCCCCGCGGCGCCCGCGTTGATGTGCACCGCCGTGCCGCCCGCGAAGTCGAGCGCCTTGAGCTGGTTGGCGATCCAGCCGCCCGCCGAATCCTTGCCGGTGAATCCGTCGAACGAGAACACCCAGTGCGCGACCGGGAAATACACGACGACGACCCAGATCGTCACGAAAAGCGTCCAGCCCCAGAACTTCGCGCGATCCGCGATGGCTCCGGAAATGAGTGCCGGGGTGATGATCGCGAACATCAGCTGGAACATGCAGAACGCGAGCAGGGGCAACGCGTCCGGTCCCGGCCACGGAACGGCTGGCGGCCCTTCGCTGGCGAGCCCGACGAGCTTGCCGAACGCGTCCGACAGGCCGGCGAAGTCGAGGTTCCCGACCAGGCCGCCGAAAGCGTCGTCGCCGAAGGACAGCGAGAACCCGAAGAGCACCCACAGCACCCCGACTATCGCGAGTGCGATGAAGTTCATCATCAACATGTTCAAAACGCTCTTCGCGCGGACCATGCCGCCGTAAAAGAACGCGAGGCCCGGGGTCATGAGCATGACCAGCGCGGCGCTGATCAGCACCCAGGCGGTGTCTCCGGCGTTCAGCACAATCGTCCTCCCGTGCCGTGGGCAACTGCAGAGGAAGTGTTGGCCGCCGGTGTTTCACCAGGCTTCGGTTCACGTTTCCCTCGCGTGAACTCCGGCACGCGGGTTGTTACGAGGACGTTTCCAGGGATCCAGGGCGAAATGTCCGGTCAGGCAACCTCATGGTCGAATAGCGCCATGTCTTTGCCTGATCGGGTGATCGAAGCGCTGCGCTGTTCGGTGTGCGCGGAGCCGGTCGAGCTGACCGGCCGGACGCTGTGCTGCGAGCGGCGGCATTCGTTCGATCTGGCCCGGCAGGGTTACGTCAACCTCCTGCACGCGCGCATCCCGGCTGGGACGGCCGACACCGCGCCGATGGTGGACGCGCGCGCGGCGTTTTTGTCTTCCGGGGCGTACGCGCCGCTCGCCGAAGCGGTCGCCGAGGTTGGTTCTGCTCCTGGATTGATCATCGACGCCGGTGCTGGGCCGGGCTATTACCTCTCGCGAGTGCTGGATGACGCGCCGGACGCGGTCGGGCTCGCGCTGGACGTGTCGGCGATCGCGTTGCGGCGGGCCGCGCGGGCGCACGCGCGGCTGGGTGCGGCGGTGTGGAACCTGTGGGAGCCGTGGCCGGTGGCCGACGGGGTGGCTTCGGTGGTGCTGGACGTCTTCTCGCCGCGGAACGCCGCGGAGTTCCACCGGGTGCTCGCGCCGGGCGGGAAGCTGGTGGTGGCCTCGCCGTTGCCGGGGCATCTCGCGGAACTGGGCGACCTGGTGCTCGCGGTGGACGCGCGGAAGGAAGAACGGCTCGAAGCCGCGCTGGGCGGGTTGTTCGTGCGGGAGTCCGGGGTCGAGGTGGTCCGGACTCAGGCGTTCAGTGCCGCGCAGGTGCGGGATGTCGTGGCGATGGGGCCCGCGGGATTTCACCTGGACCGGGACGGGCGGCGGGAACGGCTCGAAGCGGCGGCGGGGCGGGACGTGACGCTGGCGGTTTCGGTGAGCGCTTGGCGGAAGAGGGACGACGGGCCGTGACCCGGCTACGCCCAGCTGAACCGGGCGACGTCGGGGCGATCTGCCGCTTCGGCGAAAAGCACATCCCGCCGCACTACACCCCGCTGATCGGCGATGCAGCCGCCCACCGACAAGTCCGCCGGTGGTGGAACGAATCGCATATCGGCGCAGCCGTGATGGAGGGGCGGGTTGTCGTCGCCGACAACGACGGGCACATCGTCGCCGTGGGACAGCGCGGAGCGGACCACGTCGTCTACAAGCTCTACCTGCACCCGGAACACCGCGGCCGCGGGCTGGGCCGGCGGCTGCTCGACGCTCTCGCCAGCCAGCTGCCAGCCAGCGTCGACAAGCTGCGCATCGAACACTTCGCCGCCAATGAGCGGGCCGGGGCGTTCTACGAGCGGGAAGGCTTCGCGGTCGAACGGATCGAACCGGACCCCTCCGGGGATCCGGCGCTCGCGGTGGTCTGGCGCGCCCGCCCGATCACTGTCCGGGAGGAATGGCCGCGACCCCCAGCACTGGGTTAGCGTGGCGGTCGATGAACGAACGCACTTGGGGCTTCCGCACCCGTGCCTTGCACGCCGGCGGCACTCCCGACCCCGCGACCGGGGCCCGCGCGGTGCCGATCTACCAGACGACCAGCTTCGTGTTCGAGGACGCGGCCGACGCGGCCAATCTGTTCGCGCTGCAGAAGTACGGGAATATCTACAGCCGGATCGGCAACCCGACCGTCGCGGCGTTCGAGGAGCGCATCGCGAGTCTCGAAGGGGCCATCGGCGGGGTCGCGACGGCCAGCGGGCAGGCGGCGGAGTTCCTGACGTTCGCGGCGCTCGCGGAGGCTGGCGACCACATCGTGTCGGCTGCCGGGCTGTACGGCGGCACCGTCACGCAGCTCACCGGAACACTCGCGCGGTTCGGCGTCGAGACGACATTCGTGCGCGGCGACACCGAGGACTACGCCAAAGCGGTGACCGACCGCACGAAGCTGATCTACACCGAGGTGATCGGCAACCCGAGCGGCGCGATCGCGGACCTCGACGGACTGGCCGATCTCGCGCGTTCGCACGACATTCCGCTCGTGGTCGACGCGACGCTCGCCACGCCGTACCTCTGCCGCCCGATCGAACAAGGCGCGGACATCGTCCTGCACTCCGCCACGAAGTTCCTCGGCGGGCACGGCACGACGCTCGGCGGGATCGTCGTCGAGGCGGGAACCTTCAACTGGGGCAACGGAAAGTTCCCCCGGATGACCGAGACCGTCGACAGTTACGGCGGGCTCAAGTACTGGGAGAACTTCGGCGAGTACGCGTTCTGCACGCGGCTGCGCGCGGAGCAATTGCGCGACATCGGCGCGGTGCTGTCGCCGCATTCGGCGTTTCTGCTGCTGCAGGGCGTGGAAACGCTGCCGCAGCGGATGGACGCGCATGTCGTCAACGCGCAGGCGATCGCGGAGTACCTGAACGCGGACCCGCGGGTCGCGTGGGTGTCTTACGCGGGGTTGCCCGATCATCCGGATCACGAGCGGGCGGCGCGGTATCTGCCGCAGGGGCCCGGCGCGGTGTTCTCGTTCGGGGTGAAAGGCGGACGCGCGGCGGGCGAGAAGTTCGTGGAGTCGGTGGAACTGTTGTCGCACTTGGCGAACGTCGGCGACGCGCGGACGTTGGTGGTCCATCCGGCCTCGACGACACACGCGCAACTGTCCGAGGAGCAGCTCGCCGCGGCGGGCGTCGGCGCGGACTTGATCCGGCTGTCCGTCGGGCTGGAGGACGTCGAGGATCTGCTGTGGGACCTCGACCAGGCCCTCGACCAGGCGGTGAACGCGTGAGCTACGACGTCGGAGCGGTCGAACGGCGGCGTCTTCTCGGGCGCGCGAAATCGGTGACGGTCGTGGGCGCGTCGGCGAATCCGGCGCGGCCGAGCTACTTCGTGGCGACGTATCTGCTGTCTTCGACGCGGTACGAGGTCAATTTCGTGAACCCGCGGCTCGGCACGCTGCTGGGGCGGCCGGTGTATCCGTCGCTGGCGGACGTGCCGGGCGATCTGGATCTGGTGAGCGTGTTCCGCAAGCACGACGACCTCCCCGGGGTGGCCGAGGAGGTCATCGAGGCCGGCGCGCGGACGTTGTGGCTCCAGCTCGGCCTGTGGCACGAACCGGTGGCGGACCGCGCCCGCGAGGCGGGGCTGGACGTGGTGATGAACCGCTGTGTGAAGATCGAACACGCGCGGTTCGCCGGCGGGCTGCATCTCGCCGGGTTCAACACGGGAGTGATCAGTTCCCGGCGGCAGTCCGCACCCTGACCAGGACACGAGCGGCACCGGGGCAACGCCGTCCGGACCCGGTCGTCTCGGCGACCTGCCGCTCCGGCGGCCGCGTTCCGTCCAGCTTCAGCTGACCGTCGCGACCAGGAACTCCTCCCCCGACGCCGCCAGCCCGTCCGAACGGTTCGGCAGATACCGCTTGGTCAACTCCGCCGCGCTGACCTGCCGGACGTCGTGAAAACCGCACTCCCGCGCGAAATCCAGCATCTCGTCCGGCGCGAAGAAGCTCACGAACGGCGTCCCCGCCGCCTTCGCGCCCTTCATCGCCGCTGCCCGGGCCGCGCGATCGGGTTCGTCCAGGTACTCCTCCGGCATCTGGAACGTCATCGCCACCACGGTGCCCGGCGCGAAACCGGCGAGCGCGCGCAACGTCGCGGCGTTCGCCTCGCGAGTCAGGTACATGCTGACTCCGGTCGAGGCCACCACCGCGGGTTTCTCCAGCTCGAAACCGTTGGCGGCCAAGCGTTCCGGCCACTGTTCGCCGGATTCGAAATCGACCGGCACGAACCGGTGCGGGGCGGGCAGCCCCAGTTCGGCCAGCCGCGCGCGTTTCCACTCCTGCGTCCCCGGCTGGTCGATCTCGAACACTCGCACGCCCAGTTCCGGTTCCCGCTGCGCGAACGTATCCAGCCCGGCGCCGAGCAGGACGTACTGCGAGACCCCGCGTTCACGTACCAGATCTTCGACAAACCGGCTGCGCACCGCGATTCCCGCGCGAAACCGCCGGGTGAAGTCCAGGTCCATGTCCGGCCGGGACCGCCAGTCCGGGCCCGGATCGGCCAGCCGGAGACCGATCTCGTCGGCCAGCGCGTGCGGCGGCGGATCGGCGAGCACGTGCAGCGCACGCCACAACGCGACGCGCACCGCGGTGTGGTCCGGCTCGCTCACTTCGGGGCCCGCAGCGTCCAGATCCGGCCGTCCGGGTCGCGCACAGTCATCTCACGCGTGCCGTAGTGGGTGTCTTCGAACTGCGTGACGACGTCGAGTTCCGCGTCGACCGACTCGTCCGGCACCGCCACCACCACGGCCGTGCGCGGCTCCTGGTTTTCGGGCACCTCGACGACGAACACCGGCGCGCCGTCGCCGTTCGAGAGCTGCCCCGAGTTGTGGTCGGTCTCGAAATCGAGGCTGAATCCCACGCGCTGCAGGAACTTCGCGGTCTTGCCCCAGTTGTGCGTCTCCATGACGAACATCGTGATGCCGTCGCTCATGTCAGCCGTCCTCTCGTTGTCCGGGCGGGGTGCCGAGATAAGCCCGCAAGGCCGCGGTGACCAGCGCGGACAGCGACTGCTCGGTCTCGATCGCCCGGTACTTCACCTGCTTGATCAGTTCGACCGGCAGGTAGACGTTGAATTGTTTGACCTCTTCACCGGCCATCCTAGGATGCTAGCAATCTAGCCAACGGCGGACAAGGCCCTGCCGCGGCGCTCGTGAGAGGGTGGAGGCATGGCGAAACCCTCCGGGCTGCAGATCAGGAACATCATCGCCGCCGTCCTGATGGCAGCCGCGTTCGTGTTCAACCTGGTGAGCGGCGGCCCGTGGTGGGTCACCGCGATCGTCGGCGTCGCGGCTCTGCTGTCGTCCTTCTCCGCCTACCTGAACCGGCCCAGCGCGCGCGGCTGACCCGTCCGTTCATTCCGGCCCGCACGCTCGGGCAGGAAGCGCTCTCGTTCACCCTTCGTCCGCACTGACGTCGTTTCCGGTTCAGCCTCCGCTGCTCTACTCGGCGCGGCCCGATCGCGGCAGCCGAAGGAGTGTTGGTGGCAGGGAACGGCTTCACCGTCCACACGGACGAGTTGCACACATTCAGCGAGTACCTGGACAAGACGACCGTGCCGACGGTGAACGACTCCGCGAAGGCGGTGGACGACGCCAACGGCGGGGACATCGACGCGTTCGGCGTCGTGCTCGCGCAGGTGCTCGCCATTCCCGCGCGGATCGCGCTGAAGGCCGTCTCGGACAACCTGCACGGCGTCGCGAAGGACGTGACCGACAGCGCGGACAAGACGCGGCAGGCCAGCGAGCAGTACAGCAAGGGCGACCAGGACCTCGCGAAGGCGTTCGACAAGTTCAAGCCGGAGCAGGTGAAATGAGCGTCGTCGAGCCCATCACCGACTCGAACAGCACCACCGGCGCGGGTGTCGCGGACAGCTGGCACAGCGTCGTCTCGTCGATCCAGGAGATCCAGCACCTGCACGGAGCCGACGCGGCCGCGGTGGGGGTCGAGATCGGCGTCTCGATCGTCGGCGCGATCGCGGACACCGCGGCGTTCGTCCTCGACCCGTTCGGCAAACTGATCGCGGCCGGGCTCGGCTGGCTGATCGAGCACATCTCGTTCCTCAAAGAGGGCCTCGACAAGCTCGCCGGCGACCCCGCGGCGATCAGCAAGATGGCCGAGGAACTGCACAAGACCGCCGAAAATCTGCGCAACGCGGCGAAGGACCTGGACACCACGCTGCAGAAGACGGTCGCCAACTGGCAGGGCGAGGGCGCCGAGGCGTTCAAGAAGAACATCGGCGACCGGCGCGGCCAGATCGACAGCGCCGGGCACGCGGTCGACGTCGCAGGCTACGTGGTCAAAACGACGATGGCCCTGGTCTCCGTGGTGCGCTCGCTGATCCGCGACCTGATCACGACGTTCCTCGGCGACGTCATCGCGACCATGCTGATCGCGCTCGCGATGGCGGCGTTCACGTTCGGCGCGTCGATCGTGGTCGGGGTCGGGAACGTGATCCGGTCGGGGATCTCGCTGGCGCTGACGATGGCGTCCAAGATCGCCCGGGTGGTCGGCCTCGGAGGCCGGACCGCGAGCCGGCTGGCGCAACTGGCGGAAAAGGTGAAGCCCGGTCGCGGCGGCGGCTCGCACGGCGGCGGGAACAACCACGAGATGACCGACCTCGGCGGCGGCCATGGCGGCGGGGGCGGTCAAGGC
>NZ_LWSF01000021.1:38459-73387 GCF_001651785.1 Amycolatopsis sp. M39
CCACGAGGATCCGCCGGGCGGCAACACAGGTCACGAGGACGCTCCCGGCGGCAACAACCACCATGAGGATCCGCCGGGCGGCAACACGAACCACGAAGACACCCCGGGTGGCGACACCGGCCACGACAACACCCCGGGCGGCAACAACCAGCACGAGGATCCGCCGGGCGGCAACAACAATCCGCACGAGGAGCGGCCGAACAACCAGCCGCACGAGGACGACCCGTTCGACACCTGGCTGGCCGCGGACCAGCACTTCAACCCGCCGCCCGACCGCCCGCACGACACCCCGGGCGGCAACACGCACCACGAGGACGCCCCGGGCGGAGGGGGCGACCACCACGAGAACTCGCCGGGCGGNCGGGCGGCAACACCGGACACGACGACTCCCCGGGCGGCAACAACCATCACGACGACACCCCCGGCGGCAACACGAACCACGACGACCCGCCGGGCGGGAACAACCATCACGACGACACCCCCGGCGGCAACACGAACCACGAAGACACCCCGGGTGGCAACAACACCAACCACGAGGACACCCCGGGCGGCAATCAGCACGAGGACAACCCGGGCGGCGCCAACCAGGAAAACGGGGGCGGCGGGAACAGCGGAGGCGGCGGGTCCGGCCCGCAGTCCCCGTTCAAGCCGTACGAGTTCAGCTGGATGAAGAAGCACGAAAGCTGGCTGAAGAACGTCTGCGACATCCCCGGCATCAAGCAGTACACCGGCGGGAAGAACGTCTGGTCGGAAATCGTCAAGGGACCGGAAGAGTTCTTCAAGCAGTACCCGAAGGTGTTCACCTTCCTCAAGACCATGTCCGACGCCAAGAGCAGCAAGAACTTCGTCGGCTGGGCCGGCAAGGACGCGGTCAACTTCGACAAGTCGATCACCGACATCCAGATGCAGGCCGAGGAAGCCTGGAACACCTCCGACGAGCAGTGGCGCCAGGAGCATCCGGACCCGGCCGCCGCGGAGTGACCGGACCGGAAAAGCCGTGCGGGCCACCCTGAGGGAATCAGATTCCCTCAGGGTGGCCCGCACGGACGGTCCCGGGCGCGAACCGAGCCGGGCGGGCAAGGGAAGTCCCGGGCCAGGGGCCGTGAAGACTCAGTCCGACGTCTCCGCGAACCGCGCCGTCATGGCTTCCCGGCCGCGCTTGCTCAGCTCGCCGAACAGCCGCAGCCGGGCGAGGCCGCCGTCGGGGTAGATGTCCAGGCGGACCTCCGTGATCTCGGGGCCGTCGTCCGCCAGGGCGAAGCGGTGCCGGGTGTCGGGCTGCAACCTGGTGCGCGGCAACAGTTCCACCCACTCGCCCTCGTCGAGGCGGCCGCTCACCGCGGCCCAGCCGGGCGCGTTTCCCTTGAGGTTGCCGGTGTCCAGCTCCACGAACCGGATCAAACCCGCGCCTGCCAGGGACACCGTCGCCCAGTCGTTGCCGTCGTCGCGGCGGCGGGCGGTTTCCCAGCCCTCCGCCTGGTGCGCGGCGAGGCCCGGCGACAGCATGTTGTTCGGCGACGAATAGAACATGTCGCTGCACCCGGTGACGACCGCGCCGTTCTCCAGCGCCGCCAAGTCCAGCGAGCGCGGGTCGAGCAGCGAAGGGTCGGGCACCGGCGAACCGTGCACCCTCAGCCGGGCGACGCCGCCGTCGGGGTGCTGGGTGAGGCGCACGTGGGTGTAGCGACGCGGGGACGTCACCTTGTAGTAGTTCTCCGAGTCGCCGGCCGCCGGTTCGTGGTCGACCAGGAGGTCCCAGTCGGCGTCCTGCAGTTCGGCCGCGCTCGGGTAGCCGGGCGCCGACGTCGCCGCCACGGACACGAACGGCGGGTAGTTGCCCTTGAAGAACGCCGTGTCCACCACCACGCCGGACACCACGCCGCCGAGGCCGAGGCGGAGGAGGGCGTGGTCGTCGCCGGGTTCGCGGTGCCGCCGGGTCTCCCAGCCGTCGTACACCTGGCCCTTCGGGCCGAACGTTTCGGCGCGGTGCGCCGGCCGCCACGGGTTGACCAGGTTTTCCTTTTCGGCGAACAGTTCGTCGCTCGCCCACATCACGGTGCCCCCGAACAGGCGCGAGGCCAGATCGGGCTGGGTAGTCCACTCCGGACGGTCGGACACGTGCTCCTCCATCTCTTCAGCAATTGCCCCGGGTCAGCAGAGTCCCCCTCGCTTCGCCGCCGGTCACCGGCTCGCCGCGCAGCCACGTGCCGCGCACGACGCCGGCCAGCGGACGCTGGTCGTACGCGCTCACCGGGTTGCGGTGTTTGAGCTTCGCGACATCCACCACGAAGGCTTCGTCCGGCGCGAAGACGCAGAAATCGGCGTCCCCGCCCACTTCCAGTTTGCCCTTGCGCGTCATCCCGACCTGCGCGGCCGGACGTTCGGCCATCCACCGCACCACGTCGGTCAGGCCGAAGCCGCGCTGGCGGGCCTGCGTCCAGATCGCGGGCAGGCCCAGCTGCAGACTGGAAATGCCGCCCCACGCAAGGCCGAAATCGCCGGTATCGAAGCGCTTCAGCTCCGGCGTGCACGGCGAATGGTCGCTGACGATCGTGTCGATCACGCCGTCCGCCAAACCCTGCCACAGCAGTTCCCGGTTCGCCGCCTCGCGGATCGGCGGGCAGCACTTGAATTGCGTTGCGCCGTCCCGGATTTCCTCCGCGACGAACGACAGGTAGTGCGGACAGGTTTCCACCGACAGCTCGACCCCCTCGCGGCGGGCACTGGCGATCAGCGGCAAAGCGTCCGAAGAGGACAGATGCAGAATGTGCGCGCGAGCACCAGTGCGCCGAGCCGCTTCGATCACCTGCGTGATGGCCAGGTTTTCCGCGCCGCGCGGGCGGGAGCCGAGGAAGTCGTGGTACTTCTCGCCGTGCGGGTCGGGAGCGGCCTCGATCGCGTCGGAATCCTCCGCGTGCACGATCATCTGCGCGTCGAACGACTTCAGCTCACGCAGGGCGGATTCCAGACCGGACGCGTCCAGAGGCGGAAACTCGTCGACGCCGGAGTGCAGCAGGAAGCACTTGAAGCCGAAGACGCCTTCGTCGTGCAGCCCGCGCAAATCGCCTTCGTTGCCGGGAATCGCACCGCCCCAGAACCCGACGTCCACGTGCACGCGACCGCTCGCTGCCTTGCGCTTGACCTCAAGCGCGGCCACGTCGACCGTCGGCGGCAGGCTGTTGAGCGGCATGTCCACGATCGTCGTGACGCCGCCGGCGGCAGCCGCGCGCGTCGCGGTCCCGAAGCCCTCCCACTCGGCGCGGCCGGGGTCGTTGACGTGCACGTGGGTGTCCACGAGACCGGGCAGCAGCACCTCGTCGTCAGCCAGCTCGACGACCCGCGCGCCCGCCATCTCGACAACGCCGGGTTCCACGGCGACAATCCGGCCGTCCCGCACGCCGATCGTCGCCGGCCCGAGACCGGCGGGGGTCACCGCGCGTGCGGCCCGCACCACGAGGTCCATCGACGGCATCCTCCAGTTCCACGTTACGGAAAGAGTCTTTCGCTCACCGAGATTAGACACGTCCTTCCCGGCTCGTCAACGCCGTCTCTCCCACGTTACGGTCACCGGGTGGAGTTGGAAGCCGAGTTCACCAGCGAGCCGTTCCGCGGCGAGGGCGCACCGCCGGAGCACGCCGTCCGCGCCCGCGACGCCGCCGACGCGGCCGGGCTCGACACCGACTTCGGCCCACTCGGCACCCTCGCCCGCGGGACTGCCGACGAACTGTTCGCCGCGCTGCCCTCGATCGCCCGGGCCGCCCTCGAAGGCGGGGCCACCCGGGTGACGCTGCAACTGCGCCGGACCGACGATTCCGACACCGTTCCGGCGGTCGAACTCAACAGCGCGCTTTCGCGATTGATCTCCGACGTGGAACGCGAACTCGGCTCGAAACTCCGCGAACTCGACCGGCCGGAAAAGCAGCGCGCGGTCCGCCTGCTGCGCGAGCGAGGGGCCTTCAACCTGCGGAAATCGGTTTCGGCGGTCGCCGAGGAACTGGGCGTCACGCGGTTCACGGTCTACAACTACCTCAACCGGGAAGCCGACTGAGCAGTCATTCAACAAAGTGTTGACGCATGCTCGACCCGGCCGTACGGTCAGCGGAACACCACCTCCCCTTCAGGAGATTCCGTTGCCGCTCGCACTCGCCGAGTTCAACTCCGCATCCGCCGCCGAACTCCGGCCGATGCTCACTGCCTGCCTGGCCGTGCGGCGCTGGGTCGACACGGTGCTCGAAGGCCGCCCGTACGCCGATTTCGCCGCGCTGAGCACGCGCGCGGACAGCGCGACTCCCTTGCACCGCAACGAGATCCGCGACGCGATCGCCGCACACCCGAGGATCGGCGAACGCCCGAGCGGCAAGGGCAGCGACGCCGACTGGTCCCGTTCGGAGCAGTCCGGCGTGGACAACGCGGACGAATTCGCCGCCGCCAACGCCGAATACGAAGCCCGCTTCGGCCACGTGTTCCTGGTGTGCGCGAGCGGACGCAGCGGCGAGGAACTGCTCGCCAACCTGCGCTCCCGGCTCGGCAACGACCCGGACACCGAACTCGACGTCGCCGGCGCGGAGCTGGCCAAGATCGCGCAACTGCGCCTGGCGAAAGCGGTAACAGCATGAGCGCCGCTCGCCAGCGAATCACGGACTCCCGGGCAGGCAGCGGGAAACTCGGCAAGGAGGCGAGGGCATGAGCCTCGTGACCACCCACGTCCTCGACACCGCCACCGGCAAGCCCGCCGCCGGGATCGCCGTGCGCTTCGAGCGCCAGGACGGCTCGCTGATCGCCGAGGGCGCGACCGATGACGACGGCCGCATCCGCGACCTCGGCCCGGACACGCTCGACCCCGGGGTGTACCGGCTGGTCTTCGACACCGGGAGCTACCTCGGCCCGGAGGCGTTCTTCCCCGGCGTCACGATCGCTTTCCGGATCGTCGACGGCACGTCGCACCACCACGTGCCGGTGCTGCTGAGCCCGTTCGCCTATTCCACCTATCGCGGGAGCTGACATGGGAATCTCGTTGGGCCCCAACCAGTACGGCAAGGCCGAGGTCCGCCTCGTCACCGTCCGGCGCACCAGCGGCGTCCACCATCTGCGCGACCTCACAGTGTCCTCGGCCCTGCGCGGCGACCTGTCGGCCACGCACCTCACCGGCGACAACTCCGCCGTGCTGGCCACCGACACGCAGAAGAACACGGTGTACGCGTTCGCCAAGCAGCAGGACGTCGGCGAGATCGAGGACTTCGCTCTGCGGCTCGGCCAGCACTTCGTCGGCACCCAGGAGAAGATCACCGGCGCGCGGATCTCCGTCGAAGAGCAGGAATGGGACCGCATCACGGTGGACGGCGCGCCGCACGACCACTCGTTCAGCAGCTCCGGCGGCGAACGCCGCACCACGACCGTCACCGTGCACGCCGGCCGCGCCTGGGTGGTGTCCGGAGTGGACGGTCTGGTCGTGCTCAAGTCCACCGGGTCCGAATTCCACGGCTACCCGAAGGACGAGTACACCACGCTCGCCGAAACCGACGACCGCATTCTCGCCACCGCCGTGACCGCGCGCTGGCGCTACGAGGGATTCACCGGGATCGACTGGGCCAAAAGCCATCGGGAGATCCGGCGGACGCTCCTGGAGACGTTCGCCACCAAGCACAGTCTTTCGCTGCAGCAGACCCTGTACGCGATGGGCGAAGCCGTGCTGCGGGCACGGCCGGAAGTAGCCGAGATCCGGTTCTCCCTGCCCAACAAGCACCATTTCCTTGTCGATCTAAGCCCCTTCGGCCTCGAGAACTCAGGCGAGGTGTTCTACGCCGCCGACCGGCCGTACGGCCTCATCGAAGGCACGGTGGTCCGCGACGAAGCCGAAGAGCCCGGCCCGGCCTGGACCGACGCCGTGCTCTAGCCCCGTCCCTCGTGAGCGGCAATCACGGTTCTCACCGTGACCGCCACTCACGACACCCCCGGGAGAGCGCATGTCAGGAACACAGGAACGACCTTCTCGGCACCCCGTGGACGCGGCGCCTCCGCTGCCGCAGTTGATCCTCGGAGGAATCCAGCACGTCGCGGCCATGTACGCCGGAGTGGTGGCGCCACCGCTCGTCATCGGCGCGGCCGTCGGCCTCTCCCCCGGCCAGCTCGCGCTGCTGATCAGCGCGGCGCTGTTCACCGCGGGACTGGCCACCCTGTTGCAGACCCTCGGCTTCTGGCGCTTCGGCGCGAGACTGCCGCTGGTCAACGGCGTCACTTTCGCCGCCGTCGCACCGATCCTGTCCATCGCGGCGCAGCATCGCGACGGCAACGCGTTGGGCGTCGTCTACGGCGCCACGCTCGCCGGCGGCGTGTTCGTAGTGTTCGCCGCACCGTTTTTCTCCAAGCTGACGCGGTTTTTCCCGCCGGTGGTGACGGGGACGGTCATCACGCTCATCGGGATCTCGCTGCTGCCGGTCGCCGTGCAGTGGATCGCCGCGCAGCACAAATCGGCCAAGCCCAGCGGGCTCGTGCTGGCCGGGATCACACTGGTCGCGGTGCTCGTCTTCACCCGGTTCCTGACCGGGTTCTGGAGCCGGATCGCGCTGCTGCTCGGCCTGGTCGCCGGCACCGCCGCGGCATGGCCGATGGGCCAAGTCGACACATCGACGCTGAAGCAGGCCCCGGTGTTCGGCATCGTGACGCCGTTCCACTTCGGCACCCCGTCGTTCGACATCGCCGCGATCGTCTCGATGCTCATCGTGATGCTGGTGATCATGGCGGAAAGCACCGCTGACCTGCTGGCGCTCGGCGAGATCGTGGACCGGCCGACCACCAGTCGCGTCCTGGCCGACGGCCTGCGCGCGGACGGGCTCTCCACCGCCGTCGGCACGATCTTCGGCGGGTTCGCCTGCACGGCGTTCGCGCAGAACATCGGCCTCGTGTCGCTCACCCGCATGGTGAGCCGGTACGTGGTCGCGGCCAGCGGCCTGGTGCTCGTGCTGCTGGGCGTGTTCCCGGTGACCGGCGGGATCATCGCGCTGGTGCCGCAGCCGGTGCTCGGCGGAGCCGGGCTGGTCCTGTTCGGCAGCGTCGCGGTGAGCGGCATCCGGACGCTCGCGAAGGCGTCGTTCGAGCATCCGGTCAACGTCGCGATCGTCGCCGCGTCGCTCGGCGTCGGGCTCATCCCGATCGCCATGCCGGACTTCTACTCCGGGTTCCCGGCTGCGCTGCAGGTCGTGCTCAACTCCGGGATCAGCGCGGGCTGCGTGACCGCGGTGGTGCTCAACCTGGTGCTCCGGCCGCGCTTGATAGAACGCTCTACTGTCAAGGAGTTATCCTCGGTGGCGTGACTGGCACCAAGGACCGCATCCTCGCCGCCGGGGCGGAGTTGTTCCGCCACGGCGGGTACGCGGGTACCGGCATGAAGCAGATTGTCGAGAAAGCCGGCGCGCCCTTCGGGTCGGTGTACCACTTCTTCCCCGGCGGCAAGGAGCAGCTGGGCGAAGAAGTGGTACGCACCTCGGGGATGCAGTACGCGCAGCTGTTCGAAGTCTTCATCGCCCCTTCGCCGGACCTGATCACCGGCATCGAAACGTTCTTCGCGGGCGCGGTCACCACGCTGCTCGACACGGACTACGTCGAGGGCTGCCCGATCGCGACCGTCGCGCTCGAAGCGGCGACCACCAACGAACCTCTGCGCAGGGCCACCGCGGACGTGTTCGAGGCGTGGACCAAAGCGGGCACCAAGGGATTTTCCGCCTTCGGCCTTCCCGAGGAGCACGCCCGCACGCTCACGCTCGCCCTGGTGACCAGCCTGGAAGGCGCGTTCGTGCTGTGCCGCTCCATGCGGACGACCGAACCGATGGCGGTCGCGGGCGCGGCGGTGGTCGACNGTGGTCGACGTGGCGCGACGGCTGCTGGCGGAACTGGGTGACGACGGGAAGCGACGTCCCGAGGACAGCTAAGCTGGAACCAACGTCCGGGTCCGCGGGAGGTGGCCGGTGTTCGGTCTCAGCATCGACCACATCGTGATTTTACTGCTCGCCGGGTTGTTCATCCTCGGCCCGGAACGGCTGCCCGAGGCGGCGCACTGGGTCGCGCAAGCCCTGAAACGGGCACGCGGGTTCGCCGCGGGCGCCAAAGCCCAGCTCGAAGCCGAGATCGGCCCGGAGTACCAGGAGCTGCGGAAACCGTTGCAGGAACTGCAGTCCCTGCGGATGGGCAGCCCCCGGGCGGCCGTGACGAGATACCTGCTCGACGGCACGCCCCCGGCCCCCCGCCCGGCCTCGACGCCGCCGCCGGTTCCGTTGCGCGCGAACGAGCGGCCGCCGGTCGATCCCGACGCCACCTGATCATTCCGCCGCGCGCCACGCCCATCCGGCGAGCACGAGCAGTTCGACGAGTTCCAGCACCGCCATCAGCCGTTCCACGAGCCCGGTCGCGACGGTCGGCAGATGCTGCCCGAATGCGACATTGGCCGCGAACGGAATGAGAAACGGCAGAAAGAACGGCACGGCCGCCAGTCCCGTAATACGCGACCAGCGCGCATACCCCCGCCACCCCGGCGCATTCCGGTGCGTCCGGCCGAGCAGCCATCCGGCCAACGGCAAACTCACACAACTGATCCCGGTCGCCCCGAGATGCACTTTGCCGACCCACGTCACCGCATTTCCCTGCGGGTCCTTCGTGAACAACGCGACCGCCGCGAGCCCGGCGCACCAGGCGGTCATCGCGACGACCGTCAGCGTTCCGCGCAGAAGCCCCCGGCGGCGCAGGACCACGGCCACCACGACCGAACCGGCCGACGTCAGCAGCATCGCCGCCGCCCACATCCACCAGCCGGGAGTCCAGGCGTAGTCGCTGAGCATCGCGCTGACCGGGTCGATCGGGCCCCAGTAGCGGTCGACGTGCAGCACCACCAGGAACGCGGCCGCGGCCAGCACCGCGGCCACCGCCGCGCCGAGCGCGCATTTCGTTCCTCTCGCCGACGGGGCAGGCACCAGCACCGGAGTCAGTTCTGTCGCCACTACTGGTTCTCCGCTCGTCCGCTCTCCCGAAAGCATATCCCGGCCGCGCTCCCGTCGCTTTCGGACAGTCCGACCGAATTGCCGCGCATTCTCAGCGTCCTGCCAGAAATCGTGACTACCCTCGCGGCCGTTCACTGATTTCTACCGACGGGAAATCCATGCCTGCCGCGCGCCGTATGGAATTGCGGCTGCTTCTGTTCGCGGTGGCGATCGTCTGGTGCGCGTTCCTGCTTGTGGACGCGAACGCCCTGGCACAGCTCAGCTTCTCCATCGTCGGCTACGGCGCCTCGTTCACCGCGGTGGTCGCGGCGGCGCACCTCGCCGTCCGGCGCTGGGCCCCGCACGCGGACCCGCTGATCCTGCCCTGCACCGTACTGCTGAACGGGCTGGGCCTGGTAGTGATCCACCGGATCGACCTCGGACTCGCCGAACAGGCGGTGCAGCACGGAAAGCAGTATTCGGCCGTCGCCGGGCAGCAGGTGCTGTGGACGGTGGTGGCGCTGGCGTTGTTCCTGGCAGTGCTCGGTTTCGTACGGGATCACCGGGTGCTGACCCGCTACGGCTACCTCGCCGGGCTGGCCGGAATCGTCGCGGTGATCCTGCCCGCGCTGCTGCCGTCGTCGCTGTCGGAGGCCAACGGCGCGAAGGTGTGGATCAAGCTCGGCCCGATGTCGATCCAGCCGGGCGAGTTCGCGAAGCTGCTGCTCATCGTGTTCGCCGCGACGACGCTGGTGGCGAAACGGGAACTGTTCCGCGTGGCCGGACGCAAGGTGCTCGGCGTCGAACTGCCGCGGGCGCGCGATCTGGGGCCGATCGTGCTCGCCGCACTCGGCTGCGTGGCGGTGCTGGCGTTCGAGAAGGAACTCGGCGCCTCGCTGCTGTTCTTCGGGATCGTGCTGGTGATGATCTACCTCGCGACCGAGCGGGCGATCTGGGTGTACGCCGGGCTGACGGTGTTCGCCGGCGGCTGCGTGCTGGCGTACTTCCTGTTCAACCACGTGCGGCAACGGGTCGCGAACTGGATCGACCCCCTCTCGACCTACGACCAGGCCGGCGGCGGGTACCAGATCGCGCAGGGTCTGTTCGGCCTCGGCACCGGCGGCATGGGCGGAACCGGACTCGGCGCGGGCAGGCCGGACATCGTGCCCGAGTCGAACACCGACTTCATCACCGCCAGCATCGGCGAGGAACTGGGTTTCCTCGGACTGGCCGCGGTGCTGATGCTGTACCTGCTGATCGCGCTGCGCGGAATGCGGCACGCGCTCGCCGTCCGGGACAGCTTCGGCAAACTCCTCGGCGGCGGGCTGGCGTTCACCGTGGTGATGCAGATTTTCGTGGTCGTGGGCGGGGTGACGAAGCTGATTCCGGAGACCGGGATCACCGCGCCGTTCCTGTCGAAGGGCGGTTCGTCGCTGCTCGCGAACTACATCCTGGTGGCGTTGCTGCTGCGGATCTCGGACGCGGCACGCCAGCCGAACGCGACCGACCCGGTGCAGGCGGCGCGGGCACCGCTGGCGGAGGCGGGAACGGTGCTGGTCAAGCGGCCGCAGTGAGCCAGCGGGGGCCACCCGAGTGCGCGGCATCCGCTCGATCGCGGGCCACGAGAGCACTGCCCTGCCGTCGAGACGAGCACCGCCGCGGCTCACCGGGGCGGATCCCAGACCAGCCGGTGCCTGAATAACAGCGGCGGCCGTCCCGAAGCGGCCGGGGTGCGGATCCGCCACGTGCCAACCGCGCGGTGAACCGTGCCTGAAGCTGCGGGCTGTTGGCGAGATCAGCCCACGGCCTCAGTCTTCGCGCAGCCGGGCGCTCGCCTTCGCCAGCTCGCCCGCGATCACCGTCTCGTCCGCGGACTTCAACCGCCCGCCGTCGACGACCGTCTTTCCCCCCACGAACAGCCTCCGCAGCGGCGGCGGCGCGGCCAGGACCAGCGCCGCGACCGGGTCCTCGATGCCCGCGTAGTTCAGCCCGTTGAGATCCCACACCGCCAGATCCGCGAGCTTCCCCACCTCCACCGAGCCCGTCTCGCGCTCCCGGCCGAGACACCGCGCGCCGCCCATTGTCCCCAGCCACAACGCTTCCCGCGTGGTCAATCCGGTCGGGCCGCCGCGTTGCCGGGCCTGCAGCAACGCCTGATGCAGTTCGTCGGCCAAGCCGCCGGATTCGCTCGAAGCCGCGCCGTCGACGCCCAATCCGACCGGAGCACCGGCGTCGAGCAAATCCCGCACCGGCGCGATTCCACTGCCCAGGCGGCCATTCGACGTCGGGCAATGGGCGGAACCCGTCGCCGTCGCGCCGAAGCGGCGGATCGCGTCCGGCGCGAGGTGGACGGTGTGCGCCAACCAGACATCCGACGCCAGCCAGCCCAGTTTGTCCGCGTACTCCGCGGGCGTGAGACCGGTTTCGGCGAGGCATTGCTTTTCCTCGTCCTGGGTTTCGGCCAGATGCGTGTGGAGCCGGATGCCCTTGCGCCGGGCCAGTTCGGCCGAGTCGGCCATCAGCCGTTCGGTGACGGTGAACGGCGAGCAGGGGCCAGCGGCGATCTGCAGGTGCGCACCCGGCGAGGCATCGTGGTAGCGGTCGATCGCGGCTTCGGTGCCGAGGAGGGCCTCCTCGGCGGTCTCGACCAGGCTGTCCGGCGGCAGCCCGCCGTCCGATTCGCCGCGGTCCATCGAGCCGCGGACCAGGTGCAGCCGCAAGCCGATCCGCTCCCGCGCGGCGACGAGCGCGGCCACCTGGTCGCCGCCGCCGGACGGGAAGACGTAGTGGTGGTCGGCGACCGTGGTGCAGCCGCTCAGGGCGAGCCGCGCCATTCCGGCGGTGCCCGCGGCGTGCGTGATCTCCGCGTCCAGCTTGGCCCACACCGGGTACAGCGCGACCAGCCACTCGAACAGCGTGTGGTCGGCGGCGAGGCCGCGGGTGGCCCATTGGTAGAGGTGGTGGTGCGTGTTCACGAGGCCCGGCGTGACGAGGCAGCCGGTGGCGTCGACGCGTTCGTCCGCCGTCCCCGGGTAGGTGCCGTCGCCGACAGCCGCGATGCGGTCGTCTTCGAGGACGACGTGGCCGCTGCGGTGCTCAGGGCCGCTGACTGTGGCGATCGCGGCGTGTTCGACGACTGTCCTCATCCGAACCTCCTCAAGCTCGTGAGCGGCGATCCCGGTTCTGACCGGGATCGCCACTCACGAGAACCCTCACAACGCCTTGGCCGCCCGCTCCGCCACCAGATTCAGGAACCGGCTCGGATCCTTCAGCTCGCCGCCCTCGGCGAGCAAAGCCATCCCGTGCAGCAGCTCCGCCGTCTCGGCCAGCGAGGTGTCGTCCGGGTGCTCGGCGAACGCCTTGCGCAGACCGGTCACCAGCGCGTGCTCCGGGTTCAGCTCCAGCACGCGCTTCACCGGCGGCAGCTCCTGCCCCATCGCGCGGTACATCTTTTCCAGCGTCGGCGTCAGATCGCCCGCGTCGCCGACGATGCAGGACGGCGACGTCGTCAGCCGAGACGACAGGCGGACCTCCTTGACGGTGTCGGACAGCGTCGCCGACATCCACTTCAGCAGGTCCTCGTACTCGGCCTTCTTCTCCTCAGACGTCTCGTCGCCGAGGTCGACCTCGCCCTTCGCGACCGACTGGAACGTCTTGCCGTCGAAGCCGCTCGCCGGCTCCGTCCACATCTCGTCCACCGGGTCGGTGAGGATCAGCACCTCGTACCCCTTGGCGCGGAACGCTTCCAGGTGCGGCGAGTTCTCGATGACGGTGCGCGAATCGCCGGTCAGGTAGTAGATGTGCTCCTGGCCCTCCTTCATCCGCGACACGTAGTCGCGCAGCGAGGTGGGCTTGTCCGCGTGGTGCGTCGAGTCGAACGACGAGATCTCCAGGATCTGCTCCCGGTTCTCCGGGTCGTCGATCAGGCCCTCCTTGACCGCGCGGCCGAACTCGGACCAGAACGTCGCGTACTTCTCGGCGTCCTCGGTCATCATCGTCTTGACCGTGGAGAGGATCTTCTTCTCCAGCCGCCGCCGGATCGCGCGGATCTGCCGGTCCTGCTGCAGGATCTCCCGCGACACGTTCAGCGACAGGTCTTGGGCGTCGACGACCCCCTTCACGAAGCGCAGGTAGTTCGGCATCAGCGCTTCGCAGTCGTCCATGATGAACACGCGCTTGACGTACAGCTGCACGCCGCGCTTCGCGTCCCGCATGAACAGGTCCATCGGCGCGCGCGAGGGCAGGAACAGCAGCGCCTGGTACTCGAAGGTGCCCTCGGCCTGCATCCGGACCGTCTCAAGCGGGTCGGTCCAGTCGTGGCTGATGTGCTTGTAGAACTCGTGGTACTCCTCGTCGGAGACCTCGTCCTTCGCACGCGCCCACAGCGCCTTCATCGAGTTGACCGTCTCAAGGCCGCCCTCTTCGCCCTCCTTGGCCATCTGCACCGGCCAAGTGATGAAGTCGGAGTAGCGCTTGACGATCTCGCGCACCTTCCACGGCGACGTGTAGTCGTAGAGGTGGTCCTCGTCGTCGGCGGGCTTGAGGTGCAGCGTCACCGACGTGCCCTGCGGAGCGTCGGAGAGGGACTCGATCGTGTAGGTGCCCTCGCCGGCGGATTCCCAGCGGACGCCCTCGCCGGTCCCCGCGCGCCGGGTCACCAGGGTGACCTTGTCGGCGACCATGAAGCTTGCGTAGAAGCCGACGCCGAACTGCCCGATCAGGTCCTGGCCCGCGGATTCCTTCGACTCCTTGAGCTTGCGCAGGAAGTCGGCGGTGCCGGATTTCGCGATGGTGCCGATCAGGTTGACGACGTCGTCGCGGCTCATCCCGATGCCGTTGTCGCGCACGGTGAGAGTGCGCGCCTCGGCGTCGAGAAGAATCTCGATGTGCAGGTTGTCGGTCTCGGCCTGCAGATCCTTGTCGCGGTACGTCTCCAGCCGCAGCTTGTCCAGCGCGTCGGAGGCGTTGGAGACCAGCTCGCGCAGGAAGATGTCCTTGTTCGAGTAGATCGAGTGGATCATCAGCTGCAGCAGCTGGCGCGCCTCGGACTGGAACTCCAGCGTTTCGACCGTCCCGGTTTCCTCAGCCATGGCTTTCGTGTTTCCTTTCCCGCCCTCGAAAAGACCGGCACGCAGTCTACCCACGGGGGACGACAGAACGTGCGGAGACCGCGAAGTCCGGTTGCCGCCAGCGGCGCCCGCCCGGGAGGGCCCGGTTGGGCGGGACTGATCCCGTTGCCGTGTTCGATGGCAGGTATCGAGCTGAGGCCGGTATTTCGCCGCGGGCGGTCCCCGGTCGGCGTCGTTTGTCTCGCTGGCCTCGTAGTTCGTGGAGGAGGTCGTGGGCTCACGAGTTCACGCTTGCCGCCTCGCATACGCGTCCAGCCGCGCCGCCTCGAACGGCAGCTCCGCTTCCGCCAACGCCCCGCACTGAAACCCGCCGAGCAAATACCGCGCCAGCGCCTCCGCCGTAGCAGGCTCGTCGAGCACTCCCCCGGAGGTCTTCGACGCGTAGTCCTGCAACCGCTTGGCCGCCGCCGGGGCGCCCTCGCGGTAGAAGGCGTACGTCGCCGCGTACCGGGTCGGCAGCTGGTGCGGATGCAGGTCCCAGCCCTGGTAGAAGCCGTTCTCCAGCGACCGCCGCACGAGGCGCAGGTGCTCGGCCCACGCGCCCGGCAGGTCGTCGCCCACCGGAAGCCGGTTGGTCGAACCGTCGGACAGCCGCACGCCCGTTCCGGCAGCCGCGACCTGCATCAGTTGCTTCGCGAAGTCGGCGGCGGGGTGCGCCATGCTCTGGTACGCCGCGCTGATGCCGAGACCCGCGCTGTAGTCGTAGGTCCCGTAGTGCAGTCCGGAACACCGGCCGCCGGAGGCCTGGATGATCTGCGCGACCGAGACCGTGCCGTCGGTCGAGAGGATCGACTGCGCGGTCTCGATCTGCACCTCGAACCGCAACGAGCGGTCCGCCAGCCCGTACGCGGTTTCCAGCCGCCCCAACACTTCCGCGGCGACTTCGACCTGCTCGACCGCGGTGACCTTCGGCAGCGTCACCACGAATCCGTCCGGCAGCGATCCCTCGGAAAGCAAGCCGGAGAGGAACAGGTCGAGCGTCCGGATGCCCCGCCGTCGCGTCGCGGCTTCGAAGCTCTTGAACCGGATTCCGGCGAACGGAGTGCCGCCGGTGGTCGCGAGGGTGCGCCCGGCGGCCTCGGCGGCCGCGTCCTCCGCTTCGTCGCCGGGATGGCCGTAACCGTCCTCGAAGTCGATGCGGAGGTCCTCGATCGGCTCGGTGAGGAGCTTCTCGCGGACTCGCTCGGCCACCGCCGGGTCGAGGTTCAGCAGGTCGCCGTGCTCGACGAAGACCCGCATCGCCTGTTTGCCCCAGTCGGCGACCAGGCGCGTGCGGTACTGCGACGCCGGCACGTACACCGTGTGCACCGGACGACGGCCCGGAGACTCGCCGGGATACCGCGCCGCCACGCGCGCGTCGGCCTCGGCCAACCGCGCGTCGGCGGCGCTGTAGACGTCCTCGGCGAGCCGTCCGCCTGCCATTACTGGATGTGCTCGTACGCCGGGAGGGTCAGGAAGTCCGGGAACTCGTCAGCCAGCGCGACCTGCTCGAACAGCTCGACCGCGGGCTTCAGCAGATCGTCGGAAACCTCCGCCGCCAGCTCGCCGCGGACGTCGGCGACGACCCCGCGCACCAGCTCCGCGGTGACCGTCTCGCCGTTGTCCAGCTGCGTGCCGTTCTTGACCCACTGCCACACCTGCGAGCGGGAAATCTCGGCCGTGGCGGCGTCTTCCATCAGGTTGTGGATCGCCGCCGCGCCGTTGCCGCCCAGCCACGAGGCCAGGTAGCGGATGCCGACGTCGACCGCCGCGCGCAGGCCGGCCGCGGTGGCGCTGCCCGGCGTCGAGGCGACGTCCAGCAGCTGGTCGGCGGTCACGCTCACCTCGTCGCGGGTGCGCCCGAGCTGGTTCGGCTGGTCGCCGAGGACCTTGTCGAACTCTTCCGCGCAGAGTGCGACCATGCCCGGGTGCGCGACCCACGAACCGTCGAAGCCGTCCCCGGCCTCCCGCGACTTGTCGGCGTGCACCTTGTCGAAGGCGCCCTTGTTGACTTCCGGGTCCTTGCTCGGGATGAACGCGGCCATGCCGCCGATCGCGAACGCGCCGCGCTTGTGGCAGGTGCGCACGAGCAGTTCGGTGTAGGCGCGCATGAACGGCGCGGTCATGGTGACCGAGTTGCGATCCGGCAGCACGAACTTCTCGCCCGCGTCGCGGAAGTACTTGATGACGCTGAACAGGTAGTCCCAGCGGCCCGCGTTCAGGCCGGAGGCGTGCTCGCGCAGTTCGTAGAGGATCTCTTCCATCTCGAACGCGGCCGGGATGGTCTCGATCAGCACGGTCGCGCGGACGGTGCCGTGCGGGATGCCGAGTGCCTTCTCCGCGTGCGTGAACACGTCGTTCCACAGCCGCGCTTCGAGGTGGCTTTCCATCTTCGGCAGGTAGAAGTACGGGCCCTTGCCGCGGTTGAGCAGCTCCTGGGCGTTGTGGAAGAAGTACAGGCCGAAATCGACCAGCGCGCCGACGCCCTTGCGCCCGCCGAAGGTCAGGTTCCGCTCGTCGAGGTGCCAGCCGCGCGGGCGGACCACGATCGTCGCGTGCTCGACGTCGGGCTTCAGCTCGTAGTGCTTGCCGTTCTGGTCGAGCGTGATGGTGCCGCGGATCGCGTCGGACAGGTTGACCTGGCCGCCCACGACGTTCGCCCAATGCGGCGTGTTGGCGTCCTCGAAGTCGGCGAGCCACACCTTGGCGCCGGAGTTGAGGGCGTTGATGGTCATCTTGCGGTCGGTCGGACCGGTGATCTCGACGCGGCGGTCGCGCAGCGCGGCCGGCGCGCCGGCGACCTGCCAGTCGCCCTCGCGGATCTCCTTGGTCTCCGCCAGGAAATCGAGGCGGCCGGTGGTCCGGGCCTCCTCGCGCCGCTTGCCCCGCGCGACGAGGAGTTCGTCGCGCCGCGCGGCGTACTCGTCGTGCAAGCCCGCTACGAAAGCGAGGGCTTCCGGCGTCAGAATCTCGTCCCCACGCTCGACGGACCCGCCGAGAACCTGGACCTCAGACATGCGCAACACCCCGAGTAGTGCTTTGGATAACGTCCCTACGGTTTTTACCTGACGGACTATAGTTTCTGCATAGCGGAACATCAATCGGGTCTGTGAGGAGGACCACGGGTGGCGGCTGAGAAGAGCGGACGAGACGGCGGCGTCCAGTCCCTGCAGCGCGCGTTCGAGCTGCTGGAGCACCTGGCGGACACCGGCGGCGAGGCCAGCCTGTCGGAGCTGGCGACCCTGTCCGGGCTGCCGATGCCGACGATCCACCGGCTGATCCGCACGCTGGTGTCGCTGGGCTACGTCCGGCAGAACACCAACCGGCACTACGCGCTGGGCGCCCGGCTGATCCGGCTCGGCGAGAACGCCAGCATGCAGTTCGGCGCGTGGGCGCGGCCGCTGCTGGTGGAACTGGTCGAGGAGGTCGGCGAGACGGCGAACCTGGCGGTGCTGGAACGCGACGAGGTGGTCTATGTCGCACAGGTGCCCTCGAAGCACTCGATGCGGATGTTCACCGAGGTCGGCCGGCGCTTGCTGCCGCACGGCACCGGCGTGGGCAAGGCGATGCTGGCGGAACTGCCCGCAGACGAGGTCGCGTCGCTGCTGGAACGCACCGGGATGCCCGCGTACACCGAGCACACCTTCACCGACCCGGACGCGCTGGCGGCGGAGCTGAAGAAGATCGCCGGACTGGGTTACGCGCTGGACGAGGCGGAGCAGGAACTCGGGGTGCGGTGCATCGCCGTCGCGATCCCCGGCGCGCCGGTGCCCGCGGCGGTGTCGGTTTCCGGCCCGTCCGGCCGTCTGACGGCGGACGCGGTGAGCCACATCGCGCCGGTGGTGCAGAAGGTCGCGGACCGGCTTTCGCAGCAGCTGCCGGTTACCTGAGTTCGCCTTTGAGGAGGTCCATCAGCAGGCCGTCGTGCCAGGTGCCGTCGAGCCCCTGCTCGTAATCGCGAAGGAGTCCGACGCGGCGGAAGCCGAGCTTCTCGTACACGTGGATCGCGCGGACGTTGGCCGCCGCCGGGTCGATGGTGATCCGGTGGTGGCCCTGGTCGAACAGGCGCTGGGCGAGGATCCGGATCGCCTCCGAACCGAGCCCGAGACCGTAGTGGCCGGGGTGCACGGCCAGGTCGATCCCCGCGTGCCGGTAGCGGCGGGCGGTTTCTTCCCAGCCCTGGATCACGCCGACGGTCTGGCCTTCGTACTCGATGGCGTAGACGTGGTCCTCCTCCTTGGCGAGGAGCCCGTCGGTTTCCTCGCCGGGGTCGCCCCACCACTGGGCGACTTCCGGGGCGGAGAGGATCTTGTGCACCGTCGACCGGTCGGCCTCGGTCAGCGGGCGAAGAGTGACGCGGGTCACTTCATGGGTTTCTGATCGACCTGGACGTCGTACTTCACCTCAGTGCCGTTCACCGTGCCGATCTTGGCCGTGAGACCGGCTTTCTGTCCACCGGCAGTGAGGACGCGGCACATCGACTCCCCCTCGACGGCCTTGATCGGCCCTGGAACAACCGGCGAGAGCGCAGGCGGCGAGCACCGGACCGGACGAATGCGGGAGCGCACGGGTTTCTCCTGGAGCCAGCCGCGCGCGAGTCTTCGAGGACCGCGCGGACCGGCCACTCACCGCCGAGCCGCTTCCCACCGTGGCAGGCAGCGCCGCGAGAGATGTCCGCTTCGCCCTCTCTTCACCCAGCCAAGGGAATCAGCCCAGCAACGCGTCGACGAACGCACCCGGCTCGAACGGTGCCAGGTCATCCGGCCCCTCGCCCAGCCCGACGAGCTTCACCGGCACCCCCAGCTCCTTCTGGACCTGGAACACGATCCCGCCCTTGGCCGTGCCGTCCAGCTTGGTCAGGACGATCCCGGTCACGTCGATGACCTCGGCGAACACCCGTGCCTGCGCGAGCCCGTTCTGCCCGGTCGTGGCGTCCAGCACGAGCAGCACCTCGTCCACTCGCGCCTGCTTTTCCACGACTCGCTTCACCTTGCCGAGTTCGTCCATCAGGCCGGTCTTCGTGTGCAGGCGGCCCGCGGTGTCGACCAGGACCGTGTCCACGCCTTCGCTGATGCCCTGCTTGACCGCGTCGAACGCGACCGCGGCCGGGTCCGCGCCTTCCTTGCCCCGCACGACCGACGCGCCCACGCGTTCGCCCCACGTCTGGAGCTGGTCGGCGGCGGCGGCGCGGAACGTGTCGGCCGCGCCGAGGACGACGGTTCCGCCTTGCGCCACCAGCACTCGCGCGAGTTTGCCGGTCGTCGTGGTCTTGCCGGTGCCGTTCACCCCGGCGACCAGCACGACCGCGGGCTGCTTCTCGCCGTCCACCTCGTGCGGCAGGGCCCGGACCGAGCGCTCGGCGTCCGTGGAGAGCGCCGCGGTCAGCACCTCGTGCAGCAGCTCGCGTGCTTCCCCCGACGTGCGCACCGCGCGCCGGTTCAGTTCGTCGCGCAGGCGGTCCACGATCTCGGTCGTCGTGGCCGCGCCGAGGTCCGCCAGGAGCAGCGTGTCTTCGACGTCCTGCCAGGAGTCCTCGTCCAGGTCGCCGCCGCCGAGCAGGCCCAGCAGGCTCTGCCCGAACACCGAGCGGGACTTCGACAGCCGGCCGCGCAGGCGCTCAAGCCGGCCGGCCGGGGACTCGATTTCCTCGATCGGCTCGACCGTTCCCGGCACGACCGCCTCGGGAGCCTCTTCTTCCGCCACCGGCTCCGGGAGCTTGACGTCGCGCACCGAGCGCTGGTCGGAGTCGCGCGGGACCGCGGCGTCGTCGCCGACCGCGGGCTGGCCGTCGACTTCCGGCCGGTCCTCGACGGGATGCTCGACCACCGGCTCCGGCGAAGCCTCAGGCTCAGGAGACGGCGCGGGCGGAGCCTCCGCGGTCTTCCCGCCGGGAGCCAGCGAAATCCCGCCGCTCGCGGCGTACCCGCCGCCCTTCGGCTTCGCCTCGGCCTCGCGCTGTTCGGCGATGCTGATCCGCCGCTTGCGCGCGATGAGCAGCCCGGACACCAGCATGGCGACCAGGACGACGACGGCGACGACAACGATCCAGAACCAGGTGCTCGACACGCCACCATCCTGTCATCCGCGTGCACAAGCCACGGGACACCCCACCGCGAGGCCAACGAGTAACGCGAACGGTTCCGATTCGGCCAAGACTCCACGAAGCGTCTTGCGCCACCCCTCGCTGTTGACTAGACCACATCGGATGACCACCCCCGCCGGCCACTGTTTCCGCGTCCTCGGGCTGCTGTCGGGCACGTCCGTGGACGGGATCGACGTCGCGGTCGCCGAAATCCGCGAGGACGCCGGGACCGTCGTCCTCACCCCGCTCGGCGAGCTCGACGTGCCCTATCCCGCCGGCCTCCGCGCGGACCTCCTCGACGCCCTCCCGCCGCGGCCGAGCAGCGCGCGGCAGCTGACCGTCCTCGACACCCGGGTCGGCCAGTCCTTCGCGGACGCGGCCGCGCTCGGGATCGCCGCGTACGGGCCGGTGGACGTGATCGCCTCGCTCGGCCAGACCGTCTACCACTGGGTCGAAAACGGCGTCGCGCTCGGCACGCTCCAGCTCGGCCAGCCGGCGTGGATCGCCGAGCGCACCGGAGTGCCGGTGATCGCCGACCTCCGCATCCGCGACATCACCGCGGGCGGCCAGGGCGCGCCGCTGGCCAGCACGCTCGACGCGATGTGGTTGCGCGGCCTCGCCGAGGAGACCGGACGTCCGGTGGCCGCGCTCAACCTCGGCGGTATCGCGAACATCACCGTGGTCACGCAGTCCGGCAACGTGCTCGCCTACGACACCGGTCCGGCCAACGCGCTGCTCGATCTCGCCGCCGCCCACGTCAGCGACGGCAAGCTGTCCGCCGACGTCGACGGACGGCTCGCGCTCGCCGGTTCGGTCCGCGAAGACCTGCTCGACCGGCTGCTCGCCGACCCCTATTTCGCTGCCGCTCCCCCGAAATCCACTGGCAAAGAGCACTTCCACGGCGGATACCTTGACTCAGCCCTGTCCGGGCTGCCGCCGTTGTCCCCGGAGGATCTGCTGGCCACGCTCACCGAACTGACCGCCGCGACGGTCGCCGCCGAATGCCGGCGGCACGGCGTGGCGACCGTCGTCGCGTCCGGCGGCGGCGTCGCGAACCCCGCCACGATGGCCGCGCTCGCCCGGCTTCTGCCCGGCGGCGCGCTCCGCACCAGCGACGACCTCGGCCTTCCCGGCTCCGGCAAAGAGGCTTATCTGACCGCTCTGCTCGGCTGGCTGAGCTGGTGCGGCGTCCCGGCGACGCTGCCCTCGGCCACCGGCGCGAGCGGTCCCCGCCTGCTCGGCGCGCTGACGCCGGGTGCGGCTCCCCTGAATCTCCCCGCCCCGCTGGGGGGCGCCGCGACCCGGCTCCGGGTCGCGGAATCCGGGCAATCACGGTAGGAGAACCCCATGAATCCAGTCGATCTGGTGATCGTCATCGTGTACCTCGCGGCGATGCCGGTCATCGGCGTGCTGGTCGGCCGCAGACAGAAGTCCGCGAACGACTACTTCGTCGGCGAACGCAGCATGCCGTGGTGGGCGGTCACGCTCTCGGTGGTGGCCACCGAGACNATCTCCACGCCCGGGCTCGTGTTCGGCAGCGCCTTCCTGTTCCTGGAAGTGGCTTTCGGCTACATCATCGGCCGCGTGATCGCCGCGTTCGTGCTGCTGCCGCGTTACTTCCGCGGCAATTACGTGAGCGCGTACGAATTCCTCGGCCGCCGCTTCGGCCGCGGGCTGCAGGGCACCGCGTCGGTCACCTTCGTGGTGACGCGACTGCTCGCCGAGGGGCTGCGGCTGTTCGCCGGGGCGATCCCGATCAAGGCGATCCTCAGCCACTACGGCATCCACACCGAGTACTGGCACATCGTCGTGCTGCTGACCGCGCTCACCGTGATCTACGCGTTCGTCGGCGGCATCAAGTCGGTGATCTGGGTCGACGTCATCCAATGGTCGCTCTACATCCTCGGCGCGATCGGCGCGGTGATCTTCCTGTCCACGAAGCTGCCCTCCGGCTGGACGCAGATCGCTTCGAGCCAGGGCCGGTTCCAGCTCACCGACTTCGCGTCGAACCTGCTCACCAACCCGTACGCGTTCCTCTGCGCGGTGGTCGGCGGCGCGTTCCTGTCGATGGCTTCGCACGGCGCGGACCAGCTGATCGTCGGACGGCTGCTGTCCTGCCGGAATCTGCGCGACGGCCAGCGCGCGCTGATCGGCTCGTCCATCGTGGTGTTCGTCCAGTTCGCGCTGTTCCTGCTCGTCGGCGCGATGCTGTGGGTCTACACCGGCGGCAAGACCGGCACCACGGCCACCGCGGTCGCGGCCGGGAAGATGTCCGGCGACGACGTGTTCTCCAACTTCATCGTCAACGACCTGCCGGTCGGCCTCGCCGGGCTCTTGATCGCCGGCATCCTCGCCTCGACCATGGGCGCGCTCGCGTCCGCGCTCAACGCGCTGTCCACCTCCACGATCGCCGATCTCTACCAGCGGTTCACGCACAAGTCGGTCGAGGACGCCAAGCTGCTCCGGCACGGTCGCATGTGGACACTCATCTGGGCGGCCGTGTTCGCGGTGTTCGCCTCGATGTTCACCAACTCGAAGGACCCGGTGATCCAGCAGGGACTCGGGATCGTCGGCTACACCTACGGCGCGCTGCTCGGGTCGTTCTTCCTCGGCCTGCTGGTGCGCAAGGCCCGCCAGTCCGACGCGGTGATCGCGTTCGGCTGCTCGGTGGTCGGGATGGCGTTCCTGATCCTGTTCGTGAAATTCGACAAGGCGACCACCGAGGTGCACATCCAGTTCGGCGCGGCGACGAAGACGCTCGTGCCGCTGGCGACGTATTGGTACACCTTCGCCGGGGTGCTGATCACGCTGATCGTCGGCGGGCTGCTGTCGCTGCGGCGGCGCGGCGCGGACCCGAATGTGGCGAAGCTTGAGGAAGCGGCGGAAGGGGTGGCGTAGAGGGAGGTCGATCGCCACTCACGACGTCGTCATGGCTGGGTGTAGAAGACCAGGCCGCCTTTGTCGCAGCCGACCCGGCCGCTGCCCTGCGCGCCGGTGTCGGCCATGCACCGCCAGCCGCTCACGTTCAGCACGTGCGCGGTGCCCTCGGCCTTCTTCGGCGCGTCCTGGAAGTACTGGGTGATCACGTCGATCGCTTCGGTGCAGCCAGGACGGCCCGCTGGGGTTTCGGTGGCGATCAGGCCGACCTTGCCGTTCGGCGCGTCGATCGGGCCGCAGCCGACCGGCGGGCCGGTCGTTTCGCCGTCGCCCGGGCCGCTGCTCGCGGACTTGCCGGGGCTGGACGTCTTGCCCGGGACGCTCGGCGGCGCGGACGTGACAGTGAGCGCGACCGACGGCGCGGACGAGACCGCGGCGGTGTCGGTGCTCCCGTCGCAAGCCGAGACCAGCACGCCCAACGAGAGAATCGACGCTGCGCCAAACATCTTGCGCATGAACAAGGTCCTCCCCTGACGCGGCCGCCGATCGTCCGAGATCACCCTAATCGGCGACACCCGCGACGGCAGCGTGACCGCGAAACGGCCCGGTTTCCCGCGGGAAACCGGGCCGGCGACGGGAATGCGTCAGTGGATGACGACCTGCCGCACGTGCACGAAGTTCAGATCGGCGCCCTGCCAGTGGCCGAGGTCGGTCCGGCCGCCGTCCCAGTACAGGGTGACCGAGTTGTTGCCGGAGTCGACCCGGGCGACGCCGCCCAGATCGACGTACGTCGCGCCACCGTTGGCGAAGCAGGCGACATCGCTGCCGTCCCACGGGTTTCCGCCCGCGAGGCGCAGCTGGACGAAGTCGGTGCGCCCGTTGCAGGCGACCCGGTCGATGGCGAACGCCTGACCGGCCGGAACGGTGACGGCCAGCGCAAGCGCCGCGGCGCCGCCGATCGCGAGTCTCTTGACGAGTGAAGGCATGATGGCTGTGGAACCTTTCTCCCAGTGCTGCCTTGAAGGTGCGCCCGGCGAAATCGCGCCGCCGGACGAGATCGACCGTGCCAGCGCCAGACCGCGAGCGGACAGCCGTGCTGCCCGCTTCTACCCGTTCGTACCCGGGGTCGGAGAGAAACGGACCGCGCTCAGCCGGCCTTGCCGTGGAACGAAAGACCCTTGCTGCCGCAGAAAATCTGCTTGCTGCCGCCGTTTCCGCCGTCGTATCCGCAGTTCCAGCCGTCGACGTCGAGGAAACGCCCGGTGCCCTGCGCCTTGGTCGGCGCCTGGGCCAGGTAGCCGGACATCACGTCGATCGCCTCGGTACAGCCCACAGTGCCGGCCGGCGTCGCCTCGGTCACCACGTCGACCTTGCCGCCGGGGCCGTCGATCGGACCGCAGTCGGCGCCGTTGCCGAGTTCGCCTTTGCCCGGCAGGCGGTCGCCGGGCTGTTCCTTGGCCGGGGTCGGGTGCGGCTTGGGCTTGCTCGCGTGCGTCGGCGCCTGCGCCTGCGTGGACGGCACAGGTGTGGCGGAAGAACTCGGTGCGGCCACGGAAGAAGCGGTCGGCGCGGCCGAGAGCGCACTCGGCGCGGCCGCGGCCTGCCCGGTCTGCGAGCCGCCGCCGCACGCGGCGACCGCGAGGGCGGCGCCGAGCAGCGAACCGGAAATCAGCGTGCGGGCCACGATGGTGCGCATTGTCGAATTCCCTCCAGGATGTGTTGCCTTCCAACACCCCTGAAGACGCGCGGCACCGGCGGCAGTTGGCCGGTCGGACGGCGGTCCGGGCAGGCCTGCCCGTTCGGGCAGGATCGCCGGATCCCGCGCAACCCGCCTAGGAAGCCGGGACGGGTTCCTCTTCCGCGGTGCGCAGCCGCTGCGAGATCACCTTGGTGATGCCGTCGCCCTGCATGCTCACGCCGTACAGCGCGTCGGCGATCTCCATCGTCGGCTTCTGGTGCGTGATGATGATCAGCTGCGACGAATCGCGCAGCTGCTCCAGGAGGCCGATCAGCCGGCGCATGTTGGTGTCGTCCAGCGCCGCCTCGACCTCGTCCATCACGTAGAACGGCGATGGGCGGGCACGGAAGATCGCCACCAGCATGCCGACCGCCACCAGCGACTTCTCGCCGCCGGACAGCAGCGAAAGCCGCTTGACCTTCTTGCCCGGCGGGCGCGCCTCGACGTCGACGCCGGTGGCGAGCAGGTCGTTCGGCTCGGTGAGCACCATCCGGCCCTCGCCGCCGGGGAACAGCACGCTGAACACCGTTTCGAACTCGCGCGCGACGTCGTAGTAGGCCGAGGTGAAGACCTCCAGGATCTTCTCGTCGACCTGCTTGATGACCGCCTCAAGGTCCTTGCGGGTGTCCTTGAGGTCTTCCAGCTGGGTGGAGAGGAACTTGTACCGCTCCTCCAGCGCCGCGAATTCCTCCAGCGCCAGCGGGTTCACCTTGCCCAGCAGGGTCAGGTCCTTCTCCGCGCGCTTGGCGCGGCGGGCCTGGGTTTCGCGGTCGTAGGGCATCGGCGGCGGCTGGGTGACGTCCTCGCCGCGTTCCTTGGCCGCCTCGTACTCGGCCATCTCGCCCGCGCTCGGCGGCACCGGCACGTTCGGGCCGTACTCCTCGACCAGGTCCGCCAGCCCGATGCCGAAGTCCTCGGCGATCTTGGCTTCCAGCGTTTCCAGCCGCAGCTTCTGCTCGGCGCGCAGCACCTCGTCGCGGTGCACGGCGTCGGTCAGCTTCTCCAGTTCGCCGGACAGCTCGCGCACCTTCGCGCGCACCGCGGTGAGCGCGGCTTCGCGGGTTTGGCGCTGCGCCTGTGCTTCGTCGCGCTCGGCGGCCGCGCGCTGCACCGAGATCTCGATGCGCTCCAGCGCGAATTCACCGGCGTTGACGACCGCGTTCGCGATTTCCGCGCCACGCTCTCGCGCTTCCCGGGCCTTGGCCGCGCGCTCGCGCGCCTGCTGCTCGGCGTAGGCCGCGCGGCGCAACGATTCCGCTCGTCCCGCGATGCTGCGCGCGCGTTCCTCGGCAGTGCGCTGCGCGAGCCGCGCTTCGACTTCTTCCTGCCGTACCACGGCAAGCTGCTCGGCGGCTTCGTCGCGCTCAGCGGTGTCCGGGTCGTCCTCGACCGGCTGCTCGGCGACCGCGGCGAGCCGTTCTTCCAGCTCTGCCAGCTGTTCCAGCGCCTGCTCGCGGCTCTGCTCGACTTTCGCGCGCTGCTGGGTCAGCCGTTCGACCTCGGCCTGCGCCGACCGCGCCGCCTGCTGCAACCGGTTGAGCCGCTCGGAGGAACGGGCCTTGCGCACCTTGGCGTCGCCGAGCGCGTCCTTCGCCTGCCCGACCTCTTCGCGCCGGGACTGCTGCTCGGCGCGCGCGCCTTCCAGCTCGGCGGAGTATTGCTCCAGCGCGCGTTCGGCCGTGCGCAAGCGTTCCTGCGCCTCGTCGACCGCCGCCTGGACCTCGATCACGCTCTCGCGGGCGGCGGAACCGCCCGCGATCCAGTTGGCCCCGAAGACATCGCCCTCGGCGGTGACCGCGCGCACCTGCGGCTGCTGGGCCACGAGCCGACGTGCGCCTTCCAGGTCCGGCACCAGCGCGAGCCGGTCCAGCGCCTTCTCGACCGCGGGCCGCAGCTGCTCCGGCGCGCTGACGACCTCGCGGGCCCAGCGGGCGCCCTCGGGCAGCGCAGGCCACGAGCTGGTGTCCACAGTGGACCCGGCACCGACCGGAACGATCCCGGCGCGGCCGGAATCGGTGTCCTTCAAGTACTTCAGCGCGGACAGCGCGTTCTCGCCGCCGGACACCGCGACCGCGTCGGCCACCGGTCCGAGCGCGGCGGCCAGCGCGACCTCGTGGCCCGGTTGCACGGTCAGCAACGCGGCGACCGAACCGAGCAGGCCCGGCAATTCCGNACGCACCGAGCAGCGCGCCCGCTCCGTCCTTGCGCTTGAGCCCCATCGACAACGCCTCGACCCGGGCCTTCTCCGACGCGATCTCGCGCTCGGCACCGCGCTCGGCCTTCACCAGCTCTTCGACGCGGGCCTTGGCGGCGTTGTTCGCCTCCACCGCGCGGTCGTGGCGCTGCCGCAACTCGGCGTCGTCGGATTCTTCCGTGCCGCCAACGGCTTTGGCTTCTTCCAGCTCCTCGACCGCGATTTCCGCGCGCTCGGCCGCTTCCTGCAGCCCGACAGTGAGCCGGTCGACTTCCTCCGCGGTCGCGCCGTTCTTGCTGCGCAACGCTTCGACCTGACCGGTCAGCTTCGCCATGCCCTCGCGGCGATCGGCGATCGCGCGGACCGCGGCCCAGTGCGCGCGCTCCGCGGCCTGCACCCGCTGTTCGAGATCTTCCCGGCGCAGCACGGTTTCCGCGAGAAGTTCGCGGGCCTCCATGACGGCTTCGGTCAGCTCCTGCTCGCGCTCCGCGGCCTGTTCGGCCTCGGCGAGCAGCTCCTCCGGGTCACGACCGCCGGTCGGCGCGGAGACGTCGGAAGAAAGGTGCCGCTGCCGTTCGACCGCCAGCCGCACGGTGCCGCGCAGCCGCTCGGTGAGCGCGGACAGCTTGTACCAGGTCTCCTGCGCGATCTGCAGCCGCGGCGCGTCCTCGGCGAGCGAAGCCTCCAGCTCGGCCTCTTCGGCGGCCACGATTTCCAGCGCCTGCTCGACCTCGGCGCGGCGCTGCCGGGCGGTGCGCTCGTCGGCCTCGTCGCGCTGAATGGACTCGCGCTGGGTGACCAGGTCGTCGGCGAACAACCGGAGCCGGGCGTCGCGCAGGTCGGACTGCACCGACTGGGCCTTGCGGGCGATCTCGGCCTGTTTGCCCAGCGGTTTCAGCTGGCGGCGCAGCTCGGTGGTGAGGTCGGTGAGCCGGTCGAGGTTGCCCTGCATGTTGGTGAGCTTGCGCAGGGTCTGCTCTTTGCGCTTGCGGTGCTTGAGGACGCCCGCGGCCTCCTCGATGAACGCGCGCCGCTCCTCGGGCTTCGACTCCAGGATCGCCGAGAGCTGGCCCTGCCCGACGATGACGTGCATCTCGCGGCCGATGCCGGAGTCCGAGAGCAGCTCCTGCACGTCCATCAGCCGGCAGCGGTCGCCGTTGATCTCGTACTCGCTCGCGCCGTCGCGGAACATCCGGCGGGTGATGGAGACCTCGGCGTACTCGATCGGCAGCGCGCCGTCGGCGTTGTCGATGGTGAGCGTGACCTCGGCGCGGCCGAGCGGGGCGCGGCCCGCGGTGCCGGCGAAGATGACGTCTTCCATCTTGCCGCCGCGCAGGTCTTTCGCGCCCTGGGTGCCCATGACCCAGCGCAGCGCGTCGAGGACGTTCGACTTTCCGGAGCCGTTCGGGCCGACCACGCAGGTGATGCCGGGTTCGAAGCGCAGCGTGGTCGCCGAGGCGAAGGACTTGAAGCCCTTGAGCGTCAGGCTTTTCAGGTGCACGTGCTGCCGACCCCTCTTGGCCACGGGTACTGGATGGCTACCGGTTCCCCCGGATCGGGACAGGCTACCCGGGGGTTCTCCGGCGACGCGGGAGGCCGGGCCGCCCGGGCGCGCCTAGCACAGGATCGGCCGCCCCGGCAACCTCAAGCACCCCGTCAGCCGCAACCGCCCCAGCGGCCTCAGCGTTCGGCGAACCCGTTCAGCCCGCCCTTGGCGGCGGTCCAGCGTTCAACTACCTGATCCACTCTTCCGGGTGAGGTTCCGGAACGCAGCACGTCCAGCAACTGCGCACAGTTGTCCCGGCTACCCTCCGCGACCACCTCGACACGGCCGTCCGGGAGATTCCTGGCGAATCCGGTCAGCCCGAGTTCCAGCGCCCGGCTCCGGGTCCACCAGCGAAAACCGACACCCTGCACCTGCCCGTGCACCCAGGCGGCCAGCCGGACGGGCGATTCCTGCTCGTTCACCGGCCCCATCCTGCCGCACGCGCCCGGCTGCGGACGGTGACGACCCCGTCCCTCGGTCGCGCGAACGGGTCCTGAGCAGTGATAACCTCCCGCCTGGCGTCCGGGGCCGGAGCCCCGCTCCCCCGTGCCGCCCCCCGACTTGAGCGTTGACCCCTTCTAAGGAGCCTGCATGTCCCGTCCCGACGGGCCTGAACCAAGCTCAGCGTCGCCCGAGATCGCGGTGAGCGCTGCCCCCACCGCTCCGCCGAAGGGCGCGAGCGGGAGGCTCAGCCGCTCCGGCTACGCGATCCTGGGCGTCAGCGGCCTCGTGGTCGCCACCGCCTTCGCCGCGGTCGCCGAACTGGCCGGCCCCGGCTCGGTCACCGACACCGCGACGAACACCACCGGCGGCGGCCAGGGCGGGCTGCAGGGCAGTTCCCAGGTGGTCGTGCCGGGCAACGCCGTCCCCGGCGGCCCGATGACCGTCCCCGGCTCGCCGACCCCCGGCCAGACCGCCCCGCCGACCCCGACCACGGTGGTCGCCGTCGGCCCGGACGGGAAACCGACCACGAGCGTGATCACGCCCCCGCCGAACGCCGGTCAGCCCGGCGGTCAGCCTGGCGGCAACCCGGTGCCGGGCACCACGTCGGATCGCAGCGACCCGCCGACCAGCCACCCCACGACGTCGCCGAGCAGCTCCACACAGCCGACGACGCCGTCCACCCCGCCGACCACTGACACCTCGCCCCCGGAAAGCCCGCCGCCCAGCTCTGGCAGCAGCTCGACCGGCGGCCAGCCGTCGTCCACACCGAGCGCGTCCACTTCGGACACCCACCCGAGCAGCTCCGCCAGCCGCTGAAGTCCGTGCGGGGAACCCTGAGGGAATCTGGTTCCCTCAGGGTTCCCCTCGCGACTTTTCGGCCGGGTCAGAGTTCGAAGCGGTAGCCCATGCCGGGTTCGGTCAGCAAGTGGCGCGGCCGGGACGGTTCCGGCTCCAGCTTCCGCCGCAACTGCGCCAAATACACGCGCAGATAATGGGATTCCGTCTCATACGACGGCCCCCACACCTCGTGCAGCAGCTGCTTCTGCGCCACCAACCGCCCCCGGTTGCGCACCAGCAGTTCCAGCACTCCCCATTCGGTCTTGGTCAGGTGCACCTCGCGCCCCTCGCGCAGCACCTTCTTCGCCGCCAGGTCGATCGTGAACGACCCGGTGTCCACCACCGCTTCCGCGCCGTCCGTCCCGCCGACCGACGAACGGCGGACCGCAGCCCGGAGCCGGGCGAGCAGTTCGTCCATTCCGAACGGTTTGGTGACGTAATCGTCGGCACCCGCGTCGAGCGCCTGGACCTTGTCCGCCGAATCGCCGCGCGCGGACAGCACGATGATCGGCACCGTCGTCCAGCCGCGCAGGCCCGCGATCACCTCGGTGCCGTCCAGATCAGGCAGGCCGAGATCGAGCACCACCACGTCGGGTTTCGTTTCGGCGACCGCTTTCAGCGCGGCAGTCCCGTCGTGGGCGGTGATCACCTTGTACCCTCGTGCGCTGAGGTTGATCCGCAACGCCCGCACGATCTGCGGTTCATCGTCGACGACCAGCACCGTCGCCGCTGGATCGGCAGTCATCGCGCCACGCCCTCCTCCGCCGGTTCGGCTTCCACGAGTTCCCGGCCGGTACAGGCCGGCAGCGAGATCACCACCGTCAACCCTCCGCCAGGAGTGTCCTCGGCGCGAACGGTACCGCCCATCGCCTCGGTGAACCCCTTCGCCACGGACAAGCCGAGCCCGACGCCCGGCGTCGAATCCCGGTCCCCGCCCAGCCGCTGGAACGGCGCGAACGCGGACTCCGCGGCACCCTTCCGCAAGCCCTTTCCGTGGTCGGCGATCCGCAGTTCCACGAACTCCGAATGCGCGCTCGCCCGCGCGGAAACGTCGCCGCCGCCGTGCCGGAGAGCGTTGTCGAGCACGTTCGCGATCACCCGTTCCAGCAGGCCGGGATCCGCTTGCACCGAAGGCAATCGAGCGTCCACGGAAACCCGCACACTCTGCGAGTTATCCACATTGGACAGTGCGTGCGCGACCACCTCGTCGTAGCCGACCGGCCGCAGATGCGGGGTGACCGCACCCGTTGCCAGCCGCGAGGAGTCGAGCAGGTTGCCGATCAACCCGGCGAGCCGGTCCGCCGAAAGCTCGACGGCTTCCATCAGTTCTTCAGTGTCCTCATCGGACAGAGAAAGATCCGGCGCGCGCAGGCTGCCGATCGCCGCCTTGATGGACGTGAGCGGCGTCCGCAGGTCATGGCCGACCGCGGACAGCAGCGTCGTGCGCAGTTCGGTCGCCTCGGCCTTCCGCTCGGCGGCCGCCGCGGCCGCTGCCATCCGCTGCTGCCGCAAGGCGAGCAACGCTTGTCCCGCGACGGCTTCCAGCACCCGGCGGTCCGCCGCGGGCAATGCGCGGCCGCGCAACGTCAGGTGCACGTCAGCGGTCACCGCAATGTCCACATCGGCCTCGTCCGGATCGGCACACGGCTCCCCGCCGGACAGCGCGACCTTGTCCCACTTGCCGTTGCGTTTCTCCAGCAGCGTCACGGAAGTGAGGCCGAAGTTCTCCCGTACCTTCTCCAGCAACCGCTCGATCGGGTTCGGATTGGTCAGCACTGTGCGCGCATAAGACGCCAGCAGCGACGCCTCCGTCCGGGCCCGCGCCGCCGCCACACCCCGTCGGGCGGCGGAAGCGACCACCAACGCCACCATCACCGCCACCACGATCATCGCGATCAGCGTCACGACGTTCTGCGGACTGTGCACGTTCAGCGTGTACAGCGGCGGAGTGAAGAAGAAGTTCAACAGCCCCGCGCCGAAGATCGCGGCCACCAAGGCCGGGCCGAGCCCGCCCACCAGCGCGACGACGACGGTGGCCAGCACGTAGAGGATCACGTCGGTGGAGAACTCGACCGCGTCGCGCAGCAGCACGCCGAGACCGGTCGCGACGAGCGGCGCCACGATGCTCAGCACCCAGCCCAGCACGAGCCGCGACGGTGCCAGCGGGCTCGTGCCCAGCCGCGCCCGCAGCCGTCCGCCGGCGTAGGAGTGGGTGACCATGTGCACGTCGATCGGCCCGGACTGCTGGACCACGGTCGCGCCGATGCCTTCGTCGAAGAGCCGCGCGATCCGGGATCGCCGCGACGTGCCGATGACCAGCTGAGTCGCGTTGACCCCGCGGGCGAAGTCGAGCAGGGCCGTCGGCACGTCGTCGCCGACCACGGTGTGGAAGGTCGCGCCGACTTCTTCGGCCAGCGTGCGGCAGCGGACCATCGCGGTCGGCCCGAGCCCGGCCAGGCCGTCTCCGCGCAGGATGTGCACGACCTGCAGTTCCGCGCCCGCCCGGTTGGCGATCCGGCTGGCGCGCCGGATCAGCGTCTCGCTTTCCGGTCCGCCGGTGATCGACACGACCACCCGTTCGCGGGTTTCCCACGTGTCGGTGATCTTCTGCTCGGCGCGATAACGCTGCAGCGCGACATCGACCTGGTCGGCCACCCACAGCAGCGCCAGCTCGCGCAACGCGGTGAGGTTGCCGGGCCGGAAGTAGTTGCCCAGCGCGGCGTCGATGCGCTCGGCCGGGTAGACGTTGCCGTGCGCGAGCCGCCGCCGCAGCGCCTCCGGCGTGATGTCCACCAGCTCCAGCTGCTCCGCGCGGCGCACGACCTCGTCCGGCACGGTTTCCTGCTGGGTGACGCCGGTGATGCGCTCGACGACGTCGTTGAGGCTCTGCAGGTGCTGGACGTTGACCGTGGACAGCACGTCGATGCCCGCTTCGAGCAGCTCGTCGATGTCCTGCCAGCGTTTCTCGTGCCGTCCGCCGGGCACGTTCGTGTGCGCCAGCTCGTCCACGACGACGACCTCGGGCGCGCGGGCGAGCACCGCGTCGAGGTCCATCTCGGCGAACTCGTGCCCGCGATGGCTGACGGTGCGCCGCGGCACCACCTCCAGCCCGTCGAGCAGATCGGCGGTTTTCTTACGGCCGTGCGTCTCGACCAGGCCGACGACCACGTCGGTGCCGCGGTCGAGGCGGCGGCGCGCTTCGCCGAGCATGGCGAAGGTCTTGCCGACGCCCGGAGCCGCGCCGAGGTAGATGCGCAGTTCGCCTCGGCGCGGCTTCGGGGGTGTGTCAGGGGTGCTCACGGTGTCAGTGTGCGCCAGGAGCGGCCGAATGCACGGCAAGGTTGAGCCGGAGCACATTCACGCCCGGCACGCCGATCCCGTTTCCGGTGGTGTTGTCCGCGACCAGCTGCCGCACCTTCTCCTCGCTCAGCCCGGTGTTGCGGGCCACGCGAAGCACCTGGAGGTCGGCGTAGGCGACGCTGATCGCCGGGTCCAGGCCCGAGCCCGAAGCGGTCACCGCGTCCGCGGGCACCTCCGCCGGGCTGACGCCCTCCCGATGCGCGATCAAGCCCCGCCGCTGGGCGATGGCCTTGGCCAGATCCTCGTTGTACGGCCCCTTGTTGGACGGCCCCGACGTCGACGGGTCGCCCGGCCCGAGCACGTCCTTCGAACCCGCCGAGGGCCGGTTGTGGAACCACGGGTCGTGCGCGGGGTCGGCGGGCACCGGGTCGATCCCGATCAGCGACGAGCCGGCGGCCTGGCCGTTCTGCGTCACCACCGAGCCCTCGGCGTGCCCCTGGAGGCCGGGGATGCGCGACACCGCCCACACGCCCAGCGGGTAGACGACGCCGAGCAGCACGGTCATCGCGATGAGCAGGCGAAGGCCCGCCCAGGTCTGCTTGAGCAAGACGTTCATGTCAGCCAATCCCTGGAATGTGGCGCACGATCAGGTCGATCACCCAGATCCCGAGGAACGGGCTGGCGATCCCGCCGAGGCCGTAGACGAGCAGGTTGCGGCGCAGCAGCGCGGACGCCGACGACGGCCGGTACCGCACGCCGCGCAGGGCGAGCGGGATCAGCGCGACGATGATCAGCGCGTTGAAGACGACCGCGGAGAGGATCGCCGACTTCGGCGTGGCCAGGTGCATGATGTTGAGCGCGCCGAGCTGGGCGAAGATGCCGGTGAACATCGCGGGCAGGATGGCGAAGTACTTCGCCAGGTCGTTCGCCACGCTGAACGTGGTGAGCGCGCCGCGGGTGATCAGCAGCTGTTTGCCGATGGCGACGATCTCGATCAGCTTCGTCGGATTCGAGTCGAGGTCGACCATGTTGCCGGCTTCCTTGGCCGCCATGGTCCCGGTGTTCATCGCCACGCCGACGTCGGACTGCGCGAGCGCGGGCGCGTCGTTCGTGCCGTCGCCGGTCATCGCGACGAGCCGCCCGCCCTCCTGCTCCTTCTTGATGAGCGCCATCTTGTCCTCGGGCTTGGCCTCGGCGAGATAGTCGTCGACGCCCGCGTCCTGTGCGATGGCCTTCGCGGTGAGCGGGTTGTCGCCGGTGATCATCACCGTCTTGATGCCCATCGAGCGCAGTTCCTCGAAGCGCTCCTTCATGCCCGGCTTCACCACGTCCGACAGCCGGATCACACCGCACACGTTCGCCGTCCCGCCCGCGGCTTCCGCGACCACCAGCGGGGTCCCGCCCTGCTGGCTGATCTCGTCCACGACGCGTTCGGTCTCGTCCGGCACGTCGCCGCCGTGGTCGCGGACCCACTGCCGCACCGCCGACGTCGCACCCTTGCGGACCTCGCGGCCGTCGAGGTCGACGCCGCTCATCCGGGTCTGCGCGGTGAACGGGACGAACTCGGCCAGCTTCTCGCCGTCGTCCGCCGCGGCCGGAAGCCCGTGCCGCTCGGCGATCAGCTCGACGATGCTGCGGCCTTCCGGCGTGCCGTCGGCGAGGCTGGACAGCCGGGCCGCACGGGCCAGATCGTCCATAGTGGACTTTCCGACCGGGATCAGCTCGGTCGCGCGCCGGTTGCCGAAGGTGATCGTTCCGGTCTTGTCGAGCAGCAGCGTCGAGACGTCGCCCGCGGCTTCGACCGCTCGGCCGGAGGTGGCGAGAACATTGCGCTGC
>NZ_LWSF01000021.1:73401-93462 GCF_001651785.1 Amycolatopsis sp. M39
GGCAGACCAGCAGCGCGGTCAGCACGATCACCGGCTGCTCGCTGCCGGAGTAGGCCGCCATCGGCTGCAGGGCCACGACGGCGAGCAGGAAGATGATGGTCAGCGTGGACAGCAGGATGGTCAGCGCGATCTCGTTCGGCGTCTTCTGCCGGGAAGCGCCTTCCACCAACGCGATCATCCGGTCCACAAAGGACTCGCCGGGCTTGGTGCTGATCCGCACCACGATCCGGTCGCTCAGCACCGTGGTGCCGCCGGTGACCGCCGAACGGTCGCCGCCGGACTCGCGGATCACCGGAGCGGACTCGCCGGTGATCGCCGATTCGTCGACCGTCGCGATGCCTTCGACGACGTCGCCATCACCCGGGATCACCTGTCCGGCCTCGACCACCACCCGGTCGCCGACGCGCAGATCCACACCGGGTACCTGCTCCTCGGAGCCGTCCTCGGTGAGCCGCCGCGCGACGGTCTCCTTTTTGGTCCGCCGCAACGATTCCGCCTGCGCCTTGCCCCGGCCCTCGGCGACGGCCTCGGCCAGGTTCGCGAACACGACGGTGAACCACAGCCACACCGCGATGAGGATGGAGAACACGCTCGGGTCAGTGATCGCGAAGACGGTGGTCAGGACCGAACCGGCCCACACCACGAACATCACCGGGTTTTTGAGCTGATGGCGCGGGTTCAGCTTGCGCAGCGCGTCCGGCATGGACGACCACAACTGCTTCGGGCTGAAGACCCCGGCTCCGACTCTGCCAGCGTTTTCGACATGGTGCCGCGTCTCCTCTTCCGGAGTCCGCTCTTGCGTGATGGTCATGCCAACGCCTCCGCGATGGGCCCCAGCGCGAGCGCCGGGATGAACGTGAGGGCCGCGACGAGGACGACGGTGCCGGTCAGCAACGTCCCGAACAGCGGCCCGGTGGTGGGCAGCGTGCCCGAGGTTTCGGGAACTTTCTTCTGCGCGGCAAGCGAACCGGCCAGGCAGAGCACCGCGACGATGGGCACGAACCGGCCGAGCAGCATGGCCACCGAGAACGACGCCTGGAACCAGTCGCTGGTCGCGGTGAGGCCGCCGAACGCGCTGCCGTTGTTGTTGCCGGTGGACGCGTAGCCGTACAGGACTTCCGACAGTCCGTGCGGGCCCGGGTTGCCGAGCGCGTCGCGCGTGCCCGGGATCATCAAGGCGATGCCGGACCCGAGCAGCACCACGACGGGCATCGCCAGCATCGAGATCGCCGCGCAGGTGACCTCGCGCTTGCCGAGCTTCTTGCCCAGGTACTCCGGCGTGCGCCCGACCATCAGCCCGGCCAGGAACATCGCGATCACGGCCATCACGAGAATCCCGTACAGCCCGGTGCCGACACCGCCCGGCGAAACCTCGCCGAACAGCATGTTCAGCAGCGTCCCCCCGCCGCCGAGCCCGGAGAGGCTGTCGTGCGCGCCGTTCACCGCACCGGTCGAAGTGCCGGTAGTGGTGTCGGCGAACAGCGACGTGCCGCCGATCCCGAACCGCTGTTCCTTGCCTTCGAGATTCGCCCCCGCGGCCAGCGCCGCCGGGCTGTTCGTGCGCGCCTCGGAGGTCCAGATCACCGCGAGCATCGCCGTCCACAGACCGGCCATCACCGACAGCAGGACGTAGCCCTGCTTGCGGTTGCCCACCATTCGCCCGAAGGCACGGGTGAGGCAGACCGGGATCACCAGGATCAGGAACATCTCGATGACGTTGGTCCAGACGTTCGGGTTCTCGAACGGATGCGCGGAGTTGGCGTTGAAGATGCCGCCGCCGTTCGTGCCGAGTTCCTTGATCACTTCCTGGCTCGCCGCCGGGGCCAGCGCGATCGTGCTGCGGCTGCCGTCCGGGTTCGTCACCGCGACGCCGGAGCGCAGGCTCTGCACGACGCCGAGCGCCACGAGGACGAGCGCGAACACGAACGCCATCGGCAGCAGCACGCGGATCGTGCCGCGGGTCAGGTCGACCCAGAAGTTGCCAAGCCGGTCGGTGCGCGAGCGGATGAACCCGCGGGTCACCGCGATCGCCACGGCGAGCCCGACGCCCGCGGAGAGGAAGTTCTGCACGGTGAGCCCGGCCATCTGGACGAAGTGGCCCATGGTCGTTTCGGGCGTGTAGGACTGCCAGTTCGTGTTGGTCACGAAGGAAACCGCGGTGTTGAACGCGACGGCGGGCGACACCGGCCCGCGGCCGAAGTTCCACGGCAGGATCGATTGCAGCCGCTGCAGCAGGTACAGCAGGATCACCGAGACGAACGAGAAGCCGAGCACGCCCGAGGCGTAGGTCTTCCAGTGCTGTTCGGTGTCCGGATCGACCCGGACGATTTTGTACAGGGCTTTCTCGACCCGCAGGTGCTTCTCGGCGGAGAAGACGCGGGCGAGGTAGTCGCCGAGGGGTTTGTAGACCACCGCGAGGGCGACCAGGAGCACGCCGGCTTGCAGGAAGCCGGCCGCGACGTCACTCATCTCAGAATTTCTCCGGCCTCACGAGGGCGACGAACAGGTAGCCGAGAAGGCCGAGCGCCAGCAGTCCGCCGACGATGTTGGCCACGGTGCCCGCGCCGCTCACAGCTTCTCCAGCCCGCGCAGGACACCGGCGAGCACCACGAACACGCCGATGAGCAATAGGGCGTACAGCAAATCCGCCACGAGGCACCTCTCAGGAAGGGTCACCCGGCATGGGATGACCGTCGGTCGAGAGCCACTGTGCGGTCGTCGCGGAGGGTGAGCACCCGCGCCTGACGCCTCCTTGACGCCGCGACCTGGGGCCGTTTACGCGATCTTGACGGCTGGTGACCCGGGCCACTGCGTCAAGCGCCATCCGGGTTAGCGGGGCCACGTGACTTTCCGTAGTTGGTGGGTGACTTGCGGCACAGCTGGTAGCGGATCAAGGACAGAGAGTGCAATTCGGGCAGACAACGATCGGGGGTCCGTGTTACACCTGAGTAACCAATAGTTGTAGCAACTAACTAACTAACTCCGGGAGGTCTCGTATGTGCGGAATCGCGGGCTGGGTTTCCTACGACACCGATCTCACGCAGCAGCAGGAGATCGCGGACGCGATGACCGAAACCATGGCCTGCCGAGGACCCGACGACCGCGGAACCTGGGTCCGTCGCTCCGTCGCTCTGGGGCACCGCCGGCTCGCCATCATCGACCTGCCGGGCGGACGCCAGCCGATGAGCGTCAAGACCCCGAACGGCGAAGTCGCGATGGTCTACAGCGGCGAGGCGTACAACTTCTCCGAACTTCGTGAAGAACTCACCAAACTGGGCCACCGCTGGGAGACCGACAGCGACACCGAAGTCGTGCTGCACGGCTACCTGCAATGGGGCACCGAGGTCGTGGACCACCTCAACGGCATGTACGCGTTCGCGATCTGGGACGAACGCGACCAGAAGCTCGTGATGATCCGCGACCGGATGGGCATCAAGCCGTTCTACTACTACCCCACCCGCGACGGCGTCCTGTTCGGTTCCGAGCCGAAGGCGATCCTGGCGAACCCGTTGGCGCGCAAGGTGGTCGACAGCGACGGCCTGCGCGAGCTGATGGGCTTCACGAAGCGGCCGGGCTGGTCGCTGTGGAAGGACATGTACGAGGTCGACCCGGCCACCGTCGTGACGGTGACCCGCGAGGGCATCAACACCCGCACCTACTGGAAGCTCGACGCGAAGGAGCACACCGACGACCAGGAGACGACGGTCGAGCGCGTGCGCGAGCTGATGACCGACATCGTCCACCGGCAACTGGTCGCCGACGTCCCGCGCTGCGTGCTGCTGTCCGGCGGCCTCGATTCGAGCGCGGTCACCGGCCTGGCCGCCGCGCGGCTGTCCGAAGAAGGCGAGCAGCTGCGCACCTTCTCGGTCGACTTCTTCGGGCAGGAGGAGAACTTCCAGCCGGACGAAATGCGCGACACCCCCGACTCGCCCTACATCCGCGACGTCGCCAAGCTCGTCGGTTCCGCACACCAGGACGTGATGCTGAACCCGGCCGACCTGAGCGACCCGGAGGTGCGCCGCAAGGTGCTGCGCGCCAGGGACATCCCGTCCGGTCTCGGCGACATGGACACGTCGCTGTACTTGCTGTTCAAGGCGATCCGGGCGGAATCGACGGTCGCGCTGTCCGGCGAATCGGCCGACGAGGTGTTCGGCGGGTACCGCTGGTTCCACGACGAGACCGCGGTGAAATCGGACACCTTCCCCTGGCTGGCGTTCCGCAACAGCCTGATGGAGAACCGCGGTTCGCTGCTCGAACCCGGCCTCGCCGCGAAGCTCGACCTGGATTCCTACATCGACGACCAGTACCGCACCGCGGTGTCCCAAGTGGACTTGCTGGACGGCGAATCCGAGCGGGAGTCGCGGATGCGGGTCATCTGCAACCTCCACCTGACCCGCTTCGTGCGGCAGCTGCTCGACCGCAAGGACCGCATGTCGATGGCGGTGGGCCTGGAAGTGCGCGTGCCGTTCTGCGACCACCGGCTCGTGGAGTACGTCTACAACACGCCGTGGTCGCTGAAGACCTACGACGGCCGGGAAAAGAGCTTGCTGCGGCACGCGACGAAGCACGTGCTGCCCGCGTCGGTGCGGGACCGGGTGAAGAGCCCGTATCCCTCCACTCAGGACCCGGGGTACGCGATCGCGTTGCAGCAGCAGATCAAGGAAGCCTTGGCGCAGAAGGACAATCCGGTGTTCCAGATGGTCAGCCGGGAGTGGCTGCGGCAGTCGGCGGAGACCGACCCGGCGGCGATCAGCCAGGCGCAGCGGGTCGGCATGGACCGGGCGCTGGACCTGCACCATTGGTTCGACATGTACTCGCCGGAGCTGGAACTCACCTGACCCGCCGCTCGCCCGCGAGCATCCGGCCGGACCGCGTGGTCCCGCTGGCGTAGGTGAGGGGAACCGTGAGGGAATCTGATTCCCTCACGGTTCCCCTCACCTACGTTCGCACTGGCCCGGCTGGGACCAGCGGGCAGGGCCGCCTCGTTGGGGCGCTTGCGGGAGGACGCGGTCAGAAGTCCAGGTGCGCGTCGATCTCCGTGCCGCGGACGTCGAGTTCCGCACCGGCCCCGCTCAGCAGCCGCTGTGCCGCCGCATTGTCCACAGTGGTCGTCGCGACGAACTTCGCCGCGCCGCCGTCGCGGGCCGCGTCCAGCAGTACCGCGGTCACCTTGCGGCCGATCCCGCGTCCACGCGCCGACCGGCCCAGCCACACCCCGGCCTCGACCTCCAGCGCGGCCCGTCCGGACACCGGCCGCAGCCGGGCCGCCCCGCGGACGCGGCCGTCGACTTCCACGACCCACGTCGTTTCGATGGCGGTGTCCGGATTGAGCGATCGTCGGCGGTGAAACGCGAGAAACGCTTCGCGGCGGGCTTCGGTCCAGCCAGCGGGACCTTCCACCGGCGGCATGACCTCGGCCGGTTCGGCGTCGGCCACCGCGGCTTCCAGAAGCCGCTCCAGCCCCGGCTCGTCGAGCGGGATCAGCACGATCTCGGATTCTCCGGATCCAGGCACGCCCCGCAGCTTGGCACGCGAGGCCGTCCCGCGCTACCCGATCGGCACAGTCGTTACCAGGGAACCGGCTTGCCGAAGCGGTCGAGAAACCGCAACCCCGGCTCGCCTGCCCGCGCTTCCAGCACGTCAACGACCGCGGGCACGCTTTCCTCCGGCAGCAACGGCGCGTCCGGACCGCCGAGCCGCGTCCGGTTGTGGCCGGGGTCGATGAGCAATGCGGTGCGCCCGTCCGCCTCGTGGCGAGTGGCGTAACTGCGCATGAGCTGGTTGAGCGCGGCCTTGCTCGCCTTGTACAGCTCGTATCCGGGCTCGACGTTCATCGAGATACTGCCCTGTTCAGACGACATCACCGCGACCGTGCCGCCCGGCGCGACCAGATCGTGCAGTCCTTCGAGGACTCTCAACGGGCCCAACGCATTGGTGATCATCACTTCGGCGAACATCTCGGCGGGCACTTCGCTGATCGGCAGATTCCCTCGGTCGATCGCCGCGTTCACGAAGAGCAGATCGAGCGGACCGTCCACTCTCTCGCGCAGCGCGGCGATCTGTGCGTCGTCGGTCATCTCCAGCTGCTCGGTCCGCATTCCCTCCCGTGGCACCGATCCGTCGCGGGTCGTCGCGATGACCTCCCACCCGCGCCGGTCCAACTCCGTGACCAGCACCAATCCCAAGCCCCGTGAAGCCCCGACCACCAATGCCCGGCGTACCGCCATGACCCCTCCTTTGTTTAGACGCAACGTCACGTCTAGACAGTAGCACGGTAAGGTGCCCGGTATGCCCGCAGTCAATTCCCAGCCCCGCAGGGCACGCTCCGGCAACCGGCGCGACGAGTCCGCGCGCCTGGCGGTGCTCCACGCCGCCGACGACCTGCTGGTCGAGCACGGCTTCAGCGCACTGACCGTCGAAGCGATCGCGCGCCGGGCCGGCGTCGCGAAGCAGACGATCTACCGCTGGTGGCCGTCGAAGGTCGAAATCCTGCTGGACACGCTGATCGAGGACAGCGAGAAGCGCCTGCCGGTGCCGACGGAACTCCCGACTGCCGACAGCATCCGGGCCTACCTCCGCGACTTCGCGCACTTCCTCGCCGAAGACCCGGCGGGCAGGTGTCTGCTCACCTTGCTGGCCGAAGCGCAGCACGACGCGGGGACTGCCGCACGGTTCCACGAGCGTTACCTGGAGCCGCGGCAGATCGCCGAGCGCGAGATGCTGACGCGGGCCGCCGAGGCGGGCGAGATTTCTCCGGTGCTGGATCCGGAAGCCACCATGGCCGCTCTGCTCGGGCCGATTGTCTACAGCGCACTAACCGGGGATTCGGTACCGCGGGACTTGGCGGATACGTTGGCGGAGAAGCTGCTTCGCCCGCGAGGCTGACTTAACCAGCGGATTCCGACATTCAGGTGAACCTGCCAGGTTCCGTGTCGTTCCGTGCCTTGTTCGGAGTTGGATTTTCTCCGCGCACAGCCGATCGAGGGGCACGGAGGGGATCGCTGGCATGGCAGACGACTGGTACACGGACGAATTCGGCCGCAGGCGCCGCATTCCCAACGGCGACGGGCGAGGGCGCCGCGGCGGCGGGGCAATCGTCGCGGCGGGAGTCGCCGCGGTCATCGGTGCAGGTGGGGTCACCGCATTCGGCGGCGGTGCCGCGGTAGAGGGAGGCGCGGGTGTCGCCGCGGAGGCACTGCCCGGCAACCTCGCGGGGACGTCGTCGATTCGCTGCCCGGCCGTTCTCCCTCGGCCAGGAAAACCGAGGGCCGGAAATCCGCCCAGCGAGGGAAATCAGCCGAAACATTCAGCAGGTTCAAGCTCAAAGAGCTGAAGCGGACGGTGAAACGCGACCTGAAGTGCCTGCTCAATTCGACGGGCAAGGTGCAGGAATTCTTCCTCCGCACCCCGTGCACTTCGCTCGTCATGCGGTTGTACGCAGTCGGCGACGGCCACGGCAACGCGGCGGTGCTTTCCGTAGCCTGGATCGGCTTCCGCACCAAAAAAGACGCCGTGGCCTTCGAGCGGGTCGAGCAGGTGCAAGACAACGGCGATGTGACTCCGCTCGGCGGCGCGCTCCTCGGATTGGCCGGCTTCCGCTTCACCGGCCACCACTACCACGCGAGGCCGCGCGGGCGGACGATGGTCATCGGCGAGGCAGACACCGCCACCGGTCGCTTCGATGCCGAAGAACTCGACGCTCTGGCCGAGGTGGTCGCCTACTTCCCGAAACCCTGACCTATCGCCGCACCTCCGCGACCCGCACCGGGCGGTTCTCCCTCCGCGAGACCTCGCACGCCTCCGCGATGTAGAACGCCTCCAACGCATCCGCCGCCCCGGCAGGCGACGGGATCCGCCGGGCGGCAACATCCAGGAACGCCCGCAGCTCAGCGGCATAAGCCGTCCGGAAGCGCTCCATGAACCCTGGATACGCGGGTCCCGGCAACGGCCCGAAGCCCGGCTCCACCGACCGCAGCGGAGCCTGCTCGTCCAAGCCCACCACGGCGTTGCCCAGCGAACCGAGGGCCTCGAAACGCACGTCGTAGCCCGCGCCGTTGTAGCGCGTCAGCGAGACCGTCGCCAGGGTTCCGTCGTCGAGAGTCATCGCGACAGCTGCGGTGTCGACATCCCCGGCATCCGCGAAGAACTGCTCGCCTTTGTTGCGCCCCAAGGCGAAAACCTCCTCGACCTCCCGGCCGGTCACCCACCGGAGGATGTCGAAGTCGTGCACCCCGCAGTCCCGGAACAGACCACCGGAATGCGCGACGTAGGCGGCGGGCGGCGGCGCCGGGTCCAAGGTGGTCGCCCGGACGCTGTGCAGCCAGCCCAGTTCACCGCTCTCCACCGCGACCCGCGCGGCCTGGTAGCCCGCGTCGAACCGGCGCTGGAAGCCGATCTGCACCGGGACCTCCGAGTGCGCGATCCGGTCGATCACCGCGAGCGTGCCGGGGATGTCCGCGGCGACCGGCTTCTCGCAGAACACCGGCACCCGTGCGTCGACCGCCTGGATGATCAGCTCCGGATGCGCGTCCGTGGCCGCCGCGACGACCAGGCCGTCGAGACCAGACCGGAACAGCGCGTCGATGCCTCCGGCCGCCTCGACGCCGAGCCGACCGGCGACCGACTGGGCTCGCGCGGGATCCACGTCCGCGACCACCACCGACGCGACCTCGTCGAATCCCGCGAGTGTTTCCGCGTGCGCGGCACCGATCCGTCCGGCCCCCGCCAGTCCCACCCTCATCGCTGCGCCTCCCCTGAGCCAGGCCCCGTGGTCTCCCGCACGACCAGGGACGGATGAAGCAGATGCCGCACCGGTTCAGTGCGTTCACCGCGTACGCGCTCCAATAGCGCGTCGAAAGCCAGTCGCGCCATTTCCGCGCGCGGCTGGTCCACTGTGGTCAGTGAAATGTGCCGCAAGGAAGCCAAGGACGTGTTGTCGTAGCCGACCACCGAAACATCCGCCGGCACCCGCAACCCGTGTTCCTCAAGCGCCGAGATCGCGCCGACCGCGTTGAAGTCGTTGCCTGCCAGCAGCGCGGTCGGTGCCGGAGAATACGAGGACAGCAATTCTCGCACGGCTTTCTCGCCCGCAGTGTCGGTGTGTTCGCTGCGCACCACGATCGGCTCCAGAGCGTGCGCCCGCATCGCCTGCCGGAAACCTCGTCGCCGGGCCGCGGCACCGGCCGCTCCTCCGCCGTCGAGGTGCGCGATCCGGCGATGTCCCAGCTGGACCAGGTGCTCCACCGCCAACGCCGCGCCAGCCTCGCCGTCGTCGTTCACGGTATCCACAGTGGACAACCGAGAAGTCCGGGACACCAACACTACCGGACACTGCCGTGCCGCAGCCTCGATCGCGGCGGCCGGAACCACCGGCGACAACAACACGACGCCAGCCGGGCGGAACGACAGAAGACTGCGCAACGCCGCACCCTCCCGGGAAGGCATCCGCCCGCCGGTGTTGAGGATCAAGTCGAAACCGGCCGCTTGGGCCGCCGCGTCCAGCCCTTCCACCACGTCGGCGAAGAAGGCGTTGCGCAGGTCGTTCACCATCACACCGAGCACCGTCGACGTCCGGCTCGCCAGCGACCGCGCCATCACGTGCGGCGAATAGCCCAGCTCCTCGGCCGCTTTCACCACCGCCGCGCGTCGCCGCGCCGAGACGTTCGGCGCGTTGCGCATCACCAGCGAAACCAGTGCCCGGGAGACCCCGGCTCGCGCGGCGACGTCCTCCATGGTGGGCTTCCCCATCGCGAAACCTCCCCGGAGAAGCGCTTGACGCGACGGGTCGGACGCTACAAGCTTGGAGCGCTCTAATCAAGGGCCCGTCCCCCGACCGGAGAGGGATCCATGACCGCGAAGATCCGCGTCGCCGCCGCCCCGATCTCGTGGGGAGTCTGCGAGGTTCCCGGCTGGGGCCGGGTGCTCGAAGCCCCGGCGGTGCTCGGCGAGATGGCCGCGTTGGGCGTCACCGCAACAGAATTGGGCCCGCCCGGCTATCTGCCGCGCGAACCGGCCGAGCTGAGGAAGCTGCTGGAAAGCCACCGGCTCGACCTCGTCGGCGGCTTCCTGGCCGTACCGCTGCACGAGAATCCGGACGCGGCCATCGCCGAAGCGGAAGACTCGGCCGCGCTCTTCGCGGCTTGCGGCGGCGGCATGCTCGTCCTCGCGGCCGCGACCGGCCTCGACGGTTACGACGAACGGCCCATCCTCACCGACGCCGAATGGTCCACTTTGGTCCGCACGGCAGGCAAGATCCGCGACCTAGCGGCAAAACACGGCCTCCGAACCGTCTTGCACCCGCACGTCGGCACGCACGTGGAAACGCGGGCCGAGGTCGAACGTCTCCTCGCCGGCTCGGATCTCCAACTCTGCCTGGACACCGGCCACCTGATGATCGGCGGCACCGACCCGGTCGCGCTCGCCCGGCGGCATCCGCGGCGGATCGGGCATCTGCATCTCAAGGACGTCCGCGGCGAACTGGCGAATGCCGTCCGAGCAGGCGAACTGCCGTACGCCGAAGCTGTCGGCAAGGGTCTCTACGTGCCGCTCGGCGAGGGCGACGTGGACATCGAAGCCATGGTCCGCTCCGTCGCCGAAGCAGGCTACGACGGCTGGTACGTCCTGGAGCAGGACACCGCGCTGAGCGACGACAGCCCGGTGGACCGCCCTGGCCGCGACGTCGCGACGAGTCTTTCGTATCTGCGCACCATCACCGGCTGACGTCGGAAAACAAGCGAGGAGAGACAACGATGTCCCATCGCTGGGAGCGCGCACGACGCTCCGGCCGCGCGGTGGCGAGCCTGCTGGCCGCGGGCTTGCTGCTGGCGGCGTGCACCGGTCCGGCCGCCGAACCGAAGACGACCGCGCCCGGCGCCGCGCCGACGCCGTCCGGACCGCTGAAGGTCTCGGTGATCACCCACGGCACCGCGGGCGACGCGTTCTGGAACGTGGTGAAGAACGGCGCCGAACAAGCGGGCAAAGATCTTGGCGTCCAGGTCGAATACACCTCCGACGGCGACCCCGGTGCGCAGGCGAAGCTGATCGACAACGCAGTCGCGCAACAAACCGGCGGGCTCGTGGTGTCGATGGCGAATCCCGAGGCGCTGCGTCCGTCCATCGAGGCCGCGGTACGTGCCGGGATCCCGGTGATCACCATCAACTCCGGCGAGGACAAGAGCGCGGCGTACGGCGCGCTCACGCACGTCGGGCAGAACGAGTCGATCGCCGGGCAAGAGGCCGGGAAGAAGTTCGAAGAACTCGGCAAGCACAAACTCCTGTGCGTGATCCACGAAGCCGGGAACGTCGGGCAGGCGCAGCGTTGCGACGGCGCGAAGACCGGGTTCGCCGGCACCGTGCAGACGCTGCAAGTGGACATCTCCAACCCGACCGACGCCGAGTCCCGCATCCGAGGCGCGGTCCAGGCCGATTCGTCGATCGACGCGGTCCTCACGCTGAACTCGCAGGTCGCGGCTCGTGCGGTGAGCGCGGTCAAGTCGGTGAATTCGAAGGCGCAGGTCGCCACGTTCGACCTCAACTCCGACGTGGTGGCCGCGATCAAGGCGGGCGAGGTGCTCTTCGCGGTCGACCAGCAGCAGTACGAACAGGGCTATCTCCCGGTGCAGTTCCTGAAGCTCTACCGGGACAACGCGAACGTCGTCGGCGGCGGAAAACCGGTGCTCACCGGACCCGACCTGGTCGGCAAATCCACAGTGGACAAGGTCGGCCAGTACGTGCGAAGGGGCACCCGATGACGACCCTCGACGAACGGCTGGAGAAGCCGCGGCTGACCGACCGATTGGTGATCCGCCCGGAGATCGGCGCACTGCTCGGCGCGGTCGTGGTCTTCCTGTTCTTCACCTTCGCGTCCGACAAGTTCTTCAGCGCCAGCGGAGCCGCGACCTGGCTGGACGACGCGGCGACGCTGGGCATCATGGCGGTGGCCGTGTCGCTGCTGATGGTCGGCGGCGAGTTCGACCTGTCGGCGGGCGTGCTGACCGCGTCCACCTCGCTGGTCACCGCGATCCTCGCCACCCAAGCGGGCTGGAACGTGTGGCTCGCGCTGCTCGTCTCGCTGGTCTTCGCGCTGACGGTCGGCGCGTTCAACGGCTGGCTCGTGATGAAGACCGGGCTGCCGAGCTTCATCGTCACCCTCGGCACTTTCCTCGCCCTGCAAGGCTTGAACCTCGGCGTCACCCGGCTGGTGACCGGCACCGTGCAGGTCTCCGGCATGCGCTCGACCGACGGCTACGCCTCCGCCGGTTTCGTCTTCGCCTCCACAGTGGACGTCGGTGGCACCCCGTTCCAGATCTCCATCGTCTGGTGGCTCGGCGCGATCGCGGTGGCCGCGTGGCTGCTGGTCCGCACGCGCTTCGGCAACTGGATCTTCGCGGTCGGCGGTTCCGCCACGAGCGCCCGCTCGGCCGGCGTTCCGGTGGTGCGCACGAAAATCCTGCTGTTCATGGGCACCGCACTGGCCGGCTGGCTCGTCGGCTCGATCAACATCCTGCGGTTCGCGAGCGTCCAGGCGAATCAGGGCATCGGGCTGGAATTCCAGTACATCATCGCGGCGGTGATCGGCGGCTGCCTGCTGACCGGCGGGTTCGGCTCGGCCGTCGGCGCGGCGATCGGCGCGCTGATCTTCGGCATGGCGCGCCAGGGCATCGTGTTCGCCGGCTGGGACAACGACTGGTTCATGCTGTTCCTCGGGATCATGCTGCTGGCGGCGGTCCTGGTCAACAACGCTCTTCGGCGGCGCGCGGAAAGGGTCCGGCGATGAACGCTCTCCTCGAAGTCAAGGATGTCGGCAAGCGTTACGGCACCGTGGTCGCGCTGCGCGAGGTGTCCACTGTGGTCAATCCGGGCGAGGTCACCTGCGTGCTGGGCGACAACGGCGCGGGAAAGTCCACTTTGATCAAGATCCTCGCCGGGGTGCACCAGCACGACGAAGGCGAGTTCCTCGTCGAAGGCGCGCCGGTGCGGTTCGCTTCGCCGCGGGAAGCGCTGGACCGCGGAATCGCCACGGTGTACCAGGACCTCGCGGTGGTGCCGCTGATGAGCGTCTGGCGCAATTTCTTCCTCGGCTCCGAGCCGACCGTCGGGTTCGGCCCGTTCCGCGCGCTGGACCGGCGCACGGGCCGGGAGCTGACCAAGAAAGCCCTCGCCGATCTCGGCATCGACCTGCGCGACGTCGAGCAGCCGGTCGGCACGCTGTCCGGCGGCGAACGACAGTGCGTCGCGATCGCCCGCGCCATCCACTTCGGCGCGAAGGTGCTGATCCTGGACGAACCGACGGCCGCGCTGGGCGTGAAGCAGGCCGGAGTGGTGCTGAAGTACGTGGCCCAGGCCCGCGACCGGGGCCTGGGCGTCGTCCTCATCACGCACAACCCGCACCACGCGTACCCGGTGGCCGACCGCTTCCTGCTGCTCAAACGCGGCACGGCGCTCGGGTCCTACGAGAAGCCGGAGATCGAGCTGCCCGAGCTGACGCGGCAGATGGCGGGGGGCGCGGAACTGGAGGCGCTGGAACACGAGCTGCGGCAAGCCGAATAGCTCACAAGACTTTTTCCAGCCAAGGCCGCACCACCGGAACCACAGCGGCCGCCTGCATCGCGCTCATGTGGTCCAGCCCGTCCAGCACCTCGACGGTCCACCCGCGCGCCTCCAGTTCGGCGCGCTCGCGGACCAGCGGCCCAGCGATGTCGACGGTCACCCCGCCCCACCGCTCGCTGTACACGATCCGATCCTCCGAACCCGCGAAGCACAACCGCGGGCACGACAGCTCGACCGCCCGATCGTCGAAATCCTGCAACGCCTCGTACAACGTCACGAACTGCTTCGTCTGCCCGGTGGACAACGTGACGTCCACCGAGTCCCAATCCCCCGGTTCGCCTTTGCCTTCAGCAGTGGGCCCGGCCAGCGCCATCTCGTGCGTCGCCTGGGTTACCGCGTGCATTGCCGCATACGGGCCGTCCACCGGCGGATAGCCGCCCATCACCAACGCGTCCAGCCGATCCGTGCGCAACGCCAGCTGCAACCCGGAAAGCGCCAGCCACGAGTACCCGTAGTACGAGAACCGTTCCGCCCCGACCGCGTCCGCGACGGCCAGGAAATCCGCCGCGACGACGTCCGGCGTCAGCTCGGCGGGATGCGCCATCCGGTGCCCCTGGTAGTCGAAGGCCACCACCCGGAACCCGGCGAATCCTTCGATCAGCGAACGGCCCAGCTCCGGATCGGCGCCCCATTGCCGGGCCGCCTCGGCCTCCGGCCCTTCGGCAGGCCGGGGGTCGACCGGGAGCAGCAGCACCGGCCCGTCCCCGCGCACCTGCGCTTCGATCCGCGTTCCGTCGTGCAGAGTCGCTTCAGCCATCTCATCTCTTTACGTCGTAAAGTATCGCCGGACACGAGGGTACTATACGACGTAAAGAGATGTCGAATCAGCTGGTGACGGCGGGCGACGCGGCGTCGGAGACCAGCTTGCGCGGAGCCCCGGACCCGTCCGCGGGCACCGACCACACGGCGTTCTCCAGGCCGTAGAGAATCGTGTGGTCGTCCTGCCAGAGCGCTTGGTCGTCGACGCTGCGGGGCTCGGCGAGCGCGGTCTCCCGCATCGTCTTGAGGTCGAGCACGGACAGCCGCCAGACGCCCTCGCCGACCTTCTTCTTGAACGCGATCCGCGTTTCGTCCGGCGACAGCGACGGGCATTCCACGTTTTCCCGCAGCGCTTTGCCGCGGTAGGTGTCGTAATCGCCTTCGATCAGGTATGTCTTGCCCTTGGTGCCCAGCGTCGAGTAGAACCGCTTGCCGTCCTTGCTGAACGTGATGCCCCAGTAGTTGACGTCGGCGGAGAAGTACCGTTTCCCCTCGACCAGGACCGGCATCTCTTCGATCGTTTTCTCCAGCTCGCCGTTGTCCAGCTGGTAAATCCCGGCGCGGGTCGAAAACCCGGTAGCGGCATAGGAATCACCGGTGACGAACACCGTCCAGTACACCCGCTTGCCGTCCGGCGAAACGCGCGCCCGGCTCGGCGTCCCCGGCAGGTAGTCCTTGTGCGTGGTGGCGAAATCGCGGTCGAGGATGCTGAAATCGCTGACCGCGGGCAGCGTGCCGGGCCGCACCGCGAGGCACATCCCCGTCGACGCGGATACGGCGAACCGGTCGCACTTCAGATCGCTGAACTTCGGTGCGGCACCAGGATTCGCGAGCGGAACGACGCCGACGTTGCCCGTCTTCGTGCTGCGAAAGAACAGCTGCCCCGGCGCGAGCGAAAGGTGCTCCACCTTCGCGGGCTCAGCCGGACTGGGCCGCGCGGCAACCGTGTAGACCACCGCCGCGGCCGCGAGCACCACAGTTCCGGCAACAGCGAGAAGGACCTTTTTCATGGGCGCACCGGCCTTGCGAAAGCGGCGCCGAGCGCCACGACAGCGAGCGCTCCGGCCGCCACGAGGACTGCGGGCCGCAGATCCCACAACGTCCAGGCAAGTCCGAAGAGGACAGACGAAAGCATCCGGGCGGCAGCCTGTCCAGTTTGGACCACCGCGAGACCGGTCGCCCGGAGATCAGCGGGCACCAACGGTCCGGCCGCGGCCATCAAAACCCCGTCGGTAGCCGCGTAGAACACGCCGTGCAGCCCCAACGCGAGAGCCGCGAGCCAGAATCCGGACACCGGCCCGCACAACGCGACCAGCGCGGCGACGAGCGCGACGTGCCCGCCGAGAAACACCGGCCAGCGACCGATCCGGTCGGCCAGCTTGCCCAGCGGAACCGCCAGCACCAGGTACACCCCGGCGGTGCCCAGCGGCAACAGCGGGAAGAAGGTCGCCGCGACGTCCCACCGCCGCTGAAGCACCAGGTACACAAAGGAATCGCCGAGCGTCACGAACCCGAGCAGCGCCGCCCACACCGCCACGCGGCGGAAACCCCGCTCGCGCAACAGCCCGAACGCCGCCCGCACGGACACCGCGGCCCGGTCGGCGATTTCCTGCTTGTGGTCACCGACGAACAGCACCAGGAGCATTACCGCGATCGCCGCGACGCAGAAGCTGGTGAAGAACACCGAGGTGTAGCTGCCGAGGCTCAGCGCGAGCACGGCCATCGCGACGAGCGGGCCGAGGAAAGCGCCGACGGTGTCCATCGCGCGATGCACGCCGAACGACCGGCCGAGCGTGTGGGGCTCGCTGCTGAGCGAGATCAACGCGTCGCGCGGGGCGGTGCGCAGCCCCTTGCCGGTGCGGTCGGCGGCGAGCACCACTCCGATCGCCGCGACCGACGAACCGGCCGCGACCAGGCCGAGCTTGCACACCGCGGACAGGCCGTAGCCGAACCCGGCGACGGCCTTGAGCCTCCGCCACCGGTCCGCCAGATGCCCGCCGAGCACGCGGACCACGGCGGTGGCCCCCGCGTAGAGCCCGTCGAGCAGGCCGAACTGCAGCGGATTCAGCCCGAGGCCGAGCACCAGATACAGCGGGAGCACCGCGGTCACCATCTCCGAGGAGATGTCGGTGACCAGGCTGACCGCGCCGAGTGCGACGACGTTCGCCGACACCCGGCGCAGGCCGGCCTTCCGCTCGGTGCCCGCCGCGACGTCCGAACTGCGGCTTGCCGCGATGTACATGCCCGGCCCCTAGTTGTGGCAGGTGTAGGTCGGGCTGCTGTCCTGGACCTTGCCGTCGAGACCGATCAGCTGCTCGGAGAACGTGGTGTCGGTCATCGTCAGCTTCAGCACGCCGAAGGTGTCCTTGAGCAGCTTCGCCGTGGTCGCGTGCGGGGTGTGGATCGGGTACGGGTTCGCCCCGCCCATGCCGCCGATGATCTCGACCGGGCCGGCCGGATCCGATTTGCCGCTCGCGTTCTGCGGGAAAAAGCGCTCGTAGTGGTGGTCGTGGCCGTTGAGGATCAGGTCGACCTTGTTCTGCGCGAACAGGTCCCACAGCTGCTTCGACCCGCGCTCGTCGCCGTGGTCGCCGGAGCTCCACCGCGGATGGTGGTAGTACGCCGCGACGCAGCCCTTGGTGTTCTTCGCCAGGTCCTGCTTGATCCAGTTCATCTGCTCGGTGTCCTTGAGCTCGCCGCCGTCCTTGTCGTCGACGAAGCCGTTGGAGTCGAGCGCGATGAAGTGCCAGTTGCCCATTTCCCAGCTGTAGTACCGCTTTCCGTTCGGCGTGGCGATCTTGCCGAAGTACTGCTCGTAGGCCTTGAACGGCGTGTCGTCGTCGTAGGTCTCGTGGTTGCCGGGGACCGGGTGCGTGATGCTTTTGAACTTGCCCCAGGTCTTGTCGTAGTAGTCCTTGAAGTTCTGCAGGGTCAGGCCGACGTCGTCGGAGTCGTACTGGTTGTCGCCCATGGTGATCACCGCGGCGGGGTTCATCTGCTGGACGAGCTTCGCGGTCTTCGGGTGGATGCAGCTGGAGCTGCTCGCCGTGCACTGCTCGGCGATGTCGCCCGCCGCGGCGAGGACGAAGGTGTTGCCCGCGGTCCCCGGCTTCGTGTGCACCTTGACCGCGCCGCTGGCCGGCGAAGCGTTGCCGGCGGCGTCCTTCGCGCGGACGGTGTAGGTGTAGCCGGTGTCCGGCGAAAGGCCATTGTCAGTGTAGGACGTGCTCGTGCTGGTGGCGACGGACTTGCCGTCCCGCAGCACCTCATACCCGCTGACGCCGACGTTGTCCGTCGCGGCAGCCCAGGTCAGCCCGACGCTGTTCGAGCCGATCTCAGCCGCGGCGAGATTCGACGGAGCGGTGGGCGGCTGGGTGTCGCCGGACGAGTCCGGCGTGCCGTACGCCTGAAGCTCCCACAGCGAGTAGCCGTACTTCGTGGCGCGCTGGGTGCCGACGAAGCGCAGGAACCGGCCGTGCCCGGACAACCCGGTGAGATCGTCGGTGCCGCCGTCGCCGTTGGTGATCGTGGCGACCGGCTTGAAGTTCTCGCCGTCGTCGGAGATCTCGATGCGGTACTTCTTGGCGTAGGCCGCTTCCCAGTCGAGCTTCACCCGGTGGATCGTGGCGGCCTGCCCGAGATCGACGCGCAGCCACTGCGCGTCGGCGCTGACCGCACTGGCCCAGCGGGTCTTGAGATTCCCGTCGACGGCGTTCTCGCCGCTCAACGCGGACGTCTCCAGCGTGGACGTGCTGACGGGTTTCCCTTGGGACAGCAGCACATCGGCGGCAGCGGCACTGGCGTCGCGCGCGGGCGAGACCGCGGCGGGCAGCAGCACCACTGCGGCCGCGGGCAAGGCGAACCGGGCGAGACTTCGGACACGGGACGAGGACACGTCGCACTCCTTCGGGCCGGACGGGAACAGGGCGGCGGCGTTACGGTTCTGCGGCGTCTCGTTGCGTTAAGAAAGTTTCCTAACTAAAACGGCAGAGTAGCGGGCCCGGTTTCTCCCGGCAAGCCCGGAACGCCCGTGAAACGATCAAGCCCCCGGCTCGCCGCCCCGGTCACCGGAACGCCCGCTTCGCCCTCCGGAAGGTCCGTGAGGGGATCAGATTCCGTGAAGGTGGCCCTCACGGACCTTCAGCGCTCCAGCAGCCGCCGCACTTCCCGCACCGCGGCGCGCCCGGCCCGGTTCGCCCCCACCGTACTGGCCGAAGGCCCGTACCCGACCAGATGCAGCCGCGGCTCCGCGACCACGCGAGTCCCGTCCATCCGGATCCCGCCGCCGGGCGTCCGCAGACGCAGCGGTGCCAGGTGATCGACCGAGGCGCGGAACCCGGTCGCCCACAGGATCATGTCCGCGGGCTCGAAGCCGCCGTCCTCCCAGACGACCCCGTCGGCGACCAAGCGCGAGAACATCGGCCGCCGGTCGAGATATCCCGCCTCCCGGCCCGCGAGCACCTGCGGCGTCACCGGCAGGTCCGTCACGCTCACGACACTCTCCGGCGGCAGCCCGGCCCGCACCCGCTCGTCGACCTTCGCGACCGCCATGCGTCCCCAGTCCTCGCTGAACTCTTCCTCCCGCCACACCGGCGGACGCCGCGTCACCCACACCGTCGAACGGGCGACCGGACCGATCTCCATCAGCAATTGCACCGCCGACGTCCCGCCGCCGACGACAACCACGCGCCGGCCGCGAAATTCCTCGGCACCGCGGTAATCCGCCGTGTGCAGCTGCCGTCCGGCGAAGCTGCCGGGGTAACGCGGCCAGAACGGCCGATCCCACGTCCCGGTCGCGCTGATCACCGCGCGCGCCGCCCACGTCTCCGCGGGCGATTCGACCACCAGCCGCTCCCCCGCGCGCCGCACCGCGGTCACGTCGACCGGACGGTGCACCGGCAGGTCATACGTCTTCTCGAAGCGCCCGAAGTACTCCGACACGGCCTCGCTCGCCGGACGCGCCGGATCCGGGGTCCCGAACGCCATCCCCGGCAGGTCGTGGATCCCGTGCACCTTGCCGACCACCAGCGACGGCCACCGGTACTGCCACGCCCCGCCCGCGCGTTTGCCGTGGTCGAGCACGACGAACCCGCGTTCGTTGGCGAACCCGGCCCGGCGCAGGTGATACGCCGCCGACAGTCCGGCCTGCCCGGCCCCGATCACCACGACGTCGGTCTCGTGATCCGCAGTGCTCATACAACGTTCAACAATTGCCCGCGCCTGGTATTTCCGGCTCAGACCGCCACCCGGTTCCGCCCGCCGTCTTTCGCCCGGTACAGCGCGGCGTCGGCCGACCGCAGCACCTCGTCGAGTGTGTTGCCCGCCTGCGGATAGCACGCGACCCCGACGGACACCGACAGTCCGCTGATCCGCAGCGGACCTCCCACCGCGACGGTCAGCTCCCCCACCGCGACCCGCACCCGTTCGGCGATCCCGAGCACGTCCGTGTCGCCGGTCGCGGGCAGCAGGACCACGAATTCCTCACCGCCGAACCGGCCGACGGTGTCGCTTTGCCGCACCGAAGCCTCGATCGCCACCGCCACCGCCGCCAGCACCTCGTCGCCGGTGAGATGCCCGTACGTGTCGTTGATGCGCTTGAAGTGGTCGAGATCGATCATCAGCACGGCGAACCCGCTGCCGGTCCCGCGCCGCCGGGCCCGGGTGAATTCGCGGGTCGCCAGCTCGTGCCAGCCC
>NZ_LWSF01000021.1:93488-175062 GCF_001651785.1 Amycolatopsis sp. M39
GCGGTGCAGCAACAGCAACGGCGGCAGCACGAACACCACCAGCACCGGCTGATGGACGAACGCCAGCGCAGCGAGCCCGCCGAGACACAGCGTCGCCAGCTCGAAGGCGTTGTCCTCCCAGGTGCCGATGAGGTCCGCGGGCGAGCGGCTAGTCGTGTACAGGTAGATGCCCGTCGCTACGAGCACGACGTTCACCAGCTCAAAGACGGCTGCCGCCAGTACGAGCGCGAGGACGCCGTACGCAGTGTCGAGCCGCGCTTGATCCAGACCGCCGATGGTCAACACCGCAGACGCCGCGAAGCACGACAGCATCGCCCACGCGGTACTCGCCGCGAAGCGGTGTGCGGGCCGCGTACGCACGTGTCGCCACACTCGCAGCCACAAATGCAGATACAACACCAATGCCAGCAGCGCGACCCACGCCGGCGGAAGCAGGAAGGCACCGGCGAGGTACCAGACGGACGTGACGTTGATGTGCGTCTGGCCGCTCATCCACCGCCGCAGCCGCTCGATCCGGCGCGACATTTCGGCCTGCGCGATGCCGAGCCCGACGAGCACGCCGAACGAACTGAACTGCACCGGCCCGCCGAACCCGGTCGCCAGACCTGTCACCATCAGCGCCCCGGCGACGGCCTCGCACGCCATCGCGTAGCCGATCCACCGCCGCCGCGCGACCGCCCACATCGCCCAGCGCGGCGGCCAGCCGCGCCAGGCCGTCACCGCGCCGCGCACCCCGATGGGGACAGGTGCCTGCGTCACGGGCGCCCCCACGCGGTATTCGGCCTACGGAAGTTGCCCAGGGTAGCGGGTCCGCTCCGCGGCTAGCCGGACCGAGCGAAAACTCACCTGCGATCTGCCCACTGGGCACGCTCTGGGTAGCGCATGCGGGCAATCCCGGCACCGGTCAGCGACGGCGCAGCTTCCGCACGACGGCCAGCACGATCAGCAGCACGACCGCGCCCGCGGCCACCGGAGCCAGCCGCTTCGCGACGGACTGACCCGCGTAGTCGAGCAGGTCGATCGCCTCGGTCTCGCCGGTCGAACCGCCCGCCGGAACGCTCCGCAGGTGCGGCTTCTCGTCGGCGACCGCCTCGGCCGCGGGCTTTTCGGCAGCGACCGTTTTGTCCGCGGCGGCGTGCTTCCCCTTGGCCGCGGGCGCCTCAGCGACCTTCTCTTCCGTCTTCGCCGCCGGAACCTCTGTGACGGGGGCCTCCAGCGACGCCGCGAGGTTCCCCGCGAAGGTGTCGAGGATCTTGCCGCCCACCTCGGAGATCAGGCCGCGTCCGAACTGCGCCGGACGCCCGGTGATCGCCAGGTCGGTGGCCACCGCGCCGTGCGTGCCGCCGTCGCGCTCGGTGAGCGTGAGGGTGACCGTCGCGGCCGCCGTGCCGCCGCCGCGCGAGTCCTTGCCGGACGCCTTGATGACGACCTTGCGCGCTGCCTCGTCCTTCTCCAGAAACTCGCCAGTTCCCTTGTACAGCAGCGAAATCGGCCCCAGCTTGACCTTCACCGTGCCCGCGAAGGCGTCCCCCTCCACCTTGGTGAGCGAGGCGCCCGGCATGCACGGGGCGACCCGCTCCGGGTCGATGACGGCCTGCCAGACCTCCCCGATCGGGGCGGGGACGGTGAATTCGTGGTCGAGCCGCACGGGCCGACCTCCTCTCCTGCACACTGCTTCGAGCCGTTGCCGTCCACCTTACGGCCGTCTCCCGGGGAGCGTTGCGGTGAAGGACTCCTTGGGGGAATCAGATTCCCCCAAGGAGTCCTTCACCGCCGGTCGGCTCAGGCGCCCACCGCCGCCGCGACGGCACGCCCGGTCAGCACCCGCGCGAGATGCTGGCGGTATTCGACGTCGGAATTCCCGTCCGCGACCGGGCTGGTGCCCTCGGCCGCGTGCGCGGCGGCCGCCCGGATGGTCTCCGCGTTGGCCTGCGCGCCGAGCAACGCCTGCTCCACGCCGGTCGCCCGGACGGGTGTCGCGCCCATGTTCGTGAGCGCCACCCGGGCTTCCTCGATCACACCGCCCTCGGTGCGCACGGTGGCCGCCACCGCGCACATCGACCAGGCTTGGGCGACCCGGTTGAATTTCTCGTAGTGCGCCCGCCAGCCGGTGTGCTGGGGCAGCCGCACCTCGACGAGCAGTTCGTCCGGGGCGAGCGCGGTGGTGAAGTAGTCCTGGAAGAACTCCGCCGCGGACACCGTGCGCCGCCCGTTCGGTCCGGCCAGCACCAGCTCGCCGTCGAGCGCGAGCACCGGAGCCAGCAGGTCACCGGCCGGATCCGCGTGCGCGATCGCGCCGCCGAACGTGCCGCGGTGCCGCACCTGCGGGTCCGCCACCGTGTCGGTCGCCTCCTTCACCAGTGCGGCGTGCTCGGCGATCAACGGGTCGCGCTGGACCTCGTAATGCGTCGTCATCGCACCGACCACGAGCGCGTCGCCGTCCTCGCGCACTCCGCGCATTTCGGCGATTTTCCCGAGGTCGACCAGTGTGGTCGGCGCGGCGAGGCGCATCCGCAGCACCGGCAGCAGGCTCTGCCCGCCCGCCAGCACCTTGGCGTCCTCGCCCGCCGCGGCGAGCGCCTGCACGGCTTCGTCCACCGTGGACGGAGCGACGTAGTCGAACGGAGCCGGGATCACTGGGCACCTCCGGAAGCGTCGATCGAACCGAGACCGCCGCCGGCCTCGCCGCCGGGTCCGCCGGCATTCACGGCACCGCCCCGCACCGCGTTCCACACCCGCATCGGCGTGAGCGGCATTTCGATGTCGTTCACCCCGAACTGGCGCACCGCGTCGACCACCGCGTTGACCACGGCAGGCGTCGAAGCGATCGTGCCCGCTTCGCCGACTCCCTTGGCTCCCAACGGGTTCGTGGTCGACGGCGTTTCCGTACGGGCCGTGGTGAACGACGGCAGATCAGCCGCCGAGGGCAGCAGATAGTCGGCGAACGTGCCGGTGGTGAGTGTGCCGCTCTCGTCGTGCACGGCTTCCTCGAACAACGCCTGCGCGATGCCTTGGGCGAGCCCGCCGTGCACCTGGCCCTCCACGATCAGCGGGTTGACCACCTTGCCGACGTCGTCCACGCAGACGTACGAGCGCAGTTTCACCTGGCCCGTTTCAGTGTCCACTTCGGCCGCGCACAGGTGGGTGCCGTGCGGGAAGGAGAAGTTCTCCGGGTCGAAGGTGGCGTCGGAATCGAGCGACGGTTCGACGCCGTCCGGCAGGTTGTGCGCGGCGAACACGGCGAGCGCGATGTCCTGGATCGTCGTCGACGAATCCGTGCCCTTCACGGTGAACTTGCCGCCGGAGAACTCCAGGTCGTCCTCCGAACACTCCAGCAGATGCGCGGCGATCGGCTTCGCCTTCGCGACCACCTTCTCCGCCGCCTTGACGATCGCGATGCCGCCGACGACCAGCGAACGCGAACCGTAAGTGTCGAGACCCTTGTGCGAGGACTGCGTGTCGCCGTGCAGCACCTCGACGTCGTCGAAGGACACTCCCAGCTGGTCGGCCACGATCTGGCTCCACGCCGTCTCGTGCCCCTGGCCGTGCGCCGACGCACCCGTGGTCACCTCGACCTTGCCGGTCGGCAAGATCCGCAGCGACGCGTATTCCCAGCCGCCGGCGCCGTAATCGAGCGAACCCAGCACCCGCGACGGCGCGAGCCCGCACATCTCGGTGAACGTCGAAATCCCGATGCCGAGTTGCACCGGATCGTTTGCCTCGCGGCGCTGCTGCTGCTCGCGGCGCAGCGCGTCGTAGCCGAAGAGTTCCTTCGCCTTCTCGGTCGCGGCTTCGTAGTTGCCGGAGTCGTAGGTGAGCCCGCAGACCGTGGTGAACGGGAATTCCTCGTGCCTGATCCAGTTCTTTTCGCGCAGCTCCACCGGGTCCATGCCCAGCTCGTCGGCCAGCTCGTCCATGATCCGCTCGATCGCGAACGTCGCTTCCGGACGGCCGGCGCCGCGGTAGGCGTCGGTGAGCGTGGTCGTGGTGAACACGTTGGTGCAGGCGAAGTGGTAGGCCGGGATCTTGTAGATCGCGTTGAACATGAACGCGCCGAGGATCGGCACGCCCGGCCCGACGAGGCCGTTGTACGCGCCGAGGTTGGCGAGCAGTTCGACCTTGAGCCCGGTGACCGTGCCGTCGGCCTTCGCCGAGATCGTGATGTCCTGGATCTGGTCGCGGCCGTGGTGCGCGGCGAGCATCGTCTCGGACCGGGATTCGTTCCACTTCACCGGTGTGCCGAGCTTGTTCGCGACCAGCACGGCCATCATTTCCTCGGGCAGCACGCCGATCTTGCCGCCGAACCCGCCGCCGACGTCCGGCGCGATCACGCGCAGCTTGTGCTCGGGGATGCCGAGCGTCAGCGCGGACATCACGCGCAGGATGTGCGGCACCTGGGTGGCCGACCACATGGTCAGCTGCGCGCCGGTCGGGTCGACGACACACGCGCGCGGTTCCATGAACGCGGGCACCAGCCGCTGCTGGCGGAACCTCCGTTTCAGCACGATCTCCGAAGAGGACAGTGCTTCCTCGACGTTGCCGCCGGTTCCGGCCTCGGCCGAATCGAACACCCAGAGGGCGTTCTTGTTGCTGCCCAATTCCTCGTGCACGAGGGGCGCGTCTTCGGCGAGCGCCGCTTCCAGGTCGAGCACCGGCGGCAGGTCCTCGTATTCGACCTCGATCGTCTCGAGCGCGTCATGCGCTTCACTGGCCGACCGCGCGACCACCACCGCCACGCCCTCGCCGGCGAAATTCACCCGATCCGACGCCAGCACCGGACGTCGTGGCGCAGCCATGTCCGGCGTGATCGGCCACGCGCACGGCATGCCGATCGCACCCTCGGGATCGAGGTCGGCCGCGGTGTAAACGGCGACGACCCCCGCGGCCTCCTTCGCCGCGGACGTGTCGATCGAAACGATCTTCGCGTGCGCCAACGGACTCCGCAGCACCGCGAGATGCAGCATCCCCGGCAACGCGATGTTGTCCGTCCACCTGGTACGCCCGGTGATCAGCCGCTCGTCTTCCTTGCGGCGCCGGGACTTTCCTACTTCAGGCTCGATCGTGGCAGTCATCATTCACCGCCCACGCCGACGTGATCGGCTTGCTCGATCTTCTCGGCTTCCGGCCCCGCACCAGGACTCATGTGCTTCGCGGCGTCGCGAACCGCCTTCACGATGTTCTGGTAGCCAGTGCAGCGGCAAAGATTGCCTTCGAGCCCCTCGCGGACAGCCTGCTCGTCCGGGTCCGGGTTGTCCGCCAGCAGGTCGATGGACTGCATGATCATGCCCGGCGTGCAGAAACCGCACTGCAGCGCGTGATTGTCGTGGAAAGCCTGCTGGACCGGGTGCAACTGGCCGTCGCGGGCCAACCCCTCGACAGTGGTGACCTCGCATCCGTCGGCCTGCACAGCGAGAACGGAACAGGATTTCACGCTGTGCCCGTCGAGATGGACGGTGCACGCGCCGCAGTTGCTGGTGTCGCACCCGACGACGGTGCCCACCTTCCCGACGCGTTCCCGTAAGTAGTGGACGAGCAGGGTGCGCGGCTCGACGTCATCGGTGTATTTCGTGCCGTCGACAGTGACGGTGATGCGCATCAAAGGCCTCCAAGTGCAAATGCCCGCCAGCCCCGGCGGAGGCAGCGGGCCGGTTCGGGAACGGCCAAGGCGCGATCGTGATCGGCCTCACAGCCGAGCGTGCTACGCCTTTCCCGCGCGGACAAGTCCTGATGTCGCACGTCGCTGTGGCGGTTCCGCAGATGCGGTTTTGCTGTTCTTTTCGAGGCGCAGATGCGTGAAACCGGACGGGTGATTTTTCGGTGGGCGGATCTTCCCGAGGGGACGCGGTTTCGAGTCGGGGGTTCACCGGGTTTCTTTGCTGGACGGCGTTTTCGCGGCGGATCGCACTGCTTGGGAGGGTCGTCGCGGCACAGCTGTCTGGGTCTCGCCCTGAACGGTTCGGCGCGGTGCCGCGCTTCCGGCCAGCTTGTGTCCCCGGCGGCACCCGCTGCCCGGAGCACGGCCTCCCAGCACCCGGAGCCGCCAGGCACCGGACTCCGGACCCGGCTACACCTCGCACGTCAGCCAGATGCCAGCGTCACCGGACACCGGGTCTCAAGCCGAACAGCACCTGCCGCGCAGGCCGCGCGAAGCACCGGCAGGTCCCGGACTCCGGACCGAACAGCACTCGGATTCCCAGCCCAGCTCCGCACCCGTCCAGCCCGCCGAGTGCCGCCGGCCGCCGGAGCGAGCCCGCGCGCAAGACTCGGCTGCCCCGGCCAACGCCGCCGAAGCCAGGCAGCAGCCGGATCCCCGGCTCCGCACCTGTCCAGCCCGCCAACCGCCGGAAGCCAGTCCGCGCGAGACTCGACTACCCCGCCCAAGCCAGGCAGCACCCGAACTCTTGCCCGCACCAGCCAGGCAGCACCCGAACCCTCGCCCGCACCAGCCAGGCAGCACCCGAACCCTCGCCCGCACCAGCCGCCGAGCCCGGCCCGCAAACGCTTGCCAGGGTCTCAGCTCGGCCGCCCGGTCAGCTGTGAATCCGCCCGCTCAACGCCGCCAGCCGCCGCCCGGTGCCGCTCCAGCGCAGCGCGATGATCTCCGCCGCGATCGACACGGCCGTCTCCTCCGGCGTGCGCGCGCCGAGGTCGAGGCCGATCGGCGACGACAGGTGTTCCAGCTCGCCCTCGGTGATCCCCGCCTCGCGAAGCCGCGCGAACCGGTCGTCGTGCGTCTTGCGGGACCCCATCGCGCCGACGTACCCGACGTCGAGCCGCAGCGCGACCTCCAGCAGCGGCACGTCGAACTTCGGATCGTGCGTGAGGACCGCGATCGCCGTCCGCGCGTCGATCCGGCCCGCATCGGCCTCGGCCTTCAGGTAGCGGTGCGGCCAGTCGACGACCACTTCGTGCGCCTCCGGGAACCGGCTGCTGGTCGCGAACACCGGACGCGCGTCGCAGACCGTCACCTGGTACCCGAGATAAGCACCCATCCGTGCCATTGCGGCGGCGAAGTCGATGGCCCCGAACACCAGCAGTCGCGGCGGCGGCTCGAAGGAGTTCACGAAAACAGCCATGCCTTCGCCGCGACGCTGCCCGTCCGGTCCGTAATGGAGCGTCCCGGTGCGTCCAGCGGCAAGAAGCCCGCGCGCGTCGTCCGCGACGGCATCGTCCATCCGGGACGAGCCAAGGGACCCCTCGACCCGGTCCGGCCACACGATCATGTGCTCGCCGACCAGTCCCGGCGTCTCGTGCTCCACGATCGTGACGACCGCGACCGGCTCGCCGCCGCGCACCGATTCGACGACGCGCCCCAGCTCCGGCATCGATGCGCGGTCCACCGGCTCGACGTAGATGTCGATGATGCCGCCGCAGGTCAGCCCGACTGCGAAGGCGTCGTCGTCGCTGACGCCGTAGCGCTGCAAAACCGGCTTCCGCTCGGCGACGACCTCGTTGGCCAGCTCGTACACCGCGCCTTCGACGCAGCCGCCGGACACGCTCCCGACGACCGTGCCGTCCGGCGCGACCATCATCGACGCGCCCGGTGCCCGCGGGGCCGACGAAAACGTGGCCACCACGGTGCCGAGCCCGACCGTTTCGCCCGCCTGCCAGCGGCGGTACACGTCGTCCAGTACGTCACGCATCGGCAATCTCCCCGAGGAGTCGTTCCAACGTCGCCAGGCTGTGCCCGGCCAGCAACCGGTCGATGTGCGGCAGGGCGGCCACGATGCCGGATTGGACCGGAGCATAACCCTCATGCCCTGCGTGCGGATTCACCCAGAATACGGCGTGCGCGAGCCGGCGCAGCCTGCCGAGCTGCTCGGCCAGCAGGCTGACGTCGCCGCGCTCCCACCCGTCGGAGAACACGGTGACTACCGCGCGTCGCGCGAACCCGCGCTGGCCCCACCGGTCGAGAAACACCCGCAGCGTCTCGCCAAGTCGTGTCCCGCCAGCGAAATCGGGCACCGCGGTACCAGCGGCGAGCATCGCCTGCTCCGGATCGCGCTGCCGGAGCTGACGGGACACCCGCGTCATCCGAGTACCCAGCGTAAACACCTCGACCGACATCGGAGCGGCCCGCGCGACGACGTGCGCGAACCGCAGCAACGCGTCGGCATACGGGCTCATGGAGCCGGAAACGTCGATCAGCAAGACGACTTTCCGCGCCCGCGTCGCCCGTCGACGATGCGCCAGCCGGACAGGCTCGCCACCGGACGCGAGCATGGCCCGCAAAGTCCGCGCCGGGTCAAGCGCACCACGATGCGCGGGCATCCGCCGCGCCGCCCGCCGCCGGGGCAGGACTGGACGCAGCGTCGCGAGCAACTCCCGCAAGTGCGCCCGCTCAGCTTTGGTCAGCTCGGCGAGATCGCGATGCCGGAGAACCTCATGATCACTGGCCGCGACCCGCAGCGTGTCGCGAGATTCCTGGGTGCTGTCCCCGTCCCCGGCCGCCGCGACAAGCGGAGCGATCCGGGCTTGCTTCCGCACCGGAGTCCCCGGCGTCGCCTTCGGACTGTCATCGCCTTCGAACCACCGCGCGAAGGCTTCCTCGTACCGAGGCAGGTCGTCGGGATCGGAGCAGAGCGTCAACCGCCCGACCCAGTACAGCTGCGCCGGCCGGGCGACATCGACCTTCGCCACCGCGCACAGGTAAGCCTGCACCCGCCGCGCGTCACAGGCGACGCCCGCCTCCCGCAATGCCGCCGCGAACCCCGCATAGCCAGCAAGCGGGTCAGCGACTTCGGTGTTCATGTCGCCCATTGTGACCCCAACACCGGAAACCGCGCCGCGACAGCCGATCCCGCCTGATTCGGACGCCCTTCACCCACTCCGGCGGCGACCGGTTCAGCCCCCCTGAGCCGCGGTTGTCCGGCCGCGGGCTGCGGGTTGCCTGCCGCGATCTTGGCGCGCAGAGGTTCTTTGGCGAGGTCTCGGCCGGGTTCTCGGCCGAACGGACGCTCTGGGGCGAATTCTTGGGCGCGCGAAAGTTCCGGCTTGAGCTGCTCCAGCTCGCCAGCGTTCCTCCGCACCGCCATTCCAGTGTGAACCGCGTCAGCCCCGCAGATGTTCCGGCTTGCGCCAACTCGCCGCTGCGCGCGAGCTGCGCACAGCTCCATCCATCTGAACCGTCGCCAACCCAATTCCGCCCGCGCCAAAGCCCGCGGATACCCCGCGGCCGTTGCCAGGCCCATACCGCGCCAAGGCTTCCCGACGCTTCTGCCCGCCAGCCAAACGCCGTACCGCGCCAAGGCTTCCCGACGCTTCCGTCCGCCAGCCAAACGCCGCACCGCGCCAAGGCTTCCCGACGCTTCCGTCCGCCAGCCAACCCCCGCACCGCGCCAAGGCTTCCCGACGCTTCCGTCCGCCAGCCAACCCCCGCACCGCGCCAAGGCTTCCGGACGTCTCCCTCCGCCAGCCACACCCGCGCCGCGTTCCCGGGCATGTCGTTCAGCTCGGCCAGTCAGCCCGCCGCCGAGCGAAACTCCCCAAGGCCCCACCCACACCGCCCATGTCATCGGCCCATGTCATCGGCGAAGGGCGGCCGCGCACGCCGTCCCGCCTCCGGGACAGCGTGCGCGGACCGTGGTTGCGCGCGGCGGCCAGCCTCGGTAGCGCAAGGCGGGCGCGCGGAACCTTCAGGAAAGAACGGAACTCAGCGGACAGCCAGGAGGGCAGTCCGGACGAAGTCGGTCACGAGCCCTCCTTCCGGCACAGTCGCAGTCACAAAACCAGGCATAAAATCAATGAAGTCGGCGAAGTCATCCGGTGCTGCTTCAAGCATGCCCGATCCCGCGCCCCGCCGCAACGGAATTACCCAACAGTCCACATTGGACGCAAAATCAAGAGAACAACGTGTCCAGCTTCGCCCGCACCCGATCGAGATCCTCGCTGTACTTGAGCACCGCACCCAGAGTCCGCGCGGCCGTCGCGGCGTCCAGTTCGTCGCGCTGGAGCGCGAGCAAAGCCCTTGCCCAGTCGAGAGATTCGGCGACACCCGGCGGCTTGAGAAGGTCCATCGCCCGCAGGCGGTGCACCGCGTCGGCGATCTGCCGGGCGAGCGTCTCGCCGATCCCCGGCAGCCGGCGGCGCAGGATGCTGATCTCCCGAGCCAGGTCCGGATGTTCGAGCCAGTGGTATAGGCACCGGCGCTTGAGCGCGTCGTGCACCTCGCGAGTCCGGTTGGACGTCAGCACGACCAGCGGCGGCTGCTCCGCACGCACTTCGCCGTACTCCGGGATCGTGACGGCGTACTCGTCCAGCAACTGCAGGAGGAACGCCTCGAACTCATCGTCAGCGCGATCGATCTCGTCCACCAGCAGCACACACGGCGTCGTAGTGAGCGCCTGCAGCAGCGGTCGCGCAAGCAGGAAACGCTCCGTGTACAGCGAACGCTCGGCAGTTTCCGCGTCGAGCCGTCCACTGTCTGCCGCTTCGAGAGCGCGCAGGTGCAACAGCTGGCGGGGGAAGTCCCACTCGTAGAGCGCCTGCGCGGCGTCGATGCCCTCGTGACACTGAAGCCGCACCAACGGCCACTTCAACGCCTCGGACAAGGCAAGTGCCAGCGAGGTCTTCCCGGTGCCCGGCTCGCCCTCGCAGAAGAGCGGACGCTGCATCTGCGTCGCGAGAAATCCCGCGGTGGCCAGCCCCTCGTCGGCGAGGTAGCCGGTGGTGTCGAGGGCGGCCGCGAGCGCTTCGGGCGAGGCAAGGGACTCTGTCACGCCCCCGATCGTAGATCCGAGACCGCCTAGTTCGCCGTTCACCGCCTCGCGGAACCCTCGCGCAGAGGAATCTCATCCAAATCCAGCGACGCACGCTTCCCTGACCAAACAAGCTCCGTCGGCGACCCCACGTAGCCAGGCCCGCCGCAGACACTCAGCTGGCCACGCACCCCAGCACCGTTCATCGCCGCTCCGCACCAGGCCCGGCCAGATCCCCAGGCCGATCGACATCGCTGCCGCTCCCGAGGTCACCGCACTCGACCAGCCGCACATCAGCACGCCCGCGCAACCAGTCCCGCGCCCCGTGGTCACCGTGCGCCGAACTCGCGATCTCGCCCCACCAGCGCCGTCCGAACAGCACCGGATGTCCCGGAACCCCCTGGTACGCGGCCCGGACGACGGCGTCTCCGGAAGCCTCCCCGACGATCCGCGCGAGCGCCGCGGCCGGCACCCACGGCAGATCCACCAGGTGCACGAGCACCGCCACCGCCGACTCCCCCGCCAGCGATTCGAGCCCGGCCTTCAGCGACTCGCCCATCCCGTCCTGCCACCGCGCGGCGGGCACCGCGGCCACGTCCGGCGGCAACAGCTGCCGGACCTGCTCAGCCGATGCTCCGACGACCACCCGCACCGAGGCGCATCCGGCCTCGGCCAGGTTCCGGACCGCCCGCTGGACCAGCGGCTCACCGTCGTATTCGACCAGCGCTTTGGGCCCGCCGAACCGCCGCCCCGCCCCGGCGGCGAGCAGCAGTCCGGCAACCGCTTCCGGCATCGGCACTCCTCAGCCCTGGATCGCTCGGCCGGGCGCGACCGCGGCGAGCTCTGCCGAGACGGCAGCTGCGGTCTCAAGCAACGGCGGAACGAACTGGGTCCGGACGGTCTCCACCGGCGTCCGGCTCGCATGCGTCGAGATGTTCACCGCGGCGACCGCGCGCCCCGCCCGGTTGCGGATCGGCGCGGCGACCGAGCGCAGGCCCTCTTCGAGCTCCTGGTCGACCATCGCCCAGCCCTGTTCCCGGACCTTGGCCAGCTCGGCTTCGAGCGCGGTGCGGTGGGTGAGCGTGTGCGGGGTCAACCGGTCGAGGTCGGCGACGATGAAGTAGGCGTTCAGTTCGGTCCGGTCCATGTCGGCGAGCAGCACGTGCCCCATCGACGTGGCGTGTGCGGGGAACCGCGTGCCGACGTTGATGCTCACCGTCATGATCCGCGACACCGCGACGCGCGCGACGTACACGATGTCGGCGATCTCCAGCACCGACACCGAACTCGACTCGCGCACCTCCGCCGACAGCCGTTCCAGGTGCGGTTGCGAGATCTCGGCCAGGCTCAGGCTGGACAGATAGGCGTAGCCGAGTTCCAGCACGCGCGCGGTGAGCGAGAAGTACTTGCCGTCGGTGCGGACGTAGCCGAGGTCCACGAGCGTCAGCAGGAACCGGCGTGCGGCCGCGCGGGTCAATCCGGTGACGCGTGCGACGTCGCTGAGCGTCGGATGCGGGGCCTCGGCGCTGAACGCCTTGATCACCGCCAGTCCGCGTTCCAGCGACTGCACGTGGTGCGCGCCGCGTTCGGCCTGGTCGTCGGATTCCATGCGGCGAAGCCTATCCGGCCGGCGGCTGGGCGGTGGGTTCTCCCAGCTCCGCGAGGACGCGCTGGGCGATCCCGATCGCCGTGTTCGCCGCAGGCACCCCCGCGTACACGCCGGTGTGCAGCAGGACTTCGCGGATCTCGTCGGCGGTGAGCCCGTTGCGCACCGCCGCGCGGACGTGCATCGCCAGTTCGTCGTGGCAGTGCAGCGCGGTGAGCGCGGCCAGGGTGATGCAGCTGCGAGTTCGCCGGTCGAGGCCGTCCCGCGTCCACACCGAACCCCACGCCGCTTCGGTGATGTACTCCTGGAACGGCTCGCTGAACTCGGTGGTCCGCGCGGCCGCCCGGTCGACGTGCTCGTCGCCGAGCACCTCGCGGCGCACCCGCATACCCGCCTCGTAGCGGTCTCCGGTCACTGCTCCTCCGTGATCCGCGCGAGGATCAGCCGGGTGAATTCATCCGGCTGTTCGTAGCTGCCCAGGTGCGCGGCGGAGGCGACGACCTCGAGCCGGGCGCCGGGGATCCCGTCCGCGATGACCCGCCCGTGCGGCTCGGCGGGCGTCGACGGGTCGTCGGCACCGGCGATCACCAGTGTCGGGACGGAGATCTTCGGCAGGTCGCCGGTGAGGTCCATCCGCTCGATCACCTCGCAGCATCCGGCGTATCCCTCGTCGGGCTGGCCCGCGACCATCTCGCGCAGGTACGCGATCTGGTCCGGATGCGCCTGCGCGAAGTCCGGCGTGACCCAGCGCCCGACGCTGGCTTCCGCGACCGTCCCCGTGCCCTCGGCTCGCACGAGGCGCGCGCGATCGGCCCACATCTCGGGCGGTCCGAGCAGCGCTGACGTGCAGCACAGCGTGAGGCTCGACAATCGCTGGGCGGCGTGCGCACCGAGCCACATCCCGGTCATCCCGCCGAGCGACAGGCCGACGAAATGCGCGCGCTCGACGCCGAGGTCGTCGAGCAGCCCCAGCACGTCGCCGCCCAGATCGGCCAGATCGTAGGGCCCCGGCGGAACCGGCGACGACCCGTGGCCGCGCGTGTCGTACCGGACCACGCGAAACCCGCGTTCGGTCAGCGGCGCGACCTGCGGCTCCCACATCCGGTGGTCGCTGCCGATCGAGTTGGAGAACACCACCACCGGACCCGCCGCCGGGCCTTCGACGACCCGGTGCACCCGGACACTGCTCACGCTTGAACCTCCACCATGGACACGGCCGGTCAGACCGCGAAGAACACCGTCTCGCCTTCGCCTTGCAACCGCACGTCGAACCGGTAACCGGAACCGTCCTTCTTGGCCAGCAGCGTGTCCCGCCGCTCCTCGGGAACGCTCGCCAGCACGGCGTCGCCGGCGTTGTCCTGGTCCTCGAAGTACACGCGCGTGACGACCCGGTTCAGCAGCCCGCGAGCGAAGACCGACACGTCGATGTGCCGTGCCTGCGGAGCCCCGGACGCGTCCGGCACGATCCCGGGCAGCAGGGTCAGAATCCGGTACTGACCCTGGTCGTCGGTGGGACACCGGCCGAATCCGCGGAACGCGTCGGCGGGCTTGCCGCGCGGATCGTCGGGGTGGTCGAACCCGCCGTCCGGACCGGCCTGCCACGTCTCGATCATCGCGTCGGGAACCGGGTTGCCCGCGCCGTCGTACACCCCGCCGCGGATCCACACCGCGCCTTCGGCGCCTTCCGGGACCACGAACGGCCCGTCGTCCCACGGCAGCCCGATGGACAGGTACGGCCCGACGGTCTGCGAAGGCGTGCCTTCCAGCCTCACTCGTCCTCCTCCTCGTCCTCGAACACCGACTGTTCCCGCCCGCGCACCACGATGTCGAACTGGAACGCCAGCGCCCATTCCTCCTCGGTGCGGTCGAGATCGAACCGGGAGATCATCCGCTGCCGCGCCTTCTCGTCCGGAACGGAGTTGAAGATCGGGTCCTGCGAGAACAGCGGGTCGTCCGGGAAGTACATCTGCGTGACGAGCCGCTGGGTGAACGCCGAACCGAACACCGAGAAGTGGATGTGCGCGGGACGCCAGGCGTTGTCGTGGTTCTTCCACGGGTACGCGCCGGGCTTGATGGTGGTGAATTCGTAGCGCCCGTCGTCGTCGGCCAGCGTGCGGCCGAGCCCGTCGAAGTTCGGGTCGAGCGGGGACGGCCAGCGGTCGCCGGTGTGCCGGTAGCGGCCGCCCGCGTTGGCCTGCCAGATCTCCACCAGCGAGTTGCGGATCGGCCGCCCGTCGCCGTCGAGAAGCCTGCCGGTGACGATGATCCGCTGGCCCTGCGGCTCGCCCGCGTGCTGGCGGGTGAGGTCGTTGTCGAGTTCGCCGAGCCGTCCCGGGCCGAGCAGCGGTCCGGTGACCTCGGTGAGCATCTGCGGCAGCAGGACCAGCGGCTGCGTCGGATGCCGCAACGCGGTGGAACGGTACGGCGCGTAGTCGAGCGGCGGGTGGGTGCCGTCCGGGTCGGGCCGGTACTGCGGCAGGCGCCGGTCGGTCGGTGTGGCCACGATGCCTCCCCTTTCTCAGCGATTCTCGAGCACGACAGCGAGACCCTGGCCGACGCCGATGCAGATCGCCGCGAGGCCCCAGCGACCGCCAGTGCGGCGGAGCTGATGCGCCAGCGTGCCGATGATCCGGCCGCCGGACGCGCCGAGCGGATGCCCGATCGCGATGGCACCGCCGTTGACGTTGACGATCTCCGGATCCAGCTTCGACCATTCTTTCAGGCAGGCCAGCGATTGCGCCGCGAACGCCTCGTTGAGTTCCACCGCGGCGAGATCGTCCCAGCCGATGCCCGCCCGTTCGAGCGCGATCTCCGCCGCACGCACCGGGCCGATGCCGAACACGTCCGGATCGACCCCCGCGGCACCGCGGCCGGCGATGCGGGCCAGCGGGGTCTTGCCGAGCCGCTCGGCCGCGGCCGCGTCGCCGAGCAGCAACGCCGACGCACCGTCGTTCAGCGGTGACGCGTTGCCCGCTGTGACGGTGCCGTTTTCCTTGCGGAACACGGTTTTCAGCTTCGCGAGCTTCTCGGGCGAGGAGTCCGGCCGGATGCCCTCGTCCCGGGTCAGCTCGACGCCTTCGACCGGAACCACGTGGTCGTCGTAGAAGCCCTCGTCCCACGCCCGTGCGGCGTTCACGTGGCTGCGCGCGGCGAACGCGTCCTGCTCGTCCCGGCCGATGCCGTAGCGCTCGGCGAGCAGTTCGGTGGACTCGCCGAGGGAAACGGTCCACTGCGACGGCATCGCCGGGTTGACCATCCGCCAGCCGAGTGCCGTGTTGTACAGCGTCTGGTTGCCGGCCGGGAAAGCCTTGTCCGGCTTCGGTATCACCAGCGGCGAGCGGCTCATCGACTCGACGCCGCCCGCGACCACCAGCGAGGCGTCGCCGACCTGGATCGCCCGGCTCGCCTGCATGGTCGCCTCGACACCGGACCCGCACAGCCGGTTCACTGTCGCGCCGGGCACCGACGTCGGCCAGCCAGCGAGAAGCGCGGCCATCCGCGCCACGTTGCGGTTGTCCTCGCCCGCGCCGTTGGCGTCGCCGAGCAGTACTTCGTCCACAGTGGACGGATCGAGCCCGTTGCGCTCGGCCAGCGCGCGCAGGACACCCGCGGCCAGGTCGTCTGGTCGCACTCCGGAGAGCGCGCCGCCGTAGCGCCCGAAGGGAGTGCGGATCGCGTCGAGTACGTAAGCGTCGCTCATTCGCCGGCCTTCTTCAGCTCACGGAGCAGGGTCAGTTCGCGTTCGGTGGGTGCGGGGGTGGTCTTGAGGTCCGCAGCCGCCTTCAGTGTCCACCCCGTCGCTGCCACAGCCTGTTCCAGCTCGATCCCGGGATGCAACTCAGTGAGCGTGAGTTCCGCGGTTTCCGGGTCAGGCCGCATCAGTCCGAGGTCGGTGACCACGAGCGTCGGCCCGGCGCCGCGCAGGCCGAGCCGTTCGCGGTCGCCGCGCCCGGAGCCGTGGCCGAACGACGTCACGAAGTCGACCTTGTCCACGAACGTCCGCCTGCTTTGCCGCAGCACGACGAACACTTCCTTGCAGGACGCGGCGATCTCCGGCGCCCCGCCCGCGCCGGGCAGGCGCACCTTCGGATCGTGGTAGTCGGAGCCGATGACCGTGGTGTTGATGTTGCCGAACTTGTCGAGCTGCGCCGCGCCGAGGAACCCGACGTCGATCCGGCCGGGCTGCAGCCAGTAGTTGAACACCTCGGGCACGCTGACCACCGCGTCGGCGGTGTCCGCCAGCTCGCCGTCGCCGATCGACAGCGGCAGCCTGCCGGGTTTCGCGCCGAGACAACCCGATTCGTAGATCAGCGTGAGGTTCGGGGCGTGCGTGCGACGGGCCAGATTCGCCGCCGTGCTCGGCAAACCGATCCCGACGAAGCACGACATGCCCTCGCCGAGCGCGCGGGCCGCGGCGATGCTCATCATCTCGTCGGCGGTGTACTCGCTCATGCCTTCACCCCGGTCAGGTCGCTCAGCCACTTGGCGAATTCCTCACGGTCCCGCCCGATCTCGTCCCACGCCTGGTACGCCGCGTTGTCCCGTTCGTAGTACCCAGCGGCGTACGAGGGCGCAGCGCCGCGCGGCACCTCGGCCACCGCGGTGACCGCCCAGGACGGAAGCACCAGCGCGCCCGGCCGGGGCTCCAGCTCGTCGACGACCTCTTCGACGGTGACCAGCGACCGCTTCGCCGCGAGCACCGCTTCCTTCTGCACACCCGCGATGCCCCACAACTGGACGTTGCCCGCCCGGTCGGCGCGCTGCGCGTGGACGATCGTGACGTCCGGATTCAGCGCGGGCACCGCGGTGAGCTGCTCGCCGGTGAACGGGCAGGTGATCGGCTTGATCGTCTCCGTCTGCGCGGGCAGATCGGTGCCGGTGTAACCGCGCAGCACGGCGAACGGGAGCCCGGAAGCGCCTGCGACATAACGGTTCGCCATGCCCGCGTGACTGTGCTCCTCGATCTCCAGCGGCGCCGGCCACGAGTGCTGCACCGCGTCGCGGAACCGGTGCAGCGAGCCGACTCCGGGGTTGCCGCCCCACGAGAAGATCAGCTTGCTCGCACAGCCCGCGCCGATGAGCTGGTCGTAGACGATGTCCGGCGTCATCCGCACGAGCGTGAGGTTCCGCCTGCCCTGACGGATGATCTCGTGCCCGGCCGCCACGGGAATGAGGTGCGTGAAGCCCTCGAGAGCGACGGTGTCTCCGTCGTGCACCAGCTCGGCGACCGCCTCGCCGAGCGACAGCACCCTTGCCATCACGAGCCCTTCCGTCTGGATCTTCCTGATTCCGCCGTTCCGTGCTAGCGTGTTCGCATAGCGCACAGAAGTTCTATATGAGAACATAGCACGATCCGGCCGCCGGCGGGAGTGCCAACGGGTGAAGCGGAGGTCCGGAGAGACGGCACAAGACAACGCGAGGTTTACGGCTTCAAGGGAAGTGAGGTGATGGGATAAGACAACACGGTGCGCTAGGAGTCGGCGAACGGGTTTCGCGGCGGCACAGGGCGGCACAAGCCGGCGGCAGACCGGAATTTCGTTGCGTGGTACCGCAATGCGGAATTCGGGCACTGCCGACGTCAGCGGCGTCCTGTCGCGGTTGGACGCTCCGTCGCAGCTCAGGCGGGTGTCCGGCGGTGAGCGCGCCGCGAACCTCGCTCGGGCGCCGCGGTCGGCATTAGGCTGCTCGGCATGCCGAAGATCGCTGTCACCCGCTGGATCCCGGACGAAGCCGTGCAGGTGCTCGGCGAAGCAGGCGAAGTCGAAATCTCGCCGGAGGACCGGCCGCTCACGCCCGAGGAACTGCGGAAGTTCGTCGCCGGATCGGCCGCGGTGGTGTCGATGCTGCACGACCGGATCGACGGCTCAGTCGCGGACGCGGCGGGTCCCGGACTGAAGGTCGTCGCGAACGTCGCGGTGGGCTACGACAACGTGGAGGTCAGTGCACTGGCCGAGCGCGGGGTCGTGGTCGCCAACACGCCAGGCGTGCTCACCGACGCCACCGCGGATCTCGCGTTCGGATTGCTGCTGGCCGTCTCGCGGCGGCTCGGCGAAGGCGAACGGTTGCTGCGCGCGCGGCAGCCGTGGTCGTTCCACCTCGGCTTCCTGCTCGGGTCCGGACTGCAGGGCAAGACGCTCGGCATCGTCGGGCTCGGGCAGATCGGCCGCGCGGTGGCGAGGCGGGCGGCGGCGTTCGGGATGCGGGTCGTCTACTCCGGACGGTCGGCGAAACCGGACTTCGACGGCGAGTTCGTCTCGTTCGACGAGCTGCTGCGACGTTCCGACTTCGTGTCGCTGCACTGTCCGCTGACTCCCGGGACCCGGCACCTCGTCGACGCGGACGCCTTGCGGGCCATGAAACCGGGTGCGTACCTGGTGAACACCACGCGCGGTCCGGTCGTCGACGAATCGGCGCTGGCCGACGCGCTCGAAGCCGGTGAGATCGCGGGCGCGGCGCTGGACGTGTTCGAGAAAGAGCCGGACGTCGAGCCTCGGTTGCTGGAGCGCGACGACGTGGTGCTGACGCCGCACCTCGGATCAGCGACGGTGGAAACGCGTACAGCGATGGCGGTGCTGGCCGCACGCAACGTCGTCTCGGTGCTCGCCGGAGCCAAGCCGCTGACGGAGGTGGGCCGATGACCCGGGTCGTGATCGCACCGGACAAGTTCAAAGGAAGCCTGACCGCGGTCGAGGTGACGGAAGCGATCGCGTACGGCGTGCGCGACGCGTTGCCGGATGCCGAGATCTCCGAATGCCCAGTCGCCGACGGCGGCGAAGGGACGCTGGAGGTGCTTGAGAACGCGGGCGGCTCCATGGTGCGGTTGCCGGTGCGCGGTCCGCTGGCCGAACCGGTCGAGGCCCGGTACGTGCTGCTCGACGGCACGGCCTACGTCGAATCGGCGCGGGCGTGCGGGATCGAGTTCGTGACGCCGAGCCGGGAAGTCGCGCTGGCCGCGCACACGTGGGGCGTCGGCGAGCTGCTGAACGACGCGCTCACCCGCGGCGCACGGCGGCTCGTGCTGACCGTCGGCGGCACCGCGAGCACCGACGGCGGTGCCGGGATGCTGGCTGCACTGGATGCCGAGGTCCTCGACGCGTCCGGTGCGCCGGTTGGTCTCGGCGGCGGGTCGCTGACGCAAGTCGCTCGCGTCGAACTGGGTCCGATGCGGGAGCGGCTGGGCGCAGTGCCGGTCGTGGTCGCGACGGACGTGACGAACCCGCTGCTCGGCGCGAACGGGGCGGCGGCGGTGTTCGGTCCGCAAAAGGGCGCCGCTCCAGACGATGTCCACGCGCTAGACGAAGGTCTTTCGCACTGGGCTAAGGCGCTTGTGCGGGCTGGCGCACCGGATGTCTCCGACCTCCCCGGAGCCGGGGCCGGCGGAGGTGTCGCGGCGGGAGCGATCGCGGGGTTCGGCGCGACGGTCGAGTCCGGCTTCGACCTGATCGCCGCCTTGACCGGCGTCGACACCGCGTTGACCGGCGCGGACCTGGTGATCACCGGAGAGGGCTCGCTGGACGAACAATCGCTGTCCGGGAAGGCCCCGGCGGGGATCGCGGCTCGCGCCAGCCGGACGGGCGTCCCCCTGCTGGTGCTCGCCGGACGGATCCAGCTGGACGCGGACGCGCTGGCCGGTTTGGGAGTCGTGGGCAGCAGCGCGCTGATCGACCACGCGCCGTCGCTGGACTATGCCCGCTCCCGCGCCGCGGAACTGCTGCGCGAACGGGCCGGAGTGCTAGTGCGGGACTGGCTGCGCACCAGATAGCGGAACGCTCCCGCGCTCAACCGCGGGAGCGTTCAGCACAACAACGCAGCCACGCCGTCGTCTGGACGACCCGTGTCTCGGGCGACAGCCATCCAGGCAACTCGCCGGTCCCGGACGTCTTGAGACATCCGGAGACACCGGCGAACGGCGCACGGGATCAGCGGACGGACACCGCCGCGCGAACCCCGTGGCCGGGAGCTTGCTTGCGCAGCCCGTCAGGCGGACTGCTGCTGCGGCAGGACGGCGAAGGCGACGTCGCCGGTGTCGTCCTGCTGAACGTCGAGAACCTTGTCGTCGAGCAACGCCGCTGCCTGCGGCTCGAGGAAGACCTTGGCTCCGCCGTCGGCACCGACGATGCGGTCGCCGTCCTCCGGGGCCGGGGCTACCGACAGCGCCAACTGAGCGCCGTCGCCTTCCATGCTCTGCAGCGCGAAGCGCAGGCCGCTCTCGTCGGATTCACTGCCTTGCTCAGCGGTCAACGCGGTGATCGCCTCGGCGGCGGCTTCGGTAACGGTCAGCATCTTTCGGCCTTCCCTTTGTCGCAGTCGGATGCGCGCGGTCGGTTGCAGGGTGGTTTTTCACGCTAAAGGCGGCACGACGGTCGCGCAGTGTGAGCGCGAGGCCGTTTACCGCGACGATGGAACTGTCACAAACACGTTTGAAATCAGGATCTTCGGGCCATGGCCGACCGGATCGCGTCGGCGACCGTGCCGCCCCCGTGGTCGACCCGTTCGCCCTGTCCGGGCACCGGGGGCCAGCCGTCCCCGGCCGGGCCGAGCGGCCCCAGTTCGGAATCGCCTCCGGCGGCTTCTCCACTGGCGTCGACCGGCGGCCGGACCTCCGGCTCGTCCCCCGCACGCTGGCTTTCCCAGACCTCGCCAGAAGCTGCCGCGACCATGGAGCCGGGCGCGCGAAACGGGTCGACACGAGAGCCGTCCGCGCCGGGCGCTCGACCCTCGCGGGGAGTGTCGTCACCGGGATCGCTCACGGGCACCTCCCGAAAGTCCGGATTGTTCGTGGTGAGCTACCCGAGGCGACATCGAGTGAAACGGGCCGAACGGCTGTCGCCGGAATCACAGGGTTTCCTTCGGTCTGCCAGGGCGTCAGCGGGCGAAGCGGAGCTAGCGTCAGCACTATGACCACCACCAGGTGGAAGCCGCGTGGCCGGATCGGTCTCCGCCCCCGGCGCACGACCAGCGACGACCCGCGCGGCGATGACGCGCAGCCGGAGTTCCGCACGCTCGGCGAGACTCCGAGCCACCGCTCTCCGGACGCCGACGAGGCCGCCGGCCAGCGTCGAGCGGTCGAAAATGACCTGTCCGCGCTCGCCGACGGGATCGGCACTCGCCGCGATCTGCCGGACTCCGGCGCCAACCGCCGCGTGGAGAACACCCGTCGCCCCTCAACGGCTAATCCGAGCGCTGAGCGCCAGGGAACGACTGATCGCGACGCTGACCAGCCGCCGTCGAAGCCCGAAGACAACAGCCCTCGTGCGGCTAACTCAAGCTCCGATCGCCGCGAAAGGGCAACTGCCTCTGCGCCAGTCCTCGGGGTCGAGGTTGTCAGCCACGACCGCACCAATCGCCTCAAGGCGACAACCAGCGACGACAAGCTGCTGCCGCCAAAAAACACCGGTCGTCACTCAGCGGCAACTACGAGCGATCGCCGCCTTCAGCCGGCAACCAGTGACGCCGACCTGCCGCGATCGGAAGCCAGCAGCGAGCGTTCCAGCCGTCGCGCAGTGGCGAATCCGGGCGGCGTTCACCATGCAACACCACCTGACGACACCGAACCCCAACAACCGGAAGGCAACAGCGAGCCCGCCATTGGCCACTCAACGGCGAACACTCGGGCCGATCGCGGTGAAGCCGTAACCGGAAACCGCAAACCGCGGCGAGCGAAGGCCGCCCGTCAGCGCTCCAGGGCCGCCACGAGTGCCCTTCGCCGTGAAACGGCAACCGACTACACCGAACAGTTGCGACCGGAGACCAGCGACCAGCACCCCGGTCAGCGCTCGGAGGCCACCACGAGTGTCCCTCGCCGTGAAACGGCAACCGACTACACCGAACAGTTGCGACCGGAGACCAGCGACGAACACACCAGTCGCCGCTCAACGGCGAATCCGCGCCAGCCATGTCATGAAGCGGCGAGCGCCGCTGGCCTGCTGTCGTCGAAACCCGCCAGGAACAACGCCGCGGAAACCGGCCGCCAGCCGCAAGCTCCGACGGATCCAGCAGCCGGCCCCGCTTGCGACCAGCCCCACCCGGATCCAGCAGCCGGCCCCGCTTGCCACCAGCCCCACCCGGATCCCGCCGCCGTCCCCACCACGCACCCAGAGCCGCCGAGCGTCGCCGATCATCGGCCAAAACCCGCAGACCGCACCGCCCGCCGCCGCGAAATGGGCGGACATGCTGCCTGGTACCTGGCCGCCGGTGTCGTCACCACCGGGCTCCAGGCCGTCCTCTTCCTCGCTTTCCGTCCGGAAATCGGCGCGCAATGGGCGAATCTCGCCGCGCTCGCGATCACGACCGCCGGCAACACCGAGTTCCACCGCCGCGTCACTTTCGCCAACCGGAGCAGCCGCGCGGGCAAGCGGCATCTTCAGGATCTCGTCACTTTCGCCTTCTACGCCGGCTACGGATCGGTCGTCCTCGCGGCCCTCGACGCCGTTGTCCCCCATCCCTCCGCCGGGCAGCAAACCGCCGCGCTTCTCGCGGCCAGTTTCGTCGGCGGGGTCGTCCGGTTCGCCGTTCTGCGGTGGTGGGTGTTCGCCCGGGCGCGGCGAACGGACGCGGCACAAGATCACCAGCGGTAGTGGAACCCGTTCTACCCGCAGTGCGACCACTCTCTGTTGCGCTACCCGGCTGTCACTCTTCGTGACGCACGAAATCGGACATCCGCACATGCTGCGAGGCCGGATTCGTACTGTGCGTCGGCTGGTCTCGTTTGTGTCAAGACCACTGCTGCTAACGGGGTATTCGTAGTTGAAATGTGGACGGTCGGCCTCCGGCCGCTTAAGGTTACGGAGCGTCGCAACGATCGCAGTGCTCCCCCCGTTCGATCGGAGTACTTGCGACCGCAACATCACAGAGTGTTGACCCCAAGACAGCGACGGTCGCAGGGTTGCCGGGGAGACGACCATGACAGCACCGTCGAAGACGTCCCGTACTGCGGTGTCCGGTGTCGCGGGCTACGTGAGCCCCGCGACGCTGCCCCGGTCCGGCGGACGCCTGACCAAGGAAGACCTCGACCCGCTCGTACGCGCGGCGGGACAGGGCGATCAAGCCGCGGTCGCCGAACTGCTGCACGTGCTCCGGCCGGTGGTCGCGCGCTACTGCCGGGCCCGGATGGGCGGCCGCGACCTGTCCTACCTCGCCGCCGACGACGTCGCGCAGGACGTCTGCATGGCCGTCCTCAAGGCCCTTCCCGACTACCAGGACCGCGGCGGTTCCTTCCTCTACCTCGTGCACGCCATCGCGGCCAACAAGGTCGCCGACGCCTACCGGGCCGTCGCGCGCGACCGCTCCGAACCGGTGCCCGAGCTTCCGGAGCACCCGCTCTCCGGCGGCAACGAGCCGGAGTCCCACGCGTTGCGCCTCGACCTCGGCAGCCGTCTCCAGGAGCTGCTCACCCGCCTCGCCCCGCTGCAGCAGGAGATCCTGGCGCTGCGCATCGTCGTCGGCCTCAGCGCGAACGAGACGGCCGAGACGCTGGGCATTTCGGCCGGCAACGTCCGCGTCACGCAGCACCGCGCGCTGGCCAAACTCCGTGAGATGGTGCAGGGCCAGGACTTCTGAGCCGTTTCGTCACTCGAACGGCTGGAAGGCCGCCGCCGGCCGCCGAATAGGTCGACAGGCTCGGTTTCGCACGGCACTCTGGAGTTACCCGCCGCATCTTTCAGCTCAACTCGTAAACGCGTGCCGCCGTGTGCTCGAAGACGTCAAGCCGTTCCGGATCGCTCAGCACACCGGTCAGCGACACCGCCGCGTCCAGTACGACTTCGTACGCTGCCGCCAGTTCGCACACTGGCCAGTCGGAGCCGAACATGACCCGGTTCGCGCCGAACGACTCGAAAACGTGGTCTGCGTAGCGGCGCAGATGGCCCACCTGCCATTCGCGCCAGTCGGCTTCCGTCACCAAGCCGGAAAGCTTGCAGTGCACGTTGGCGTGCGCGGCCAGCGAGGCCACGCCGTCCGCCCACGGCTGCCATTCGCCTGCCGCGATGCCAGGTTTCGCGGCGTGGTCGAGGATCAGCCGCAGGTCCGGCAAGCGCTCGGCGACCTGCCGGGCCGCGGCGAGCTGCGCCGGTGCCACCAGCAGGTCGTAGGCCAGGCCCGCGGTGCCGACCGCGGTCAGGCCGCGCAGGATTTCCGGGCGCAGCAGCCAATCCGGGTCCGGTTCGTCCTCGACCTGATGCCGGATGCCGACCAGCGGGCCCAGTTCGCGCAGCCGGGCGAGCCGGTCGGCCACGTCCGGGGCGGCGAGGTCGACCCAGCCGACGACGCCGGCCACCACTGGCTCGGACGCGCCCGTGGCAAGGAATTCCTCGGTTTCCGCCGCGTCCGACACGGTCTGCACCAGCACGGTGGCGTGCACACCCGCCGCAGTGGTCACCGCGCGCAGATCGTCGACGGTATATGGCTGGCGGATCGGGGCCAGCGCGTCACCGGACATCCACGGGTACTCGCGACGCGCGGGATCCCACAGGTGGTGGTGCGAATCGATCACTGGATTCCTCCGGACACGACGGGACGGGCGGCCGACCGCAGCAGGCCAGCGTCGGCGAGGTCGTCCCACAGTACGGCCGGGATATTCGCCGCTGCCCGGCGAACGTTCAGCGACACCTGCTCAGCATCGTGCGCACCTACGACGACCGACGCCACCGCCGGGTGCGTGCGCGGCAACGCGAGCGCGGCCTCTGGCAGCGAAACACCGTGCCGTGCACAGATTTCCGCGATCTTCTGCGCTTTCTCAACGAGATCCGCGGGCGCGGCCGCGTAATCATAAATAGCGCCGGGTTGTTCAGTGGCGAGAATTCCACCGTTGAACACCCCGCCGGCCACGACGCCGACGCCGCGTTCGACGCACAGCGGCAACAACTCGTCCAACGCCGGCTGGTTCAGCAAGGTGTAGCGACCGGCCATCAGGACGTGGTCAAGATCGAACCGGCGCACGAACTCCGCCAGCATCGGAGCCTGGTTCATCCCGGCCCCGATCGCCCCCACGACGCCCTGCTCCCGCAGCTCCAGCAACGCCGGAAACGCGCCCGAAACCGCTTCCTCGAAATGATCGTCCGGATCGTGCACGTACACGAGATCGATGCGGTCGAGACCCAGCCGGTCCAGGCTCGATTCCAGCGAACGCAACACCCCGTCGCGGCTGAAATCCCAGCGGCGCCGGTAAGTCCCCGGAACGTCGAAGCCCTGGTCGTCGCGTTCCCCGGGGGCCACCGCACGCGGTTCCAGGACCCGGCCGACTTTCGTGGACAGGACGTACTCGGCGCGCGGATACGCCGCCAGCGCGGCCCCGAGCCTGCGTTCGGACAGCCCGAGCCCGTAATGCGGCGCGGTGTCGTAATAGCGGATCCCCTCGTCCCACGCCCGCCGCACGCTCGCCGCGGCGGTTTCGTCCGGCACCGCGTGATAGAGGTTGCCGAGTTGCGCGCCGCCGAGTCCCAGCGGAGGAAGGTCCACGGTCACGCCTCCGCCGGGAGTTGCCACACCAGCCCGAGGCCGTGCGCGACGTCGGAATGGTCGAGGTCGAGCAGTTCGTTGATCCGCTTCTGCCATGCGATGTCGGCCGGGTCGCCGGCGAGTTTCGCGCGCATTCGCTCGAAATCGTCCACCTCGACGAAGTGGAACAGGTCGAGCCCGTCGCGCCAGATCCGCCACGACCGCACGCCGGCGCGGCGCAGTGCGCCATCCAGATCCTGCGGGATCACCGCGTGCACCTCCTCGTAGGTTTTCTCCATTCCGGGCTTGAGCCGGGTGCGCAATGCGACCGTTTGCGGCGCCGGGCCGTGGGTCATCGTTCCTCCTGACGGGAGTCGTGGCACGCTGTAGGGGGTAAACATCCGAGGTCTCTGCAGGGAGGGCGGTCCCGATGCCCGTCACCGATGTCGCGATCGACAAGATCAAGGACATGATCATTTCGGGCGAGCTGGCCCCCGGCGACCGGCTCCCCAAGGAGGCCGAGCTCGCGCAGCGGCTGGGGCTTTCCCGCAGTTCGCTGCGGGAAGCGGTGAAGGCGCTGTGCCTGATCCGGGTGCTGGACGTGCGCCAGGGCGACGGCACGTACGTCACCAGCCTGGAACCGAACCTGCTGCTCGACGCGATGACCTTCGTCGTCGACTTTCACCGCGACGACACCGTGCTCGATTTCCTTGCTGTGCGGCGGATTCTGGAGCCCGCGGCCACCGCGATGGCGGCGCTGCACATGCGCGACGAGGACGTTGCCGAACTCGGCGCGCTGCTCGGCGAGCTGGAGGAATCCCCGACCGTCGAGGCGCTCGTGGCCAACGACTTGCAGTTCCACCGCAAAATCGCCGACGGCTCGGGCAATCCGGTGCTGTGCTCCCTGCTCGAAAGCCTCTCCGGCCCGACGGCGCGAGCCCGGATCTGGCGCGGCCTCACCCAGGAAGGCGCGGTAGCCCGAACCCGCGAACAGCACGCCGCGATCTACGACGCGATCGCCGCGCGGGAACCAGAACTGGCCCGCTCGTGGGCGACGGTGCACGTCGCCGGAGTGGAGCAATGGCTGCGCAGCACCCTGGTCGAAGACGACGCGCCCGGCGATGAGGCCGAACCCGCTGCCTCCTGACCGAACGACGACGGCTTCTGGGCGGTCTGTTGCAGTGACAGGTCCCTTCATTCCTTGCTGGCGCGAGTGAAGGGACCCTTCGCTTTTGTTCGGTTGGCGCGAGGGGGACTTTCGTGCCCGCACCGTAGGAGCGACGGGACCCTTCACGCCATGACGGTCGAAGCGACGGGACCCATCGCGCACGCCTGGCTGGAGCGAGAGGGACTTTCGCGCAGCGGACCGGGCGGAGACCGGCAAACTCCGAACCGGGAATGACGAAGGGACCCACCGCGCACGCGCGGTCGAAGCGGCGGGCACGCGTTGGCCGACGGGCTGCATGAAGGGGCCCTTCATCAACTCCGGCGCTGGTGCTGCGGAGGTTTCTTTCACAGCGCCAGAAGCAGCGGAGAAGGACGGCGCGGCGGAAGTCGAGACGGCGGCACAACCGCCGGACGCAACCGCACAGCCAAAGGTGGCGGCACGGCCAGCGGCAACCATGCTGGCAGAGACAGCGGCACAGCCACGAGCGACATCAGCGGAAGAGGCAGCGGTGCAGTCATAGGCAACATCAGCGGGAGAGACAGCGGCGCAGCCGCGAGTAACAGCCGAAGCGGAGACGCCCGCGCGCCCGCGAGCGGCAGCCGAAAAGGACACGGCAGCGTACTCGCGAGAGACAACCGAGGTGGAGACGACGGCGTGGCCGGTGCGGGGCAACCCGAGAGACTCCGAACCGGTGAAGGGACCCTTCACCGACCTCCCCGCCGAGTCATCCGCCGCATCGGCCGTCGAGCCGACCGGACCGCCCGAGGCACCCCGGTCGTCCAGGCCGACCCAGCCACCCCGGCCAACTGAGCCACCCCGGCCGACCGAGCCAACCGAACCGCCCCCACCGACCAAGCCGAGCAAGCCACCACGACGAACTGAGCCACTCCGACCAGCCGAACCACCCCAGCCGAGCAAGCCGACCAAGCCACCCCGGCCGACCAAGCCGACCGAGCCACGCCGGCCGAGCGAGCCACCTGGGCCACCCCAGCCAAGCAAGCCACCCCAGCCACCCCGGCCGAGCGAGCCACCTGGGCCACCCAGCCAGCCGGCCACCGCGCCAGCCAATCGCTCGCCCGCCGAGCCCACGCATCCAGAAGGTCGGATGATCACCGAACCTCCGCCGATCAGGTCTGGGGCTTTCCGCCGGCATACCGGCTGATGATCAACGCGATCAAAATGATCCCGCCGTAAATCGCCTTGAGCCATTCCGCCGGTACCTGGGCGATGCGCAGCAGGCTGTCCACCGACTGCAGCAACAGCACCCCGGTCAGCGCCCCGACCAGCGTGCCGCGGCCGCCGTCCAGTGAAACGCCGCCGATCACCGCCGCGGCGAAGACCTGGAGGATCAATCCGTCGCCCTGGTCAGCGCCGAGGGCGCCGACGTAGCCCGTGTATGCGAGGCCGCCGATCGCGGCCAGTACTCCGGCTACCACGAAGACCGCCCATGAGATCCGGTCCACCCGGATGCCCGCGGCCCGCGCCGCTTCGCGGTTGCCGCCGATCGCGTACAGGGAGCGGCCGGCTCGGTGGTAGCGCAGGCCCAGCCCGAAGAGCACGAACAGGGCCGCTGCGAGCCAGACCGACATCGGCAAGCCGGCGAAGGTCGTGGTCGCCAACGCGGTGAACGCGTCCAGCTGGTCGAACAGCGTCTTGCCGTTCGTCGTGCCGATCTGGGTTCCGCGCAGGACCGTCAGCATCGCCAGCGTCACGATGAACGCGTTCAGCTTCAGCTTCACGATCAGGAAGCCGTTCACGAAACCGATCAAGGCGCCCACCACGGGGATCGCCACCAGGCCGAGCACCGACGGCCATTCCGTGCCGAAGCCGGAAGACGCGGCCGGGATGACCAGCATCGCGCCGATCGCGGGGGCGATGCCCATCGTGGATTCCAGCGACAGGTCGAACTTGCCGGTCAGCAGCACCAGCGATTCGCCCAGCACGACCAGCGACAACGCCGCCGCCGCGGAAAGGATGCTGATGATGTTGCCGAAGGTGAAGAACGTGTCGCTGATCAACCCGCCGATCACGAACACCACCACGAGCGCGGGCAACAGCGCCAGTTCGCGCAGCCACGCCGACTTCCGGCGCTTCGGCCGCGCCGCGGGCAGCGCCGTCCGCGGGTCGCTCATCAGGTCAGTCATGGAGCCCGACTCCTTCGATATCCGCCACCAGGTCCCCGTCGGACCAGCCGGCCTGGCGAACGGCGGCCACCTCGCCGGCGCGCAGCACCAGCACCCGGTCGGCCAGGCGCAGGTCGTCCAGCTCGTCGCTCACGAGCAGCACCGCCTTCCCCTCGGCCCGCACCCGGTCCACGACCGCGAGCAGGGCCTCCTTCGACTTCACATCCACACCCGCGGTGGGGTTGATCAGCACCACCACGCGCGGATCGCTCTCCAGAGCCCTGGCGAGCACGACTTTCTGCTGGTTCCCGCCGGACAGATCCGAGACCGGCTGATCCGGGCCGGCCGCCACGATGTCGTAGTCGGTCAGGGCACGCGATCCGCGTTCGCGGCGGATCTTCGGGGACGCCAGGCCGCCGCGGCCCATCCGATCAAGCACCGACAGGGTCGCATTGTCCATAATGGAGTGTTCCAGTACCAGACCCTCGTGGTGGCGATCCCGCGGCACACAGCCGATGCCCGCGCGCAGGGCGGCGGGAATGTCACCGGGTGGCAGGCGTTTTCCGTTCACGGCCACGGTTCCCGAGGTGGGCCTGCGCAGGCCGTAGACTGTCTCGGCTACCTGGTGCTTGCCGCTCGCGTTGCTGCCGGCGAGACCGACGACCTCGCCGCGATGGATTCGCAGGGAGACGTCGTGGAAGCCGTCGCCGGACAAGTCGTCGACGGCGAGCACCTCTTCGGCGTCTACCGCGAGCGGGTCGCGAGTCGCTGCGTCCCGGACCGCTAGGCCGCCCTGCTCCCCTGTCATCGCGTCGACCAGCGCCGCGCGGCTGACCTCTTCGACGGGTGCGGTGAGCACGTGGCGGGCATCGCGCAGGACGGTAACCGCTTGGCACACCTCGTAAACCTCGTGCAGATGGTGCGAGATGAACAGGAAGGTGACGCCGTTCTCCTGCATCTGCCGCATGCGCTCGAAAAGCCGCTCGATGGCCTGGCTGTCCAGCTGCGCCGTCGGTTCGTCCAGCACAATGAACCGGGCGCCGTAACTCAATGCGCGAGCGATCTCGACGAACTGACGGTCCTCAACGGACAGATCGCCGGCCGGAGTGTCCACCTCGACCCGGACGTCCCACGAGTCCAGCAGTTCCCGCGCTTGGCGGCGCAGCTTCTTCCAGCCGATCGCGAATCCGCCCCGGGCCTGCCGGTTCAGGAACAGATTCTCCGCGACGGTCAGCTGCGGTACCACCATCGCGTGCTGGTACACGCATGCCACGCGTGCCTTCCAATCGTCCTGTTTGGACAAGGAAGGGGCCGGTACGCCGCCGAAGGAAACACTGCCGGTGTCCGTTTCGGACAGTCCAGTGAGGATGGACACCAGCGTGGACTTGCCCGCCCCGTTGCGGCCGACGAGTGCGTGCGACTCGCCGGGCCGCACGGTGAGACTGACGTCGTGCAGCGCCACGGTGGGCCCGTACCGCTTCCCGACGCCGTCCGCCTGCACTACCGGCGCGCTCACAGGTTGTTACCCCACAACGCTTTGTCGTCCACGTTGTCCTTGGTCACGACCGGCGCGGGCAGCTGGTCTTCCAGGATGCCGGGGCTGATCTCGACGATCGTGGAGTCGTGGTCGGTCGGTCCGGGCTTGAACGTCTCCCCCGCCATCGCCTTCTTGAGCCAATACATGCCGTACTTGGCGTAGGCGTCGGCAGGCTGCGAGACGGTCGCGTCCAGTTCGCCGTTGCGGATCGCGGTGAGCTCCTGCGGGATACCGTCGTTGCTCACCAGCACCACGTGCTTCGGGTCGCCGACCGGGAAGAACAGGTTCTTGCGCTTGAGCGCCTGCTCGGTCGGCGCGAGGTAGACGCCGCCAGCCTGCATGTACACGCCCTTGATGTCCGGGTTCGCGGTCAGCAGACTGTCCAAACCGGACGAAGCCTTGTCCGCCTTCCATTCGGCAGCGACCTCAAGGACCTTGACGTCCGGGTACTTCTGCTTCATGCACTCGCGGAACGCCGCCGACCGGTCGCGGCCGTTGACCGAGGCGAGGTCGCCCATCACCTGCACGACCTTGCCGCTCTTCACGCGCTTGCCGATTTCCTCGCACGCCTTGGTTCCGTACGCCTTGTTGTCCGCGCGCACCACCATCGCGACTTTGCCGCTCTCCGGAGCGACGTCCACCGCGACCACCGGGACGCCCTTGTTCTCGGCCTGCTTCAGCCCGGCGACGATCGCGGCCGAGTCGAGCGGCGTGACGACGAGACCCTTCACGCCCTGGCTGAGCAGGGTGCCGATGTCCGTGATGAGCTTGGCCGGGTCGCTGTCGGCGTTCACCGTGGGCAGCGCGTCGAGGCCCTGTTCCTTCGCCATCTGCGGCACGTATTTGTTGTAGGCCTGCCAGAACGGCGAGGTAAGCAGGGGCAGCGTCGCCCCGACCTTGCCGGTGCCGCCGCCGCTGGCCGCTGCCGCCGGTTTGTCCTTAGTGGACCCGCACGCACCGAGCACCAAACCGCAGGCGGCCACCGCGGCGGCCAGCCGGATCACCTTCGTACGCACCGCATCCTCCTTGATGACAGGCCTTGTTGGCTAAGCAGATCAGTTCTGCACGGGTCCGCGCGGACGCAGACCGTACATGCCGCCGTCCACCGCGAGCGCGGTGCCGGTAGTCGATGCCGAAAGCGGGCTGGCCAGGTACGCGATCGCGTTCGCGACCTCGTCCGCGGTCACCAGCCTCCCCATCGGCTGGCGGGCGGCGAGCGCCGCCCGCTCCGCCGAGGGGTCCGCGGCGGTGTCGAGCAGCCTGCCGACCCACGGGGTGTCCGCGGTGCCGGGGCACACGCAGTTGACCCGGATCCGGTCCGGCAGGTGATCGGTGGCCATCGCCAGGGTCAGCGACAGCACCGCGCCCTTCGTGGCCGAGTACAGCGCCCGCGCGGGCAGCCCCGCCCAGGCGGCGATCGAGCAGGTGTTCACGACCGCCGCGGCAGGCGAGTTCTTCAAGTGCGGCAAGGCCGCCCGCGCCGTGCGCACCATGCCGACCACGTTCACGTCGTACGCGCGGTGCCATTCGTCGTCGTCATTCGCGGTGACGTCGCCCTGCGCGCCGATTCCCGCGTTGTTGACCAGAATGTCGAGCCGTCCGAAGCGTTCGGCCACCGCGGCGACGGCGGCGCGGACCTCGGCGTCGGACGTCACATCACAGCGGAATCCGGTCAGCCGCTCGGGCACCTCGTCAGTCTTGAGGTCGAGCACGGCCACCCGCGCGCCGCGCTGGGCCAGCAGGTTCGCCGTGGCCAGGCCGATGCCAGAAGCGCCGCCGGTGACCGCGGCGACCAAGCCGTCGAATTCGCTCACTGCGCGTTCTCCGTCCATTCAGGACCGTCCGGGAAGCTGAACCGGCGCAGCGTAGCGTCGTGCATGCGCGCGGAAAAGCCCGGTGCGGCCGGGGCCAGGTAGCGACCGTCGCGCACGACGGCCGGGTCGGTGAAGTGGTCGTGCAGGTGGTCGACCCATTCGATGGAGCGGTCGCTGTCCGAACCGGACACTGCCGCGAAGTCGAACATGGACAGATGCCGCACCAGCTCGCACAACCCGACACCACCGGCGTGCGGGCATACTGGGACGCCGAATTTGGCTGCCAGCAACAGGATGGCGAGATTCTCGTTCACGCCGCCGACGCGTGCGGCGTCCAGCTGCAGCACGTCGATCGCCTTGGCCTGCAGCAATTGCTTGAACACCACACGGTTCTGCACGTGTTCGCCGGTGGCGACCTTGATCGGCGCGAGCGCCTTCGCGATGGCCGCGTGGCCGAGAACGTCGTCCGGCGAGGTCGGTTCTTCAATCCAATATGGATCGAACGGCGCCAGCGCGGTCATCCATGACACCGCCGTCGCGACATCCCAGCGCTGGTTCGCGTCGACCGCGATCCGGATGTCCGCGCCGACAGTCTCGCGGGCCAGCTTCATCCGCCGGACATCGTCCTCAAGATCCCCGCCGACCTTCAGCTTGATCATCTCGAAACCGTCGGCGACGGCTTGTTCGGCCAGCCGCACCAGTTTCGCGTCGGAGTAGCCGAGCCAGCCTGCCGACGTGCTGTACGCGCGGTAGCCCCCGGCTTCAAGCTTGGCGATCCGTTCTGCTTTCCCGGGTTCGGCAGCGCGCAGAATGTCGAGCGCTTCCGGTTCGGTGAGCGCGTCGGAGAGATAGCGAAAGTCCACAAGGGACACCAGCTCCTCCGGTGTCATCCGCGAGGCGAACTTCCACACCGGAAGTCCGGCACGGCGTGCGGCGAGGTCCCACGCCGCGTTGACGATCGCGCCGATCGCCATGTGCGCCACGCCTTTTTCCGGTCCCAGCCAACGGAACTGCGAATCGCCGACCAGAGCCCGCGAGAGCGAGCCGAGCGCTTCCGCGTCTTCAGGCACCTCGCGGCCGACCACGTGCGGCGCCAGCGCGCGGATCGCGGCGGCCTGCACGTCGTTGCCCCGTCCGATGGTGAACGCGAGGCCGTAGCCGTCCGGTCCGGCGTCGGTGTGCAGTTCGACGTAGGCCGCCGAATAGTCCGGATCCGGGTTCATCGCATCCGAACCGTCGAGGTCGCGCGACGTCGGGAAGCGGACGTCCCGGACCTCCATGGCCACGATTTTCGCCATCTCAGGCCTGCCCAATGCTCTGGCGCTGCTTGCCGAGGCCGTCGATCTCCAGCTCGACGACGTCGCCCGCGCGCAGGTACGGCTTCGGCTCGGGCTGCCCGAGCGCGACGCCCTCCGGGGTGCCGGTGTTGATCAGGTCGCCGGGGCGCAGCACCATGAACTGGCTCAGGTAATGGATGATCCCGGCGACGCCGAACACCATGTCCTTTGTGGACGAATCCTGCACCTTCGCGCCGTTGACCCAGGTGCGCAGGCCGAGCGCCTGCGGGTCTGCGATCTCGTCGGCGGTCACCAGCTCCGGGCCGAGCGGGTTGAAGGTCTCGCAGTTCTTGCCCTTGTCCCACTGGCCGCCGCGGTTCAGCTGGAAGTCGCGCTCGGAGACGTCGTTGGACACGACGTACCCGGCGACGTGCGCCAGCGCTTCGTCCGAGCTTTCCAGATAGCGCGCGGTTTTCCCGATGACGACGCCGAGTTCGACCTCCCAGTCGGTGGCCGTGGAACCGCGCGGGACGAGCACCTCGTCGAAAGGTCCGACCATCACGTCGGGCGCCTTCATGAACAGCACCGGTTCGGCCGGCACAGCCGCGCCGGTTTCCTCGGCGTGACGCCGGTAATTCATGCCGATGCAGACGATCTTGCCCGGCACCGCGATCGGCGCGCCGACCCGCAGCCCGGCCCCGTCGGCGACCGGCAGTTCCCCGGCTTCGAGCGCCCGCGCGGCCTTGGCCGGTCCGTCGCCGGCGAGGAACGCGCCGTCGATGTCCGGCGTGACCCCGGAGAGGTCGTGGAGGGTGCCGTCACCGGCACGGACGAACGGACGCTCAGCCCCCGCTGCCCCGAGACGCACAAACCGCACGGACGAACCCCTCTCTCGACACCGTTCTCGCGATACATCCGATGTATAGCGCACTGGAGGGCGGCAGATCTAGAGGGACGCGGGATTTGGTGCGGAAATTGATCCGATCACCGGGCTGCCAGGCGGATAACGGACACTCGTCCTGGCGGGGCGGTCCCGCCAGGACGAGGGAGACGGTGCGGCGCGGATGGGACCAGGACAGGCAGCAGGACCGGACGAGCGGGGTCCGGGGCGGTCGGATCCGGACAACACCGACGAGGGAGGCGACACTGTCGAGGGCGGTGCCACGGACAGCCACTGCGGTACCGATGAACGGGACAAACCGTGGACGGGCACCACGGCCCAGCACTCCGCGGCAGCCCATTCGACAACCGACCAGACAGCTCTCGATCACCCCGCCACAGCCCACTCGACAACCGACCAGACAGCTCTCGATCACCCCGCGGCGGATCACTCCGCGGCTGACCGCACGACGTCGGATCATTCCGCGGCCGAACACTCCACCGAGGATCACTCGACGCCCGGCCGCTCCACAGCCGGCCACTCCACGCCGGATCATTCCGCAGCCGTATACCCCACCGCGGCCAGCACGGAATATCCCGCCCTCGAACACTCCGCCACCCTCCCCGAGCACCCTCGCCGGGGCAAGATCCGACGTCTTCTCATTCTCGGCGGCCTCTCCGCCTTCGGGCCGCTCTCCATCGACATGTACCTCCCCGCCCTCCCCCGGATGGCGGGCGATTTCCAGGCCTCCGACACCACCGTCCAGTTGACGCTCACCGCGTTCGTCATCGGGCTCGCGGTGGGGCAGATCATCGCTGGGCCGTTGTCGGACTCCTTCGGGCGGCGGGGGCCGTTGCTGGTCGGACTGGGGCTGTACATCGCCGGGTCGGTCGCGGCGGCGGTGAGTCCGGGCGTTGAGCTGCTGATCGCCGCACGGAGCATCCAGGCGCTCGGCGCGGCAGCGGGGATCGTGATCGCCCGCGCGGCCGTCCGCGATCTCTACACCGGTACGGCGATGACGAAGTTCTTCTCGCTTCTCCTGCTGGTCAACGGTCTCGCGCCGATCCTCGCGCCGGTGCTCGGCGGGCAGTTGCTCAGCTTCACGTCCTGGCGCGGAGTGTTCGTCGTCCTCACGGCGTTCGGCGCGCTGTTGCTCGGCGCGGTCGCGTTCGCGCTGCCGGAACCGTTGCCGGTCGAGCGGCGGCATCCGGCGCGGCTGGGCGGGGTGCTTCGGACGTACTGGCACCTGCTCACCGACCGCGCATTCCTCGGCTACGCGCTCACCGCGGGGCTGAACTTCGCCGCGTTGTTCGCGTACATCTCGGGTTCGTCGTTCGCACTGCAGGACGTTTACCGGCTGAGTCCGCAGGAGTACAGCGTCGTCTTCGGGCTCAACGGTGTCGGCATCGTGCTCGCTGGGCAGCTCAACGGGTGGCTCGTCGGCCGGTTCCCCGAACGGACACTGCTGCGTACGGGGCTGACGGTGTCGACCCTCTCTGGCCTGGCCACGCTGGCGGCCGCAGCCCTGCGGCTGCCGTTGCCTGCGCTGCTGGTTCCGCTGCTGTTAATGGTTTCCTGCATCGGAATCATCAGCCCGAACGCCAGTTCGCTCGCGCTCGCGGGGCACGCGCGCACGGCGGGGGCGGCGTCGGCGCTGCTGGGCGTGCTGCAGTTCGCGATCGGCGGGATCGCGACGCCGCTGGTCGGGCTCGGCGGGCCGGGCACGGCGGTTCCGATGACCGCCGTGATGGCCGGGTTCGGGGTGCTCGCCTTGCTGTCGTTCGCGACGCTGGCGGTCAGCCCAGATCGGCGAGATTTCCGCTCCGCAACTGGTCGTCGGTGACCTCGACGCGTTCGTCGACGAGTTTTTGCAGCGCGTCCCCGTCGTCCCACTGGTTGACGTTCATCGCGGCCGAGACCTCGCTGTCCGGGGTCACCCAGAACGCCGTGAAGTCGTAGGCCGCGAGGTCGCCGCGCACTACGACGCGGTCTCGGTCCAGGACGGGCAGCCCGCGGTATTCGCAGCCGATAGCTGGGCCGCCGCGGTCTGGGTCGTACTGGTCGGAGAAGAAGTACGGGCTGTTCAGGTACGGCTCGTTCGCGCCAAAGAGGTTGGCCGCCACATGCTCGCCCTGCGTACGCGCTGTCGCCCAGTGCTCGACGCGTACACGGCGGCCGTAGCGCGGATGGAACTGCGAAGCGATGTCGCCGATCGCGTAAACGTCAGGTGCCGCTGTACGCAGGCCTGCGTCGACGTCGACGCCGCCGTCGTCTGCCAGCTCCAGACCGGCAGCGTGCGCCAACTCGACGCTCGGGGCCGCGCCAACCGCAATAAGGACAACGTCGGCGTACAGCTCTTCGCCGCTCGACAGTCGGACGCCGGTCGCTGCGGTGTCGCCGGTGATCGCTGCGACGCCTTCGCCGAGACGCCACTCCACACCGTGTTCTTCGTGCAGGCGGTAGAACGCTCCGGCCACCTCGTCGCCCAGGACGTTGGCGAGCGGCAGCTTCTCCGGAGCGACCACAGTCACCTCGGCACCGTGCGTACGCGCGGCAGCAGCGGCTTCAGTGCCAATCCAGCCCGCGCCGACGATCAGTACGCGCTTCGCTGCTTCGAAGGCTGCGCGCAGCCGTAGCGCGTCGTCGAGAGTGCGAAGCGTGTAGAGGCCAGGTAGGTCGCCTCCGGGCACCTTCAGCGTCCGCGGGCGCGAGCCGGTCGCTAAGACAAGACGGTCGTAGCGGTGTTCGTCGCCAGCGTCGTCTAGGACCAGGCGGGCGCCCAGTTCGACTCGGGTCGCGGTGGTGCCGGAGAGCAGCCGGATGTCGCGCTCGGTCCAGTAGCCCTCTTCACGCACCCAGTCGGGCTCGTCGGCGTTGCCGAGCAGCACGGCTTTCGACAGCGGCGGCAGCTCGTACGGCCGGTGCGTGTCCGCTCCGAGCAGCAGGATGTCGCCGTCGAAACCGCGTTCTCGCACTGTCGCCGCCGCAGTGGCACCGGCCAGTCCGGCTCCGACGACGACGATTTTCCGGGGTTCCGACATGCGTCCTCCTGAGTGCCCGCCGCGTGCGGTGGCCGACGCTACTCCGGTATCCGGCTGGTCACACCCCGTGGAAAACCGGCCGGTAGGCAATTCGGGTGAACCGGCGTAAGCCGCCCCGGAGGGCGCGGTCACACCCCCGCACGAAGGACACGGGTGCTACGTGATCGGAGGGCGAGGGCCGTGACAGCGCGGGACGACAGTGCGGTGCGAAACGAGTGGACGGTCGGCTGCCGAGACCTGGCGGGCAGGCGGCGCGCCGTGACGGTGTTCGTGAGCAGCGACGACAAAGTCGTCCTGGTCGCGCCGCCGGGAGAGGCGGCCGTACTGGGGCCGCTCGAGGTCGGGCGGCTGCGCGCGGCCCTGCGCGACGCCGTGGCGGCCACCGCGACGTCGGCGCGACGCACCGGAACCGACTGACAACTACCGTTCCTACTCGCGAGTAGGTAGAGTCGGCACTCGCAGACCCCGAAAGGTGCCGGCCATGACCACCTACTTCGTCACGGGCGCGACGGGCTTCCTCGGGAAGCGCCTGGTCGCCCGGTTGCTCTCGCGGCGGGACACGACCGCCGTCCACGTGCTCGTCCGCAACACCTCGCGCGACCGCCTGGCCGCGCTGGCGCGGGACTGGCCGAACGCCGAACGCCTGGTCCCCGCCGTCGGCGACCTCACCGAAGCGCTGCTGGGCCTCGACCCGGCCGGCTACGACGGGGTCGACCACGTCGTCCACCTCGGCGCGATCTACGACTTCACCGCCGACGACGCGGCGAACCGGGCCGCGAACGTCGAGGGCACCCGGAACCTGCTCGCCTTCGCCGCGGCTGCCGGCGCGGGACTGCTGCACCACGTGTCGTCGATCGCCGTCGCGGGCGATCACGCCGGCCGCTTCACCGAAGCCGATTTCGACCTCGGCCAGTCCTTCAGTTCTCCGTACCACGCCACGAAGTTCGAAGCCGAGAAGCTGGTCCGTGCACAGTCGGACGTGCCGTTCCGCATCTACCGGCCCTCGGCGGTCGTCGGCGATTCGCGCACCGGCGAGATGGACAAAATCGACGGCCCGTACTACTTCCTGCCTGCCATCTCGCGCCTTGCCGCACTACCGAAGCAACTGCCGCTCGCCGCGCCCGACTTCGGGGCCACCAACCTCGTCCCGGTCGACTACGTCGTCGCCGCGATGGAAAACCTCATGCATCGCGAAGCACCTTCGGGCAGTACGTATCACCTCGCTTCGCCGCGACCGCAGAAGCTGCACGAGGTCTACAACGCCTTCGCCCGCGTTGCCGGAGCGCCGCGCGTACGTACGACGGTGCCGTCAGGTCTGCTTCGCAGCACGGCGTCCCGCCTCGCGACCGCTGTCGACCGCCTGCCGACTGGCCATGCAACGCGGGCAGCAGTGCTGACCGAGCTGGGAATTCCGCTCGAAGTACTCCCCCACCTGAACATGGAGGTGGAGTTCGACACCGCGCGCACCACTTCGGAGCTGTACGGCAGCGGCGTCCACCTTCCCGAGCTTCGCGACTACGCCGAACCGCTCTACCGCTACTGGCGCAGGCATCTCGACCCGGACCACGCTCGTCGACCTGGGCTTGAAGGACGCGTTGTCCTCATTACCGGTGCGTCGTCCGGCATTGGCCGCGCGAGTGCGCTCGCTGTCGCGCGTCGCGGTGCGAAGGTGCTTCTCGTCGCGCGCCGCGCCGAAGAACTAGAAGACGTGCGTAGCGAGATCACCGCAGCAGGCGGCGAAGCAGCGACGTACCCGTGCGACCTCACTGACGGCGACGCGGTCGACAGTCTCGTGAAGGCAGTCCTCGCCGACCACGGTGCAGTGGACGTATTGGTGAACAACGCAGGACGCTCCATCCGACGCTCAGTGCAGCTGTCGACGGAACGGTTCCACGACTACGAACGCACCATGGCCATCAACTACTTCGGCCCGGTGCGGCTGATCCTCGGGCTGCTGCCGTCGATGGCCGAACGCCGGTTCGGCCACGTCGTGAACGTCACCACGCAGGGACTGCAGACCGACACCCCGCGGTTTTCCGCTTACCTGGCTTCAAAAGCCGCGCTTGAGGAGTTCGGCCTGACCGCCGGGCGCGAGACGCTGTCCGACGGCGTCACGTTCTCCTCGGTCCGGATGCCGTTGGTGCGCACCGACATGATCGCGCCGACCGGGTCGTACCGCGGGCTGCCCGCGAGCTCGCCGGAACGCGCCGCGGCGCTGGTGGTGAAGGCGATCGAACGGCGGCCGCAGATCCTGAACCTGCCCGAGGGCCGGGCCGCGGAACTGGCCTCGCTGGCGGCGCCGGACCTCGCCCGGTTCGCGGCACACCTCGTGTACCGGGTGATGCCGGAATCCGCGCCGGAAGCCAAGGGGCGGGCCAGGCAGCCTGCACCGGCGGCCGTAGCAGGGGCTCTGACGCGGCTGGTGTGGCGGAGGAAGGCTTAAGGACGTCGTGAGTGTCTAGCACGGTTAGAACCGGCATAAACGCTCACGAGTCCACCACCATGTCGTCCGGCGACCCGCCAGCCAGCCCGGCCAGCACCCCCAACGCACTCGCCAACGTCTCCTCCGCGGGTGCGGACACCGCGATCCGCACCGCGTTCGGCGCGTGTCCCGGCACCACCGAAAACGCCGCTGCCGGGGACAACGCGATCCCCCGGCGAGCAGCGGCGGCCACGAAGGTCTCGGCCCGCCACTGGTCCGGCAGCACCCACCACCGGTGGTAGGCCGAGGCGTCGCCGTACACCTGGAAACCCGCCAGCCGCTCGGCAACAATCCTCGCCCGCGCCCCGGCGTCCGCACGTTTCGCCGCTTCCACCTCCGCGAGCACGCCGCCGGTGATCCACCGCCGCGCCGCCTCCACCGAGAACCGCGAGGCCGACCAGCCGCCGGACCGGATCGCGCTCGCCAGCCGCGCGACCCACGGCGGCGGCACCACGAGGAACCCGGCGGTGAGCCCGGGCGCGACACGTTTCGACAGGCTGTCCACGAACACCGTCCGCTCCGGCATCAGCGCGGCGAGCGGTTCGGTGTCCGGGCGGAGGAAGGTGTAGATGCCGTCCTCGATCACCGGCAGGTCCAGCCTGCGGACGGTCTCGGCCAGTTCGGCGCGGCGCTGCGGCGGCATCGTGGTGCCGAGCGGGTTGTGCAGGGTCGGCTGGACGTACAGCGCCCGCACCGGAGCGCTCGCCGCGAGCGAGGCCGGGACCAGCCCGTGCGCGTCGGTTTCGATCGGCGCCAGCTCGATGCCGAGCCGGGTCGCCGCAGCCTTGACCACCGGGTAAGTCAGGGATTCGACCGCCAGCCGCTCGCCGGTCGGCACGAACGCCGCGAGCGCGGCCGCGATGCCCTGCCGCCCGTTTCCCGCGACCAGCACCTGCCCCGGATCCGGCGTCCAGCCGCCGCGCGCGAGCATGGTGACGGCGGCCTCGCGGACCGCTTTGGTGCCGGCCGCGCCGAGCGGGTGCAGGGCGTCGGTGAAGACGTCCGCGCGAAGCACGGGTTCGAGCGCTCGCGCCAGTTTGGCCGATTGGGCGGGCAGCACGGCGAAGTTGAGTTCGAGGTCCACGCGCGCGTCGCCGGGTTCGGACAGCGCCGGTTCGGGCCCGGGCTTCGCCGCGCGCACGAAGGTGCCCCGGCCGACCTCGCCGATCGCCAGGCCGCGGCGGACGAGTTCGCCGTACACGCGGGCCGCGGTGGAGCCCGCGATGCCGCGATCGCGCGCGAAGCGGCGCTGCGGCGGCAGCCGGTCGCCGGGCCGCAGCCGGCCGGCTTCGATGTCGGCGGCGAGTTCGTCCGCGACGACGCGGTAGTCGTCCATCCCACCCTCGCTCCGCCGGGATTCTCCCGGACGCATCATGGCACCGGCCGGTCACGTACGGCTAATGCGACCTACGGAACTCCCCGAACGGGGGTCACTAGGTTAGCCTTACCTGTGTGGCATTGACGAGCGAAGAAACCCGACTGCACGCCGAGGACCTGACGCTGGCCTACGACGGCCGCACGGTCGCCGAACGGCTTGGCGTGGTCATCCCGGACAAGTCGTTCACAGTCATCGTCGGCCCCAACGCCTGCGGCAAGACGACGCTGCTGCGCGCGCTCGCCCGGATGCTGAAGCCGCGCGCGGGCTCGGTCTATCTCGACGGCGAGGTGATCTCCAGCTACGGCGCGAAGGAGGTCGCGCGGCGGCTCGGCCTGCTGCCGCAAAGCTCGATCGCGCCGGACGGGATCACCGTGTCCGACCTCGTCGCGCGCGGCCGGTACCCGCACCAGAAACTGCTGCGCCAATGGTCGGCCGAGGACGCGACGGTGGTCGCCGATTCGATGCGCGCGACCGGCGTCGACGACCTCGCCGAGCGGATGGTGGACGAACTGTCCGGCGGGCAGCGCCAGCGCGTCTGGATGGCGATGGCGCTGGCCCAGCAGACCGATCTGCTGCTGCTCGACGAGCCCACGACGTACCTGGACATCGCGCACCAGCTCGACATCCTCGACCTCTGCGCGACCCTGCACAGCGAACAGGGCCGCACGCTGGTCGCGGTGCTGCACGACCTCAACCACGCGGCCCGGTACGCCACGCACCTGATCGCGATGCGCGACGGGAAGGTGCTGGCCACCGGGACGCCGGAGGAGGTCGTGACGGCGGAGAACGTGGAGCGGATTTTCGAGCTGCCGTGCCGGGTGATGGAGTGCCCGGAGAGCGGGAGCCCGATGGTGATCCCGAAGGTCAGCCGCCGGGCGGCCTGACTCAGCGGCGGGTCATGAACGACCGCCACACGTCTGCCGGGACCGACGAACCCGTCACCTTCTTGCCGTCCGCGTCGAGCAGCTTGCGGTCGTCGTCGGAACCGAGCCACACCGCCGTCGCCAGCTGCGGCGTGTAGCCGACCGCCCAGGCGTCCTGGTTGTCGCGGGAGTTGCCGCGCTCGGACTCGCCAGTGCGCAGAGCCGCCGCGCGACCGTCCGGCAACGTCGTCCGCAGAACGGAAGTCACGTCCTGCGCGACCTGTTCCGGAACGGCGGAGACCGGCTGGTTTTCGTGCTGCCACACGACTTGCCCGGACCGGTCGAGCACCTTGTCCACCAGGTGCACCGGCGAGCGCATCCCGTTGGCGGCGTAGGTCGCGTACGCCCCGGCCACGTCGAGCGGCCGCATCGGGTACCGGCCGACGACGATGCCCGAGCCGATCGTGGCACCGTCCTGTTCGCGCATGGTCGGCGTGCCCTCCACCTCGTCCGGAATGCCCGCCGCACGGGCCGCCTCGCTCACCTCGTCGACACCGACCTTCTTGGAGACCGTGATGAACGGCGTGTCCGCTCCTGAGGTCAAGGCGCTGCGCAAGGTGCACGGCTGCGGGCACTTCGGCGGATAGTCGAACTTCTCGCCGAGGTACTGAATCTCACGGGGAGCAGCCACTCTCTCGTCCAGCGACATCCCGTTCCGCAAGCCGGCCGCGGCGGTGAACGGGTAGAACGCGGAGCCGAGCGGATGGCCGGTTGCCGCATAATCCCGGACGCCGTTGGCACCGCCGTCGTACGCGCGCACCGCGCCGTTCGCCGGATCGACAGCCACCAGCGCGCCGCGGAACTCCGCTGGTTCGCCCTTCAACCTCTCGCTCAGCGCGTCGTGCGCGGCGGTCTGCGACGCTGGGTCCAGCGTGGTCTGGACGGTCAGATTCCCCTGCTGCAACCGGGAAAGCGAGAACCCGGCCGGCTCCAGCTCGGCGAGCACTCGCTGTTTGAGATGGTACTGGTCGTAGTTCAGGCTCACCCGCGTCTCGGCGGGCGGCTTGATCTCCGCTCCCGGGTAAGCCATGCCGTCGGCGTTCTTCAGATAGCCGCGCTCGATCAGCTTGTCGCGCACGTACCGCCAGCGCTTCGCCGCGTGTTCGTCGCCGGACACCGCCGGATCGTGCACCGACGGCGACTGGATCATCCCGGCCAGGAACGCGGCCTCGCTCCAGGTGATGCTGTTGTCGAGCGGGCGGCCGAAAAACGCGTTCATCGCCGCCGCCGGGCCGAACGTGTTGCGGCCGAAGGAGATGATGTTGACGTAGCTCTCGAAGATCTGTTCCTTGCTCTGCTCCTGGGTGATCTTCGTGGCGAGCACGAGTTCCTGCATTTTCCGGGAGAGCGTCGAATCCTCGTCGCCGGTCGACTTCTTGATGTACTGCTGGGTGATCCCGGACCCGCCGCCGACGCCGGTCAGGAACGCGCGGCCGACCCCGGTCGGGTCGAAGCCGGAGTTGGCCCAGAAGGTCGGGTCCTCCGTCGCGACGATGGCGTCGCGCAGCTTCCCCGGGATCCGGTCGAAGGGCACGAACCGCCGGTCGCCCTCCGGGGGCACGATGCGCAGCAGCTCGCTGCCGTCGGCGTACTTCAGCGTGACGGTTTTGCCGCGCGAGGCGAGGACGTCCTGCGGACTGCGGACGTCCAGCAGCAGGTAGGCGATCCAGAACGCGATCAGCGGCACGCCGACCGCGAAGCCGGTCAGGTAGTAGGCACCCGTGCGGATGCGGCGCCACTTGCGACGGACAACAGCGGATCGGTCACTCTCCGGGGCTGGCTCCACGATTGAAGGACGACTGAACTAGTGACAAGGTTCTGCCGAGCCCGTGAATTGATCACGAGAGGAACGCGCGGAGCAACGACGCCGTGCCTTCGATGTGCTCGGCCATCGCCTGCCGCGCGGCCACCGGGTCGCCGGCCAGGATCGCGTCGACGATCGCCTCGTGCTGCGCGTTCGAATGCTCCAGATTGGGTTCGAGCAGCGGAATCCGGTCGAGCAGCTGGTTGACCCGCGTCCGCGCGTCGGCCACCGTGCTGGTCAGCGACGCGGACGCGGTGACCTCGGCGATCGCCAGATGCAGCCGCGAATCCTTGCGCCGGTAATCGGCGAGCCCCGCCGCCGACGCTTCCGCGAGCGTGCCGGTGAGATGCTGCCGGTCGGCCGGGCTCAACGTCCGTGCCGCGGCCGCCTCCGCCGCACCGGTCTCCAGCACGTGCCGCAGGCACAACGCGTCTTCCAGCCCGGCCGCGTCGACCTCGCCGACCGCGCGTTCCACGGGCTCCGGCAGGTTTTCGTTCACAAACGTGCCGCCGTACCGCCCGCGCCGCGACTCGACGTACCCCGCGTCAGCCAGCGCGCGAATCGCCTCCCGCAGCGTCACCCGGCTCACGCCGAGCCGTTCCGCCAGCTCGCGCTCGGAGGGCAACCGGTCCCCCGCGCCGACGACCCCGAGCCGGATCGCCTGCAACAGCCGCTCGACGGTCTCCTCGAAGGCGTTCCCGGCACGCACCGGCCGGAACAGGGCCGCGTTCGCGCTCACCACCGAGGTCGACTCCACCCGTCCGATTCTATGCCGCCTAATTGCAGAGAACTCTTTGCAAAGACTTCTCTGTAGTCTACCGTACGGAGCATGCCCGACGAACGCCGCGCCCGCCAGATCGACGCCCGGACCCTGCGCGCGCTGGCGCATCCGCTGCGCATGGAATTGCTCGACCTGCTGACCGTCGACGGCCCGGCCACCGCGACCGGGCTCGGCAAGCGCGTCGGCGAAAGCTCCGGCACCACGTCGTGGCACCTGCGCCAGCTCGCGGACGCCGGGCTGGTCGAGGAAGACACCAGCCGCGGCTCGAAGCGCGAACGCTGGTGGAAGGCGGCGCAGGAATCGACCCGGATGCGCGCGGCCGACTTCGCCGACGACCCGGAGATGGCCGGGCCGCTCATGGCTTTCCTGCACCAGCACGTGGACATCCGCTACCGCGAACAAGCGCAGTTCGTCTCGGAACTGCCGCGCTGGGCGGACGAATGGCGGGACAGCTCGACGCTGAGCAGCACCCGGATGCCGCTCACCCCGGGCGAGTCCCAGCGGTTGATCGAAGAAATCGAAGCGGTGATCGAACGCTACCGCCGTCCGGCCCGTCCCGGCGACGAAACGGTGATCACGCAATGGGCGGCGTTCCCGCACGCGACCGTCGCAGCCGAAGACCAGGGGGGATCCTGATGCACCCGTTCCTGCCCGAATTCGCCGCCGACCGCCAGGGCGAACTCCTCGCCGCCGCCGTGCGCCACCCACCCCGGCCACCTGCCCGGCAACGGCTCGGCTGGTGGCTCATGGAACTGGGCCTTCGCCTCGCCACCCCGAAACGCCGTGAAGGGCTCCTTGAGGGAATCTGATTCCCTCAAGGAGCCCTTCACGGAACGAAAATCAGCACTCGATGACGTTCACGGCGAGTCCGCCGCGCGCAGTCTCCTTGTACTTCACCGACATGTCCGCGCCGGTTTCGCGCATGGTCTTGATCGCCTTGTCCAACGTCACCACATGGCTTCCGTCCCCGCGCATCGCCATGCGCGCGGCGTGGATCGCCTTGGACGCACCGACGGCGTTGCGCTCGATGCACGGGATCTGCACGAGCCCGCCCACCGGGTCGCAAGTGAGGCCCAAGTGGTGTTCAACGCCGATCTCGGCCGCGTTCTCGACCTGAGCAGGCGATCCGCCCAGCACCTCAGTCAACCCGGCAGCCGCCATCGCCGAAGCCGAACCGACCTCGCCCTGGCATCCGACCTCGGCGCCGGAGATCGATCCGGTCTGCTTGAGGATCGAGCCGACCGCACCCGCGGTGAGCAGGAAGGTGACGATGCCGTCGTCCGAAGCCCCGCGCACAAACCTTCGGTAGTAATGCAAAACCGCCGGAATGATCCCGGCCGCACCATTGGTGGGAGCGGTGACGACGCGCCCGCCCGCGGCGTTTTCTTCGTTGACCGCGAGCGCGTACAGGCTGACCCAGTCCATCGCGTACAACGGGTCGTCCGCACCGTCCTCGGCGAGCAGCTTGTCATGCAACGACTTGGCCCGCCGAGGAACCTTCAGACCGCCCGGCAGCACACCCTCGTGCGTGTACCCGTTCCGCACGCACTCGGCCATCACCTGCCAGATCCGCAGCAGCCCGTCCCGAATCTCCTCGCGGCCGCGCCAGGAAAGCTCGTTCCGCAGCATGATCTCGCTGACCGGCAGCCCGGTGTCCGCGCAGTGCTTCAGCAGATCCGCCCCGGTGCGGAACGGATACGGCACCGGCGTGGAATCCTCCACGAACACCGTGTCGGTCTCGTACGACTCGTCCCGCACGAACCCGCCGCCGACCGAGTAGTACGTCCGTTCCCGCACCAGCGAACCGTCGGAAGCGAACGCCCGGAACACCATCCCGTTCGGATGCGCGGGCAGCGACTTCCGCCGGTGCATCGTCAGGTCGGTGTCCTCGGCGAACACCACCTCGTGCGTCCCGCCGACCGCCAGCCGCCCGGACTCCCGGATCGCCGCCACCTTGGCGGGCACCGTGTCGGTGTCGATCTCCTCCGGCTTCTCGCCGGACAGGCCGAGCAGCACAGCTTTGTCGCTGCCGTGCCCGAATCCGGTCGCGCCGAGGGAGCCGAACAACTCGGCTCGCACCCGCGCGACCGTTTCCAGCACGCCGTCCTCGACCAGACCGTCCACGAAGGTCTTGGCCGCCCGCATCGGGCCGACCGTGTGCGAACTCGACGGCCCGATGCCGATCGAAAACAGGTCGAAGACGCTGATCGCCATTGATCCGCCCCTTCTCCTAGTTCCTCGCCAGCAGGCTGCTGGCTTCTTGGGCTGCGGGTCCTTCGGCGGCGAGGTGGGCGAGGTTCTCCGGCAGTTCCTCGCCCCGATGGGCCTTGGTCTGGGCGTACAACCGGCCCGCGCGATACGACGACCGCACCAGCGGACCCGCCATCACCCCCGGGAACCCGATCGCCTCGGCCGTCCTCGCATGCTCCACGAACTCCTCCGGCTTGACCCACCGGTCCACCGGATGATGCCGCGGCGAGGGCCGCAGGTACTGCGTGATCGTGATGATCTCGCACCCCGCGCCGAACAACTCCCGCAACGCGACACCGACCTCGTCCGGAGTCTCCCCCATCCCCAGAATCAGATTCGACTTCGTCACCAGCCCCGCCGCCCGAGCCCGCGTGATCACCTCCAACGACCGCGCGTACCGGAACCCCGGACGGATCCGCTTGAAAATCCGCGGCACCGTCTCCACATTGTGCGCCAGCACCTCCGGCCGCGACCCGAACACCTCGGCCAGCTGAACCGGCTCCGCGTTGAAATCCGGGATCAGNCTCCACACCCGTACCCGGGTTCAACGCGTGGATCTGCCGGACGGTTTCCGCGTACAGCCACGCACCCCCGTCATCGAGATCGTCGCGGGCCACACCGGTGACCGTCGAATACCGCAACCCCATCGCCCGCACCGACTCCGCGACCTTCCGCGGCTCCGCCCGATCCAAAGCAGCAGGCCTGCCCGTGTCGATCTGACAGAAATCACACCGCCGCGTGCACTGATCCCCACCGATCAAAAACGTCGCCTCCCGATCCTCCCAACACTCGTAAATATTGGGACAACCAGCCTCCTCGCACACCGTGTGCAAACCCTCACGCTTCACCAAACCCTTCAGCTCAGTGAACTCCGGACCCATCCGCACCCGCGTCCTGATCCACGACGGCTTCCGCTCAACCGGCGTCTCACTGTTGCGCACCTCAAGCCGCAACAACTTCCGCCCCTCCGGCTGCGCGCTCATCGGCTCAGGTCCGCGTACAGCGGGTGCTTCTTGGCCAGCAGTTCGACCCGGTTGCGCAGCGCCTGCTGCGCGGCCTCGTCGAAGTCCGGCTTCAGCGTCTCGGCGATGATGTCGGCGACCTCGGTGAAGTCGTCGGCGTCGAAACCGCGGGTGGCCAGCGCCGGGGTGCCGATCCGCAGTCCCGAGGTGACCATCGGCGGACGCGGGTCGAACGGCACCGCGTTGCGGTTGACGGTGATCCCGGTCGAGTGCAGCCGGTCCTCCGCCTCCTGGCCGTTGAGCTGGGAGTTCACCAGGTCGACGAGCACCAGGTGCACGTCGGTGCCGCCGGTGAGGACGCGGACGCCCGCCTCGGCGCAATCGGTGCGCGACAGCCGGTCGGCGAGGATCTTCGCGCCTTCCAGGGTGCGCTCCTGGCGCTCGCGGAACCCGTCGGTCGCGGCGATCTTCAGCGCCACGGCCTTGGCCGCGATCACGTGCTCCAGCGGACCGCCCTGCTGACCGGGGAACACCGCCGAGTTGATCTTCTTCGCCAGTTCCTGACGGGAGAGGATCAGGCCGCCGCGCGGGCCGCCGAGGGTCTTGTGCGTGGTGGTCGTGACGATGTCCGCGTGCGGCACCGGCGACGGGTGCAGCCCGGCGGCGACGAGGCCGGCGAAGTGCGCCATGTCGACCATCAGCTTGGCGTCGACCAGGTCGGCGATCCGGCGGAACTCGGCGAAGTCGAGCTGACGCGGGTAGGCCGACCAGCCGGCGACGATCAGCTTCGGCTTGTGCTCGATCGCCAGCCGCTCGATCTCGGCGACGTCGACGATCCCGGTCTCCTTGTCGACGTGGTAGGCGACCACGGTGTACAGCTTGCCGGAGAAGTTGATCTTCATCCCGTGCGTCAGGTGGCCGCCGTGCGCGAGATCGAGGCCGAGGATGGTGTCGCCCGGCTTCAGCACCGCGAACATCGCCGCCGCGTTGGCCTGCGCGCCCGAGTGCGGCTGCACGTTCGCGTGCTCCGCGCCGAACAGCGCCTTGGCCCGGTCGATCGCGAGCTGCTCGACGACGTCGACGTGCTCGCACCCGCCGTAGTAGCGGCGGCCCGGGTAGCCCTCGGCGTACTTGTTGGTCAGCACCGAGCCCTGCGCCTCAAGCACGCCGACCGGGGCGAAGTTCTCCGAGGCGATCATTTCGAGCGTCGACTGCTGGCGGTCCAGCTCCGCGGCCACCGCGGCGGCGACCTCGGGGTCCGCTTCGGACAGGTGGGCGTCGAACGGGGAAACCATCAGTTCTCCTGGGTCAGCTCGGCGTACGCGGACGCGTCGAGCAGCTCCGGGACGTCGCCCGAGAGCCGCACCTGCAGCAGCCATCCTTCGGTGTAGGGGTCGGAGTTGATGACCTCGGGGGTGTCCGATGTGGCCTCGTTCACCGCCACCACCTCGCCGCTCACCGGCGAGTACAGCTCGCTGACCGACTTGGTCGACTCGACCTCGCCGAACACCTCGCCCGCGGTGACGGTGTCGCCGACGCCGGGCAGCTGCACGAACACGATGTCGCCGAGCGAGCCGGCCGCGAACGCGGTGATGCCCACCGTCGCGACGCCGTCGGAGACCGACAGCCACTCGTGTTCCTTCGTGTAGGACAGGTTCTGGGGGATGCTCACGGTTCTAGGGCCTCTCAGGCTCGGGAGTAGAAGGGCAGGGCGACGACCTCGACCGGCTCGACGCGGCCCCGGATGTCGACGGACAGCGCGGTGCCGGGCTCGGCGTGCTCCCGGTCTACATACGCCATCGCGATCGGGTAGCCCAGCGTCGGCGCCAGCGCGCCGCTGGTGATCTCCCCGATAGTGGCATCCCCGGACAGCACGGCGTACCCGTGCCGCGGGGCGCGGCGGCCGGTGCCGCGCAGGCCGACCCGCACACGCGGGACGTCGGCCTTCTTCAGCTCCTCCAGGGCCGCGCGGCCCACGAAGTCGCCCGGCTTCTCGAACTTCACGACCCGGCCGAGACCGGCGGCGAACGGGTTCAGCTCGCGGCTGAGTTCGTTGCCGTACAACGGCATTCCGGCTTCCAGCCGCAGCGTGTCGCGGCAGGCGAGCCCGCACGGGACCAGACCGTGTTCCTGGCCGGCCTCGGTCAGCAGCTGCCACAACGCCGGAGCCTGCGCCGCGGGCACGAACAGCTCGAAGCCGTCCTCGCCGGTGTAGCCGGTGCGGGCCAGCAGCACGTCGATGCCCTTCACGACGGCGGGCACGCTCGCGTAGTACTTCAGCGACGCCAGGTCGGCGTCGGTCACCGCGGCGAGCACGTCGACCGCCTTCGGGCCCTGGACCGCGATCAGCGCGGTGTCCACAGACCGGTTCTCCACCACCGCGTCGAACCCGGCGACGCGCTCGGCCAGCGCGTCCGCGACCACAACGGCGTTGCCCGCGTTGGCCACCACCAGGTACTCCTCGTCGGCGAGCCGGTAGACGACCAGGTCGTCCAGCACGCCGCCGTCCGCGTCGCAGATCATCGTGTAGCGGGCGCGGCCCGGCTTCACGCCGGTCAGGTTGCCGACCAGCGCGTAGTCGAGCACGTCGGCGGCCTGCGCGCCGCGGACGTGGATCTCGGCCATGTGCGACAGGTCGAACAGCCCGACCGCCTCGCGCACCGCCTTGTGCTCGGCCAGTTCGCTGGCGTAGCGCACCGGCATCGACCAGCCGGCGAAATCGGTGAACAGCGCGCCGAGGTCCTTGTGGACCTGGTGCAGAGGGGTTTCCGTCACAGGAAGCCTTTCGTTGTCGCGAGCGGAGGACACGCTCACGCGTCGTACGCGTCGAGGGGCGGGCAGGAGCAGACGAGGTTGCGGTCGCCGCGCGCCCCGTCGATCCGCCGCACCGGCGGCCAGTACTTGGTCTTGCGCGCCACGCCGGCCGGGTACACCGCCAGCTCGCGGTCGTAGTCCGCGGTCCACTCGCCGGCGATCGACGACGCGGTGTGCGGCGCGCCGCGCAGCGGGCTCGTCTCGGCGGTCCAGCGACCGGCCGCGACCTCGTCGATCTCGCGCCGGATGGCGATCATCGCCTCGCAGAACCGGTCGATCTCGGCGAGGTCCTCGCTCTCGGTGGGCTCGACCATGAGCGTGCCCGCGACCGGGAAGGACATGGTCGGCGCGTGGAAGCCGTAGTCGATGAGCCGCTTCGCGACGTCGTCCACGGTCACGCCGGTTTCCTTGGTGATGCCGCGCAGGTCGAGGATGCACTCGTGCGCGACCAGGCCGTCCTGCCCGGTGTAGAGCACCGGGTAGTGCGGCGCGAGCCGGGCGGCGATGTAGTTGGCCGCGAGCACCGCGACCTTGGTCGCCTCGGTGAGCCCGGGCGCGCCCATCATCCGCACGTACGCCCAGGAGATCGGCAGGATCGACGCCGAACCGTAGGGCGCGCCGCTGATCGGGCCGACGCCGGTGTCCGGTCCGGCCTGCGCGAGCAGCGGGTGGTTCGGCAGGTACGGCGCGAGGTGTTCGCGCGCCGCGACCGGGCCGACGCCGGGACCGCCGCCGCCGTGCGGGATGCAGAAGGTCTTGTGCAGGTTCAGGTGCGAGACGTCGCCGCCGAACTCGCCCGGCTTCGCCAGGCCCAGCAGGGCGTTGAGGTTCGCGCCGTCGACGTACACCTGGCCGCCGCCGTCGTGCACGATCTTGGCGAGCCGCTCGATGCCGTGCTCGTAAACGCCGTGCGTGGACGGGTAGGTGACCATGATCGCGGCGAGATCACCGCTGTGGCTGTCCACTTTGGACTGCAGGTCTTCGAGGTCGACGTTGCCCTCGTCGGTGCACTTGACCACGACCACGCGCATCCCGGCGAGCACCGCGGACGCGGCGTTGGTGCCGTGCGCGGACGACGGGATCAGGCAGACGTCGCGCTCGGGCTGGCCGTTCGCCCGGTGGTAGGCGCGAATCGCCAGCAGCCCGGCGAGCTCGCCCTGGCTGCCCGCGTTCGGCTGCAGCGACACCTGGTCGTAGCCGGTGACCTCGGCCAGCCAGCCGGACAGCTGGCGGACCAGCTCGTGGTAGCCCTCGGCGTCCCCGGCCGGCGCGAACGGGTGGATGCCCGCGAACTCGCGCCAGCTGATCGGCTCCATTTCGGTGGTGGCGTTGAGCTTCATCGTGCAGGACCCGAGCGGGATCATCCCGCGGTCGAGCGCGAAGTCCTGGTCGGCGAGGCGGCGCAGGTAACGCAGCATCGACGTCTCGGACCGGTGCGTGCTGAACACCTCGTGCGTCAGGTAGCCGCTCTCGCGGGCGAGACCGTTCGGGAGCGCCTGCGCGGCTTCCCACGCACCGTCGATACCGAAGGCGCGAAGCACCTTCGCGAGGGTGTCGGGACGCGTGACCTCGTCGGAGGCGATGCGGACGTGGTCGGCGTCGATGTGGCCGAGGTTGATCCCCACCTCACGCGCAGCCGCGTGCACCTCAGCCGCACGGCCAGGCACCTTCGCGACGACAGTGTCAAAGAAGGCCTCGTGCACGACTTCGACGCCACCGGCGCGCAGCGCGTTCGCGAGACCGGCCGCGAGCTCGTGAACCCGCGTCGCGATCGCCTTCAGCCCCTCGGGACCGTGGTAGACCGCGTACATCGCCGCGAGCACCGCGGGCAGCACCTGCGCGGTACAGATGTTGGAGGTCGCCTTCTCGCGACGGATGTGCTGCTCACGCGTCTGCAGCGCGAGGCGGTACGCGGTGTTCCCGTCCGCGTCCACGGACACGCCCACAAGACGGCCGGGCAGCGACCGCTCCAGACCAGCGCGGACCGCCATGTACCCGGCGTGCGGACCGCCGTAGCCCAACGGGACGCCGAAGCGCTGCGTAGAACCAACAGCGACGTCCGCGCCGAACTCGCCAGGCGCGGCGATCAAGGTAAGCGCCAGCAGGTCGGCGGCGACCGTGTACAGCGCGCCCGCGGCCTTCGCCGCTTCGGAAACCGCGTGGTAGAAACCCCGGCCGCGCAGCACGCCGGACGCGCCGGGGTACTGCACGATGACGCCGAAGAACTCCTCGGGCAGCCCGGTGAGCAGGTCGCGCACCTGCACGTCGATGCCGAGGCCGGCGGCGCGCGTCCGCACGACCTCGATGGTCTGCGGAAGGCATTCGGAGTCGAGAACGACCACAGTGGACTTCGACTTCGACGCGCGGCGCATCAGCGTCATCGCCTCGGCGGCCGCGGTGGACTCGTCGAGCATCGAGGCGTTGGCGATCGCCAGCCCGGTCAGGTCGGACACCGCGGTCTGGAAATTCAGCAGCGCTTCGAGCCTGCCCTGCGAGATCTCCGGCTGGTACGGCGTGTACGCGGTGTACCAGGCCGGGTTCTCCAGCACGGTGCGGCGGATCACGCCCGGCGTGACGGTGTCGGAGTAGCCGAGGCCGATCATCTGCGTCATCGGCCGGTTGCGCGCGGCGAGCGCCCGAAGCTCGGCGGTGGCCTCTTCCTCGGACGCGGGCGCGGGAAGCGCCAGGTCACCGGCCGTGCGGATGGCGGAGGGCACCGCCGCTTCCACGAGGGCGTCCAGGCTTCCGTAACCGCATTCGGCGAGCATCTTCGCCCGCTCGGCCTCGCCGGGACCGATATGGCGGGTGTCGAAGGGGGTGGAGGTGATGGGAGCTCCTCGGGACGGGCACCGGGCGCGGCGGTGCACTGGGAACTCCCCCTCTGTCATGGGCACCTGAGAGTTTCACCGCGCGCTCGGCGCGGCTTTCACCTTGGGTGAGGCGCGGGTGCGCCTGCTTTCCAGAGTGGCCTCGCCAAAAGCGGTAGCGGTTACCTGAGAGATTCCGGGGAGTTTGCTCCTTCGGTGTCCCACTGCTGGCATGGGACTCTCCCGCTCCGGCTCGAACGGCCCTGTGTTCAATTGTGGGTGCGGCCACCCTACCTGCCGCTTCACGCGCCAGTCTACCTCTCCCGGCCTACACCACACCCCCCGCCAAAAGGTCCGTGAAGGGCTCCTTGCCGGAATCTGATTCCCGCAAGGAGCCCTTCACGGACGGTTACAACGGGGTCACGTAAGCGCCGGAGAGGCCGCCATCGACCAGGAACTGCGCGGCGGTGATGAAGCTGGCATCGTCGCTCGCGAGGAAGGCCACCGCGGCGGCGATCTCCTCGGGTTCGGCGAAGCGGCCGACCGGAACGTGCACCAAACGGCGAGCCGCGCGCTCCGGGTCCTTCGCGAACAGTTCCTTCAGCAGCGGCGTGTTGACCGGCCCCGGGCACAGTGCGTTGACCCGGATGTTCTCGCGCGCGAACTGCACGCCCAGCTCGCGCGTCATGGCGAGCACGCCGCCTTTCGAAGCGGTGTAAGAAATCTGCGACGTCGCGGCTCCCAGCACAGCCACGAACGACGCGGTGTTCACGATCGAACCGCGGCCCTGGCGCTGCATGTGCGGCAGGACGGCCTTGCAGCACAGGTACACCGAAGTCAGGTTGACCCGCTGCACCTTCTCCCAGGCTTCGATGCCGGTGGTGAGGATCGAGTCGTCCTCCGGCGGCGAGATGCCCGCGTTGTTGAACGCGACGTCGACCGCGCCGAACTCGTCGACCGTCGTCTGGAAAAGGGCTTCGACCTGGTCCGCGTCGGTGACGTCGACCTGGACGAAGGCCCCGCCCACCGCGTCGGCGGCCGCCTTGCCCGGCTCCGGCGCGACGTCGCCGATCACCACCTTCGCGCCTTCGCTCGCCAGCCGCTTGGCGGTGGCGAGGCCGATGCCGCTCGCGCCGCCGGTGATCACCGCGACGCGGCCGTCAAAACGCTGCACCATCTATTCCTCCGTGCTTTCCGTGCTGAGGAAAACGTTCTTCGTCTCGGTGAAGGCGGCCGCGGCGTCCGGGCCCAGTTCGCGGCCGAGGCCGGACTGCTTGAAGCCGCCGAAGGGCGTCCAGTACCGGACCGAGGCGTGCGAATTCACCGACAGGTTCCCGGATTCGACACCGCGCGCGACCCGGAAGGCGCGGCCGACGTCGCGAGTCCAGATCGAACCGGACAGGCCGTATTCGGTGTCGTTGGCCATCCGCACGGCTTCGGCTTCGTCGCGGAAGCGGACCACCGCGACGACCGGGCCGAAGATCTCGTCGCGGGCCAGCGGATCGTCCAATCCCGGCGGGAGCACGACGGTCGGCGCGAACCAGTAACCCGGCCCGGACGGAGCGCTGCCGCGGAAGGCGACCGGCGTCTGTTCGGTGACGTAGGAGGAGACTTTCGCGTGGTGGGCCGCGGAAATCAGCGGGCCCATCTCGGTCGCCTCGTCGCCCGGATCGCCGACGACCACGCCCCGCACCGCGGGTTCCAGCAGTTCGAGGAACCGGTCGTAAACGGTGTCCTGCACCAGGATCAGCGACCGCGCGCAGCAGTCCTGCCCGGCGTTGTCGAACACCCCGTACGGCGCGGTCGCGGCGGCCTTCTCCAGGTCGGCATCGGCGAACACGATATTGGCGTTCTTGCCGCCCAGCTCCAGCGTCACCCGTTTCACCTGCGCCGCGCAGCCGGCCATGACCTGCTTGCCGACCTCGGTGGAGCCGGTGAACACGACCTTGCGCACCGCCGGATGCGTGACGAACCGTTGCCCGACAACCGATCCCTTGCCCGGGAGCACCTGGAAGACGTCGTCGGGGATGCCCGCCTCGCGGGCGAGTTCGGCCAGCCGCAGCGCGGTGAGCGGGGTCAGCTCGGCCGGTTTGAGCACGACCGTGTTGCCCGCCGCGAGCGCCGGCGCGAAGCCCCAGCCCGCGATCGGCATCGGGAAGTTCCACGGCACGATCACGCCGACGACGCCCAGCGGCTCGTGGAAGGTCACGTTGACGCCGCCGTCGACCGGGATCTGGCTGCCCAGCAACCGTTCCGGCGCGCCCGCGGAGTATTCGAGCAGGTCGCGCACGTTGCCCGCTTCCCAGCGCGCGTTGCCGATCGTGTGCCCGGAGTTCTCGACCTCCAGGCGGGCGAGGTTTTCGCGGTCGGCGTCGACCGCGTCCGCGAACCGGCGCAGCAGCCTCGCCCGATCGCCAGGGGCGACCGCCCGCCAGGCCGGGAACGCGGCGTGCGCGCGGGCGATCGCGGCACCGGTCTCCGCCTCGGTGGTCAGCTCGACCTGGCGCACCACTTCCGCGGTCGCCGGGTTGCGCACCTCGAACGTCGTCATTTCCCCTCCTGCGCGGCGTTCACCAGCGCGGCGAACAGCCGGACGTCGTCGCCGTCCTGCTCTGGATGCCACTGCACGCCGAGTACGAACTCCCCCGGCATCTCGGCGGCCTCGACCGTCCCGTCCGCCGCGCGGCCGGACGCGACCAAGCCGGAGCCGAGCCGGTCGATCGCCTGATGGTGGTAACACTGGACTTTCGTTTCCCGGCCCAGAATCGCGGCCGCCCGCGTGCCGTCGACCAGGTTGACGATGCTGGTGCCGAAGGTCGCCGGGGCGGGCTGATGCGTTGCGTCGCCCAGGGTTTCCGGCAGATGCTGCGAGAGCGTGCCGCCGAGCGCGACGCTCATCACCTGCAGCCCGCGGCACACGCCGAGCACCGGCTTCCCAGCCGCGCGCGCCGCCTCGAACAGGCCGAACTCGAACGCGTCGCGCTCGGGGCGGATGTACGTCGCCGGGTGCGGCTCCTGGTCGTATCGGCTGGGTTCGACGTCCGCGCCGCCGGTGAGGACGAGACCGTCGATACGTCCCACGAGCGCGTCGTACTTCGTGCTTACCGGCGGCAGCAGCACCGGGATCCCGCCCGCCTTGACCACACAGTCCGCGTACACCCGGTGCAGCAGCGTCGCTTCGGTGTCCCAGGCCAAGAACTTCGCCTGTTCCGAATAGGTGCTGAGCCCGATGACAGGCGGGTCAGAGTCGTTCGAAACCACGGATGCGCTCCCAATCGGTCACAGCTCGCTCGTACGCTTCGCGCTCGATCCGCGCGGCGTTGAGGTAATGGTCGACTACATCGGCACCGAAGGCATCTCGCGCGATACGGCTGCCTTCGAGGACTTCAGCCGCTTCAGCAAGCGTGACGGGCACAGTGGGCTTGTCGGACGCGTACGCGTTGCCGACGAACTCAGGCTCCAACGGCAGTTCGTTCTCGATGCCGTGCAGCCCCGCAGCGACCATCGCGGCGACAGCGAGGTACGGGTTGACGTCTCCGCCGGGTACGCGGTTCTCGACGCGCAACCCGTCACCGTGCCCGACAACGCGCAACGCGCACGTACGGTTGTCCGTGCCCCACGCGATCGCTGTCGGCGCGAAGCTGCCAGAGACGTAACGCTTATAGGAGTTGATGTTTGGAGCGAAGAAGTACGTCAGCTCGCGCAACGCTTCCAGCTGTCCGGCGAGGAAGTGCTGCATCAGCTTCGAGAAGCCGTGGTCGCTGTCGCCGGGAAGCACCGCTTCGCCGGACTTGCCGCGAAGGCTCAGGTGGATGTGACAGGAGTTGCCTTCGCGTTCGTTGTACTTCGCCATGAACGTGAGGCTCTTGCCCTCCTGCGCGGCGATCTCCTTTGCACCATTTTTGTAGATGCCGTGGTTGTCGCAGGTCGCGAGCGCTTCGGCGTAACGGAAGGCGATCTCGTGCTGACCCGGGTTGCACTCGCCCTTCGCCGACTCCGGGTACAGGCCCGCGCCCGCCATCCCGTTGCGGATCCGGCGCAGCAGCGGCTCGATGCGCGCGGTGCCGAGCATGGAGTAGTCGACGTTGTACTGATTGGACGGTTTGAGGTCGTGGTAGCGCTTGTCCCACGCGGACTCGTAGGAGTCGTCGAACACGATGAACTCCAGTTCGGTGCCCACGTACGCCTTCAGGCCGCGTTCGGCGAGCCGGTCGAGCTGACGGCGCAGCACCTGGCGCGGCGAAACGGAAACCGGCCCGCCCTGCACGCGCTCGACGTCCGCGAGCACCAGCGCGGTGCCCTCCTGCCACGGGATCTCCCGCAGCGTCGCGAAATCCGGCCGGAGCACGAAGTCGCCGTAGCCGCTCTGCCAGGACGAGATGGCGTAGCCGTCGACGGTGTTCATGTCGACGTCGACGGCGAGCAGGTAGTTGCACGCCTCGGTCGCGTGGCCGACCACCTCTTCGAGGAAATACTCCGCCGAACAGCGCTTGCCCTGGAGCCGCCCCTGCATGTCGGTGAGCGCGACGAGCACCGTGTCGATCGTGCCCGCCGTCACCCGTTCGCGGAGTTCTTCGAGCGTGAGCATTCCTCGCCTGGCCGCCATCGCATCGCCCCAAAGGTTCGGATCAGGTCCTTTGCGGCTTCTTCCTACCGGGCCGCGGTGCCCTGGTCAATCTACTGAAAGGTATTTTCTTATACCTTTAAACGCGTGCTCACCCGGCCGCACCCGCGCGGCGCCTGCTATGTCCGGGTTGCCCGGCTGAGAAGATACTGTGAATCGGGTGCGTCCGGGACCAAATCCGCCGCCTCGTGCGTTGGACCGGGCAAGAGAGGTGAGAGGGATGACTGAAGCATTCACGCAGACCACGTTCAGCCAGCAGCAGGCGCGGCCGCAGTTCCCGACGCTGCCCACCGGGTGGCCGATCGGGTCGTACGAGTCCTACGAACAGGCCCAGCAGGCCGTCGACCACCTCGCGCACGCTGATTTCCCGGTCACCGACGTCACGATCGTCGGGGTCCAGCCGATGCTGGTGGAGCGCATCGCGGGCAAGATGAGCTGGAGCCGGATGCTCAGCAGCGCGGCCATGTCCGGCGCGGTGTTCGGGCTGTTCCTCGGCCTGGTGCTGAGCATGCTCAACCCGGCCGCCGGGCTGCTCTCGATCGTGCTCGGCCTTGCCGCGGGTGTCGTGTTCAACGTGGCCTTCGGCGCACTGGGCTACGCGGCGAACCGCAACAAGCGAGGGTTCATCTCGCAGAGCCAGCTGGTCGCGCAGCGCTACGACGTGCTGTCGCAGCCGCGCAACGCCGAGAAGGGCCGCCAGCTGCTGGCGGACCTGGCCGCGCGCTCCGCGTTCAACCACTGAGTTCCGCTACTCGCCTCCCGGGCGCCCGGGCCGTTCGCGGCCTGGGCGCCCGGTTTCGCGAGGGGCGGGGGCTCGTGAACGCCTGTGCCGGTTCTCACCGGGATCAACACTCACGACCCCTCTCACCGCGGCGGCGGGACCGACGTCGCGGAGGCCTTCGGGATCACCGCCGCGAACGGCACCCCCGCGTCCTCCCGGCAATAGCCGCGATAACCGTTGTAGCCGTTGACGTTCCCGTGGTCGTCCTGCACTCCCTCGACGACCTTCGGGCGCGGGAAATGGTTGTCCTGCCCGGTCATCTGGCTCGTGCCGGTGTCCTTCTCACAGCCGTAGCGGGTGATCGCGAGCGGACGGCCCCGGTCGTCGTACAGGTAGACGTCCTCCAGCGGCTTGCCGTTCGCGTCGAAGACGTAGAGGTTGCTCAGTTCGTGCGTGCCGTAGCGCAGCGCCTCGTTGCCGTGGACGTCCTCGTACGTCGACGAGGCGTACATCGGGGCGGAATTCGAGGAGTACGTGCGGTCCCGGACGAGGTTGACCGCCGCGCCGAGGCCGCCGAACGCGCTGCCCACCACGAACGCCGACACCGGCACCGCGATCCACAGCATCCGCCCGTCGGCCTTGGTCCGCGGGCCGGCCCACATCACCAGGCCCGCGCCGACGAGCAGTACCGGCAGCAGCAGGACCGCGTGCAGGTTGCGGATCATCAGCAGCAGCCCGAACGCCAGCAGCGCGAACCCGCAGACCACCCACCACGCCGGCTTCAGCGAATTGAGATACGTGAGCGCGCGGTCGGCCGACCGGTCGTCCCGCATCGACTTCACCATCGCCTTGGCGCGGACCACCTCCGGCAGTTCCCGCATCGCATCCACGCCGCGGAGCAGCAGGAACGCCACGCTCACCGCGAACACCGGAGCCAGCACGAGCATCCCGACCAGCATCTCGACGTCGAAGCGCACCGCGGTGGAGAACGCGACCAGCGCCGTCCCCGCCGCACAGAACAGCAAGCCCCACAGGGCAAGCCGCGGCCCGACCCGGCCCGGCTTCGCCGCCGGGAGCACTTCGGCCGCCGTCTGCGGAGCCTCCGGGGCGGGCGGGTAGCCGCCGGACACCCGCAGTTCGGCCGCGTAGCACTCCGGAGTGCCGAGCCGAGCGACGAGATCCTCGACCCGCGCCGCCGCCCCGAGTTCCGTCTCCATCTCGGCCAGCTGCGGCCGGACGTCCTCAAGCAGTTCCTCGATCTCGTTCGCGGGCAGATCCGCGAGCGCGGTGCGCACCCTCGCCAGGTACGCCCGCGCGGCCGTCGGCTTGTCCGTGCTCATGCTGCCTCTCCCCGATTCGTGCCGCGTTCCGCCTGTCCGCGCGGTCAGGCCCGCTCTTTCACCAAACTGTCCATAGTGGACGCGAAGCTGCGCCACGTGCGCGCCGATTCGGCGAGCCGCGCCCGGCCCCGGTCGTTCAAGCTGTAGTACTTGCGGTGCGGGCCCTCTTCGCTCGGAACCACGTAGGACGTCAGCAACCCCGCCTTGTACAGCCGCCGCAGCGTGCCGTACACCGAGGCGTCCCCGACCTCGTCCAGGCCGGCGACGCGAAGTCTTCGCAGCACGTCGTAGCCGTACCCGTCGTCGTCGCGCAGCACCGCGAGGACCGCCAGGTCCAGCACTCCCTTGAGCAGCTGACTGATCTCCACGGCGTTCCTTCCCCGGTCCTGCGCGAGAGAAGGTACCACGCATAGCGCAGTAGCGTGCCCAGCGAGCGGCCGTCCGGCGGTATCGCTGCCCATCCGGCCAGGTCAGCGGGAGACAAACGGCCGGGTCTACACTGTAGACATCCTGGTCTACGCTGTAGACATGGTCGAGATTCCGACAGCCGAACGGCTCGCGGCGGCGGCGCGCGAGATCATCGCCGCCGAGGGCGCGGCGGCGGTCAGCATGCGCCGGGTCGCCGAAGCCGCCGGAGTCACCGCGATGGCGATCTACCGGCATTACGAGAACCGCGAGGTCCTGCTGCGCGCGGTCGCCGACGCCGCCGGCCGCGAACTGGGCGCGGCGTGGAAGGACCCGGCCCCGGACGGCGAATGGCTCGATCGCTTCGACGCGCTGCTGGACCGGTTCCTGGATTTCGCGCTCGGCCAGCCGCATCTGTACCGCTTCCTGATGACCGACGGCTGGCCGCGGGCCCGGCTGTATCCGGACGGTTTCCGCGAACCCGGGTCACCACCGTTCACCGCGCTGGTCCGGCTGATCGAAGAAGGCATGCGCGAGGGCGTGCTGCGCGACGACGATCCGCTGGAAGCCGCGCTGACTGTGAGCACGCAGACGCAAGGCATGGTGCTGCACTACCTCGCCGGACGGATGGGGGCGGCGGAACCCGAGTTCCGCGCGCTGTGCCGGCGTACTTCCCGGAGGATTTTCAATGGCCTCAGACCGTAGTGCCCGCTGGCAGATCCCAGCCGCGCTGCTGTCTTCGGCAGTGCTCTTCTACTTCGGCACCGGCCTCGCGCCGATCGCCGCGTTGACCTGGCTCGCGCCGTTTCCGGTACTGCTGCTGGCAACCCGCGTCGGCGGCTGGACTGCCGCAGGCGCCGCGTTCGACGCTTTCCTGCTCAGCACCGCGAATATGTGGGCCTATCAAGCACATTCCGGCGACGAGCCGCTGTGGCCGTTCGGTGCCGCCATCGACGTCGGGATGTCGCTGGCGTTCACGTTCGCGGTCTGGCTTTTCCGGGCTTTGGTGCGCCGCCGCCGAACGCTGCTGGCCAGCCTGGCCGCCCCGGCGGCGAGGACCGCCCTCTTGTACCTGATCGCGACGTCGAACCCGATGGGAATGATGGGTTCGCTCTCCAACGACCAGGGCGACGCACCGCTCGTGCTGCAAACCGCTTCGTGGGCCGGAATGGGGGGCGTCGAGTTTTTGGTGCTGCTGCCCGCCTGTGCGGTCGCCGCGATGTGCGCGCCCGGAGCTTCTCGGCTGCCCACCGGGGTCGTCGCCGGAGTCATTGTGGCTTTGTCGCTTGGCGGCGGTGCCCTACGGCTTTCCGGCACGAGCGGCCCGACAGCGCGGATGGCCGCGATCACGCAAAACGCTGGCTACCACTGGGGTCCTGAACTCGGCACCACTCACGGCCGTGCCCTGGTGCAGGACTACCTCGACCGGATCTCCGCCATGCCCGACGGCGTGCAGCTCGTTGTATTGCCCGAAGCCGCTTTCAGCGCCGAAGAAGAATGGCCCGCCGCTCTGGTCGAGCCGATGCGACGCGCGGCCAAGGCCCGCGGCACCGCGATCGTGGTCGGCTTCGAGTACTACGACCGTCCCGGCAAGCACAACTACGACTACGCACTGGCCTTTCCCGCCGACGGCTCGGCACCCGTTCGCTACCTGAAGCAGCACGACCTGGTGAGCCCGCCCGGCCGGAACCTGGTGTTCGTCCCCGGCGCGGCCGGGTCGACCGGCTTGGTGATCTGCGGCGACACGACGTTCGCCTCCCCCAGCCGCGACTACGCCGCCGCCGGTTCGCGAGTCCTCGCCGTCCCGGCGGAACTGGCGGTCCCGCCGGGCAGCAACGACGAGGGCGGCTGGCAGCACACCCGCAACGCGCTGCTGCGGGGTGTCGAAAGCGGACAGTCGATAGCCCTCTCCGACGCGAACGGCAGCCTGATCCTGTCCGACGGCTACGGCCGCGTCCTCGGCGAAGCCCGCACCGGCGGCCCGGCCCCGTTCACGTCAGTCGTCGCCGACGTCCCAGCGGGTCCCGGCCAGACGTTCCACACTCGCTTCGGCGACTGGTTCGCTTGGCTCTCCCTGGTGATTACCGTCGCCGGCTTGGTCTTCACGCGACTCCGGTCGACTACGCGGCCCGCGCCCGCCGTTGACACCTCGGGCACGAAAACGACGACCGGTTCATGAACGGCTCCCTCCGGATTGGCGACCCGCACCGACGGCACGGCATCCCTTCCTGGCCGTACGCATCGAGCGAGCGCTCGAAGTACCCCGACTGTCCGTTCACATTCACATAGAGCGCATCAAACGACGTCCCGCCCGCCAGCAACGCCGCCGACATCACGTCACTAGCCGAGGACAGCAGCGTTCGCCCCTGCGCGGCAGTGAGTTTCTCGGTCGGCCGAGACCAATGCAGTTTGGACCGCCACAACGCCTCGTCGGCATAGATGTTGCCCACCCCGGACACCAACGTCTGGTCCAGCAGCGCACGCTTCACCTCAGTCCGCCGCGACCGCAGCGCACGCACCGCCGCCTCCGGGTCGAACTTCGGATCCATCGGGTCCCGGGCGATGTGCGCGATCGTGCCGGGCAGGCTGTCCCCGTCCACCTCGACCAGGTCGTCTAGGGCCAGCCCGCCGAACGTCCGCTGGTCGACGAAGCGCAGTTCCGGTCCGGCGTCGGCGAACCGGACCCGGACGCGCAGATGTTTCTCGTCCGGCGCGTCCTCGGGCTGCACCAGCATCTGGCCGCTCATGCCGAGATGCGCCAGTACCGCCTCGCCGTCGGACAGGTCCAGCCACAGGTATTTGCCGCGCCGCCGGGCCGCTTCGATCGTGACTCCGGCGAGCCGTCCGGTGAAGTCGGCGGCTCCTTGCGCGTGCCGCCGGATGGCGCGCTCGTGCAGCACCTCGACCGCCCGGACGGTACGGCCGGCGACGTGCGCTTCGAGACCGGCGCGGACGGTCTCGACCTCGGGTAGTTCGGGCATGCGCTCATTCTGCCTGGCACCCCCGACAATTTCGGGGCCGGTGCCGCTGCGGAACCACGACGAGGACCCGAGAGCTTGCACACCGCGGGGACCAGTTCTCCGGCATCGAAAAACTGGGCCGGGGCGGCGCGGCCCGAGCGGGCACAGCCGAAACCGGCACCGGTCCCGCCGCACGAAAACGGGGCTGGTCAGCGAACCTCGCCGACCAGCCCCGGGAAGAGAAAACGCGTCAGCTCGCGTCGTCGCCCGTGCCGAGTTCCTCCGACAGGGCCCGCCAGGCGGTCTCCGCGGCCTTCTGCTCGGCTTCCTTCTTCGTGGTGCCGTTGCCTTCGCCCAGCGCGCGGCCCGCCACCAGCACGGTGGCGGTGAATTCCTTGCGGTGGTCGGGACCGCTGTCCTCGACGCGGTACTCGGGCACGCCGAGTCCCCCGGAGGCGGTCAGCTCCTGCAGACTGGTCTTCCAGTCGAGGCCTGCCCCGCGCAGCGGAGCCTCGGCCAGCAACCCGTCGAAGAGGTGGTGCACGAGCTTGCGCGCGACCTCGATGCCGTGCGCGAGGTACGTGGCGCCGATGACGGCTTCGAGACCGTCGGCGAGGATGCTCGCCTTGTCGCGGCCGCCGGTGAGCTCTTCGCCCTTGCCCAGCAGCAGATGCGCCCCGAGCCCGCCCTCGCCGAGCCCGCGCGCGACGCCGGCCAGCGCGTGCATGTTGACGACGCTGGCGCGCAGCTTCGCGAGCTGCCCCTCGGGCAGGTCGGGGTGGGTGGTGTAGAGGTGGTCGGTGACGACGAGGCCGAGCACCGCGTCTCCGAGGAACTCCAGTCGCTCGTTCGGCGGCAGGCCGCCGTGCTCGTACGCGTACGAGCGGTGGGTGAGCGAAAGACGGAGCAGCTCGGGGTCGAGAACGACCCCGAGCGCCTCGAGCAACGATGCGGGATCGGCCGCGGGTCCTCCGACGGGCTTACCCCCCATGGTCGGCTGCCCGCTCAGGCGGGCTCGACGACCTGGCGGCCGTTGTGCTGGCCGCAAGCCGGGCAAGCGACGTGCTGGATTTTCGGCTGGCGGCAGGCGCGGTTGGAGCAAGGCACCAGCTGAACCGGAGCCGCCTTCCACTGGCTGCGGCGGGAGCGCGTGTTGGATCGCGACATCTTCCGCTTCGGGACGGCCACGAGTAGATCTCCTTCAAACGGTCTGCTCGCGGATGCGAGCGAACTTACTTCTCCCGGATCGAGCTGGACGCTCGTCAGGCTTGCTCTCCGGAGCCGTGCGCAGGCTTTTCGCCCGCGTTCTCGTCGAATCGCTCGACCAGCGCGGCCCACCGAGGGTCTATCTTCTCATGCCCGTGTCCGGGCTCGAGATCGGCCCACTTGACGCCGCATTCGATGCACAGTCCCGGGCAGTCCTCGCGGCACAGCGGGGCGAGCGGAAGCGCCAGCACCACGGCGTCGCGGACGGTCGGCTCGAGGTCGATCCGGTCGTCGACCAGGCGAGGGATCTCGTCCTCGTCGGTGGTCTCCTCGGTGGCCGAGCCCGGATAGGCGAACAGCTCGGTGAGGTCGGCCTCGACGTTCTCGGTGACCGGGTCGAGGCAGCGCGAGCACTCGCCGGTCGCCACGGCCGCGGCGGTGCCGGTGACGAGGACGCCCTCGACGACGGATTCGAGCATCAGGTCGAGCTCGACCGGCTCGCCTTCGCGGATTTCGAGCACGCCGGGGACGCCGAGCGAGACCGGCACGGGCGCGCTGCGGCGCAGCTCCCGGCTGAGTCCCGCGCGGCGGCCGAGTTCACGGGTGTCGACGACCCACGGGCTGCGGTCGTCGAGCTGCGCGGGGCGGGGGTTCTGGGCAGGGTTTTCGGACATCGCCTACCAGCGTACGCAGCCCCCGCAACCTCGTTAGAGGAGGCCAGGTCTCGTGAGTGCTGATCCCGGTTCTCACCGGGATCAGCACTCACGAGACCCCCGCCGCCCGAAGCCTGCCTCACAAGGTCTCAAACCTGGTAGTCGTACAGCGTCGAGCGGCCGCCGCCGTGGCCGGTCGAGGGCGAGCGCAGGTGGTTGCGGCCCGAATCGACGGTGCGCAGCGTGGTGGCCAGCAGCTCGGAGAACTCGGCCAGTTTGCCGTCCACGTACGCGTCGCAGTCGGCGCGCTGGCGGTCGGCTTCGGCGTGCGCCTCGTCGACGATGCGCGCGGATTCGGCGTGCGCGGCCTGCACGACCTCGGTCTGCGAGACGAGCCGGGCCTGTTCGGCGCGGGCGTCCTCGATCGCGCGGTCGTAGGCGTCGCGGCCGGCCTGGACCATCCGCTCGGATTCGGCGCGGGACCGTTCGGTGAGGTTCTGGTACTCGGCCTGCCCGCCCGCGACCATGCGCTCGGCCTCGTTGTGCGCGTCGCCCAGCATCTGTTCCGCGCGGGCGCGCGCGTCGGCGAGGATGCGCTCGGCCTCGGACGTGGCGTCCGACACGGTCCGCTCGGCTTCCTCGTTCGCGCCCGAGACGGTCTCCCCCGCCTCCTTGCGCGCGGCGAGCAGCAGGTCGTCGCGCTTGTCGAGCACGTCCTGCGCGTCGTCCACTTCGCCGGGAAGCGCGTCGCGGACGTCGTCGAGCAGCTCGAGGACGTCGCCGCGGGGCACCACGCAGCTGGACGTCATGGGAACCCCACGGGCCTCTTCGACGATCGTGACGAGCTCGTCGAGTGCCTCGAAAACCCGGTACACGGCCACTCCCTCAAGCAGTTTCCCCGATCACTGGCTTCCAGTCTGCCCGCTTCGCAGCCTGAACCGGTGAACGAGCACCCGACCGGGCGTGTCCTGGCCCCCGCGCGGAAGGAGCGGCCTCACCCGCCGGTGGGGCCGCCCCTCGCGCACTGGCATCAGCCGTTGAGATCGATCTTCTGGAAGGTGGCGTAGTGGTCCGGCGTGTACACGAGCTCGCCGCCCTTGCCGGAGATCACGCGGTCTTCCGAGCCGACGTCGTACAGCGTGTAGTAGCCGGCGTCGCACGCGGGCAGGACGCCCTCGCGGTTCTCGTAGGTCGTGCCGTCGTCGAGGGTGCCCTGGCGCACGCCGTCGACGACCTGCCTGGCGTCGGCGGACAGCGTCGAGTAGCCGACCGGGCTCAGCTTCGAGAGGTCGCCGCACTTCGTCGGGGTGGTGCCGCCGTCGATGTCGATGACCTGGAACGACTTGTAGTGGTCGCCGGTGTAGAAGTACTCGCCGTCCTGGCCGGTCACGATCCGGCGGGTGCCGCGGTTGCTCGAACCGGGCGTGGGCACGGTGTACTCGTGGTAGTAGCTCGACGCGCAGGAGGGCAGGATCCCCTCGCGGTTGGTGAAGACGACGCCGTCGTTCTTCGGGTACGGGAACGGTCCGTTCGTCTGGATGAGCTTGTAGGTGTCAGTCGCCTGCGCGGGCAGCGCGGACAGCTTGACGTGCGTGAAACCGGACAGATCCCCACAGGAGTTCTGCTTCGGCTGCACGGACGCCGGAGCCGCCGGGGACAGCGGCACGGCCGCCGCGGCGGTGCCGAACCCCAGGAAACCGACCAGCAGTGCGAAAAGGACACCGACTATGCGGCTGCGGTTGTTGGTCATTTTCGGACGGTAACCCGGTCGGGTGGTCTGAAGAATGACGCGAGGTGAACAGCTTCGGGCCGCGGCCGAAATCCCGACGAAGGCAGTAATCCGTTCAGGCTAAATCGGCCGCTGGGCTGGCCTTTCGGCCGGACGCGGTGCTCAGTCCCGCTTGGCGTAGACCGCGACGAGGCGTTCGTACACCACCGGCGGCACCAGGTTCTCGATGTCGCCGCCGAGCGCCGCGATCTCCTTGACCAGCGAGCTGGACACGAAGCCGTACGCCGGGTTGTTGGCCATCAGCAGCGTTTCGAGGCCGGTGAGCTCGCGGTTCATCTGCGCCATCTGCAGCTCGTAGTCGAAGTCGCTGACCGAGCGTAGGCCCTTCGCGACCGCGGCGATGTCGTTGTCGCGGCAGTAGTCCACGAGCAGGCCCTGCCACGAATCGACGCGCACGTTCGGCAGTTTCGCGGTGATCTCGCGCAGGATCTCCATGCGTTCCTCGACGCTGAAGAGGCCCTTCTTGCTCTTGTTCACCCCCACCGCGACGACAACCTCGTCGAAGAGCGCCGAAGCCCGCTCGATGATGTCGAGATGTCCGTTGGTGGCCGGATCGTAAGAACCGGGACAGACCGCACGCCGCATGGCGCGGACGCTATCAAGCCGCGCCGCCACGCGCGCTCTCGTGACGACTGCGTCACACCTCAGATGAGCTGTCGTACTCAGCCCAGTACAGCGCCGTATCGCCGTAGCGCTTGTCGCGAAGCGGCTTGAACGTCGACGGCCAGTCCGGAGCACCGTCGCGCGCAGCCCGTTCGATCACTGTCAACGCGCCTTCGGTGAGCCAGCCACCGCTGTGTAGCGAAGCGAGCACTGCGCCCAGCGAAGCAGCATCGACCACGTACGGCGGATCTGCGAGCACCACGTCGAACTGCACCGTCGCAGGCGCAGCGACCACTGTCTCTACTTGGCCAGCGCGCACCGTGCCGCCTAGCCGCAACTCCGCGACGTTGCCGCGAAGCACGTCTGCCGCCCGGCGGTCGGCCTCCACGAACCACGCGTCCGCGGCACCGCGCGAAAGCGCTTCGAGGCCGAGCGCGCCCGAGCCGGCGTAGAGGTCGAGCACACGGGCTCCGTCCAGCTCACCGGCCACTTCGAGGGCGTTGAAGAGTGCTTCCCGCACCCGCTCCGACGTCGGGCGGGTGCCTTTGGGCGGCACCTTCAGCCGCCGTCCGCCCGCCTTCCCCGCCACGATCCTCGTCACCCGGCCATCTTCGCCCAAGGTCGCGATGTGGCGTTGGGCAGGACTTGCCGAACCCGCGCGCGCGGGCGCGTAGAGTCGTTCTTCGCCCTCCAGAGGCGCGTTGATGGAGTTCAAGGGAGCGTTGCGTGTCGGAACCCCGGGTGAGACGGGCTGAGATCGCCGTCGAGCAGGCACACGTCGACCGGGTCTACACGCGGCTCGCCGAGCTGCGGACCCAGGCCGAGGCGATGCGGGCCAAGGGCTACGAACTGGGCCAGGGCGCACAGCGCGAAGCGATCTTCGAGCAGGCGTCGATGCTGTTCGAGCGCGACATGATGGTCTACCACGCGAACCAGACCCTGCAGACGCTCGACGCCGAGTACGAAGGCCTGGTCTTCGGCAGGCTCGACCACCTCGACCGCGAGCACATCTACGTGGGCCGCCTCGGCATCCGCGACACCGAGTTCGACAACCTGGTCACCGACTGGCGCGCGCCCGCGGCCGCCGCGTTCTACCAAGCGACCGCCGAAGAGCCGATGGACGTCGTGCGTCGCCGGGTGATCCGCTGCTCCGGGCAGACAGTGCTGGACGTGGACGACGACGTGCTGATCGCCGACGCCGTGCCCGAGGACATGCAGATCGTCGGAGAGGGCGCGCTGATGGCCGCGCTCGGCCGCTCGCGCGGCGAGAAGATGCGCGACATCGTGGCCACGATCCAGAAGGAACAGGACGAGGTCATCCGCGCGCCGTGGCGCGGGGTCACCGAGATCACCGGCGGTCCGGGCACCGGCAAGACGGCCGTCGCGCTGCACCGTGCCGCGTACCTGTTGTACCGGCACCGTCGTCAGCTCGGCGGCGCGGGCGTTCTCGTGATCGGCCCTTCGGGCGTCTTCACCACGTACATCTCGCGCGTGTTGCCGTCGATGGGCGAAACGAACGTAGAGCTGCGCGCGCTCGGCGAAGTCCTCGACGGTCTCGAAGCGACGCGACAGGACACAGCCGCGCTGGCCGCGATCAAGGGTTCGCTTCGGATGCGAAAGGTGCTTCTGCGCGCGTTGCGCGAAACTCCTCCCGAAGCGCCGGCGGAGCTGAAGATCGTCTATCGCGGCGAAGTACTGAAGCTCACTGCGCGCGAGTTGGACAAGGTACGGCGCAAGGCGCACACGCAGGGCGCGCCGCCGAACCGGTCGCGCGTACGCGTGGCAGAGCTGCTGCTGGCCGCGTTGGCGGACAAGGCCGAGGAGTACGCGAAGGCGGACGGCAAGGAGATCGACCGCGCGGAGCTGATCAATGATCTCGGCGAGCGCATCGACTTCCACCGCTTCCTCGTGGTGTGGTGGCCGGTGCTGTACCCGGCGCAGGTGCTTAAGTGGCTCGGTGCCGAGAAGCGGATGGCCGCGGCGGCGAAGGGCATTCTGAACCGCAACGAGATCAGCCTGCTCTCGGCTGATTTCGCGGACCGTTCGCGCGGCTGGTCGGTCGCCGACGTCGCGTTGCTGGACGAGTTGCGCGTGCTGGTCGGGCCGGAGCCGAAGCGCCGCCGTCGCCAGACCGTGGTCGAGGTGGCCCCGGAGCGCGGCAGTTCCGGAGGCGCGCCGCACCGTCCGGAGCACTACGACGAGTACTCGCACGTGGTCGTCGACGAATCACAGGACCTTTCGCCGATGCAGTGGCGGATGATCGGCCGTCGCGGCAAGTACGCGAGCTGGACCGTCGTGGGCGACCCGGTGCAGAGTTCGTGGCCGGATCCTGGCGAGGCGGCGCAGGCGCGCGACCAGGCGTTCGGTGTGAAGACCACGCGACGGCGCTTCACGCTCCGCACGAACTACCGGAACTCGGCGGAGATCTTCGACCTGGCGGCGAAGGTTGTGGCGGGCCATGCGAAGGCCGACGAACTGCCCAAGGCCGTGCGCACCACCGGAATCGAGCCGGAGGTCCGGCCGGTCGACCAGGCGGCGCTGGCGACGGCGACGCAGAGCGCGGCGAAGGAACTGCTCGGCGCGGTCGAGGGCACGATCGGGGTGATCACCGCCATGGACCGCGTAGAAGAGGTCGAAGGCTGGCTCGCCGGGCAGGCCGACGAGCGGCTCAAGGTCGTCGGCAGCCTCGATTCGAAGGGCCTTGAGTACGACGCGGTCGTGCTGGTCGAGCCGATGGACCTGGTCACCGAGTCCTCGACTGGGCGGCGCGTGCTGTATGTCGCGCTCACCCGGGCGACGCAGCAGCTGATCGTGCTGGCGTCCAACCCGGTCTGGCTGCCGGACTCGTGAGTGGCGATCACGGTCAGCACCGTGATCGCCACTCACGAGGCGCGACGGGAAGGGAACGCCCGCCTCGCGCGTTACTCCCTCTGTGACCTCCCTGCCTGACGTGCCGCTGTCCGTGCTCGACCTGTCCCCCGTTTCCGAAGGGAAGGGGGTCGGCGAGGCGCTGCGCAACACGCTCGATCTCGCCCGCAACGCCGAGCGGCTGGGCTATCACCGGTACTGGCTCGCCGAGCACCACAACATGCCGGGCATCGCCAGCTCGGCCACAGCGGTGCTGATCGGGCAGGTCGCGGACGCCACCGAGAGCATCCGCGTCGGGTCCGGCGGGATCATGCTGCCGAACCACGCGCCGCTCGTGGTGGCTGAGCAGTTCGGCACGCTGGAGGCGTTCCACCCGGGCCGGATCGACCTGGGCATCGGCCGCGCGCCGGGCACCGACCAGCGCACCGCGCTCGCGCTGCGCGGGCCGGGCGGGCTGTCCGCGGAGAACTTCCCCGAGCACCTGATGGAGCTCATCAGCTACTTCGAGCCGGACGCGGCGCGCGGCGTCAACGCGGTCACCGCCGAGGGCAACAAGCCGCCGGTGTGGCTGCTCGGCTCTTCCGGCTTCAGCGCGCAGCTGGCCGGACGGCTCGGGCTGCCGTTCTCCTTCGCGCACCACTTCGCCGCCGAGAACACGATTCCGGCGGTACGGCTGTACCGCGAGAACTTCCGTCCGTCCGAGGTGCTTTCCGAGCCCTACGTGATGCTGGGTGTGCAGGTGATCGCCGCCGAGACCGACGAGCGCGCGGAGTACCTGGCCGGGCCGAGCGGGCTGGCCTTCCTCAGCCTGCGCCGCGGTCGTCCGATCGCGCTGCCGACGCCGGAGGACGCCGCCGAGTACCCGTACACCGAAATGGACCGCGCGTTCCTCGCCGAGCGGTTCGGGTCGAGCATCGTCGGCGGGCCGGAGAGTGTCCGGAAGGGACTGGACCAGCTGCTGGCCGACACCGACGCGAACGAGCTGATGATCACCACGATGGTGCACGGCCATGAGGACCGCGTGCGTTCGTACGAGATCGTCGCGGACCTGAAGCGCTGATGGAGGTCTTCGACTGGCACGGGCAGCAGGTGCGGTGGTCCCGGCAGGGTTCGGGGCCGCCGCTGGTGTTCTGCCACGGGACGCCGTGGTCGTCGAAGCTGTGGGAGCCGATCGCGTCGACATTCGCGCCGGACTTCACCGTGTACCTGTGGGACATGCCGGGCTACGGCAGTTCCACCATGGCCGAGGGACAGGACGTCTCGCTGGCCGCGCAGGGCGAGACGTTCGCCGCGCTGCTGGACCACTGGGGCCTCGACGAGCCGGACGTGGTGGCACACGACTACGGCGGCGCGGTCAGCCTGCGCGCGTTTCTGTTGCACGGCGCGGCTTACCGGTCGCTGGCGCTGGTGGACGTCGTCGCGCTGGCCCCGTGGGGTTCGGAGTTCTTCCGCCTGGTGGCGGAGAACGCGGGGGTGTTCGCGCAACTGCCGCCGAATCTGCACGAGGCGCTGGTGCGGGAGTACATAGCCGGTGCCGCCCACCGTCCGTTGTCCGCCGAAGCACACGACATGCTCGTCGCGCCTTGGCTCGGTCCGGCGGGGCAGGCCGCCTTTTACCGGCAGATCGCACAGGCCGATCAGCGGTACACCGACGAAATCGAGCCGCGCTACCGCGACGTCAGCGTGCCCACGCTCGTGGTGTGGGGCACCGAGGACACCTGGATCCCGGTCGACCGCGCACACCGGCTCGCCGGGACGATCCCGGGCGCCGGACTGGAATTGGTCCGTTCGGCCGGGCATCTCATCCACCTGGACGCGCCCGAGGCGCTGACCGCTTCGCTGCACCGCTGGCTCGCCCGCTGAAATATCCGGAAACCGCCGCACCGGTATTTATTTTCCGGCACTGACAACCGCATTCCCGGCAGTTGTCACAACCGTACAAGAATTCGGCGGTTACGACGCCGTGACCCCGCGGTACGGGGCAAGTTCTTGTCTGCGGGCAGGGCCCTCGTTAGCGTACTGACCAGTAACGAAACCGCACGGTAACCCCGCCGACTTTTCCGGACCGGCCCGATCCACCATTCGGACCAGCACCGGAACGGACGTTCGGCGGGCATTCCGCCGTGCCCGGAAATTGCTGGGAGGTCGGGCGATGGCGTTTCCCGGCGCCGCGGCGCTGCACCAGACCGGCCGGCTTTACGCGCTGGGGCTCGACGTCGTCCGGCTGACGTTCCGCCGTCCGTTCCAGTTCCGTGAACTCGTGCAGCAGTTCTGGTTCATCGCGAGCGTGTCGATCCTGCCCACCGCGCTGGTCTCGATCCCGTTCGGCGCGGTGATCGCGCTGCACATCGGGTCGCTGACCACGCAGATCGGCGCGCAGTCGTTCACCGGCGCGGCGAGCGTGCTCGCGATCATCCAGCAGGCCAGCCCGATCGTGACCGCGCTGCTGATCGCGGGCGCGGGCGGCAGCGCGATGTGCGCCGATCTCGGTTCGCGCACCATCCGCGAGGAGATCGACGCGATGGAGGTGCTGGGGGTTTCGCCGATCCAGCGGCTGATCGTGCCGCGGGTGCTGGCCGCGATGGGCGTGGCGGTGTTCCTCAACGGCATGGTCAGCGTGGTCGGCGTCCTCGGCGGCTACTTCTTCAACGTGATCATGCAGGGCGGCACCCCGGGTGCGTACCTGGCGAGTTTCTCCGCGCTGGCGCAGCTGCCGGACCTGTGGATCAGCGAGATCAAGGCATTGCTGTTCGGATTCGTCGCCGCGGTCGTCGCGTCGTATCGCGGCCTGAACCCGCGCGGCGGGCCGAAGGGCGTCGGCGACGCGGTGAACCAGTCCGTCGTGATCACGTTCCTGCTGCTGTTCGTGCTGAACCTGGTCCTCACCACGGTCTACCTCCAGCTCGTGCCGCCGAAGGGAAGCTGATGGCCACCCCGACTCCGACGCGCGTGCTTGAGGCCGTCGACCGCAGGCTGGGCTTCCTCGACACTCTCGGCGACCAGATCCTGTTCTTCCTGCGCGCGCTCGGCTGGGTGCCGCGCGCCGTACGCCGGTACCTGCGCGAGATCGTCCGCCTGCTGGCCGAGGTGAGCTTCGGCAGCGGCGCGCTGGCGGTGATCGGCGGGACCATCGGCGTGATGGTCGGGATGACGGTCGCGACCGGGACTGTCGTGGGGCTGCAAGGGTATTCGGCGCTGAACCAGGTGGGGACGTCGGCGTTCGCCGGGTTCATTTCCGCGTACTTCAACACGCGTGAGATCGCGCCGCTCGTGGCCGGGCTGGCATTGTCGGCGACGGTCGGCTGCGGGTTCACCGCGCAACTGGGCGCGATGCGGATCTCGGAGGAGATCGACGCGCTCGAGGTGATGGGCATCCCGAGCGTGCCGTATCTGGTGACCACGCGGGTGATCGCCGGGTTCATCGCGGTGATCCCGCTGTACGCCGTGGGCCTGTTGTCGTCGTATCTCGCGTCGCGGCAGGTCACGGTGTGGGGCTTCGGGCAATCGGCCGGCACCTACGACCATTACTTCCTGCTGTTCCTGCCGCCTGGCGACGTGCTGTGGTCGTTCGGGAAGGTGCTGATCTTCAGCGTCGTCGTGGTGCTCGCGCATTGCTACTACGGCTTCCGCGCGAGCGGCGGACCGGCTGGTGTCGGTGTCGCGGTGGGCCGGGCGGTGCGGACGGCGATCGTCGCGATCAGCGTGCTGGACTTCTTCCTCAGCCTCGCGATCTGGGGTGCCACCACGACCGTGCAGGTGGCCGGATGAAGCGGCGCTGGCACAAGACCGGAGTCCGCACCGCCGGGGTGCTGTTCCTGGCGGCGCTGTCGGCGTTCGTGCTGCTCACGGTGAAGATCTACAACAAGGACTTCATCACCACGGTCCCGGTGACGCTGCAGGCCGACCGAGTTGGCAACCAGCTGCGCGCGGGTGGGCAGGTGAAGGCGCGCGGCGTCGTGGTCGGCGAGATCCGGGGCGTGCGCGCGATCCGCGGCGGCGCGGAGATCTCGCTGGCGCTGGAGCCGGAGCAGGTGAAATGGCTGCCGGTCAACGTGTCCGCGTTGCTGGTGCCCAAGACCCTGTTCGGCGAACGGTACGTCCAGCTGTCCATTCCGGACACTGGCCGGAAGCGCCCCTTGCGGGCCGGAGACGTGATCTCGCAGGACCGGTCGGCGAACGCGATCGAGCTGGAGCGCGTCTTCGACAACCTGCTCCCGGTGCTGAAGGCCGTGCAGCCGCAGAAGCTGTCCACCACGCTGACCGCGGTTTCCACGGCACTGCAAGGCCGCGGCGCACAGCTGGGCCAGACGCTGGCGACCGCCTCGGACTACCTGCGGCGGTTCAACCCGAACCTGCCGCAGCTGGACCAAAACGTGCGCGACCTCGCCACCGTCACCCAGATGTACGGCGACATCGCACCCGATCTGCTCGACGCGCTCACCGATTCGTCGGTCACCCTCGGCACGATCAACGCCAAGCGAACCGACCTCGGCTCGCTCTATCAGCAGGTCACCACGTCGTCGCGGGACCTGACGACGTTCCTGCGGCAGAACCGGCACAACATCATCGCGTTGTCCGCGGACAGCCGCCGTCCGCTCGAAATCGGCGCTAAGTACTCCCCCAGCTTCCCTTGCACTCTACAGGCGCTCACCGACTTAAAACCGTCGATGGACAAGGTCCTCGGCGCGGGAACGAAGGAACCCGGGCTGCACGTCGAGGTCACCGTGTCCACGTCGCGCGGGAAGTACGTCCCGGGCAAGGACGATCCGGCCTACACCGGGAAAACCGGCCCGCGCTGCTACCCAAGCGGGGTGACACCGGCCGCGGGCACTCCGGCGAGCGTGCCGTCGACCGGCGACCTCGGCATCGCGAATTCCCCGCAGGAGCAGCAGTTCCTGGCCCCGCTGCTCGCGCCTTCGCTGGGCGTTTCGACCGCTGACGTGCCGATGTGGAGCAGCGTGCTCGTCGGCCCGCTGTACCGCGGAACGGAGGTGACGGCGAAGTGAGAAACCTTGCCGATCCCCTGGTCAAAAGCCTGATCTTCATCCTGGTCACCGTCCTCGCGACAGTCGTTCTCGCCTTGTCGATCACCGGCGGCTCGGTCGGCGGAAGCCAGCGGTACGGGGCCACGTTCGTCGACGCCACCGCGGTGAACGTCGGCGATGACGTGCGGATTTCCGGGGTGAAGGTCGGGCAGATCGAAGGCCTCGACGTCGTCGGCCAGAACCGCGCGCATGTCAGCTTCTCGCTGGAGAACGGCCGCACGGTACCCGCCAACGTGACCGCGGTGATCAAGTACCGCAACATGGTCGGCCAGCGCTATCTCGCACTGGAACGCCCTCGCAACGCTGCCGGGGTGCTGCCGTCCGGCGGCGAAATCCCACTGGACCGCACGACTCCGGCGCTCGACCTGACCGACCTGTTCAACGGATTCAAACCGCTCTTCCAGGCGCTCTCGCCCCAGGACGTCAACGACCTGTCCGGCGAGATCGTCCAAGTGCTGCAAGGAGAAGGCGGCACGGTGACCGAACTGCTCCAGCACACCGGATCGCTCACCAGCACGCTCGCCAGCCGCGACCAGGTCATCGGCGAGGTGATCGGCAATCTGAACTCGGTGCTGAAAACCGTGAACGGCAAGGGAGATTCGCTCGCGACGCTGGTGTCGACCCTGCGTCAGCTCGTGTCCGGGCTCGCCGGGGACCGCACGGCGATCGGCGACGCGGTGTCCGGCCTGGCCGAGCTGACGCAGTCCACGAGCGGGCTGCTCACCGAGATCCGGCCAGGGCTGAAGGACAGCATCTCCGGTCTCGACGCGCTGACCCGGAACCTGAACAAGGGGGAGGCCGACGTGGACAAGGCACTGACCACGCTGCCCAAGAAGATGAACGGCATCGGCACGCTCGGGTCGTACGGCTCGTGGATGAACTTCTACCTGTGCGAAGCCGTCCTGGAGACGTCTCCGCCGCGCGGCGTGGCGGAGACCGCGGCGAGGTGTGGCGCGTGAAGTCGTTCCGGGAGCGCAATCCGCTCGTGCTGGGGATCGTCGGCAGCGTCGCGCTGGCCGCGGTGCTCACCGGCACGCTGAACTACAACCGCCTGCCCTTCCTCGGCGGTACCACCTACCAGGCCGAGTTCACCGAGGCCGCCGGGCTGCAGGCGGACGACGAGGTGCGGATCGCCGGGATCAAGGTCGGCGAAGTGTCCCAAGTGGACCTGGACGACGATCACGTGCTGGTCAGCTTCCGGGTCAAGAACGCCTGGATCGGCGACCGGACGTCGGCGCAGATCAAGATCAAAACGTTGCTGGGCCGCAAGTTCCTGGCCCTCGACCCGGCCGGGCGGGCGGAGCAGAACCCGGACCGGCCGATCCCGCGCGACCGCACGGTGACCCCGTACGACGTGACCGACGCGTTCAACGGCCTCGCCGACACCGCGGGCGCGATCGACACGAAGCAGCTCGCGACCAGCTTCTCCACGATCAGCGACACCTTCCGCAACTCGCCGCAGCACGTCCGCACCGCACTGGACGGGCTCAGCGCACTGTCGAAAACGGTCTCCTCGCGCGACAACGAGATCGCCGAACTGCTGGCCAACGCACGCAAGCTGACCACCACGATCGCCAACTCGAACGACGACTTCGAGAAACTCGTCAAGGACGGCGACCTGCTGCTCACCGAACTGGACCACCGCCGCGACGCGATCCACCAGCTGCTCGTCGGAACCCAGCAGCTCGCCAAGCAGCTGTCCGGGCTCGTTTCGGACAACACCGCGCAGCTCGCTCCGGCGTTGCAGCAGCTCAACCGCGTGACCGACCTCCTCCAACGGCAGGACGAAAACCTCGCGCAAAGCCTCAAACTCGCCGGACCGTACTTCCGCGTGCTGAACAACACCGCGGGCAACGGCCGCTGGATCGACAGCTACCTGTGCGGCCTTCTCCCGGAGAACCGCGATCCGTGCACCCCGCCGAAGGGAGGCGCGAAATGACCACGCGCGCATCCCGTTTCGTCGTCTTCCTGCTGGTGATGGCCTTGGTGATCTGCGGCGTCCTGTGGTGGGTGTTCTCCGGCTCCGGCCGATACCGCGTCACGGCGTACTTTCCGCGAGCCGTCGGCGTCTACAGCGGATCCGACGTCCGGGTGCTCGGAGTGAAGGTCGGCGAGGTCACCGCGGTCCTTCCGCAGGGCAGCCAGGTTCGGGTCGACTTATCGGTAGATCCGCACATTCCCGTCGCCGCCGACACCACCGCGCTGGTCATCGCCCCGAGCGTGGTCGCCGACCGCTACGTCCAACTGGGCACACTCGCCCGCGGCGGCCCGCGGTTGGCCGACGGCGCGGTGATCGGCGCCGATCGCACGGGCACACCGGTGGAGCTGGACCAGCTATATTCGAGCCTCGACACGCTGAGCAAAGCGCTCGGCCCGAACGGCGCGAACTCCACCGGCGCGCTGTCCGATCTCCTCCGCACCGGCGCGGCGAACCTGGACGGCAACGGCAAGGCGTTCAACACCTCCGTCCGCGACTTCGCCCGCCTCGCCCGCACACTGGCGGGCAACTCGCAGGACCTGTTCGGAACCGTCGACGAACTGCAGAAGTTCACCACCATGCTCGCCACGAACGACCGCCAAGTCGCGGACGTGAACCAGCAACTGGCCAAGGTGTCAGCCACGTTGGCGGCGAACCGCGGCGAACTGTCCGGCGCCTTGCGCTCGCTCGGCAGCGCGCTGGCTTCCGTCCAGGGCTTCATCCGGGACAACCGGGCCGCGATCAAGTCCAATGTGGACAAACTGGCCAAGACGACGCGGACGCTGGTCGACCAACGCGCGTCACTGGCCGAAACGCTGGACGTCGCGCCGCTGGCCGCGCAGAACGTGCTGAACGCGATCGATCCGGAAACCGGACGTCTGCAAGGCCGCGCTGACCTGCTGGACTACCTGCCGTTCCCGGCGACGGACGCGGCCGTGACGGGAGGCGGCCGATGAAGGCACGAAGACTTTTCCTCGCACTGGCGGTGAGCACGCTGGCCGGCTGCGCCGCACCCGGCGGCTTCCAGGGCGTCTACGACCTCCCGCTGCCCGGCGGCGCGGACCTCGGCGCGCATCCGTACGAGGTCACCGTCCAGTTCGCCGACGTCCTGGACCTGGTCCCGCAGGCCGCGGTCAAGGTGGACGACGTCCCCGTCGGTCGCGTCCAATCGATCCGCCTTGGCGCCGACGGCTGGACCGCCGAAACCGTCCTGGCGGTCAACGGCGACGTCCACCTGCCCGCGAACGCCGTCGCCCGGCTGCGCCAATCGTCGCTGCTGGGCGAGAAATTCGTGGAACTGGCAGCGCCGGTCGCGTCCCCCTCCGGACAGCTGGGCGACAAAGCCGTCATCCCGGTATCGCGAACCAACCGCAACCCGGAGTTCGAGGAGATCTTCGGCGCGCTGTCACTGCTGCTCAACGGCGGTGGAATCGGTCAGCTGCAAACGATCAACCGCGAACTGACGAAGGCGATGGACGGCAACGAGGAGGAGATCCGCAGCTTCCTCTCCGGGGTCAACCAGCTGATGACGAACCTCGACGCGCACCGCCGCGACATCACCGCCGCGCTGGACGGCCTCAACCACCTGTCGGCGTCGCTGGCCGACCGGAACCAGCAGATCGCCGACGCCCTCACCGACCTGACCCCAGGGTTGAAAACCCTCACCGACCAGCGACCGCAGCTGGTGACGATGCTGCAATCGCTGGACCAACTGTCCACAGTGGCCACCGAGGTCACGAACAAGAGCCGCGACGACCTGGCCGCCGACCTGCGCGCACTCGCTCCCATCCTGCGCCGCCTGGCCGATGCGGGTCAGAACCTGCCGAAGGCGTTGGAAATCCTGCCCTCGTTCCCCTTCACCGACCCCGTCCTGGACGCGATCAAGGGCGATTACCTCAACGTCTACGCCACGGTCACTCCCGGTGCCGGTGTCCCGCTGCCTCCGCCGGGCCAAGGCGTCCCGCCCGGCCTTCCGACGCTGCCTCCCCCTTCAGGGGGCCGCTGATGCTCACCAGACGGATCCGGATCCAGGTCATCGCCTTCGTGGTCGTCGCACTGGCCGCGACCTCGTTCGTCGGCGCGAAATACGCCGGAATCGCACGCCTCTTCGGTGCCGGAACCTACACCGTGCACCTCGAACTTTCCGAAGGCGGCGGCATCTTCACCAACGGAGAGGTCACCTACCGAGGCGTGGCGGTCGGCCGGATCGGCCAGCTGCGCCTGACCGAACACGGCATGGAAGCGGATCTGCTGCTGGACAGCTCCGCCCCGCAGATCCCATCGAAGGCCCGTGCGGTCGTCGCGAACCGCTCCGCCGTCGGAGAGCAATACGTCGACCTGCAACCGGCCACCGACCAGGGCCCCTACCTTGAGGACGGCAGCGTAATCCCGCGCAGCTCCACCACCCTGCCGCTCCCCGTGCAAACCTTCCTCTCCGATGTGGACTCGCTGACCGCCTCGGTGCCGACCGAGGACCTGCGCACCGTGGTCAACGAACTGGACAACGCTTTGCAAGGCAGCGGGCCAGACCTGCAACTGCTGATGGACACCGCAAGGTCGTTCACCAATTCCGCCTCCGCCCACCTGCCCCAAACAACAAAACTCATCGACGACGGCTCGACAGTCCTGAAAACGCAAGCCGCGTCCTCGACCGCGTGGCGCGACTTCAGCCGAAACGCCCACCTGTTCGCCGCTCAGCTGGCCTCCTCGGACGGTGACCTGCGCCAGCTGATCGCCACCGCCCCGCCGGCCGCTTCCCAGGTGACGGGCTTGCTGCGCGACAACAGCCCCGGCCTGCCCATCCTGATGGCCAACCTCTTGACGACAGCCGACGTCTTCAGCGCCCGAACCGACGGCCTGGAGCAACTGCTGGTGACGTTGCCGAAAACCGTAGCCGCGACGTCGTCAGCCATCACCCCCGACAGCGGGCGGCTGTCACTGGCCTTGACGTTCTTCGACCCGCCGCCGTGCCGGAAAGGGTACGAAAGCACGAAGATCCGCAGCAGCGCCGAGCTGCCGGTGCTCCCGTTCAACACCTCCGCAGCCTGCACCCTGCCCGCCGGCGACCCCTCCTCGGTGCGCGGCTCCCAACACGCTCCGCACCCCGGGGTCCCGGAGCCCGCCCAACCAGGCGGCCTCCCCGGGGCGGCTGCCGGACTTCCGACGTCGACCAATCTGGAGGAGATGCTGTGGCTACGCCGGGGAAACTGACGGTCTCACCGGACGAAGCTCCCTCCGGTGACAACGCGTCGCTGCCTGACGCAGCGTCTTCACACGTCGCCGACGACTCCGCGACCGAACCTGACGCTTCCCGTCCCGCCAGCGACCCCGCCGCATTCCGCCCCGAGGTTCCCGCCACCGACCCCGCTACATCCCGCCCCGAGGTTCCCGCCGCCGAGGCCGCTGCATCCCACCCCGAGGTACCCGCCAGCAACCCCGCCGCATCCCGCCCCGAGGTTCCCGCCAGCAACCCCGCTACATGGTGGATTCGAGGGGTCGTTGCAACGCGGGTGGTTCAACTGGTTTTGGTGAGGAGTGTAGCGAGGCGTTCGGCGGGGGTGTCCCAGTTGAGTGTTTTGCGGGGGCGGCGGTTGAGTTGTGCGGC
>NZ_LWSF01000022.1:0-114109 GCF_001651785.1 Amycolatopsis sp. M39
CGGCAAGACGTTCGTCATGCCGGAGCCGTTCATCGTCAAGGACACCGCGAAGATCTACGACCTGCAAGAACCGACAGCGAAGATGAGCAAGTCGGCGGCGACCGGCAACGGGCTCGTCGAGCTGCTCGAGGACCCGAAGCGCTCGGCGAAGAAGATCCGTTCCGCGGTCACCGACACCGGCCGCGAGGTCCGCTTCGACCGCGAGGAGAAGGCAGGCGTCTCCAACCTGCTCACGATCTACTCCGCGCTGACCGACCGCACCGTCGCCGACCTCGAAACCGCCTACGAGGGCAAGGGTTACGGCGACCTCAAGAAGGACCTCGCCGAGGTGCTGGTCGACTGGGTCACGCCGCTGCAGGAGAGCGTGCAGTCCTACTTGGACGATGTCGCCGAGCTGGACCGGATCCTCGCCGCGGGTGCGCACCGGGCGCGCGAGGTCGCGTCGGCCACGCTCGCATCGGTCTACGAGCGGATCGGGTTTCTTCCCGCGGGCTGAGCGGGGCGCACACACTAAGTTCTGGTCCGGGGGGATGGAATAGCGTGAAGTTCACAACCGGTCTGTGGCCGATCAGTGCCGCGACGCTGGTGCTGGTCACCTCGTGCGGCGGAATGTCTGGATCGGACGTCGAAAACGCGAAGGACCCGAACGGCGACGGCCAGACCGTGCAACGGCCGGGTTATGCGAACTCGCAGTATCCAGACCCTGCCCCGATCAAGGAAAAAGCGAACCCGCAGGCGGTGCGGATCGGCGGCAAGCCGGTGGTCCAGGCGTGCAACCTGCTGACCGTCGCGGACCTCGTCTCGCTCGGGATCAGGGCCGGCTCGCGGCCGGACCCCAACGGGGCCACCTTCGAGCGCCGCTACCTGGTGGGGGACGGTTCGGGACCGCTGCGGTCGTCCGAAATCACCTACGCCAAGGCGCTGACCTCGGGGGTGAACCACTGCGTCTACAGCCTGGAAGACAACCAGGGCAATCAGACGCAGGAGGAGCTGGCGGTCGCGGTGTCCCAGCCGGCGTACGTGCCGACCGTGGACACCAAGCCCTACCTCGCCGACGCGGAGCCCAGCCTGACCGTCGGCCCGGTGAAGGTCTTCTCCAAGCGCCGCAAGACGGAGAGCCCGTCGGACGCTTCCGGGGACGCGGTGCTGGTGCTGGGGGACACGCTGGTCGACTTGGACTTCGACCTGAAGGCGGACAAGAGCGCGGGCAAGCTGCAGGATCTCGGCAAGAAGGTCGCCGAGAACTTCGCGAAGCAGGTGAGCGCGCCGGCGGGGGCGAACGTCATCGGCTACGACAGCGCGGCATTCCCGAAATCGGTCGCGCAGCCCTGCCCGATGCTCACGCCCGACGCGGTGACCCCGGCGATCGGCACCGATGCTTCGCCGATGGTCGCCGAAACTCCCGGCACCGCGGTCGGCGACATGATCATGACCAACAGCACCAAGCACAACTACGTGCGGATCGACTGCGAGCGCGGCACCGGTCACGACAACGGCATCGACCGGCGCGCGCTGCACCTGACCGCGATCAGCTTCCTCGGCGAAGACGCGGCGAAGAGCTACCTCGGATCCGCGCCGAACGACGGCCAGTCCGCGCCCGCCCAGGTCGGAGACGAGGGGCAGGTGCGCAGCAAGGGCCAGACCCACGGCGAGGTGCTGTTCCGCAAGGGCCGTTTCGCGTTCAAGCTCTACCTCGCCGACCACAACGCCGCCCCGGACGGCATCAGCGGCGCGGACGCGACCCGGCTGCTGGTTCCCGCCGCGCGGAAGATGCTCTCCGCCTTCCCCGACCAGTAACCGCGCGGGCACGCTCGCGTTGCGGGGTCCGGTTGGCGTAGTTAGCGTTTTCCAGTGGCGAACGAGACTGGTGACAAGGAAAAGCTGCTGCCCCGGCTGCGGCGGAAGTACCCGTGGCTGGATCACCTGATCCGCGCCAACGACTCCTTCAACGAAAACTACGGCAACCATTACGCGGCGGCGATCACGTACTTCAGCGTGCTGTCGGTGATCCCGATCTTCATGGTGGGGTTCGCGATCGTCGGCATGGTGCTCGGGCACAACGAGGCGGTGATCGCCCAGATCACGCACGGGATCGACACTTCGGTGCCGGAGGGCCTGCGCGGCCTGGTCAAGCAGATCACCGACGCGGCGTTGAAGTCCGGCAGCGGCATCGGGATCTTCGGGCTGCTGCTGGCGCTCTACTCCGGCGTCGGCTGGATGGCCAACCTCCGCGACGCGCTCACCGCGCAGTGGGGCCAGGAGAAGAAAGCGGAACCGTTCGTCAGCAAGACGATCAAGGACCTGCTGTCGCTGATCGGGCTCGGGCTGGCGCTGATCGTGTCGTTCGCGATCACCGCGGCGGGCAGCGGTCTCGGCGAACTGCTGCTGAAGCTGGTCGGGCTGGAAGGCCAGGGGTGGGCGAAGCTGCTGCTGCACGTCGCGACGATCGTGCTCAGCCTGATCGCCAACGCGCTGGTCTTCCTCTGGGTGATCGCCCGGCTGCCGCGGGAGCACGTCGCGTTGCGGAGTGCGGTCAAGGGCGCGATCTTCGCCTCCATCGGCTTCGTGATCCTGCAGCAGGTCGCGACGGTGTACCTGACGAGCGTCACGAAGTCGCCGTCGTCCGCGTTGTTCGGTCCGGTGATCGGATTGCTGGTGTTCGCGAACCTGGTGTCGCGGTTCCTGCTGCTGGTGACGGCCTGGACGGCGACCGCGCGGGAGAACCAGCGGCGCGTCGTGCAGCCGCCCGCTCCGGTGTTGCTGGAGCCGCGGGTGACGGTGCAGCACGGGCTCGGGCTCGGCTCGGTGGCGGGCGCGTTCAGCGCCGGTGCGCTGCTGGCCTGGCTGGGCAGGCGGAAGGGCTGATGCGGAAAGGGCCTCCTTGAGCGAATCAAGGAGGCCCTTTTCCGTCGTCATTACGAGCGGACGTTGCGCTTCCGCTGATAGCTGAGGACGAACCCGGCCACAATGATCACGAGCACCGCTACCGTCAGCACCCAGCCGGTCGTCCCGAACGGGTCCGGTTTCCGCGCCGCCGCGCTCGTCGCGCCCGCGGGGGTGACTTCCTTGCCGGACATCGGGGCGGAGTCGGCGGTCAGCGGCTGGTAGGCGATCTGACCGACCGGTTGCGCGCCGTTCTTCTCCAGCGCGAAGCCGTAGTCGAGCAGTTTCGCCGCCTGGTCCACCACTCGCGTCGGACGCTGCTCGGCCCGCATCATCACGATCGCGAGGCGGTGGCCGTCGCGTTCCGCGCCGCCGACGTAGGTGTGCCGCGCGTCGTCCGTGAAGCCCGTTTTCCCGCCGAGGAAACCCGGATACACGCCAAGCAGCTTGTTGTCGTTGAACACCGGGATCGGCGGCTTCCCGTCGATCGCCGGGATCGTGTACGCCTTCGTCGCGACCGCTTTGGCGAACTCCGGCTGCTTCATCGCATGGTGGAAGACCATGCTCAGGTCGTACGCCGAGGTCGACATGCCCGGTCCGTCGAGACCGGACGGGGTCGCCGCGCGAGTGTCCGTCGCGCCGATGCGGGCGGCGAGCGCGTTCATCTTGGCGACCGCCGCGTCGACGCCGCCCAGCGCCGTCGCGAAGGCGTGCGCCACGTCGTTGCCCGAGTGCATCAACAGTCCGTGCAGCAGCTGGTCGACCGTGTAGTGCCCGCCCGCGGTGATGCCGACGCAGGTGCATTCCTGCTCGGCGTCCTCCTTCGTCGGGACGATGACCTGGTCCGGCTTCAGCTCAGTGACCACGACCAGCGCCAGCAGTGTCTTGATCAGCGACGCGGGCCGCTCCCGCGCGTGCGGGTCCTTCGCCGCGACGACCGCACCGGTGTCGAGATCCTGGAGGACCCACGACGCCGAGGTGTCGCCAGGAGGCAGCACGGGCGCGCCCGGCGGGAGGATCGGGCCGCAGCCGCCCAAGCGGTCGCCGCCGACCGGCTGGGCGGGCACCGGAAGCGGCGGTGGGACGATCTGGCCCGGCTTCGGCTTCTCCGAGGTGTCCACCGGTGCCGGCGGCACGGCGTGCTCAGTGCATTGCTCCGCCAGCGCCGGCGCGGCGAGGGCGACGGGCACGGCGACGGCTACGAGGGCTGCGGCGAGTGTCGCGGCGAATGCTCGCAGCGACCGGGCGAAAGCGGGGTGCACCCACGCAATCTAGCGCCGATGGTCCGGCGGCATACTCGAGACATGCGCATTTCACGAGGTACAGCGATGGCCTTGTTCGCTTTCGGCATCTGGTCCTGGATCATTTGGATCACGTTCGCCAAGAATCTGTGGGCCAGCAACCAGTCGTGGGCGGCGGACGGTTCACCCACGGGGTACTTCATCGTGCACGCGGTGCTGACCGTGGTTTCGTTCGTGCTCGGCACCGCGATCGGGCTGCTCGGCTGGCGCGGCATCCGGGCGACCTCGAAGGAACGCGCGAACACCTGATCCGGCGAAGCGTCCTTTGGTCGGTGGCGGGGCGCGTCCGGGCTGGCTTAGTTTCGGGCGACCGACCATGGAGGCTAAATGTCCCGTTTACGTCGATTGCTCGTTCCGGTCGCGGTAGCCGGCGTCGCCGCCGGTGCGGTGGCCGTGCCAGCGTCCGCCGCGCCCGCGCCGTCGTGCGACACCACCAGCACCCAGTACAGCTACGTCGTGCTGTACCAACCGGGCGAGAAGCAGCGTTCGGTCGACGCGGAGCTGACCGCCAAATGCGGCAAGCGGATCGCGTACTACCCGGAGATCGGCGTCGCGGTCGCCAGCTCGCGCAACGCGGATTTCGCCGACCGGATCGGGGTGAAGCGGGCCTACTCAGGGGGCAAGGACGTCGCCGCGAAGGCCGCCGCCCGTGCCGGACTGCGTTCGGCGGTCGGGATGCTGGAGCGGACGGAGAGCGTCGCCGCCGGTGACGATCTGTCGGCTCAGCAATGGGACATGCGGGCCATCCACGCTCCCGAAGCGAACAAGATCAACCCCGGTTCGCGGTCGGTCACCGTCGGCGTGCTGGATTCCGGCATCGACGCCAAACACCCCGCGCTCGCAAATGCGGTAGATGCGCGCTCGTCGACCGGCTGTGTCACCGGCGCGCCGGACGCTTCCGGGTGGGGCCCGACGAACTCCGATCACGGCACACACGTCGCCGGCACCATCGCGGGCAAGGACCCGTCGCGCGGCTTCACCGGCATCGCGCCGGGCGTGCGGCTGGCGTCGGTGAAGGTCGTGAACGACGACGGCTACATCTTCCCGGAGGCAGCGGTCTGTGGCTTTGTCTGGGCCGCGAAGCACGGTTTCCAGGTGACGAACAACAGCTACTACATCGACCCCGGGATGTTCTACTGCCGCAACGAAGCGGGCGATGCTGCCGCGTACGAGGCCGTACGGCGCGCCGTGACTTACTCGACGCAGCGTGGGACTCTCAATGTCGCTGCGGCGGGCAACTCGGGCTTCGACGTCACGAAGCAGACTGTCGACCCGAACCGTCCACACAAGATTGACTCTTCGTGCGGCATCCTGCCTAAGGCGATCGACGGCGTGGTGACGGTGTCTGCGGTTGGTTACGCGGGGACGAAGGCTTACTACTCCAACTACGGCTCGGTCACTGTGACTGCGCCGGGTGGTGACTCGGGACAGGCTCCGCCTTCTGGCCAGGGCGCAGGGTGCCCGCTGTCGACGGTCTTTAACGGCGCTTACGGCACCAAGTGCGGCACTTCGATGGCTTCGCCGCATGCGGCTGGGGTTGCGGCGTTGTTGGCTTCCACGCATCGGCACGCACCGCCGCGCGCTTTGGCGGCTTTGCTTACGGCAGAGGCGGATCCGGTGGCTTGCGATGTGTCGGAATGCTCCGGACCGGCGCGGAACAACTCCTTCTACGGACACGGGCTGGTCAACGCGCTGGACGCGGTCCACTGACGTACGTGAGGGGAACCCTGAGGGAATCAGATTCCCCCAGGGTTCCCCTCACGTACCTTCGGAGGTCAGACGCGCTTGAAGAGGAGGGCGCGTTTTACTTCCTGAATGGCCTTGGTCACCTGGATGCCGCGCGGGCAGGCGTCGGTGCAGTTGAAGGTCGTGCGGCAGCGCCACACGCCTTCGCCGTCGTTCAGGATGTCCAGCCGCTCCTCAGCACCCTCGTCGCGGGAGTCGAAGATGAAGCGGTGGGCGTTGACGATCGCCGCCGGGCCGAAGTACGAGCCGTCGTTCCAGTAGACCGGGCAGGACGACGTGCAGCAGGCGCACAGGATGCACTTGGTGGTGTCGTCGAACCGGTTGCGGTCGGCCTGGGACTGGATCCGCTCGCGGGTCGGCTCGTTGCCGTAGGTGATCAGGTACGGCTTGATCGCCCGGTACGCCTCGAAGAACGGGTCCATGTCGACGTAGAGGTCCTTCAACGTCGTCAAGCCCTTGATCGGGGCGATGGTGATCTCGGTCTTCTTGCCGTTCTTTTCCAGCAGGTCCTTCAGCAGCACCTTGCAGGCCAGCCGGTTGATCCCGTTGATCTGCATCGCATCCGAACCGCACACGCCGTGCGCGCACGAGCGGCGGAAGGAGAACGTGCCGTCGAGGTAGTCCTTGACGTAGAACAGCAGGTTCAGCACGCGGTCGGTCGGCTGCGCCGGGACGTCGTAGGACTCCCAGTGCGGCTCCTGGTCGACCTCCGGGTTGAACCGCAGGATCTTCAGCGTGACCTGGATCGGCGTGTGCTCGTCGGACGCCTTGGCGGAAGGCGCTTCAGGGGTGGCCGTCGTCATCAGTACTTCCGCTCCATCGGTTCGTAGCGGGTGAAGGTGACCGGCTTGTAGTCGAGCCGGATGTCGGACGACAGCCCCTCGCCCTGCTTGTAGGCCATGGTGTGCCGCATGAAGTTCGTGTCGTCGCGGTTCGGGTAGTCCTCGCGGGCGTGGCCGCCGCGGGACTCCTTGCGCGCGATCGCGCCGACGACCAGCACCTCGGCCAGTTCCAGCAGGAAGCCGAGCTCGACGGCCTCGAGCAGGTCGGTGTTGTACCGCTTGCCCTTGTCCGCCACGGTGATCCGCTGGTAGCGCTCCTTGAGCGCCTGGATGTCGGTCAGCGCCTGCTTCAGCGTGTCCTCGGTGCGGTACACCGAAGCGTGCGAGTCCATCGTCTGCTGCATTTCCTTGCGGATGTCGGCGACGCGCTCGTCGCCGTGCTCCGACAGCAGCAGCTCCAGCTGTTCCTCGACCAGGGTGGTCGGGTTCTCCGGCAGCTCGACGTGCTCGTGCGCCAGCGCGTACTCCGCGGCGGCGATGCCCGCGCGGCGGCCGAACACGTTGATGTCCAGCAGCGAGTTCGTGCCGAGGCGGTTCGAACCGTGCACCGACACGCAGGCGACCTCGCCCGCGGCGTACAGGCCGGGGATGACGTGCTCGTTGTCGCGCAGCGCCTCGCCGTGGATGTTGGTCGGGATGCCGCCCATCACGTAGTGACAGGTCGGGAACACCGGCACCGGCTCCTTGACCGGGTCGACGCCCAGGTAGGTGCGGGAGAACTCGGTGATGTCCGGCAGCTTGGTCTCCAGGACCTCGACCGGCAGGTGGGTCACGTCGAGGACGACGTAGTCCTTGTTCGGCCCGCAGCCGCGGCCCTGCAGTACCTCCTGGACCATCGACCGGGCGACGATGTCGCGCGGGGCGAGGTCCTTGATGGTGGGGGCGTAGCGCTCCATGAACCGCTCGCCGTCGGCGTTGCGGAGGATGCCGCCCTCGCCGCGCACCGCCTCGGAGATCAGGATGCCGAGGCCGGCCAGGCCGGTCGGATGGAACTGGAAGAACTCCATGTCCTCCAGCGGAAGGCCCTTGCGGAAGATGATGCCGAGGCCGTCGCCGGTGAGGGTGTGCGCGTTCGAGGTGGTCTTGAAGATCTTGCCCGCGCCGCCGGTGGCGAACACGATCGACTTCGCCTGGAACACGTGCAGTTCGCCGGTGGCCAGCTCGTAGGCGACCACGCCGGTGGCGATCGGGTTGCCGTCCTCGCCCTCGGACAGGACCAGGTCGAGCACGTAGAACTCGTTGAAGAACTCGGTGCCGTGCTTGACGCAGTTTTGGTACAGCGTCTGGAGAATCATGTGCCCGGTGCGGTCCGCGGCGTAGCAGGCGCGGCGCACCGCGGCCTTGCCGTGGTCGCGGGTGTGCCCGCCGAACCGGCGCTGGTCGATCTTGCCCTCGGGCGTCCGGTTGAACGGAAGGCCCATCTTCTCCAGGTCGAGGACGGCGTCGATGGCCTCCTTGGCCATGATCTCCGCGGCGTCCTGGTCGACCAGGTAGTCACCGCCCTTGACGGTGTCGAAGGTGTGCCACTCCCAGTTGTCCTCTTCGACGTTCGCCAGCGCGGCGCACATGCCGCCCTGGGCCGCGCCGGTGTGGGACCGGGTCGGGTACAGCTTGGTGAGGACCGCGGTGCGGGCGCGCTGACCGGATTCGATGGCCGCGCGCATGCCCGCGCCGCCCGCGCCGACGATCACCACGTCGTACTTGTGGAACTGCATAGGGAAAGACTCCGCTAGCTAGTGGTGGGTGCGCCTTCAGGAGGCAGGCATCTCGGGGTCGAAGGTGAAGATCACCATCGTGCCGACGGCCAGGATGAGCGCCATCGAGACGTAGAGCAGGATCTTCAGCCAGAACCGGGTGGAGTCCTTGCGCGCGTAGTCGTCGATGATCGTGCGCAGCCCGTTGCCGCCGTGGATCTCGGCGAGCCACAGCATCGCCAGGTCCCAGAACTGCCAGAACGGCGAGGCCCAGCGGCCGGCGACGAAGCCCCAGTTGATGCGGTGCACGCCGCCGTCGAGGATGTTCATGATGAACAGGTGGCCCAGCACCAGGATGATCAGCGCGAGCCCGGAGATGCGCATGAACAGCCAGCTGTAGAGCTCGAAGTTGCTGCGCCGGGCGGACGGGCGCCGCGGCGAGCGCGGCTTCTCGAGGATCAGAGCGTCGGCCATGGGATCAGGCACCCCCGAAAAGCGTCTCGACGGTGCGCTTCAGCATGAAGAACGCACCCGGAACCATCACGACCACCCATACGACGCCGATGACCCAGAGCATCGTCTTCTGGTACTTCGGGCCCTTGGCCCAGAAGTCGACCAGCAGGACGCGCAGCCCGTTGAGCGCGTGGAACAGCACCGCGCCGACAAGGCCGACCTCGAGCAGGTTCACGATCGGCGTCTTGTACGTCTCGATGACCTGGTCGTAGGTGTTCGGCGACACGCGCACGAGCGCGGTGTCGAGCACGTGCACGAACAGGAAGAAAAAGGTCAGCACGCCGGTGATGCGGTGCAGCACCCAGGACCACATGCCGGGGTCGCCCCGGTAGAAAGTTCCCTGCCGGCGTGAGGCACCCGCCCGATCGCCAGCTCCTGCCCCGCTTTCGGTGGCAGTGCTCGCCGTGGTGGACATCGGTGAACGGCCTCCAACGTCATGACTGTCGTGCCCGGGTGACCGGTGAGGTCCGCACCCGCGGCCGGGGTCGGTCCACTGGGGACAACTCCGGCGACGGTGCCGAGATCAGGGGCCATCGAGCGTGGATGAATGGATGCTAGACCCGACCCCTACGCGCGGCTCACCTCCGGGTTCCTCTCTGTGACAGACCAGACACCGGTGACCAGGCAGACCACTCGGACGTGTGGTCTGGAGCACGTCTGAGCTGGCCGTGCGGGGCTTATTCCGGGAACCGGATTCCCGCAAGGAGTCCTGCCCGGACAGGTCCCGGGACCGGCGGTGCCACGGGGAGTGAGCGCGCGGGTCGCGAGGACGGCTGTTGATCACGGTCGGCGCCNGTCGGCGCCGGATCGGTCGCGGATCGAACCTCCGAGTAAACGTTTGTGTTACGTAGCGTGCCGTTCCTATGGCGGTTACCCGGCGGTTGGGTACGGTCTGCCAGTTGAGCCCGGCGACCGTGACCGGGCCGTTCCTGGATCGTCCGCTGGATCAGCGGGGAGGGAGACACACGGTGCGTCGCATGCGTGGAACCGCGCTGGCCGCCGCGACCATGGCTGGGGTGCTTGCACTGGCCGGGTGCGCGAAGGACACCGGGGGAAGCAACAACAACGCGTCCGGAACGGATGGCAATTCGGGCTCGAACTGCATCACCGCGCCGAAGCCGCCCGCCGCGCCTGCCGCCGCCACGAGCAGCAGCGCCGCCTCGGGCAAGGTCGACGGCAGCAAGCTCAAGGTCGGCCTGGCCTTCGACGTCGGCGGTCGCGGTGACGCTTCCTTCAACGACGCGGCCGCCGCGGGCACCGACCGGGCGAAGTCCGACCTCGGCGTCCCGACGGTCAACGAGAGCACCGCGAGCGCGAGCGAGAGCGAAGCCGCCAAGCAGCAGCGGCTTGAGCAGATGGCGCAGTCGGGCCTGAACCCGATCATCGCGGTCGGCTTCGCCTACGCGCCGTCGGTCAAGGCGATCGCCGCCAAGTACCCGAACACCAAGTTCGCGATCGTCGACGACGACTCGATCACCCTGCCGAACGTCACGCCGCTGGTCTTCGCCGAGGAGCAGGGCTCGTTCCTGGCCGGTGTCGCCGCCGCGTACAAGAGCAAGAAGTGCCACGTCGGCTTCGTCGGCGGCGTGAACACCCCGCTGATCCAGAAGTTCGAGGCGGGCTTCCTGCAGGGCGCGAAGGCCGTTTCGAGCAAGATCAAGGTCGAGGACGAGTACCTGACGCCGGCCGGCGACTTCTCCGGTTTCCAGGACCCGCCGAAGGGCAACGCGAAGGCCGCCGCGGAGATCTCCCGCGGCGCGGACGTCGTCTACCACGCGGCAGGCGCCTCCGGTAAGGGCGTGTTCGACGCGGCGAAGCAGAACAACGCGCTGGCCATCGGCGTCGACTCCGACCAGTACAACCAGAAGACGGTCGCCGCCGACAAGGACATCATCATCACCTCGATGATCAAGCGCGTCGACGTCGCGGTCTTCGAGTACCTCCAGGCCGTCGCGAAGGGCGACCTGAGCACGGTGCCGAAGCGCTTCGACCTCAAGTCCGACGGGGTCGGCTACTCCACCTCCGGCGGCAAGGTCGACGACATCAAGGACGTGCTCGACGGGTACAAGGCCCAGATCGTCTCCGGCGCCATCAAGNGCTCACGACGCGGCAGGGCTCGGAAGGATCTTCCTTCCGGGCCCTCACGCGTTTCCGACAGAACGGGATGTCCCCTCCGATGACCGAGATCGAGGCCGAAGCCGTCCCCGACCGGGGCGTGCCTGCCGTCCAGCTGACCGGGATCACCAAGCGGTTCCCCGGCGTCGTCGCGAACTCCGACGTCAACCTCACCGTCGCGGCGGGCGAGGTGCACGCGCTGTGCGGCGAGAACGGCGCGGGCAAGTCGACCCTGATGAAGATCCTGTACGGGATGCAGCAGCCCGACGAGGGCAGCATCGCCATCAACGGCGGCGAGGTGAGACTGCGCAACCCGCAGGACGCCATCCGCGCCGGGATCGGCATGGTGCACCAGCACTTCATGCTCGCCGACAACCTGACCGTCGCGGAAAACGTGTTCCTCGGCGCGGAGGCGCTGCACGGCATCGGCCGCGCGGCGCGGACGCGCTTGGCGGAACTGTCGAAGCGGACCGGGCTGCACGCGAAGCCGGACGCGCTGCTGGAGGAACTCGGCGTCGCCGACCGCCAGCGCGTCGAGATCGTCAAAGTCCTTTACCGCGGCGCGAAAATCATCATTCTCGACGAGCCGACCGCCGTGCTCGTGCCGCAGGAAGTGGACGCGCTGTTCACGACCGTGCGCGAGATGCAGGCCGACGGCTACACGTTCCTCTTCATCTCGCACAAGCTCGACGAGGTGCGGGCGATCGCCGATACGGTCACCGTGATCCGGCGCGGCACCACGGTCGGCACCGCGGATCCGAAGAGGATCACCAGCCGCGAGCTGGCCGAGATGATGGTCGGTTCGGAGCTGCCGAGCCCGGAGACGCGCGAGTCGACGGTGACCGACCGCGAGGTGCTCGGGGTGCGCGAGCTGCGGCTGTCCGCCGAAGGGTCCGAGCGCAACGTGCTGGACGACATCTCGTTCACCGTGCACGCGGGCGAGGTGCTCGGCATCGCGGGTGTCGAGGGCAACGGCCAGACCGAACTGGTCGAGACGATCATGGGGATGCGCAAGGCGAGCGGCGGCCACATCGAACTGACGCCGCCGGACGGCGAGACGCACGACCTGGTCAAGCTGGGCACGCTCGCCCGGCGCGAGGCGGGCATCGGCTACATCGCCGAAGACCGTACGCGGCACAGCCTGCTGCTCACGCAACCGTTGTGGGTCAACCGCATTCTCGGTTATCAGACGCGAGAACCGGTGTCCGGCGGGCAACTGCTCAACATCGCGGGCGCGCGCGAGGACACCGAACGGATCGTGCGCGAGTACGACGTCCGCACGCCCGGCATCGACGTTCCGGCCGCCGCGCTGTCCGGTGGCAACCAGCAGAAGCTGATCGTCGGCCGCGAACTGTCCGGCAACCCGGTGCTGCTGATCGCTTCGCACCCGACCCGCGGCGTCGACGTCGGCGCGCAGGCGCTGATCTGGGAACAGATCCGCCAGGCGCGTGCCGACGGCCTCGCCGTGCTGCTGATTTCCGCGGACCTCGACGAGCTGATCGGACTGTCCGACACCATTCGCGTGATGCTGCGCGGCCGGCTCGTGAGCGAGGCCAACCCCGCCACCGTTACCCCGCAGGAACTCGGTTCCGCCATGACCGGCGCCGAAGAAGGTGAAGACTCATGAGTTCGTGGCGCACGCGGCTGTTGCCGCCTCTGCTCGCGATCGCGTTCGCGGTGATCCTGTCCGCGATCGCGCTCGTCATCTCCGGCGCCGACCCGTTGCAGGCGTACGGGACGATGATCGGCCAGCTGTTCAAGGGTTCCACCGCGGTCGACACGGTGAACCTCGGATGCGTGTACTACCTGTCCGGCCTGGCCGTGGCGATCGGGTTCCAGATGAACCTGTTCAACATCGGCGTCGAGGGCCAGTACCGGTTCGCCGCCGTGATCGCCGCGATCGTCGGCGGGGCGCTGCAATTGCCGCCGGTCATTCACACCATCGTGATCCTGCTGGTGGCCATCCTTTCCGGCGCGCTGTACGCGACGATCCCGGCGGTGCTCAAGGTGACCCGCGGCGTCAGCGAGGTCATCTCGACGATCATGCTGAACTCGATCGTCGCCGGCATCATCGCCTTCCTGATCAACGCCGACCAGTTCGGCGTGCAGACCGGCAACAACATCGGGACCAGGGTGATCGCGCCGTCCGGCCGGATCCCGGGCATCCCGCTGGGGTCGGGCACGCTGTTCGGGTTCGTGTTCATCGCGATCGTGATCGGCGGCGCGTACTGGTTCATGCTCAACCGCACCAGGTTCGGCTTCGAGCTGAAGGCCAGCGGCGAGTCCGCGACGGCCGCCGCGGCCGGCGGCGTGAGCGCGAAGAAGATGACGCTCATCGCGATGCTGCTCTCCGGTGCGGTGGCCGGTCTGGTCGCCATGCCGGAACTGCTCGGCCGCGACTACAGCTACGGCATCACCGCGACCCAGATGTACGGCTTCACCGGCATCGCGGTCGCGCTGCTCGGCCGCAACCACCCCGGCGGCATCGCGTTCGGCGCGCTGCTGTGGGCGTTCCTGGACACCTCGGCGGTGTCGCTGGAGCAGATCAACGTGTCCAAGGAGATCGCGACGATCATGCAGGGCATCATCGTGCTCTCGGTCGTCGTGGCGTACGAGATCGTGCGCCGGGCCGACCTCGCCGCGGAACAGCGCAGGGTGGGCAGGGCGCTCGCGGGCAACGGCCGCAAGGGCGCCTCGGTCGCGGAAGGCGGTGCGGTGTGACCACCACAGAACTGTCGAGGCCAGGACCGGAGTCAGGGATGCCGGTGCCGGTCAAGCGCAAGCGGCCGCGGATTCCCGGCTGGCTGCGCGGCGTGATCTGGGCCGTGGTCGCGATCGCGGTCATGTCGACCGCGTCGTACGCCACCGGTGTTTCGGCGCTGACGTCCAGCAACACCGCGTCGACCGCGCTGCGGCTGGCGCTGCCGATCCTGCTGTGCGCGCTCGGCGGGCTGTGGGCCGAGCGCGTCGGCGTGATCAACATCGGCCTCGAAGGCATGATGATCCTCGGCACCTGGGGCGCGGCCTGGGGTGCGTACTACGGCGGCGCGTGGGTCGGCCTGCTGGCCGCGATCGCGTTCGGCGCGCTGGGCGGGCTGCTGCACGCGGTGGCGACGGTGACGTTCAACGTCAACCACATCGTCTCCGGGGTCGCGATCAACCTGCTCGGGCTCGGTGTCGCGAAGTATCTGGCGAACCTGATTTTCGAGCCGCTGTCGGGCAACCCGCGCCAGTCGCCGCCGGTGCCGAAGTTCGACACCTATTCGGCGGCCGGGCTTTCGGACTGGCTGGGCTCGCTGGAAGACCAGCAGCGCGTCGGATTGTCCGACGTCGCGGGCATTTTGCGCGGGCTGGTGACCGGGGTCGCGCCGCTGACCATGCTCGCGATCGTGCTGATCCCGGTGAGCTACTGGATTCTCTGGCGCACCCGGTTCGGCCTGCGGCTGCGTTCGTGCGGTGAGAACCCGGTCGCGGCGGAGTCGCTCGGCGTGAACGTGTACCGCTACAAGTACGTCGGCGTGCTGATCTCCGGCGGCTTCGCGGGCATGGGCGGTGCCTCCCTGGTGCTGCTCAAGGGCGGCGCGGACTACCTGGAGAACCAGACCAACGGCCGCGGGTACATCGGTCTGGCCGCGATGATTTTCGGCAACTGGCGACCGGGCGGGCTGCTCGGCGGTGCCGCGCTGTTCGGGTACTCCGACGGTCTGCAGCTCGCCGGCGGCGGTGACGCGGTGCTGGCGTTGCTGTACGGCGCGGTGATTCTGCTGGCGATCATCGTGATCGTGCAGCTGATCCGGAAGCGTTGGCTCGCGGCCGCGCTCGGCGTGGTCGGCGCCGGCATTCTGTACGCGATCTACTGGACCAACGACACGCTGCCGAGCGACTTGATCCCCTACACCGCGCATTTCGTGACGTTGATCGTGCTAGCTGTTGCGTCGCAACGACTTCGGCCGCCCAAGGCGGACGGTGCGCAGTATCGGCGAGGTGAGGGCGACTGATGTCCGAAGTGGACTGGGAAGCTCTGCGAGCTGAGGCGGTCAAGGCGGCTTCGCACGCGTACGCGCCTTATTCGGGACTGCACGTCGGCGTCGCGGCCATTGTGGACGATGGCCGTCAGGTGACCGGTTGCAACGTCGAAAACGCTTCCTACGGTTTGGGTTTGTGCGCTGAGTGCACAATGGCCGGTCAATTGCGACTGTCCGGCGGTGGCCGTTTGGTCGCCGTGGCTTGCCGCAGCGGCGCGGGTGAGCTGTTGATGCCTTGTGGACGCTGCCGCCAGATTCTGTTTGAGCTTGGCGGATCTTCGTGCCTGGTGGACACTCCGCGCGGGGTGCTGCCGATGTCGGAGGTGCTGCCGGACGCGTTCGGGCCGGAGGACCTGCCGTGACGTTCGCCGCGGTAGATGTCATTCGGGCCAAGCGTGACGGCGGACGGCTGAGCGACGAACAGATCGACTGGGTCGTCGACGCCTACACCCGCGGAGTGGTCGCGGAAGAGCAGATGGCCGCACTGGCCATGGCCATTTTCTTGCGCGGCATGGACGACGGCGAGATCGCGCGCTGGACCGGCGCGATGATCGGCTCGGGTTCGCGGCTGTCGCTGGACGTCGCGCGCCCGACCGTGGACAAGCACTCGACCGGCGGGGTCGGCGACAAGATCACCTTGCCGCTGGCTCCGCTGGTCGCCGCGTGCGGTGCCGCGGTGCCGCAGCTGTCCGGTCGCGGACTCGGCCACACCGGCGGGACGCTGGACAAACTGGAGTCGATCCCGGGTTGGCGCGCGGCTTTGTCGCTGGACGAGATCGCGGCGCAGCTGAACTCGGTCGGCGCGGTGGTCTGCGCGGCGACTGAGGGGCTGGCTCCGGCGGACAAGAAGCTGTACGCGCTGCGGGATGTCACGTCGACGGTCGAGTCGGTGCCGTTGATCGCCAGCTCGATCATGAGCAAGAAGATCGCCGAGGGTGCTTCGGGGCTGGTGCTGGATGTGAAGGCCGGCTCCGGGGCGTTCATGAAGACCGTGCCGGAGGCGCAGCTGCTGGCGCGGACGCTCGTGGACATCGGCACCGCGCACGGGGTGGCGTGCACCGCGTTGATCACCGACATGAGCACGCCGCTCGGGCGGGCGGTCGGGAACGCGGTCGAGGTCGCGGAGGCGGTCGAGGTCCTGCGCGGCGGTGGCCCGGCGGACGTGGTCTCGCTGACGGTGGCGCTGGCGCGGGAAATGCTTGCTTTGGCGGGGATTTCCGTGGATCCGGCTGAGGTGCTGGCGTCCGGTGAGGCCTATGAGGTGTGGGCTCGGATGATCACCGCGCAGGGCGGCGATCCTTCGGCCTCCTTGCCGCGACCTTCTTCGGTGCACGTCGTCCCAGCACCTGCTTCCGGGGTGCTGACTTCGCTGGACGCCTACGCGGTGGGTGTCGCGGCTTGGCGGCTCGGGGCCGGCCGGGCGCGCAAGGAAGACCCGGTGCAGGCCGCGGCGGGAATCTTGTGCCACGCGAAGCCGGGCGACGCGGTGGTGGCGGGGGAGCCGTTGCTGGAACTGCACACGGACACTCCGGAGGCGATCCCGGCGGCCCTCGCGGCGCTGGAGGGCGGGTTCGAGGTGGGTGCGGAGGCACCTGCTGCGACGGGGATCGTGCTGGACACCGTTCGGCCCTGACCGCGGAAACGCCGAAGCCCCGTCCGGATCCCGGACGGGGCTTCGGTCATTCAGCTCAGTCAGTCGGCTCGTCCGCGTCGCCGCCAGCCTTGGCCTTGGCGTCCGCGGCCTTGGGCGACCGCCCGTTGCGGGAGCTGCGACGAGGCTGCCGCGGCGCGGGCGGCGGCGGGGCGATCTGCTGCACCGCGGGCCCGCCGCCCAGCATCAGTTCCGCGAAGGTCGCCATCGCCTCGTCCAGCTGGCCGCCGATCCGCCGCACGGATTCGTCGTTGCTGCGGCGCACCAGCGAGTCGACCGCGTCGGTGTCCGGCTGCTTCGACAGCGTGCCTTCGACCTTCGACAGGCCGCTGCGGACCGAGCCGTCCAGGTCGCCGATGCGGCCGGTGACGTCGTCCTCGACCTTGTCGATGCGGCTGGACAGGTCGTCGAGACGCTGGGTGATCGTTTCGAGCTTCGTGCCGACGCTGTCGAGGCGGGCGGCCGGGTCGATCATCTCGCCGGTGTCGGAGACCGCGCTCTTCAGCGCGTCGGTCGCGGTGGCGATGCGTTCCTTCGTCGCGCGGTCCAGTTCGTCCACGCGCGAGCGCAGTTCCTGGTCGGTGGTCTCGATCCGCTCGCGCAGCGACGTCTCGGCCATCTCGATCCGGTCGCGGATCGGGCCCTGCGTCGTCTGCGGCAGCGACTCCAGCTTCGCGTCCTGCTTGTCCAGGTGCCCGCCCAGCTCGTCGAGACGGCGGTGGATGTTCTGCAGCTTGTCCTCAAGCCCGTCCATCCGGCCCGCGACGCCCTCGAACCGCGCCGCCACGCCGTCGAGGCGGCCGTCGAGCTGGGCGAAGGGCTTCGCCAGCTTGTCGACGATGCTCTCCACCGCGTGCGTGAGCGCGGCGATCGCGTTGTCCTGGGACTCCAGCCGTGTCATCGCCTCGTCGAGGCGTTCCGCCAGCACCCCGACCTCGGTCCGGTCCGGCAGTTCCGACAGCCGCTTGCGCACCGCGCCCAGGGAGTCCACCGGCGCGAGCCGGGCGTAGATGTCGTCGAGCGCGTCGAAGATCTGCTGCTGCTCGCTCTCACGAACCTCGGCCGCGCGCACCAGCATGTTGCGCATCCGGTCGAACGACGGAGCGGCAATGTGGTTGTCAGTGGTCACTGCGGTGTCCTTCGTCGGCGGGGAAAATGGAAGGGACTGACCCGAGCTTATCGATGAAGAAAATTGCTGTGCGTATGGCCCCCGGGGAACGCGGATAACGACCGTGCCACCCGGATGGCCGATTCCTTGCGCACAGTGCTGAGCAGAGGGTTGTTCCGGTGCTCTCGGTTACGGCCAGGTAGGGGAATGACTGCGAGGCTACCGTTGGAGGATGTCGGACGTAACCCCGCTGAGCGCGGAGATCCTGCGCCGTGCCCCCAAGGTCCTGCTCCACGATCACCTCGACGGCGGTGTGCGCCCGGGCACGGTCGCCGAACTCGCCGAGGATCTCGGCTACCGGGACCTTCCCGCGACGGATCCGGACGAGCTGGGCCGCTGGTTCCGCGCCGCGGCGGACTCCGGTTCCCTGGTGTCGTACCTCGAAACGTTCGCCCACACGTGTGGTGTCATGCAGACGGAGGAAGCACTGGTCAGGGTTGCCGCCGAGGCGGTGGAAGACCTGGCCGCGGACGGAGTGGCCTACGCCGAGCTGCGGTACGCGCCGGAGCTTTTCGTGGAACGCGGGCTGTCACTCGATGCAGTGGTCGAGGCTGTCCAAGAGGGCTTCGCCGAAGGGATGCGGAGGGTAGCCGCGGGCGGCGGGCGGATCCGGGTGCGGACCCTGCTGTGCGGGATGCGCCAGCACGCCCGTGCGCTCGAGATCGCCGAACTCGCGGTGCGCTACCGCGACGCCGGGGTGGCCGGATTCGACATCGCCGGACCGGAGGACGGATTCCCGCCCACCCGAAATCTGGACGCATTCGACTATTTGCGCCGGAACAATGCGCACTTCACTATTCATGCCGGCGAAGCGTTCGGACTTCCCTCGATCGGCGAGGCAATCCAGTACTGCGGCGCGGAACGGCTCGGGCACGGCGTGCGGATCGTCGAGGACATCACCACCGACGCCGACGGAAATGTCCATCTTGGACGGTTGGCGGGCTACGTCCGGGACCGGCGGATCCCGCTGGAGATCTGCCCCTCGTCGAACGTCCAGACCGCAACCGTGCCGTCGCTGGCCGAGCATCCCATCGGCCTGCTCGCCCGGCTGCGCTTCCGCGTCACCGTCAACACCGACAACCGGCTGATGAGCGGCTGCACGATGACCAGTGAATTCGCCGCGCTGGCCGAGACGTTCGGCTTCGGCCTCGACGACTTCCGCTGGTTCACGATCAACGCGATGAAATCCGCGTTCCTCGATTTCGACGAGCGGCTTGAGCTGATCGAGAAGGTCGTCAAACCCGGGTACGCGGCGCTCGGCTGAATCATCGAGCTGTCGGACGCGGCCGCCTCCGAAAGGCGGTTGCGTTCGTTAGCCATGCCAACTATCGTTCACCATGTAAGACGTATATCTCAGATATTGAGACGGTGGCGGAATGGCGCAGGTCGGGGCTGGGGAGCAGGTGCGGCAAAAAGGCAGTTCGCGACGGTGGCTGATCCTCGCGCTTGGCCTCGCCGCGCAGACCGCCAGCTGCTCCTTTCTTTACGGGCTGCCGTTTCTCGTGCCCGCCATGCGCGAGGCCGACCATCTGACGCTGGCGCAGGCGGGCACGGTCGTCGCGGCGCCGAGCATCGGCCTGCTGCTCACGCTCATCGCCTGGGGCGCGGCTGCGGACCGTTACGGCGAGCGCCTCATCATGGCGCTGGGCCTGGGCGTATCGGGGTTACTCCTCGTGTACGCCGCCCTGTGGCACCACCCGGTCGGACTTCTCTTTGGGGTGTTTCTCGTAGCCGGTGCGTGCACGGCTTCGGTGAACGCGGCGAGCGGCCGGGTCGTCATGGGCTGGTTCGCCAAATCCGAGCGTGGCGTCGCGATGGGCATCCGGCAGACGGCGCAGCCGCTGGGGGTAGGAGTGGCCGCGCTCGGGCTGCCGCCGCTGGCCGCGCAGTGGGGGTTCCAGGCGGCGATGCTGCTTCCTGCCGTGCTGGCGGTCGGTGTGGCGCTCTTGGTGGCGCTGTTCGTCGTGGACCCGCCGCGGCCGCCGCGTGCGGCGAAGGGGGAGCGGCCGCCGTCGCCGTACCGCAAGCCGTGGCTGTGGCGAGTGCACGGCGCGAGTGCGCTGTTGGTGGTGCCGCAGTTCGCGGTGTCCGCGTTCGCGCCGGTCTATCTGGTCTCGCAGCATCAATGGACCGCCGCGCAGGCGGGGGTGTTCGTCGCGGTGGCTCAGGTGCTCGGCGCGCTCGGGCGACTGGCGTCGGGGTATTGGTCGGACCGGGTCGGCAGCCGGTTGCGGCCGATGCGGCAGCTCGCTGTCGCGAGTGTGGTCGTGATGCTGCTGGTCGCGGTCGGGGACGCGACTTGGCTGTGGCTGGTGCTGGCCGCGCTCGTGCTGGCGGCGGTGATCACGGTGGCGGACAACGGTCTCGGCTTCACCGCGTCGGCCGAGCTGGCCGGTGTCGCGTGGTCGGGGCGCGCGATGGGGACGCAGAACACCGCGCAGAACATCGCCGCGTCGGCGACGCCGCCGTTGCTGGGACTGGTGATCGGGGACAGCCGGTACGCGCTGGCGTATTGCGTGGCGGCGGTTTTCCCGCTGCTGGCAATAGGGGTGGTGCCGATGCGGGCGGAGGGGCGCGAGGAGGTAGGTGGCTCGTGAGTGGCGATCGCGGTTCTCCCCGGGATCGCCACTCACGAGCCACGCAGGCCGTCGACAAAGAACGCCAAGTGCCGACGCCAGGTTTCGGGTGATTCGCGGATCAGCTGCGACATCGCGGCGACCAGCGGGGCGAGATCCGCGGGTTCGAAATCGGCGCGCAGCTGTCCGGATTCCTTTGCCCGGTCGATAATGCGCTCCGCATGCTCGAAACCGGTGCGGCACGCCTCCCGTACGGCCGGGCTCAACGGCAACCTGCGGGCGAGCGCGTCGCTGAGGCCGTGATCCTTGGCCTGCAACGCGAACAGCCCGTCGAGAAACCCGGTGAAGCCCTGCCACGGGTCCGGCTCCGCCAACGCCTTCGCCGCCAGATCGTCCAGTGCGGCGATCTGCGCGGGCAGGATCGCGTCGACAAAGGCGTCCCGGGTCGGGAAGTGCGCGTACAGCGTGCCGATGCTGACCCCGGCGCTGCGGGCGATCTGCTCCAGCGGCGCGTCGAGGCCGTGCTCGCCGAACGCGCGCGTGGCGGCGGCCAGCAGTTTGCCGCGGTTGCGGGCGGCGTCCGCGCGCAACGGCTTCGATCCGGTGGCCATGGGCCCATCGTACAAAGTCGAGGGCGTCCTCGGGTTTTGTGGTACCTTGGCGAACGAAATCGAGGGTGCCCTCGACTTAATGCTGGGGAAGGAAACCAAGCCATGACCACTCGCCCGACCGCTGTCGTTCTCGGAGCCGGGCCCGGCCTCGGAATGTCGATGGCCCACCGGTTCGCCAAGGAGGGATACAGCGTCGCGCTCGTTTCGCGTACCGCTGAGCGGCACCCGGCTTACCTGGCCGGACTCGACAACGCGGAAGCGTTCGCCGGCGACGTCCGGAACGGAATCGGAGCGACGCTCGACGAAGTCACCGAACGGTTCGGCGGCATCGACGTCGCCTACTACGGCCCGGCCGCGATCGAACCGGACAGCTTTCCCACGGACATCACCGAAGCGACTGTCGACGCCGTCGAGAAGGCGATGAGCTGGGTGTATCCGGCCGTCGAGGTGGTCGGCAAGCTGCTGCCGGGCATGCTGGAGCGCGGCAGCGGCGGATTCCTGTTCGCCGGCGGGCTCAGCGCGGTGCGGCCGATGCCCGCGCTCGGCGCGCTCGCGGTGTCGTCAGCGGCGTTGCGGAACTACGCGCGGACGCTGCACGAGGGGCTGGCCGGGACCGGCGTGTACGCGGGCAGCCTCATCATCGGCGGCTTGGTCGAACGCGGCGACATTCACCGGATGGTCGTCGCGCGGCGGGAAAAATACGGCGACGCCGGCGGTCGCACCCTGGATCCGGATGCGATCGCCGGCGTCGCCTGGAAGATGTTCTCCGCCGGTGACCCGGCCGAGAGCGTGTTCGACGCCGTCTAGCAGGTTCAGACCACCGTGAGGCGGTTCTCGAAGTCCTCCACCAGCTTGCGCCAGGCGCTCTGCTCGGTGTCGAACGGAGCGCTCGGCTCAAGCCGGCTCGGGTCCGGCCGCAGCACGAACGACACCAGCCAGCCGAGGCTTTCGTTGGCCGCCAGCGCGGTTTCGACGGTGTCGTCGCCCGCCCATTCGGCGGCGTCGGTGATCAGCTCGACGGCCAGCTCCAGCTGGGTCGGGTCGATCGACTCCGGGCCCTCGGCGATGTCCTCGTCGAGACCGGGGAACACGTAGGTGTTGTCGGTGTCGACCTCGATCTCCAGCTCGTCGGCCGCCGCCTTCTCGCGCACCTCGTCCCAAGTGGACACGCTCGCGAGGTCGGTGTCGGCGAGTTCGTCACCCGCCTTGATCGCCTTGAGCAGCGCCTTCGGCGAGCTGAACACGTCGATCTCGCCCTCGTTGCCGAGGAAGACCGGCTTGTCGTCGAGGTAGCAGCGCAGCGTGTAGTACTCCGCGCCGGAGGTGACGATCTTGATCGGGTCGATGCCGACCTCGCCCCAGAAACCGACCGGCTCGTCCTCGGCGTCCTCGTCCTCGGCGTCGACCGCTTCGAGGTCTTCCGGCCCGCCGTCCTCTTCACCGGCCTCCGCCTCGGCGGATTCCTCGTGGAAGGCGGCCAGCTCTTCGGCGGTCTGCTCCAGCACCGCGGCGTCGACGTCCGGCACCGTCACCAGGTTGTCGATCGCGTCGAGCACGGTGTCCCACTTCTCGGAGACGGCCTTCGACAGGTCGTTCCACAGCGCTTCGCCCTCGCGCCCGGTGAAGGGCAGCCGGCCCTGCTCCAGCAGCGAGAAGCCCTCGTAGGCGTCGAGCACCTCGTGCACCTCGTCCAGCTCGCACACGTCGGCGAGCGAACGGACGATGCCGACGATCTCGGCCAGCTCGCCGATCGTCCACGAGTCCGGCTCCTCGGCGACCAGCTCGGGCACGCCGACGAGGTCGTAGGAGTGGTCGTCGTCGGGGATCAGCTCGGGCACGTTCAGCGCGGGCACCGCGTCCCACGCCGGGTGGTCGAGCAGGTCGTGCTGCTCGGCTGTGCGCACGAAGGCGGCAAGGTGCGCGGCGTCCGGGAAGGCGTACAGGTCGTCCTCGTCGCCGAGGAACGCTTCCCACTCCTCGCCGTCCTCCCGCCACCGCGGGGCCCAGAGGGTGACCACGTCGCCCTGCGGCAGCCCGAGCTCGATCGGGATGATGTCCTGTGCCATTGCCGAATCCTCCGCGAGTACCGCCCGTGTGCGCGCCCGCCTGTCCGTCCCCTCCGGCAGCGCGCGGTACGGGAAGCCTACGGGTTAGGGCAAGCACCCGCGATCTCCCCTGCACCTGCGGGCGGCGGCGGGATGGCACGATGGTCGCCACGATGACTCTCACCGACCTCCTGCCAGCGGATCCCGACGCAGATGCCCTGTTCGAAGCCTTCACGACGTGGACGGCCGAACGGGGTATCGAGCTGTACCCCGCGCAGGAGGAGGCGGTGATCGAGGTCGTCTCCGGGGCCAACGTCATTCTGTCGACGCCGACCGGCTCCGGCAAAAGCCTCGTCGCGGTCGGCGCGCACTTCACCGCGCTCGCGCACGGTAAACGCAGTTTTTACACCGCGCCGATCAAAGCGCTGGTCTCGGAGAAGTTCTTCCAGCTCATCGAGATCTTCGGGGCCGATCAGGTCGGCATGATGACCGGCGATTCGAGCGTCAACGCCGACGCGCCGATCATCTGCTGCACCGCGGAAATCTTGGCGAACATCGCGTTGCGCGACGGCGCCGGCGCCCCGGTCGGCCAGGTCGTCGCGGACGAGTTCCACTTCTATGCGGAACCGGACCGCGGCTGGGCGTGGCAGGTCCCGCTGATCGAGCTGCCGAACGCGCAGTTCGTGCTCATGTCGGCCACGCTCGGCGACGTTTCGTTCTTCGAAAAGGACCTGACCCGGCGGACCGGACGGCCGACCGCGGTGGTCACTTCGGCGCAGCGGCCGGTGCCGCTCACCTTCCGGTACGCGCTCACGCCGCTGCACGAGACGATGTCCGAGCTGCTCCACGGCGGCCAGGCACCGGTGTATGTCGTGCATTTCTCGCAGGCCGCGGCCATCGAACGGGCGCAGACGCTGATGAGCATCAACGTCACGACCAAGGCGGAGAAGGAGGCGATCGCCGACCTGCTCGGCGACTTCCGGTTCTCCGCCGGGTTCGGCAAGACGCTCTCGCGGCTCGTGCGGCACGGCATCGGCGTGCACCACGCGGGCATGCTGCCGAAATACCGGCGGCTGGTCGAAACGCTCGCGCAGTCCGGGCTGCTGAAGGTGATCTGCGGGACGGACACCCTCGGCGTTGGCATCAACGTGCCGATCCGGACCGTGGTGTTCTCGGCGCTGACGAAGTACGACGGCGTGCGGCAGCGGCATTTGAAGGCGCGCGAGTTCCACCAGATCGCCGGACGCGCGGGCCGGGCCGGGTACGACACCGACGGTTATGTGGTCGTGCAGGCTCCGGATCACGTGGTGGAGAACGCGAAGGCGCTGGAGAAGGCGGGCGACGACCCGAAGAAGAAAAAGAAGATCGTCCGGAAGAAGGCTCCGGAGGGCTTCGTCAACTGGACCGAGAGCACGTTCGACCGGCTGATCGCGGCCGATCCGGAACCGCTCACGTCCAGTTTCCGGGTCAGCCACTCGATGCTGCTGAACGTGATTTCCCGGCCGGGCAACGCGTTCGACGCGATGCGGCATCTGCTGGAGGACAACCATTCGGACCGGCCGGCACAGCGGAAGCTGATCCTGCGGGCGATCGAGATCTACCGTTCGCTGCTCGCCGCCGGTGTGGTGGAAAAGCTGCCCGAACCGGATGCCGAGGGGCGCATCGTCCGGCTGACGGTGGACCTGCAGTTCGATTTCGCGTTGAACCAGCCGCTTTCGCCGTTCGCGTTGGCTGCCATCGAATTGCTGGACCTGGAGTCGCCGTCGTACGCGCTGGACGTGGTGTCCATTGTGGAATCCACAGTAGACAACCCGCGGCCGGTGTTGTCGCAGCAGCAGTTCAAGGCGCGCGGGGAAGCCGTGCAGGCGATGAAGGCCGACGGGATCGAGTACGACGAGCGGATGGAGCTGCTCGAATCCGTCACGTACCCGAAACCGTTGGAGGAACTGCTTAACGCGGCTTACCAGTCGTATCGTGCTGGGCACCCGTGGGTGGCGGATTACGAGCTGTCGCCGAAGTCGGTGGTGCGCGATATGTACGAGCGCGCGATGAACTTCGTGGAATACGTGGGCTTCTATCAGCTCGCGCGTTCCGAAGGCCTGGTGCTGCGCTACCTCGCCGACACCTACGACGCGTTGCGGCACACCGTGCCGGACGAGGCGAAGACCGAATCGCTGCAGGATCTCATCGAATGGCTCGGCGAATTGGTGCGGCAGGTCGACTCCAGCCTGCTGGACGAATGGGAAGCGCTGCGGCATCCGGACGAGGAAGGCCCGGTGTCGCACCGGCCGCCGCCCGAGCCGCCCGCGGTCACGCGCAACGAGCGAGCGTTCCGCGTACTGGTGCGCAACGAGTTGTTCCGCCGGGTGGAGCTGGCTTCGCGCCGGGCGTACGACGAACTGGGCTCGCTGGACGCCGCGTCCGGCTGGGACTCCGGCGCGTGGGAAGACGCGATCGAGGACTACTTCGACGAGCACGATTCACTCGGAATCGGCCCGGACGCGCGCGGCCCGGCCTTGCTGCTGATCGAGCAGGAGCCGGACCTGTGGCGGGTGCGGCAGATCTTCGACGATCCGGCCGGCGACCATGACTGGGGGATCAGCGCGGAGGTCGATCTGCGCGCGTCGGACGAGGCGGGCAGCGCGGTGGTGCGGATCGTGGACGTCAATCAGTTCTGAGTGCCGGGACCGTCCTTGGCCGGCGGTTGCCAGCGGGTGTAGCGCAGCATCGACCGCGCCATCACCGACGTCGGCATGGCCCGGAACGCCAGATTCCGCATCGCGATTCCGAACGGGTTCGTCAGCTGCTGGCCCATCCGGCCGGTTTGCCGGGCGGCTCGGGCGATGGCCTGGCTACGCGGGCGGCGCTCTGCGTCGTATCGGGTGAGCGCGGTGTCGACGTCGGTTGAGGACAGCGCATGCGCGAGCGTCACGGCGTCTTCCAACGCCTGGCAGGCACCCTGGCCGAGGTTCGGTTGCATCGCGTGCGCGGCATCGCCGAGCAAGGCGACTCGACCGGACACATAGGACGGCAGCGGCGTCACCAGTTCGTACACATCGTGGTGCAGAACGGCTTCCGGTTCGGTCGCGTCGAGCAGGGCGGTGACCGGCTCGTGCCAGGAACCGAAGCGGCGGCGCATTTCGGCGATCGGGTCAGGATAACGGGTGCCTGCCGGGATGGTCAGCACGGCGTGCCATTCGGCTCGGCCGTCCGCCAAGCCGATGTACCCGAACTCGACTCCTCGGCCCCAAGTGAGATTGAAGTCCGAAGAGGACAGTGTGAACGGCTCGGTCGTGATGGCGCGGATGACGGCCGATCCACTGTAGACCGGGCCAGGATGTGCGGGGAAGAAACGTTTGCGCAGCCGGCTGTTGACGCCATCAGCGGCGACAATCACCTCGGCTTCGTGACGGCCGGAGGTGGTGACCACGGCGTTGCCCTCGACGGCGGTGACCTCCTCCCGCACCACCGGCGTGGGCAGCAGCGTACGCAGCAACCGATGCAATTCGTACCGTGCGATGCCGACGATCGGCGTGCCGGCGACGCGTTCGAGTTCGGCTCCGTCCATGCGGGCCAGCCAAGTCCCGCGCGGGCTGCGGGTGCTGACCCTGCGCTGGAAACAGCCGGCGGCGCGGAGTGCGTCGCCGGCTCCCAACGCGTCCAGGGCGCGCACACCGTTGGCGGCAAGGGAAATTCCGGAACCGGCGTCGTCCAGATCACCGGGCAGGCGTTCGAAGACCGTGACCTGCCAGCCGGCTCGCGACAATCCGATCGCCGCGGCCAGGCCACCGATTCCCCCGCCGACGACTACCGCCGATCCACTTGTGGGCACCAGGCCAGGATAGGCCCGATCAGCTGGCCATGAGCATGGAACGCGCATCCAGGCCGTCGAACCACAGGCCGATCGCCAACCCGGCGGCGGCTTCCAGCAGGGCGGCTCGGTCGAGGCCGCCGGCGGGCAGGGGAGTGCAGCCCAGGTCCTGGACCAGCTCCGTCGCGACGGCGACGGCCTCCGGGGTGCCGCACAGCGGGACGCCGAGCGGGCGACCTTCGAACAGCGGCGGGGTCATTCGCCAGACGTCCACGTGGGCGAGGTTGAACGCCTTCACCACTGAAGCGCCCGGGGCGTATTCGGCGATCCGCGCGGCAACGGGTTCGCCGGTCGCACCGGGGGTGTTGGTGCAGTCGACGAGGACCTTGCCGGTGAGGTCGAGCGGGGTGAGCAGGGCTTCGAGGGCGGTGGTCGGGACGGCCAGCAGGATGGCGTCCGCTCGGGCGGCGGCCTCGGCCCAGTCCACGGCCTCGGCGCCAAGCTCGGCGGCCAAGGCGGCGGCGTGCGCGGGGGAGCGGCCGGACACGGTCAGGTCGTGCCGGGTCCATTGGCTGCCGAGAGCGGACGCCACGGCGCCGGTGCCGAAGAGGGCGATGTGCATGGGAAGGTCTCCTGTCGTCGCGTGGTTGTACGCAAACGACGTTAGGAACCCCGGCAGGAACCGAAAGGTAACCATGGACTTCATCGCCGACTGCCGTACCCGGCTCGCGTTCGACCTAGTGGCGAACACCTGGCATCCGGTCGTGCTGTGGGCGTTGAAGAACGGCCCGCTGCGGCACGGCGAACTGCGCACGCGCATCGGCGGGATCAGCGCGAAGGTGCTGACCGAGGCGGTGCGCAAGCTGGAACGCGACGGGCTGGTCGAGCGCGTGGGCGGGGCGTATCAGCTGACGGGGCTGGGGGTGAGTTTCCTCGGACCGATCGAGGGGTTCGGAAGGTGGGCGGCGGAGTACGGGGATCGGGTGGTGCAGGCACAGAGCCGGGGGGCGTGAGTGGCAATGCCGGTTCTCACCGGAGCCAGCACTCACGAGGGCAGTGGCCTGGCCCGCGCCAGCTCCAGCAGCGGTACGGCCGCCGCGGCGTCGGTGACCAGCGTCGACACCAGCCCGGACCGCAGTACGGCGTCCACCGCCTCGGCTTTCGGCTGGCTGTAACCGATCGCGATCACCTCGGGGACCGCCATCAGCTCCTCGTGGCTGATCGCCAGCACGTGGTGCGCCAGGCCGGTGCCGAGCGAATTGCCGTCCGCGTCGAACAGCCGCGCGGCGACCTCGGCGGTCGCGCCCCGGGCGGCGATGGCGGCGCGTTCGGCCTCGTCCAGCGCGTCGTACACGGTGGACTCCCCGGTCTCCCACGAACCGATACTCACCACGGCCTTGGTGAGTTTCCCGAACTGCGCGAACGTTTCCGCGATGCCCGGCTGGTGCCGCAGGATCTCGGTGGTCCGCCGGTCGGGCAGGACGAGCGGGCCGAAAATCGGGTACGAATCGCCGCCGGACACCGACGTCACGCGGCTGACCGTCTCCACCGAACGGCCGCGCATGTCCATCCCGGCCTGCACCCCGCACAGCTGCACGATCGGGCAGCGCGGCAGGGTCCGGATCGCCTCGGTCATCGCGTTGACCGAGCGCGCCCAGGACAGCCCGATGACGTCGTCCGGGGTCGCGATCTCCTCCAGCAGCCGGGCGGCCAGCGCGCCGACCTGCTTGCGGACGATCTCCCTCGGCTCCGTTTCGGATGCTCGTTCGAGCACGAGCACGCGCTCCAGCCGGTAGGCCCGGCGGATGTCGTCGGACAGTTCGACGTCGATCGGCGCGGGCAGGTCGAACTCGATCCGCACCAGCCCGGACTCGAGCGCCGCGTCCAGCATCCGCGCGACCTTGAACCGGCTCACGCCGAACTCGTCGGCGATCTCCAGCTTCGAGGCGCCCTGCACGTAGAACCGCCTGGCCATGGTCGCCAGCAGCAGCGTTTCGGTCAGCGGTAGTGGCCCCTTTTTCCTGCTCACATGAGCAGGATAGCGCAAAAATGAGCTTTGCCGGTTGACGGATCCGCAGGCAGCAGCCTCTAATGCCTACGCATGTTACCTACGGCATAAGTCAAAATCGCTCAAACGAGCATCTTGGAAGGTGATGACGCATGCGCGCCGCGATCGTGGACCGGCCCGGGGAGATCCGGGTCGGCGAGGTTCCCGATCCGAAGCCCGGGGAGCGCCAGGTCGTCGTGAAGGTGGGTGCCTGCGGGATCTGCGGCACGGACCTGCACATCGCCGACGGGCATTTCCCGCCGACCCCGTATCCCATCGTTCCCGGGCACGAGTTCTCCGGGGAGATCGTCGAACTCGGCGCGGACGTGCCCGCCGAGTGGAAGGTCGGTGACCGGGTCGCGGTCGACCCGTCGATCTACTGCGGATACTGCACCCCGTGCCGGTCCGGGCACGGCAACCTCTGCGCGAACTGGAACGCCACCGGCGACACCGTCAACGGCGCGTTCGCCGAGTACGTCGCGGTGCCCGCGGACACCTGCTACCGGATGCCCGACTCGATGACCTGGGAACAGGGTGCGCTGGTCGAACCCGTTTCCTGCGCGGTGCACGGCGTGCGCCGGATCGGCGTGGAGGCGGGCGAACGCTTCCTCGTGGTCGGCGCGGGCACGATGGGCCTGATCATGCAGCAGCTCCTGCTCCGCGCGGGTGCGCACGTGACGATGGTCGACCGCAACGCCGCCCGGCTGCCTCGCGCGACCGACCTCGGCGCGGCCGCAGTGGCCGCCGACATGTCCGAACTGGACGATGAACGCTTCGACGCCGCAGTGGACTGCACCGGCGCGGCACCCGCGATCGAGGCAGCGTTCAACGCACTGCACCGCGGTGGCCGGTTGCTCGTGTTCGGCGTCGCTCCGGCCGAAGCACGCGTCGCGCTTTCGCCGTTCCGTATCTACAACGACGAAATCACCATCGTCGGTTCGATGGCCGTGCTGAACAGCTACGGCAACGCGCTCGACCTCGTCGCGAACGGTTACCTCGACACCGAAGCGCTGATCACCGACACCCTGCCGCTCAAGCAGTACCCCGAGGCGCTGGCGAAGATGCGCAGCGGGTCCGGCCTCAAGATCCAGGTGCTGCCCGGAGGTGGTGGCGGTGCGTAAACTCCTGTGCCTCCTTGCCGCGACAGCGTTGTTAGTGACGGGATGCGCCGGAGCCGGGGCGCTCGGCACCGGCGGGCGGACACTGGTCGTCGCGATCGTGTCCAATCCGCAGATGAAGGACGCCATTTCGCTCAAGGGCGAGTTCGAGCAGGCCAACCCCGGGATCAAGCTCAAGTTCGTTTCCCTGCCGGAAAACGAGGCCAGGGCGAAGATCACCGCGTCCACCGCCACCCAGGGCGGCGAGTTCGACGTGGTGATGATCAGCAATTACGAGGCTCCGCAGTGGGCGGCCAACGGGTGGCTGGAGAACCTCGAACCGCACATGAAGGCGACGCCGGGATACGACGAGGCCGACTTCATCCCGAGCATCCGCCAGTCGCTGTCGTATGAAAACCAGATGTACGCGGTGCCGTTCTACGGCGAATCGTCCTTTGTGGTCTATCGCAAGGACCTGTTCCAGCAGGCCGGGTTGAACATGCCCGCGCATCCGACGTGGCAGCAGATCGCCGATTTCGCCGCGAAACTCGACAACAAGCAGGCGGGCATCGCCGGGATCTGCCTGCGCGGCAAGCCGGGCTGGGGCGAGAGCCTCGCGCCGTTCACCACGGTCGCGAACACCTTCGGCGCGCAATGGTTCGACAAGGACTGGAACGCGAAGCTGACCAGCCCGGAGTTCACCAAGGCGGCGAACTTCTACGTGAACCTGCTGCGCGACCACGGCGAGGTCGGCGCCTCCAGCGCCGGGTTCACCGAATGCGGCACGAAGTACGCCCAGGGCAACGCCGCGATGTGGTACGACGCCACCTCGATGACCGGCACCACCGAAGACCCGAAGACCAGCCACGTCGGCGGAAAGAACGGCTACGTCGCCGCGCCGGTGGACAAGACGCAGGCGAGCGGCTGGCTCTACACCTGGGCGCTGGGCATTCCGAAGGTCGGCAAGAACAAGGACGACGCCTGGAAGTTCATGGCGTGGATGACGAACAAGGAGTACGCGAAGAAGGTCGGCCAGACTTACGGCTGGAACCGGGTGCCGCCGGGCACGCGCAAGTCGACGTATGAGATCCCGCAGTACAAGGAAGCCGCGAAGGCCTACGCCCAGCCGACGCTGGACGGCATCGCGGCGGCGAACCAGCAGAAGACGATGGTGAACCCGGTGCCGTATCCGGGCATCCAGTTCGTCGGGATCCCGGAGTTCCAGGACCTCGGCACCCGGGTGAGCCAGCAGCTGTCCGCCGCGATCGCCGGTCAGACCTCCGTGGCCGACGCGCTCGCGCAATCGCAGAAATACGCGGAAACCGTCGGAAAGTCGTATCAGGAGGTGCAGCGATGAGCACCCTCTCCGTCCCCGCCGGAACCGCGCCGGCGACCGCCAAGCCAGCTGCGAAGAAGGTGACCGGTTCGGCCGGGAAACGGCGGCTTCCGCTGTTGCCCGCGCTGATCTTCGTGATCGCGGTGACGCAGATTCCGTTCCTGCTCACCTTGTTCTACTCGTTCCAGTCGTGGAACCTGGTGCGTCCGGGCTCGCGGCATTTCGTCGGTTTCCGCAACTACGTCGACGTCTTCACCGACACGACGTTCCTCGGCGCGCTGCTGAACACCGTGGTGCTCACCGTGGTCTGCGTGTTCCTTTCGCTGCTGCTCGGGCTCGGGCTCGCGGTGCTGCTGGACCGGAAGTTCGCCGGTCGCGGCTTCGTCCGGACGCTGCTGATCACGCCGTTCCTGATCCTCCCGGCGGCCGGTGCGCTGCTGTGGAAGACCACGGTGTTCGACCCGACGTACGGGTTGCTGCACTTCGTGTTCGGCACGGACACCGACTGGCTTTCGCAATTCCCGCTGGCCGCGGTGATGGCGCAGATCATCTGGCAGTGGACGCCGTTCATGACTCTGCTGATCCTCGCCGGGCTGCAGAGCCAGTCGAAGGAGGTGCTGGAGGCGGCGTCGGTGGACGGGGCGAGCCGCTGGCGGACCTTCGTGTCGATCACGCTGCCGCACCTTTCGCGGTTCCTGCAGCTGGCCACGCTGCTCGGCGCGATCTACATCGTGAACAGTTTCGACGCGATTTTCCTGATGACGCAAGGCGGTCCGGGCACGGCCAGCACGAACCTGCCGTTCTACATCTACCAGCGCGCGTTCGAGGGCTTCGATATCGGACAGTCGTCCGCGATGGGCGTTGTGGTGGTCATCCTGACGATGATCGTCGCGACGTTCGCGCTGCGGCTGATGTTCCGCGCGTTCTCCGTGGACGGAGGAGTCAAGTGAGCACCGCAACCGCCACCGCCTCGCCCGCCGCCACCGACTCCGCGCCGCCTCCGCGGCGCCGGGCCAAACGCCGCTACGGTCCGGGCACGCTGACCGTCGCGACCTGGATCATCGCGATCCTGTTCGTTTTCCCGTTGCTGTGGATGATTCTCACCGCGTTCAAACAGGAGAACGACGCCTACACCGATCCGCCGAAGCTGTTCTTCACCCCGACGTTCGACCAGATCTCGAACGTCCTCAACAGCGGTTTCCTGCCGTACCTGGGAAATTCGGCGTTCGTCACGGTGATTTCGACGCTGCTCGTGCTGCTGCTGGGAATCCCGGCCGCGTACGCGCTGTCGCTGGCTCCGGTCAAGGGCACGAAGAACGCGCTGGGCTTCTTCCTGTCGACCAAGATGCTGCCGATCGTGGCCGCGATCATCCCGCTGTACGTGATCTCGCAGAACACCAACCTGCTGGACACCGTGTGGGCCCTGATCATCCTGTACACCGCGATGAACCTGCCGCTCGCGATCTGGATGATGCGGTCGTTCTTCCTGGAAGTCCCCGGCGAAATGATCGAGGCGGCGCGGATCGACGGGGCGAACCTGCCGACGTTGCTGCGCAAGATCATCATGCCGGTGGTCGCGCCCGGCATCGCGGCGACCGCGTTGATCTGCGTGATCTTCTCCTGGACGGAGTTCTTCTACGCGGTCAACCTCACTGCCGCCAGGGCCGGCACGGTGCCGGTCTTCCTGGTCGGCTTCATCACCAGCGAGGGCCTGTACTGGGCCCAGTTGTCCGCCGCCGCGCTGCTGGCTTCGCTGCCGGTGATGATCGTGGGCTGGATCGCGCAGAACCACCTGGTGCGCGGGCTGTCCATGGGCGCTGTGAAGTAAGGGAGAACGCAGATGTCCGCTGAAGTGATTTACGACCAGGCGTCGCGGGTCTACCCCGGCAATCCGGGCGTCCGCGCGGTCGACCAGCTGAGTCTCGAAGTGCCGGACGGCGAATTTCTCGTGCTCGTCGGCCCGTCCGGATCGGGCAAGTCGACCGCGCTGCGGATGCTCGCCGGGCTGGAGGACGTCAACGAGGGTTCGATCCGGATCGGCGACCGCGACGTCACCGACCTGCCGCCGAAGGACCGCGACATCGCGATGGTGTTCCAGTCCTACGCGCTGTACCCGCACATGACGGTAGCCGACAACATGGGTTTCGCGTTGAAATTGCGCGGGTTCTCGGCGGCTGACATCAAGAAGCGGGTCGACGAGGCCGCCAAGATGCTGGACCTGTCGCGGTTCCTCGATCGCAAGCCGAAGGCGTTGTCCGGCGGGCAGCGGCAGCGGGTCGCGATGGGCCGGGCGATCGTGCGCGAGCCGAGCGTGTTCCTGATGGACGAGCCACTGTCCAATCTGGACGCGAAACTGCGCGTGGAAACCCGTGCCAACATCGCGAAACTCCAGCAACGGCTCGGCACGACGACCATCTACGTGACCCACGACCAGGTCGAGGCCATGACGATGGGCGATCGGGTGGCCGTGCTGAAGGACGGCGTGCTGCAGCAATGCGCGTCGCCGCGGTCGCTGTATGAGAAGCCGGAGAATTCGTTCGTGGCCGGGTTCATCGGGTCGCCGGCGATGAACCTGGCGACGCTGCCGCTATCCGAGGCCGGCGTGCAGCTGGGCGACCTGGTGGTGCCGCTGCCCGCCGAGGTGCGGACGGCGGCGGCTGGGCTGCCGGAGATCGTCTTCGGGATCCGGCCGGAGTCGCTGCGCCTGGTCGGCGAGGCGGACGACGGTTTCGAGCTGGTGGTGGAGCTCGTCGAGGAACTGGGTGCGGACGCGTACCTGCACGGCAAGGTCGGCGACGACCGGTTCGTGGTCCGCGTCGACGGTCGGACGCCGCCGCGGATCGGCGACAACGTCCGGGTGGCGTTGCGCGGCGAGGGCGAGACGCACGCGTTCCATCCTGAGACGACGCTGCGGCTGGGCTGAGTGCGTCGTGAGTGTTCATCCCGGCGAGAACCGGGATGAACACTCACGACTACCTCCCACGGGGACCCGCTTCCCCCGCGCGCCGGATCCCTTCCGCCGCGCTCCCGGCGACGCTTGACGCATGTCGCCGAAGCAAGCCGAGTTGCGCAAATGGCCGGGTTACGCCGCCGCCGTCTGGGGAGTGGTGTTCGCGATCCCCAGCTTCGTCTGGGTGACTGGCAGCATCTTCGGCGCGTGATCGACTTCGTCTGGGTGACCGGCAACACTTTCGGCGCGTGATCGACTTCGTCTGGGTGACCGGCAGCATCTTCGGCGCGCGATCGACGTTTTCGCCGTCGCTGGTGAAGCTCACGCAAGACCGGGTGCCGTGGTTTGTGGCCGTCATGGTGATTACCGGGCTGCTGAAGGTTTTCGGTGCGGTGATCGGCGTCAGTCTGACGCGGCCGGTGGCTCAGCCGCACGATGGTGTTCTGCGGCGATTCTGCTGGCCTGGCACGGCGGGCTGTTCGTCGTGCAGGGCGTGCTGGTCAAAACCGGAGTGGTGGCCGTCGATCCAGCGCTGTCCGACCTGGCCGGCTGGTACCTCTACTTGTGGGGGCCGTGGTTCATAGCTGGTGGTTTGGCGTTCGCCGGGGCTGCTCATCGCTGTACCTCCGGCACCGCGATGAGCAGCGCACGCTGACGCGCTACGGCGTCGTGGGCGCACTCACGAGCACCGCTCCCACCATCTGCCGCACCGCTTCCCCGCTAGGCGCTGCCCCCGTACGATCAGCGAACAGCAGATGTCCCGCCCCGATCAGCGTCGGAGCCAGCGTCTGCACGTCCGCATCCGGCGCGATCCGGCCAAGTTTTTGTTCCGCGGCAAGGTAACCCGCCAGCACGTGTGCCGCGTCCGTCGCCAGCGGGATCCCCGGACCCGGCCGCGCCGCGCGAAGCCGGTGCCGCAGTTCGTCGCGGAAGGTGATCAGGGCGACGATCGACACCGCGACCGGCGAGAAGACCTCGGTGAGCATCTCGGCCACCGTTTCGACCAGGTCGCCGGTCCCCGCGCGCAAGCCTTCCGCGTGTGCTTCGAGGCGATGGATCCGGTCGAGCACCAATGCGGCGAGGAACGCGTCGAAATCCTCGAAATGCCGGTGCAGCACGCCTTTCGCGCAATCCGCCTCGGCGGTGACGGCGCGGCTGGTGAGTCCGCTCGGGCCTTCGCGCAGCAAAACCCGTTCCGCGGCGTCGAAAAGCTGAGCGCGGACGTCGCGGAGATGGATCCCGGTGGGCAACTCGACGGTCCTTCCTAGCCATAGTGGGCACTTGCCCACTATGGTGGGCACATGCCCACTTTACCCCGTCCCGAACCGCATCAGCACCGGACCATGGCGGAGTCGTTCGGCGTCGATCCCGAGCGCTACGACCGGGCCCGCCCGCGTTACCCGGACGAACTGGTGACCGCTGTCCTGGAGGCCAGCCCGGGCAACGAACTTCTCAACGTCGGCTGCGGCACCGGCATCGAAGGGCGGCAATTCCGCACCCGCGGCGCCGCCGTGCTCGGCGTCGAGCCGGACGCGCGGATGGCGGAGTTCGCCCGGCGCGATTTCCCGGTCGAGGTCGCGAAATTCGAGGATTGGGACCCGGCCGGGCGGACGTTCGACGCCCTCGTGTCCGGGCAGGCGTGGCACTGGGTCGACCCGGCCGCGGGAGCCGCGAAGGCCGCGCAGGTGCTCCGCCCTGGCGGCCGGTTCGTCGCGTTCTGGCACGTGTTCATGCCGCCGGAAGAAATTTCGCACGCGCTGGCGGACGCGCTGCGCCGGGCGATGCCGGACTCGCCGTTCAGCGGCAACTACCTGAAAAGCCCCAGCGCCGATGCCTACCAGCCGATGCTCGACAAAGCCGCGGCGGGCTTGGCCGGGACGGGCGCGTTCGCCGAAGCGGAGAACTGGCGCTACGACTGGACCCAGGAGTACAGCCGCGACGAGTGGCTGGACCTGCTCGCCACCCAGGGCGGCGTCACCGTGGCGACGCCGGAGCAGCGCGATCAGGTGCTGGCCGAGGTCGGTGCCGCGATCGACGCGCGCGGCGGCCACCTGACGACGAAGTACTCGACCGCCGCGGTGACCGCCGTTCGCTTGTCTTCTTGAGGCGTTGTCACTCCTCCAGCGAAAGCGCTTGGCTCGGGCAGATGTTCACGGCCTCGCGCGCCTTCTCGACCAGCTCGCCGTCCGGAGTGTCGTTGAGGACGATGACCGTGCCGTCGTCCTCGCTCTGGTCGAACAGCGCGGGCTCGGTGAGCACGCACTGGCCGGCGCCGACGCACTTGCCGGTGTCCGCGATGATCTTCATGATGGCCTCTTCCTGGCTTGTGGTGGGAGCACTCTGATCTCTACCAGGTCACTGGCAACTGGTACAGGCCGAAGATCGTGGCGTCCTTCTTCACCGGCAGCTCGTCGGCCGGGAGCGTGCACGTGAGCGTCGGGACGCGGCGGAACAGCGTGTCGAACACGATCTGCAGTTCCATCCGCGCCAGGTTCTGGCCGAGGCACTGGTGCGGCCCGAACCCGAACGCGACGTGGTGGCGCGCACCGCGTTCGAGATCGAGCTTTTCCGGGCTCTCGAACACGTCCGGGTCCCAGTTCGCGGCGTAGCCCAGCACGAGTACGCCCTCGCCGGCCTTGATCGTGACGCCGCCGATCTCCACGTCCTCGGTCGCGACCCGCGCGGTCGCGCCTTCGACGATCGTGAAGTAGCGCAACAGTTCCTCGACCGCGAGCAGCGTCTTGCCCGGATCGGCCTCGATCGTCGCGCGCTGCCCAGGGTTCTCCAGCAGCCCGATGGTGCCGAGCGAGATCATGTTCGCGGTGGTCTCGTGCCCGGCGANAGCAGGAACGCCAGCCCGATCATCGCGTCGTGGTCGTACTTGCCTTCCTCGCGGCGCTTGACGATCTGCCTGCCGAGCAGGTCGTCGGCCGGGTCCTTCTCCTTCGCCGCGACCAGGCCGCTGAGGTACTCGCGCAGTTCTTCGGACGCCTTCTTGCGGTCCTCGATGCTGGTGCTGCGCCGGATGAGCGCCATGGTGCGCTCTTGGAAGTAGTCGTGGTCGGCGTACGGGACGCCGAGCAGCTCGCAGATCACCAGCGACGGCACCGGCAGCGACAGCTTTTCCACCAGGTCCGCCGGTTTCGGCCCGGCGAGCAGTTCGTCGATCAGGCCGTCGACGATCTCCTGGATCCGCGGCCGCATCGCCTCGACCCGCTTCACGGTGAACTCGCCGAGCACCTCCCGGCGGGCCTCGCCGTGCTCGGGCGCGTCCATCCCGATCATGGCTTTCTGCCTGGTGTTGGTGAGGATCGCGGCCCCGCCCTCGGCCAGGAACGGGAAATTGGGCAGGAACCGGTCGGAGGAGAACCGGCGGTCGCCGAGGATCTGCCGGGCTTCCTCGTGCCGCGCGGCCACCCAGGCCTGTTTGCCGCCGGGGATCTGCACGCGGGTGAGCGCGCTCTCCTCGCGCATCCGGACGTACTGCTCCGGCTGCGCGAACGGGCAGGTGCGGGCGACCGGCATGCGGAGTTCTTCAGTGGCAGTCATCGTTTCCCCTTCACCAGGTCACCGGGAGGCAGTACAGCCCGAAGACGCCGGAGTCGTGTTTGAACGGCAACTGGTCGACCGGCGCGGCGAGACGCAGCGTCGGAATACGGCGGAACAGCGTGTCGAACACGATCTGCAGTTCCATCCGCGCGAGGTTCTGGCCGAGGCACTGGTGCGCGCCGAAGCCGAACGCGACGTGGTGGCGGCCGCCGCGGGTGATGTCGAGCTGCTCGGGCTCGGGGAAGACGTCGGGGTCGAAGTTGGCCGCGTAGCTCAGGCCGAGCACGCCTTCGCCCGCCTTGATGGTGACGCCCGCGATGTCCACGTCTTCGACGGCGACGCGGGTGGTGGCGAATTCCGCGATGGTGAAGTAGCGCAGCAATTCCTCGACGGCGTCGAGGGTTTTGCCCGGATCCTGCTTGATGGCGGCGAGCGCGGCCGGGTTCTCCAGCAGTGCGACGGTGCCGAGCGAAATCATGTTCGCGGTGGTCTCGTGCCCGGNCGTCGTGGTCGTAGTCGCCCTCCTCGCGCTTCTTCGCGATCTGCCTGCTGAGCAGATCGTCCGCCGGGGCGGTTTCCTTCGTTGAAACCAGGTCGGACAGGTAGTTCTGCATAGCTTCGACCGACTTGCCGCGTTCCTCGAAGCCGGTTTCCCGGTTGAGGAGCCGCGAGCTGTGCTGCTGGAAGAAGTCGTGGTCGGCGTACGGGACGCCGAGCTGCTCGCAGATCACCAGCGACGGCACCGGAAGCGAAAGCGCGGACACCAGGTCGGCGGGCTTGTCCCCGGCCAGCATCGCGTCGATGTGCTGGTCCACGATCTCCTGGATGCGCGGCTGCAACGCCTTCATCCGCTTGACGGTGAACTCGCCGACGACGCTGCGCCGGGCCGGGCCGTGTTCCGGCGCGTCCATCGCGATCAGCGACGGGCGCAGCCTCGGGCGGCGCTGCTGGCCGTCCTTGAACAGGACCGGGAAGCCGGGGTTGAAGCGGTCCGAACTGAATCGCGGGTCGTTCAGCATCGCCCGCAGGTCCTCGTGCCGGTTGAGCACCCAGGCGCGCTGGCCGGTGTGCTCAAGTTCGACGTAGTGCGCGCGAGCGTCGCGGAACCGGTCGTAGCCCGGCGGCGGCGCGAACGGGCAGGTGCGCTTCATCGGGAATGCGGCCTGCTCAGGCTGGGTGCGGCTGGGCTGGGCGACTTCGGTCATCTGAACCCCCTGTGGTGGGTTTGCCCCGTTACGGAATGAATGTGGAGGATTACATTCCGGTTCACTGCCCAAGGTACCGAAGTGGAGGATCGTCGTCCACTAGCAACGGGGTGACAATTGCTGTCCAGTCCCGTTCGCCGCCACGTTTGCGCAGCTGGCCCGGCGTGCGAGAATGCGCGCCAACCGGGAAGAGGGAAGGCCGGGTATGAGTGCAGACCCCGAGACGCCGCTGCGGGCGGACGCGCAACGCAACCGCGACCAGATCATCGCCGCGGCTCGCGTCATCTTCGCCAGCCATGGTCCCGAGGTCCCGATGGAGGAGATCGCGCGCGCGGCAGGCGTCGGCGTAGGCACCCTCTACCGGCGCTTTCCGGACCGCGACGCGCTCATCCGCGCGGTGGCGGTGGACAACTTCGCGGGCGTGCTGGACCACGCCCGGCGGTTGGCGGTAGAAGCACCGACCGCGTGGGAAGCGTTGGTGCAGCTGCTGTACCACGGCGCGGAACTGCAGTTGTCGATGCAACTGTCCATGCTGTCGCAGCGTGCGCACGAAATTCTCAAGGACGACCCCGAAGTGGCTCACCTGCGCGAAGCGGTGCTGCTCGAGGTCGAAGGGCTGGTCGGCCGGGCGCAGGCCGAGGGAACGCTGCGCAAGGACGTGGGCGCGGGCGATGTCGCGGTGCTGTTCGCCCGGCTGATCCGCCAGCTGCCCGCGCACCGGTTGAAATCGCCGGAGATGGCGACGGCCCGCAACATCGCCATCATGATCGACGGCCTGCGCGCCGGTCCCGCCACGACGCTGCCGGGGCGGCCGATCAGCAAAGAAGACTTGCTCTGACCGTTACTTCGGACGCGACGGGCCGTCCGGGGTTGCTCCTGCGGGGGTGATCTCACAACGGGCCATCGTCTTCCGGGCGGGGACGTCTTATCTCGTGAAAGCCGGTGCGGAGGTGCCGGAAAACGCGAGAGGGGACGAATCATGAAGAACATCCGCCGAATTGCCGTTGCTGTCGCAGTCGCCGGAGGCGCTGCCGCGGTTTTCGCCGGGACGGCCGGTGCCACGACCACGGACTCGTCGGCGCTTCCGTGCACGGCGAACCAGTTCAGCACCAAGCTCGTCTACGGCGGGGCCGGCGCGGGCCAGCGCAACGCCGCGATGCAGTTCACCGCGAACGAGGGCGAGCGGTGCGTCTTGTCCGGCCGGGCCGAGGTCAACCTGGTCGGCGCGCACAACGTCCTGGTCAACAACGAAGCGCCGGCCGATGCGCCGCCGGTGCTGATCGCGAACGGTTCGTCGGCCTACGTGCCGCTGCACTGGACCGCGATCGGGTCCGACGACGAGCAGCAGACGCCGAACGCGGTGACCATGACCGCGCCGGCCGGCTCCAACCCGCACGGGGACCCGATCGACCCGAACGTGACGGTGGACTGGACCTTCGGCGCGGTGGACGCCGGAGCCGACAGCCACACCATCGACGTCGGCGCACTGACGGCGGGCGAAGCACCTGCCGCGTAGGGAATTCCTGGTCAGCCGGGCGGGGCTGCGCGGGTGAGCGAATCGAGCACCCGCAGCAGCACCGCCCTGGCGGCGTCGCCCTCGGCCGCGACTGTCCACAGTAGATCCGCGACCTCGTGGTACGGGTCGACGTCGCTCGCGATGTGCTCGCCTTCGGGGGTTTCGACCATCGCGACGTCGTCGACGACCCAGAAGTCCGAGGTGACCGGGTAGGGCACGACGACGTCCGCGGGGATGATGCCGAAGCGGATGTTGGGGGTGCCGAGCAGCGCGAGCAGCTTGTGCACCTGTCCGATCATCACCTCCCGCGGCGCGTTCGGATAGCGCAGCGCGGCCTCGGAGGTGAGCAGTTCGATGGTCCGGCCGGGTTCGTAGAGGATCTGCTGGCGCTGCATCCGCGCCCGGACCGCCTCGGTGAGGTCCTGTCCGCCGCCGTGGATCCGGGCGTGGGCGAGCAGGGTATGCCGCGCGTACTCCGGAGTTTGCAGTAATCCGGAGATAATTCGGAGGTCTACCGCCCGAATTCGTAGCGCTCTGGCCTCTCGGGCAATGGATTCCTCTTGTCTAGCCCGGTGTCCGTCGCGGACCTTGTCCTTCCAGCTGGCGTGCGCGTCGCGGACCTCGACCAGTTGCTCCCGCAGTTGCGCGGCCAGCTCCGGCGGCCCGCCGACGGCGGCGACCCAGGCGTCGAGGTCGTCGTCGCCGACGGTCTGCCTGCCGTTTTCGATCTTGCTGACCTTGGGTGCGTTCCACCCGATGGCCGTGGCGAAATCCTTTCCGGTCTCGTAGCCCGCGTCGACCCGGAGCCGGCGCAGGCGGTCGCCAAGCTCTGCCCGGCGTTTCTCGAAACTGGTAGGCACTCGCCCTCGCTATCGCATGCGGAATTCCTCGAACCCGATGGCATCTTCCCACACCTGGGGTCGAGTTTCGAGAAATCCTGGGCGACTAGTGCGTCTGAATCGCCGGGCTGCCCTTGCCGCGCCTGCGCCTGCCGTCGTGCTCAGGCTTCCTGCGGGAAGAACTTGAGCAGGCCGACGGGGATTTCGACGGCCGTCTCGGTGTCCGGCATGCCGCGTTCGTGCAGTTGCCGCAGCGCCTGCTCGTCGGTGACCCGGTATCCCTGGACGACGTACGTGCCGCGGTTGGTGCGATAAGCGTTGGGGCAGTTGCCGCCCGCGCTGGTGGTGCCGAGGAACTCAAGGGCAAGTGCTTCTTCGGACGGGGCGGGATACGGGGTCATGCGGAGTCCTCCTGACGTGCTGGCGGCGCCTGTACCGGACACGGGGTCGTCGAAATTTCCCCAATGGCACATGTTGGCAGAGAATTTCGCGAAAGGATAGAGGTGTGGTGCGAAATGTTGCGGCCCGCTGATCCTCGTTCAGGCAAGTTCGGCGAGCGTCAGCGTGAGCGCGTCGACGAGGTGGGTGCGGGTGCCTGAGTAAACGTTGATCTGCAGCCCGCCTGCGCCGTCCGGGCTGAGGAAACTGAGCACGCGCCCGCGTCCGGCGAGGTCGATCGCGGACAGCGGGGTGCTGTGCGTCCGGCTGCCGTCCTGCCCGCGGACAGCGGCGTGCATCAGATGCACCGCGTCTCGCCGGGCCCGCATCAGATGCCGCAATTCGTCCGCGCTGGCCGACGATTCGGCGAGCGGATCGGCGGCGGCGCTGTCGTAGTAGTCCCTGGGCACCTTGAGCGGCCGGAGCTTCGCCGGATCGCAGCCAGGCAGCAGATCGACCAGCCTGCCGCCGATGTCGCGCGGGGAAACAGGTTCGAGCTGCACGGACCGGCTGTCGGTCACGAGCCGCACGGCCTCCCGCCCGGCCGCCGCGACGAGAATCGCGCCGTTGTCCCCGCGACGGGCACCGAAATCGCTCCAGGAGTACACCTCGCGCCGTGCCTCGGCGAGGAGTCCGAGCGTGTCGCGCAGCCGCGGACTGGGCGCACCGCTCGCCGCGAGCCCGAACCGGGCCAGCAGCCCGAACGACTGGACCCGGAGTTCGTCCGCGAACTCGTCGGTCATGAACATCGGCGCGTGCTCGACCACGACGGGCGGGTCGCCGAGTTTCTCGTGCCCCCACACGGCGAGAAACGCCAACCGGGGCATCCGAATCGGTCGCTCGAGGATCGGCATCGCGCGGTCCCCTTAGCCGCCGATGGTCGGTGGTGTCGGAGGCAGGCCGGTACGGGGATCTACGGCGCGTTCGCCGTCGTCGTCGGTGAGGGAGAAGGCGGAGTCGGTTTCCAGGCCGTACTTGCGGTGGTGGTCCTTGGAATCTTCGGCCTTGCCGCGGTGGGGGGTCGGTCCGCTTACGCCTGGGGCGCCTCGGGAGCCGGGGGCACCGGTGGTGGTGCGTGCTGGGGTTGTTGCGGGGCGGCCTTCTTCGCCGGCGCCTTTTCCCGCGCCCGGTCTTGACGAGCTGCCCGCGCGGGCTTCGCTATTCCCGCCTGTGCGACCGGTTTCCCCTCGGCTGTTTCGTCCGACATTGCTCGGGTCTCCCCGTCCGCTTTGGACGGGAAGCCCGCCGGCCGGTCCCGGTGACCACGTGCTGCCGCTCTCGGATCCGTCCGCGCGAGGCGCGCCGATGGGGTGGAGCCAATCCCGGGTCGTCGCTGGGTTCGGCGTCCATCCGGTGGTCGTCGTCTGGTCGCTGGTTCTTGGGTGCGGTGCCGCGCCCGGCGTGGATACGCCGCCTGGCCCGTGCGCCAAGCCGGGCATGGCCGGTCCTGCCGGTCTGTCCGCCGGTGCCGGCGCGCCGTCCCGCGCGTGCGGTTCCTCTGGGCTGCTGGGAGGGCGGTGGGAAATCGCCGTCGGAAGCCGAGCGCTGCGGTCCTTGTTGGGCGGGCCCTGGCCGGGACCGGGCGAGGGGTGCTGCTCGCCGAATCCGTCGATGCCGCCGTAGTCGGATTGCAAGTTCTGACTGTTCGTCCTGGCGTGCTGAGCGTAGGCCTGGTAGCGGTCGACGTTCTGCTGGGCCACTGCGTTGTATTCGCTGATTTCCTTCTCCGTGTCGGTCTCCCACGGGGAGATCCGGTCGAAGAAGTTCCGGTGCGGAGGGACTGGCGGCAGCTGCTGCAGTGACGACTTCATGGCGTCGAACCCGTGCGCGATATCGGTCAAATTGGAGCCGTTGACACCATAAATCGCCGCGGACGAGGCCGCCGTCTCCGCCAAATTCCTGACGCGGGCCTTCGCGGCCTCCGAGCCCGCGCCGGTCCACGCGGACTCCAGGCCGGAGTTCACCCGGGAGAGCAGGTCGCCGGCCTCGTTGTGCTGGCTGGAGAGTGTCTGAGCCTGACCGGCCCCCACGTGCCAGCTATTCGTTCCCCCGCCGGTCAGGACTTTCTGGATCAGCTCGGGCGCGGGGAGCGCTTCTCGGCCAGGGCCGTCCTGCCAGAGGGACGAGGCGAACTTGCCGAGGTCGTCGATGCGATCGCCGATCCAGTGACCGGCACCCTCGATGATCTCGAAGAAGCCCATCACGCGCCCGCCCGTTGGCGCAGGTTGGTGACGACGATGTCGGCGGCTTGCGCGGCGACCGCGCAAGGATCGGCCTTTCCGGCCTTGCTTTCCCCGAGGGTGATCGACACATCGACGGACAGGTCGTCGGAAGTTCCGAAGCTGACCTGACACGCGCTGTTGAGTCCGATGCCGTCGAAATCGGAGAAGGCGACCGCCGGAAACCCTTGAATCGGCGGGAGCGGCCTCCAGACCTTAACTTTCGGCCGGCTGTTCTGGTAGACGGCGCTGAGTCCCTGATGGTCGTCGGTGACATAACCTACCCGAACGGCGGCACCGGAATCGATATTGCTCCAATCGCAGGTGGGGCCCAGCCCGGAGAGAGTGCGTGCTTTGCCGGCCGGCATGGTGGTGATGATGCGCCCCACCTGCGTTTTGGTCAGCGCGGTCCGGCAGGGGTCTCCGGACAGGACTGACGAGGGCAATGGATGCTCGACCTTGGGTGCGCCGCTGTGCGGCAACGCCGCGGGGGCCGACGGCCCGGTCTCGGGCACGCTGGTCGGTGCTGGCGTCTGTCCGCCGGAACAAGCCGCGGCGAGCGAGGCAAGACCGGCAGCGACAAGCACGGCGGGAAGGCGGCGGGTCATCCTGCGAGTCCCGTCGCCTTGTCGCCGGAGGCAGCGTTTTTCACGGCATTAGCTGCGGCTGCTTCGGAATCCTCAGTGAGATCTAGTGCCTTTTCCAGTTTCTGCACAAGTTCGTCGGCGTAGGCGTACAGGCGGTGAACGTTCGCAACACCTGCGCCGAACGCGCCGTTCGAGGATCCGTCGCCGATCAATTGCGACTGGTAGGCGGTGCTCGCGATGTCATCCGCGGGGGCGACGATCCGCAGCAAGGTCGTCGCAGTCGTTTGCATGTCCCGGAACTGTTGACGGGCCCGCTTGGCCAGGCTGAGCATGCTGCGGGCGTCGTCGCGGCTCATGGTGAAGCCCGGGCCGGGCGGTGCTGCTCCGGTGCCGGTGATGGTGAAGTCCGGCAACCAGTTCGTACCTGCGTCAGCGGCAGGCTGGTCCATGTCCTCGCCCTCCCCACGACACGGCGGACACTTCGCACAACGGTCGGTTCGGTGCCTCACGGCGATATTCACCGTAGCCGACAGAACACGGTAAGTCGTGGGAGTGGAGTGTATTTGCGGGAAATCGCTAGAGGTGGCGAGAAATTGCGCGAATCCGGCCGTTTGATAAGCGAAAAACTGCGATAATATTATCCTGGTAAATGGAGTACGCGGCTTGCTGGGCACAGAGTAGTTCACGGTGGTCCTTTCGGGCTAGTCGCCCACCTTAAGGACGTGAACCCGTTCACCGCGCGTCTTGTCTCAGAAAATAGACAAGGCCAGTCCTCCGGGTGATGGACCGGAGGACGGGCCTTGGCTAACTCGAATGTCAGACGCCCATGGGGTGCCAGACCGTTTTCGCTTCCAGGTACCGCCGAAGGCGGGACAGGTCGGGTTCTGCTGTCCAGTCCGGTTCAGCGTCGGGGACGGACAGGACTCGTTTCACTGTCCCGGCGGCTTCCTGGGCCAGGGTGACACGGTCTCCGGGGGTGGCACCGGTCGGGTCGAGGGCGTTGACGTCTCCGTGGGAGGCAAGCCATGGGCCCAGTTCCGCGGCGTGGCCGGTGAGGATGTTGGCGACGCCGCCGGGGACGTCGGAGGTGGCCAGGACCTCGGACAGGGTGATGGCGGGCAGGGGGCGGTCCGCGCTGGAGACCAGGACCGCCGTCGAGCCGGTGGCCAGGACGGGGGCCAGTACTGTCACCAGGCCCAGCAGGGAGGACTCTTGCGGGGCCAGGACGCCCACGACGCCGGTGGGCTCGGGCGTGGTGAAGGAGAAGTACGGGCCGGCGACCGGGTTGGCGGCGCCAAGGACCGAGGCGATCTTGTCGGTCCAGCCCGCGTACCAGACCCAGCGGTCGATGGCGGCGTCCACAAGGGACTCGGCCTTTTTCGCGGGGACGCCCTCGCAGGCGGCTACCTCGGCGGCGAACTGGGCGCGGCGGCCCTCCATTACCTCGGCGACGCGGTAGAGCACCTGGCCTCGGTTGTAAGCAGTTGCCGACGACCAGCCGGGGAACGCCTTGCGCGCGGCGGACACCGCGTCGCGCAGGTCTTTGCGGGACGCGTGGGCCGCGTTGGCCAGGAAAGCGCCCTGGGAATCGGTGACCGGGTAGACCCGGCCCGATTCCGAGCGCGGGAATTTGCCGCCCAGGTAAAGCTTGTAGGTTTTGGCGACGGAAATCCGGTCAGACATTGAGGTAGGCCTCCAAACCGGTGCGTCCGCCTTCGCGGCCGAAACCGGACTCCTGGTAGCCGCCGAACGGGGCGGCGGGGTCGAAGCGGTTGAACGTGTTGGCCCAGACGACGCCTGCCCGGAGCTGGTTCGCCATCCACAGAATGCGCGAACCCTTCTCGGTCCAGATGCCCGCGGACAACCCGTACGGCGTGTTGTTCGCCTTCGCCACGGCCTCTTCCGGGGTACGGAAGGTGAGGACCGACAGCACCGGTCCGAAGATCTCCTCGCGGGCGATCCGCATCGACTGGTGAACCTCGGAGAACACCGTCGGTGCGAAGAAAAAACCGCGGTCGGGCACCGGGCACGGGCTGGTCCAGCGTTGTGCGCCTTCCGCGTCGCCGGATTCGACCAGGCCGCGGATCTTCGCCAGTTGCTCGGCCGAGTTGATCGCGCCGAGGTCGGTGTTCTTGTCCAGCGGGTCGCCCAGGCGCAGCGTCGACACCCGGTACCGGAGCTTCTCCAGCACTTCCTCGGCCACCGATTCCTGCACCAGCAGCCGCGAGCCCGCGCAGCAGACGTGGCCCTGGTTGAAGAAGATCCCGTTGACGATCCCCTCCACCGCCTGGTCCAGCGGGGCGTCGTCGAACACGACGTTCGCCGCCTTGCCGCCGAGTTCCAGGGTCAGCTTCTTGCGGGTGCCCGCGACGGTGCGCTGGATCAGCTTGCCGACCTCGGTGGAGCCGGTGAACGCGATCTTGTCGACGTCCGGATGCTCCACAATGGACGCTCCGATGTCACCGGCTCCGGGCAGGATGTTCACCACGCCCGGCGGCAGCTCGGCCTGCTGGCAGATCTCGGCGAACACCAGCGCGGTCAGCGGCGTGGTCTCGGCGGGCTTCAGCACAACGGTGTTGCCGGTGGCCAGCGCCGGCGCGATCTTCCACGCCAGCATCAGCAGCGGGAAGTTCCACGGGATCACCTGGCCCGCGACGCCGAGCGGCTTCGGATCCGGGCCGTAGCCGGCGTAGCCGAGCTTGTCCGCCCAGCCCGCGTGGTAGAAGAAATGCGCGGCCGCGGTGGGCACGTCGGAGTCGCGCGACTCCTTGATCGGCTTCCCGTTGTCCAGCGTCTCCAGCACCGCCAGTTCGCGCGAGCGTTCCTGGATCAGCCGCGCGATGCGGAACAGGTACTTCGCCCGCTCGGCTCCCGGCATTTTCGACCAGACCGACGTGTACGCCTTGCGTGCGGCCTTCACCGCGGTGTCCACATCGGACACCGACGCGGTGCCGACCTCGGCGAGGATCTCCTCGGTGGCCGGGTTGACCGTCTTGAGCGGCTCGCCGGAACCGTCGACGAACTCGCCGTTGACGAACGGCTTGTACTGCTCTTTCAGATTGGCCAGTGCGCGCGATTCCGGCGCGGGCGCGTATTCGAAGATGCCCATGTCAGTCCACCGTCACGTAGTCAGGGCCGCTGTAGTGGCCGTCCACCTGGGTGCGCCGCTGCAGCAGCAGGTCGTTGAGCAGGCTCGACGCGCCGAACCGGAACAGTTCCGGCGTGAGCCACTGCTCGCCCGCGACCTCGTGCACGGCGACGAGGTACTTGATCGCGTCCTTGGTCGTCCGGATCCCGCCCGCGGGCTTGACGCCGCGCAGTTCGCCGGTGCGCTCGTGCCAGTCGTGCACCGCCTGCAGCATCACGTGCGTGACCGGCAGCGTCGCGGCGGGCGACACCTTGCCGGTGGACGTCTTGATGAAGTCCCCGCCCGCCAGCAGCGCGAGCCAGGACGCGCGGCGGACGTTGTCGTACGTCGCCAGCTCGCCCGTTTCGAGGATCACCTTGAGGTGCGCCGAGCCGCAGGCCGCTTTCACGGCGCGGATCTCGTCGAACACTTCCAGGTAGCGGCCTTCGAGGAAGGCGCCGCGGTCGATCACCATGTCGACCTCGTCCGCGCCCGCCTCGACCGCGAGCCGGGTGTCGGCCAGCTTCACCTCGCGGCTCGTGCGGCCCGCCGGGAAGCCGGTGGCGACGCTCGCCACCCGCACCCCGCTGCCCGCGAGCGCTTCGACGGCTGTCCCCACCAGGTCCGGGTACACGCACACGGCCGCGACGCGCGGGCAGTCCTGCCGCTCGGGGTCCGGCCGCATCGCCTTGGCGGCGAGGCCGCGGACCTTGCCGCGCGTGTCGGCTCCTTCGAGCGTGGTCAGGTCGACCATCGACACCGCGGTGTCGATCGCCCACCGCTTGGCTTCCTTTTTGATGCTCCGGGTCGCGAGCCCTGCCGCGCGCTGCTCGACGCCGACCTGGTCGACACCGGGCAGCCCGTGCAGGAACCGCCGCAGGCTCGCTTCGTCGCGAGTGACGTCCGTCAGCGGCGACGGGGTTTCCGGCACCGATGACGGGCTGGTGGTAGCTGTCATACCGCTGAGTGTAGGTGCGCGACAGCAGGTGCCGGAGCGCTCACCGGAATCTGTGGACAGCTGGTCACAGGCTCGCGGTTGTCCACAGCGCCGCGGTGCGGGCGGCGGTTTTTGTCGGTGGTGTGTGCAGTCGGGTTCAGGACTCGATCTGCGGTGCGTTCAGATCCTTGGCCGGCTTGCGGTACACGACGACGCCGCCCCAGAAGCCGAGGCCGTTGATTGTCACGGTCGGGGCGGTCGGCGGTGCCGGCGGCGCGCCGGACTTGTCCTCCAGCATGAACGCGCCCATGAAACCGATGCCGGTGACGTTCACGTTGATGTCGTCGGGGACGGTGATCTCGATCCCGCCCATGATCGCGACCGCGGTGATCGTGCAGGATTTTTCGGCGAACCGGGCGCTGCGCAGGTCGATTTCGGCACCGCCCCAGAACGCGAAAGTCGTGTGCTGCTGCGGCAGGACCCAGCTGCCCTTGCGTACGGCCCCGGACATCACGCCGATCGACACGGCGGAACCGGGATGCCCGCCGACGCGGTTGTCCGGCAGCCCGAGCACGCGCGAAGGGGCGGGCTGCAGCGAAGCCGACGCGGTGGTGGCGACCGCCGCGCTGCCGGGCAGGTCGGCGGTCACCGGTTTGAGGTCCGCGAACGTTTTCGCGGAGTAGACGCTGGAGAGCCGCTCTTCCAATTCGTCGATCGTGATGCGGCCTTCGGACAGCGCCTGGTGTAGCACCTGCGCGACCTGCTCCCGATCGGCGTCCGACACGCGCATCTGGTCCGGGCCCGGCGTGGCTGGGTCTTCACTCACCTGGGGCAGCCTAGCCCTGTCGGGTTTGCCTCGGGTCCATCGAACGGTGGATAGGGGACGATGGCGTGATGGATTCTGCGTTGATGGGGACTCTCGTGCTTCCGGATGGGGCCCGGTTGCGGGCGCGCGGGCTGGGGAAGCCGAAGCCGGCGGGGCCGGAGCCGGAGTTCGGGTTGTATCTGGGGTCGCGGCGGATGCGGGCCAAGTACGACGCTTCGTTGCGCTGGGAGCGTCGGTGGGTGTTGTGGCCGGACTTCCTGCTGCCGCGTGATCGGGAGGGGGCCCGGCGGGAGATTCTGGAGTTGCACGCTCGGGCTGTCGCCGGGGAGGCCGTGGAGGTGGCTTGTCTCGGCGGGGTCGGGCGGACTGGGACTGTGCTGGCTTGTTTGGTGACGATGGGTGGGATGGGGGCTGAGGAAGCTGTGGCTTGGGTTCGGGAGAACCATCACGCTCGGGCGGTGGAGACGCCTTGGCAGCGGCGGTGGGTTCGGTGGTTTGCTGAGTCTCGGTAGGGGGGCTCGTCGCCTGGGGGCGACATTGGCCTGGTTGCTGGCGTGGGGCACCCCGAAGGTTGAGTGTGCTGACGGGCGGCGGGTGCTTGTCAAGGCGGGGAAGATGCCTTGACAAGCACCCGCCGCCNGCGGGGGAGGGGCTGGGTGCCTCGATGGTCGGGTGCGTCGGCTGCGGGGGAGGGGCTGGGTGTCTCGGTCGTGGGTGCATCGGCTGCGGGGGAGGGGCTGGGTGTCTCGGTCGTGGGTGCGCCGGCTGTGGGGGAGGGGCCGGGTGTCTCGATGGTGGGTGCGCCGGGGGCGGTTTGCGGGCGGGGCCGCGAAGGGCTCCTTGAGGGAACCCGCGTTCGTGAAGGGGGCGTCTCACGGGCTGGTGGAGGGTCGTGAGGGGAACCCTGCGGGAATCAGAGTCAATGAGGGTGGCCCTCACGAAGTAAGCGGGCCCACGAACGCGCGGGGAACGGGTGGCGTCCCCGAAACGGGCAGCTAAGTTGTGCGGCATGGATGTGCATGTAGTCGATCACCCGCTGGCCAAGGCTCGTCTCTCGACCATGCGGGACGCTCGGACGGACAGTGCTGCGTTCCGGGCCGCGCTGCATGAGTTGACTGTCATGCTCGTTTACGAAGCCACGCGGGACGCGCCGGTGCGTACCGAGCGCATCCATACTCCGGTCGCGCGCACTGACGCGTATCGGCTCGCCAGTCCGCCGTTGCTGGTGCCCGTGTTGCGGGCCGGACTTGGCATGGCTGACCAGGCGCACAAGCTGATCCCGGACGCGCAGATGGGGTTCGTGGGGCTCGCTCGCGACGAGGAGACGCTCAAGCCGACCCCGTACCTGGAGTCGCTGCCCGAGTCGCTCGCGGACCGGCCGGTGCTGGTGCTGGATCCGATGCTCGCGACCGGTGGCTCGATGGAGTACACGATCCGCCTGCTGACCGGCCGTGGCGCTACTGACGTCACCGCCATCTGTGCGCTCGCCGCGCCGGAGGGGCTGGCGCATCTGGAGCAGACCGGGCTGCCGGTCCGGGTGGTCACGTCGAGCATTGACGAGCGGCTCAACGACTCCGGCTTCATCGTGCCGGGCCTCGGCGACGCGGGGGATCGACAGTACGGCGCTAGGTAAGCCAGCCGGAAGCGTTGGCGTGCAAGGCTTTCTCGTACGCGTCGGAAACGCTGAAGCCGTCGGGCAGGCGGCCGGACAGTTCCAGCGACACCAGGCCGTGCACGAAACCCCACAGGCTGACGGTGATCAGCTCGGGCGCGACGTCCTGAAAGCGGCCGGACGACACGGCGGCGCGGACTACCCCCATCAACGGGGCGAGGGTGGCTTGGGCGACCTCGTCGGCCTCGGCGTTGGGTTCGAAACCCGGCACGGAGCGGCTGAACATGATCGCGTACAGGTGCGGGTCGGCGAGGGCGCTTTCGCGGTACGCGATGCCTAGCCGCACGACGTCGGCTACTGCGTCGCCGGACCGGGGGACCCTCGCCAGGCGGGTGCCGAAGCGGCGGAAGCCTTCCACGTACAGTGCGTTCACCAGGTTCGGTTTGCTGCCGAACAGCGAGTACACCGCGGTGGTCGAGGTACCGGAGTCGGCGGCCAGTTTGCGCAGCGACAGGGCTTTGGGGCCGTCCGCGGAGATCAGTTCGCCTGCCCGGTCCAGGAGCTTCAGCCGGAGGGTTTCGTCGTGCGTACGGGGACGAGGCATGTACCCAGCGTAACGCAACAACGTTATAAAACGCGACCATAGCCGCCGGTTCAAGATTTGACCTGGAGCGTACTCCAGGTCGTACTGTCGAGCGCATGAGCTACTCGATAGCGGAAGCCGCACGACGTAGCGGCCTGTCGATCGACACCCTCCGGTACTACGAACGGATCAAGCTTCTCGAACCGCCCGCGCGCGATTCGGCTGGGCGGCGCGCCTACTCCGACGAGGACCTGAACTGGCTCGGCTTCCTCACGAAGCTGCGGCTCACCGGGATGCCGATCAAGAGCATGCGCGAGTACGCCTCGCTGCGCAGGCACGGGGTGGCCAGCGCGGGACGGCGCAAGGCGATCCTCGTGGAGCAGCGGCAGTCGGTCGCCGACCGGATCGCCGAGCTGCGGGGTTGTCTCGACATTTTGGACTACAAGATCGCCAACTACGAGCAGATCGAGCGCAATGCCTTCGGCGTCGCGCCCGAAATGGAGGGAATTTCCGCGTGATCGGTACGAGGAAGCTCGGCGCACTGGAGGTCGGGGCGCAGGGGCTCGGCTGCATGGGGATGAGCTCGGCCTACGGCGTGCGCGACAACGACGGCGAGTCCGTCGCCACCGTGCACCGGGCGCTGGAACTGGGGGTGACCCTGCTCGACACGGCCAACGTGTACGGCGCGGGGGAGAACGAGAAGCTTGTCGGAAAGGCGATCGCGGACCGTCGCGACCAGGTGGTTCTCGCGACGAAGTTCGGCATCGTGCACACCGGCGAGGGCATGACCGCGCGCGGTGACGCCGCATACGTGAAGCAGTGCTGCGACGAATCGCTGCAGCGGCTCCGGGGCGACCACATCGACCTCTACTACCAGCACCGGGTCGACCCGAACGTCCCGGTCGAGGAGACCTGGGGCGCGCTCGCCGAGCTGGTCCAGGCCGGGAAGATCCGTTTCGCCGGGATCTCCGAGGCAGGCGCGGAGACCATCCGGCGGGCGCACGCGGTGCATCCGGTCACCGCGCTGCAGAGCGAATGGTCGCTGTGGACGCGTGGCATCGAGGACGGAATTCTCGGCACCTGCCGAGAGCTGGGGATCGGAATCGTGCCGTTCTCGCCACTGGGGCGCGGGTTCCTGACCGGTGCGGTCACCTCGGTGCGGGAGCTGCCCGAGGGCGACATGCGGCGCGGCCTGCCGCGGTTCGCCGAGGACAACTTCGCACGCAACATGGCGATTGTCGAGGCGCTGCGCGCGCTGGCCGCGGACAAGGGCGTCACGGCGGGGCAGCTGGCGCTCGCCTGGGTGCAGGCCAAGGGTCCCGACGTCGTGCCGATCCCGGGCACGAAGCGGCGGAAGTACCTGGAAGAGAATGTCGGCGCGGCCGAACTCGAACTGTCCGAAGACGACCTCGCGGCGATCGAGAAGGCCGCTCCGGCCGAGGCGGTCGCCGGCGAGCGGTACCCGGAGGCGCTCGCGCGCGTCACCGGCAAGTAGCGGCCGCATCAGTGGCGAAGCTGCCCCTGCCCGATGGGCGCGGCCCGGCCGGGTGCACGTACGTGAGGGGAACTGTGAGGGAATCAGATTCCCTCACAGTTCCCCTCACGTACGCCGGCGGGAGCGGGGAGAGCCACGCGGCCCGGGTGTCCCGAAGACCGGGTACGTTCTGAGGGATTTCTGAGATCTTCCGACCACTCTGATCGCCGTCAGATCAAGGCGACGCGGGAGGTCGGTGTCATGGCGGACGTGCTGGACTACCTGGTGGTCGGAGCCGGGCCGGCGGGATTGCAGCTCGGGCGGCAGCTGGGCGGGGCCGGGCGCAGCTACCTGGTCCTGGAGCGCGGGTCCGTGCCCGCGGCGTTCTTCACGCGTTTTCCCCGGCACCGCACGCTCATCTCGGTCAACAAGAAGTACACCGGATGGACCGAACCCGAGCTGAACCTCCGGGTCGACTGGAACTCGCTGCTCGACGACGGGCCCGACCCGCTCGTCTTCACCGACTACAGCGCCGAGATGTTTCCGCCTGCGGAAGCGTTCCTGCGCTACGCCGCCGATTACGCGGCGAAACACGAACTCAAAATCCGGTACGACACCGAGGTTACGCGAATTTCGCGCGTGGACGATGTCTTCACGGTCACCGCCGCGGACGGGGAAACGTTCAGTGCGCGCCGGCTGATCATGGCGACCGGCGTGACCAAACCGTATGTCCCGGACGTGCCGGGCATGGAACTGGTCGACCAGTACGCCGATTACGACACCGAGCCGGAGCAGTTCATCAACCAGCGCGTTCTCGTGCTGGGAAAGGGAAACTCCGCATTCGAGACCGCGGACAGCATCAACGCCTACGCCGCGGTGCTGCACGTCGCGGGTCCGCGGCCGGTAAAGCTCGCCTGGCGGACGCACTTCGTCGGACATCTCCGCGCGTACAACGCTGGCGTGCTCGACATGTACCAGCTGAAACTGCAGCACGCGATTCTCGACGGTGACGTCCGCGAGATCACCAAGGCTGACGACGGATACCACGTCAAGTTCGCCTTCGCCCGCGCCAACGAACTCCTCAAGGAGATCCGCTACGACCGGGTCATCGCGGCGACCGGATTCCGGTTCGACGCCTCGATGTTCGACGAGGACTGCCGTCCGGAGATGACGATCAACAACCGGTTCCCGGCGCAAACGTCCTCGTGGGAATCGGTGAACGTGGCTGGACTCTACTTCGCCGGGACGATCACTCAGGTCCGTGATTTCAAGAAGTCCACCAGTGCGTTCATCCACGGCTATCGCTACGGCGTGCGTGCGCTGTCCAAGGTGCTCGACGAGCGTTACCACGACACCGAATGGCCGAACACGGTGGTGGCCAGCAAAACCAGCGAAATGGTCGACGCCGTCATCCGCCGGATCAACCGTACTTCCGCGCTGTACCAGCAATTCGGCTTCCTCGCCGACGTCCTCGTGGTCNCGTGGTCGACGGCGACCAGGCCCGCTACTACCAGGAAGTCCCGGTCGGCCGGTTCAAGGACACCCCGCTGGGCGAGAGTGCCAACGCGTTCGTGATCACCCTCGACTACGGGCCGGACCACGACAAGATCGACCCGTTCGACTTCACCGTCACCCGAGCGAGCCAGGACGTCGCGAACGATTCCGGCGAGGGGCATTACCTGCACCCGATTGTCCGGCATTACCAGGGCGGGGAATTGGTCGCGACGCACCACGTGACGGAGAATCTCGAAAACGAGTGGAACCGTCCGGTGCACGTGGACGCGTTGACCGCCTTCTTCACCAAGCAGCTCTGACATGCGCACGATCGCCGAGCTGGAATCCATCGCGCGGGAACGGATGGAACCAGCGCACTACGACTATTACGCGGGCGGAGCGGGCGAGGAAGCCACCTTGCGCGCCAACGAAGAAGAATTCCGCCGCCGGGTGCTCGTGCCACGCGCACTGCGCGGAGTCGGCAAACGCGACCTGACGGCGGAAATCGCCGGGGTGTCGATGTCGATGCCGGTTCTGGTGTGCCCGACGGCATTCCACCGGCTCGCGCATTCGGACGGAGAACTCGCGACCGCGCGAGCGAGCGCCGAGGCGGGAACCGTCTTCGTGTGCAGCATGGCCTCGACGACGGCGGTCGAGGAGGTCGCCAAGGTCGCCGACGTGTTCTGGTTCCAGCTGTATGTGCAGTCAGACCGGGAGTTCACCGAATCGGTCATCAGCCGGGCGGCGAACGCGGGTGCGCGAGCGCTGGTGGTGACGGTCGACTCCGCGGTGCACGGGCGGCGGGAACGCGACCACCGCAATGCCTTTCACGATCTCCCTCCCGGGCTGGCCGCGGAGAACATGCGTGACGCCACCGGCCGGGTACGCGACATCGAGATGCCCGTCGACCTGACCTGGGAAGACCTGGACTGGCTGCGCAAAACCACGAAAATGCCGATGCTGCTCAAGGGTGTGGTACATCCGGAGGACGCTCGGCGCGCGGTGGCGGCCGGAATCGACGGGCTCGTGGTGTCCAACCACGGCGGCCGGCAACTCGACGGCGCGATTTCGAGCCTGGCCGCGCTTCCCGAAATAGTGTCCGTTGTGGACGGTCAGGTGCCGCTGATTCTCGATGGCGGCGTGCGGAGCGGCGCGGACGTGGTCAAGGCCCTCGCTCTCGGCGCGGACGCGGTCGGCGTCGGCAGGCCGGTGCTGTGGGGGCTCGCCGCGGCGGGACAGGAAGGAGTCGCCGAAGTGCTGGAACGGCTGCGCGAGGAAACGGACACCGCACTCGGGCTGTGCGGGGCGCGCACGCCCGGCGAGCTGACCGCGGACCTGGTCCGATGAAGCGGCTCGTGCTCGCCGGGGCGGCCGGGCTGATCGCGACCTCGCCGAAATGGCTGCCCGGCCGGGTGGTCGCGCTGCGGAACCGGATTTTCGCGCTGGTCAACGGGGACGAGGGCTACCCGGTCCCGGTCGAGGACTTCCGCCGGGTGTACGCCGATCCGGCGGCCGACGGACGCAGCGAGGGCGCCGCGCTGTCCGACCTGTTCTGGTACTGGCTCGCGCCCGGACCGCAGGTGCACCAGGAACATCTGGAGCCGGGTCCGCGCTACGACGAGGTCGCCAAGACCACCCGCAACATCCTGGTCAAGTCCAAGGCGGAGTCGCAGGCGCTGACCGAACGGGTCGCCGCGCGCGTGCTCGACCGGATCGAGACCGGGCCGGGACGGTTGATCCGGTTGCGCGACGAGATGATGCCGGTCTGGGCCGAGCTGTACTACGAGCTGGTCTTCGGCGAACCGTGTCCGCCGGAAGCGCGGGACCTGATCGTCGGGCATGCCGACGACGTCGTGTCCGCGCTGAAGTGCGTGCGCCCGCGCAACATGCGCCGTCGCGCCCGGCTCACCGCGTACCTGCGGCGCAGGCTCGACGACGTACCGCATCCGCTGCCGTCCCGGCTCACCCGCGAGGAGCAGGCGTTCTACCTGCAAGGGACGTTCTTCAACACCGCGGTCGTGCAGATGTCCGAGGCGATGGCGCACCTGCTGATGGTGCTCGCCGAACATCCGCAGGTGCAGCAGCGGCTCGCGGAAAACCCGGACGACGACGAGTATTTCGACCGCGTGCTGGACGAATGCCTCCGTACGTACCCGCTGTTCGGCATCGCGCACCGCATCACCACCGGCGACATCGAACTGGCCGACCGGACCATCGACGCCGGCACCGTGCTGCTGTTCAGCTACCCGGAATTCCACCACGCCGGGGTCGACCGTGCCGACGAGTTCGACCCGGAGCGCTGGGTCGGCTGCCCCGCGCACCAGCAGAGAAATTTCCTGCCCTTCGGCGTCGCGCAGAACCGGTCGTGCCCCGCGCGCGGCCTCGCCCCGGTGACCATGCGGGTGGTCACCAGGGAGTTCCTGCGCCGGTTCACCCTTGCCACGAGCGCCGCGCACACCCGGTCGATTCCCAATCGCGGGCCGGTTTTTCTCGCCTCGCGCGGATCGCGGAGAAACCCGCGGACGGTGCTGGCCTATTTGGCGGTGCGCGATCGCTGGGAAGACGTGTGGCGCAGCCTCGCGCAGTTGGTGTTCGGCACCTACATGGTGCTCGACGCGCGCCGGCTCCGGTTGTGTACCACACACTTCCAAGGAGGAACCCGATGAGCGCCGTAGCAGCCGCACCCGCGTTTTTCCTGGCGGCCGTGGTGATCCTGGCGGCCTGCCGGGCGGTGAACGCGCTCGCCGTGCGCCTCGGGCAGCCGCCGGTGGTCGGCGAAATGATCACCGGCGTGCTGCTGGGCCCGTCGTTGCTCGGGCTCGTGGCACCGGGCGTGCAGGAATGGCTGTTCCCGGATTCGGTGCGGACGCTGCTGTACCTCGGCGGCCAGATCGGGCTGGTCATCTACATGTTCGGCGCGGGCTACGAGTTCCGGCTGAGCGCGCTGAAGGAAGGGCGGAAAACCGTCGCGGCGGTGTCCGCCGCGGGCACCGCCGTGCCGCTCGCGCTCGGCGTGGGGGTGAGCGTGCTCGGCGCGAACTGGGCCGGAATCCTGAAACCCGGGGTGTCGCCGGTGGTTTCGGCGGCGTTCGTCGCGGTGGCGCTCGCGATCACGGCGTTCCCGATGATGGCCCGGATCATCACCGAGCGCGGCCTGGGCAGCACGAGGTTCGGTTCCCTCGCGCTGGCCTGCGGCGCTCTCGACGACGTCCTCGCCTGGATCCTGCTGGCCGTCGTGCTCGGCATGCACGCCGGCACGGCCGGTCCGATAGCGACGGCCATCGGCGGCGGAGTGCTGTTCGTGCTCCTGGTGTGGCTGGTGGTCCGCCGGATCGTGGCGAAGGTGATGGACAACCCGCGCGGGTCGGTGGACCAGCGGATGCTCGTGACCGTCATGTTCCTGTTCGGCGCCGCGTGGTTCACCGACGTCATCGGCCTGTACGCGGTGTTCGGCGCGTTCATGCTCGGGCTGGTGTTCCCGCGCGGCGAGGCGGCCGACGCGGTGCTCGCGCGGATCATGCCGGTCGGCCGGGTCGTGTTCCTGCCGCTGTTCTTCACCTATTCCGGCCTCAACACGCGATTCGCGCTGCTCGCCGACCCGAAACTGCTGCTGTTCGCGCTGGTCTGCATCGCGGTCGCGGTGGCCGGCAAACTCGGCGCCTCGTGGGGCGCGGCACGGATGACCGGCGAACCGCAACCGGTCGCGCTGCGGATCGGCGTGCTGGTGAACGCGCGCGGGCTGATGCAATTGGTGGCATTGAACGTCGGGCTGTCCGCCGGAATCGTCTCGCCCGCGCTGTTCACCGTGCTGGTGCTCGTCGCGCTCGTCACCACGATCATGACCTCGCCGCTGCTCGGCTGGCTGGACAAACGCGACGCCCGCCGGTACGCGGACGGGGAAATGCCCGAATTTCTCCTGAGCGGGCGAAGCTGAGCGATTGCCTACGAAAGTCGAGGGTCGGATGGCCGGATCACTGCGAGTATGGACCTGTGCACGATGAGGCAGAGACCCCGGCGGCTTCCCGGGTGCTCCTGGTCGAGGACGATCGCGACCTCGCCGGGATGCTCGTCGAATTGCTCGCCGGAGAAGGTTACGAGACCGAAGTGGCCCACGACGGACAGCGCGGCCTGCACCTCGGGCTCACCGGAAGGCACGCGGTGGTGATTCTCGACCGGCGGCTGCCGGTGGTCGACGGCCTGTCGGTGCTGGCCCAGCTGCGCCGCCGGGCGGTGCCCGCACGGGTGCTGGTGCTGTCCGCGCTGGGCGAGCTGGCCGACCGGGTGCACGGCCTCGACACCGGGGCCGACGACTACCTGGTGAAACCGTTCGAGACCGACGAACTGCTCGCCCGGGTGCGTGCGTTGTGCCGCCGCGACGAGGAACACGCCGAATCCCTCCCGCTCGGCGCGGCGGCGCTCGACCTCCAGCGGCACGAGGTCGTACTGCCGCGTGGCGAGCGGGTGACGCTGTCCGGTCGCGAGTTCGAGCTGTTGCGCACGCTCGCCCAGCGGCCCAAAGCGATCCACCCGCGCGCGTCGCTGCGCGCGGGAGTGTTCACCGAATCCGCCGCGGAGTCCATTGTGGACACCTATGTTTACTACCTGCGGCGGAAGCTGGGCCGGGGCGTAGTGAAGACCGTGCACGGCCTCGGCTACCAGATCGGGGCGGTGTGACCACCGTCGTCGCCCCGGAGGCGCGGGCGCTGCGGCGCGCGCGGCGGACCATCGCGAGTCAGATCGCCGTGGTGATCACGATGGTCGTGCTCGCCGCGGGCGTGATCGCGTACTGGGTGCTGCTGCGCGGGCAGGCCGCGGAGACCGAACGGCAGCTGGAATTCGCGCTGGGCCACGGGCTTTCCGCGACCCCGCCCGGATGCACCTACCTGGTGACGCCGCAGGGGCACGCGCCTGCCGGGCGGCTGCCGTTCCCGCTCCCGCCGGCGCCGCGAGTACCGAATGACGGCGATGTGGTGACCGAAGAACGCGTGCTGGACGGTGCCACGTACACCATCCGCACGGTCAACCGCGGCGGCGAAGTCTGGCAGGCGTTCTTCAACGAGCATTACCTGATCTCGGACCGGGAACAGCTGCTGCTAGGGCTCGGGGTGGCCGAGCTGGTGGTGCTGATCGTCTCGGTGATCAGCGGGTATCTGCTGGCCGGGCGGGCGATCCGGCCGTTGGGCGAGGCGTTGCGCAGGCAACGGACGTTCGTCGCCGACGCGTCCCACGAGCTGCGGGCGCCGCTGACCCGGTTGCACACCCGCACGCAGCTGCTGGCCCGGCGCGGCGGCGCGGGACCGGCCGAGCTGGAAACCCTGGTCTCCGGCACCCGGGAACTGGGCGCGGTGGTCGACGATCTGCTGTTGTCCGCGCAGGCCTGTTCCGAGCGGCCGCACCTGGAACCGGTACAGCTTGCGGTGCTGGCGGAACAGGCCGTGGCGGCGGAATCGGTCCGCGCGAGCGACCGGCAGGTGGACCTCCGGCTGAGCCGTTCGCCGGGGCTGGAGGACGTGGTGCCGGGTGTGCCGACCGCGTTGCGGCGAGTGCTGTCCGCCTTGCTGGACAACGCGATCGGGCACACGCCGCCGGGCGGGTCGATCGAGGTGATTCTCGCCAACCCGGACGCCCGGCACGTGGAACTGCGCGTGTGCGACACCGGGACGGGCTTCCCGCAGCACGAAGCGGAACGGCTTTTCGAGCGGTTCGCCCACGGGGCGCACGGCGAGGGGCGGCGGTTCGGACTGGGGCTGGCGCTGGTGCAGGAAGTGGTCGCGGGACACGGCGGGACGATCGCCGCGTTCGGAAAGCCCGGGGCCGGCGCGACGTTCACGTTGCGCTTTCAACGGGCTTGAGCTTGCGGGCTTGGAACTTCCGGTACAGGAAGAAGTAGAGCTTGATGTACTGACCGACCAGTACGGCGTTGATGATCGTGCCCTCGCGGATGAAATGCGGTCCGCCGAGGAAGATCAATCCGATGCCCGCCGAGATGGCCAGCAGCGTGCAGTCGAAGCCGGTCTTGATGTTTCCCCATTTGCGGCCGGTCTTCTTCTGCAGGGTGTTGACGAACAGGTCGATCGGCATCAGCACCAGATTGGCGCGGATCATCAGGAAAAGCCCGAACGCCAGCATCGCGTCGGCGAGGAACAGCAACGCGAGATTAGCCGCGTACGGCGCCAGGGAGATCCACTTCGTCGCCATCAGGTTGAAGTCGAGCAACGCGGCCAGGATCAGTGCCGGTACCAGCGAGAACAGATTTTGGAGCGTGAATGCCCTTGGCAGCACCAGGAAAGTCAGGATGAGCATGAGCACTTCGAGCATGAGATTGAACGTGCCCTGGCTGAGCGGCGGGAGCACGAGCGTCATCGTGCGGGTCAGGCTGCTTTGCGGGGAGATGCCGATCCCGGCCCGGATGGCCAGGCCGAGACCGAGTGTCAGCAGATAGATGCCGACGATGTAAGTGATCCAGCGCCGTACTGCGTTTCCGTTGTCGACTACGCCCGCGTCTTTGTCGTAAGGCACGACCGCGACCTCCTCGTTGAGGGTTACTTCATGAATCCGAAACGGTCGAGCGAGATGAACAGGGTCAGGAGCTTGTTGACAACGGGCTCGCCTTCGTTGCGGTTGCCCAGTTTTTCGAGCGCGGTGTCGACCGTGTGGGTCGCGTCGATGAGTTCGGCGAGGTTCATGTCGGCCATCACGCCGTAGAACTCCAGCGGCAGACACGCTTTCGTCTCGCCGTCCTCGGTCACGAGGCAGCCGCCGACCAGCGTGTCCAACTGCTTGAGGTTGGCGCACATCTCCGCGCTCTCGCTGCCGACGCTCACGAAGTACGCCGACGGTGCGGGCCAGAACGTCGACACCGCACCGCGGTCGATCTTCACGCCCTTGAACAACCCGGTGACGATGTGCCGTTTCCCATCGGCATAGCGCTGCACGACCGAGATCCGGTTGAGCCGCTCGCCTTCGTGCTCGGGCACGACCGCGCCGTCGCGGAACGGTACCCAGATCTCTTGGGCGAACTTGCGGTGACCGCGTCCGTAAACGTCGAAAAGCAGCACCTTCGCCTGATCGCCCGCTGCCGAGATTTCGATCGGCTTCAGATCGAGCTGTTCGGGCGTAAGATCGGTGAGCCCCGGTTTCGGTTCCTTGGCCAGACTGGAGTAATCGATGCCGACGCGGTTGAGCAGCTCGCGGTCGCGGGCCACCAGCTCGCCGCCCTTGAACACATACCGCGGGTTGATCTTCGCGAGACTGTCGGTGAGGACGATGTCCGCGAAGCGGCCCGGGCTGAGCGAACCGAGGTCCCGGTCCTTGCGGAACGAGCGGGCGGCGTAAAGGGTGCCCATTTTGATCGCCTTGATCGGCGGCATGCCCATTTCGATCGCCAGCGAGATCACCCAGTCGATATGGCCCTGCCGCAGGACGCGGTCCACCGAGATATTGTCGGCGCAGAGCTGGAAGTTCTCCGCGGGCCAGCGCCGTTTCACGATGGCACGCAACATGGTCCGGATGACCTCGGGACTTCCGACGCCGAACTTGATCTGCGTGTTCAGGCCGTAGCGGACGCTCTTTTCGATGTCGTCCTCGTTCCAGACGTCGTGGTTGTTGTCGACGCCGATCGCGGGCATGTAGTTCAGCAGCATGTCCGACAGCGCCGTGACGCCCCAATGGCAGTTCACGAACCCGGAATTGGCCCGGCCCAGCGCGGATTTGCGGAAGTCGTCGGCGTCCCCGGTCATGTAGGACAGGTGAGCCAGTTCGCCCAGCCCGATCACCGGATCCATCTTCAACATGGCCTCGGTGACGTCCGTCGAGGTCTTCTTCCCCGGCGCGAACGCGTAAAGCCGATACGGCAGCTTTTCGTGGTCAGCGAACAGCGTCTGGACCGCTTCCACCGCCTCGTCCCCGGCCGCGCTGGCGAAATCCAGGGTTTCCCCGAAGACCGTGGTCGTTCCGCTCGGGACGATCGCCTCCCCGAACGCCGCCGGATGCGCGAGCTGAGACTCGAAATGCAGATGCGCGTCGATCAACCCGGGAATCGCGTAAAGCCCCTCGCCGTCGAAAACCTCACGCACCCGCACGATCGACTCGTCGGGGTTCAGCGCGATGATCCGCTGCCGGTAAACGAGAAGCGTGCCGGGATAGACACTTTCCGTGTGCACGTCGACGATGTGAAGATTGCGCAGCAGCAGGTCCGCTTCCTGCTCGCCGGCGAGAATGTCGAAGATCGTCCGCAGGTGATCTTCTTGCGCGGCAACGTCTTCCGTCGCGAGCGGGGGATAGGTCGGCGATTCCGGCACGGTGTCCTCACTTCGATGTCGTTGGTGCACTGATAGAACCCGGCGGACACCGTTGCTGACAAGCATTCATTTTCGTACGACGTGTACTCTTTTTTCGTACGCTTAGGAGGTCCGCCCGTGCTCCACTCCCGGTTGCTGCAGTACATCGACGAAGTGGCGCGCCTCGGGTCCATCCGCGCGGCCGGCGCCCGGCTGCATGTCGCGCCGTCGGCGATCAACCGGCAGATCCTGCTGCTGGAAGCGGAACTCGGCCAGCCGCTGTTCGACCGCCTGCCGCGCGGCATGCGTCCGACGCCGGCCGGGGAGGCGCTTCTCGCGCACGTCCGGCGCACCCTGCAGCAGTACCGCGAAACCGTCGCGGACATCCGCGACCTGCACGCGCTCGGCAGCGGCGAGGTCGTGATCGCCACGATGACCGGCCTGGCCAGCAGCGTCGTCGCCACCGCCGCAGCGGCGTTCCGGGCTCGGCACCCGCGAGTCCGGATCTCGATCCGGACGATGACAACGCAGGACATCCTGCGCGCCGTCGAGGCCAGCGAGGCCGACCTCGGTCTCGGCTTCAACGTCCCGCCGTCCGCGCACCTCGAGGTCTGCTGGCAGATGAACACCCGGCTCGGCGTTGTCGTGGCCCCGCACCATCCGCTCGCCGGCGCGGACCCGATCCCGCTCGCGCAGTGCCCGCCCTATCCGCTGATCTTCGCCGACCGATCGATGGTTATCCACGGCATCGTCGCGGAGGCCTTCGCCAAAGCCGGTCTCGACATCGAACCGGCTTTCCACACGAACTCGATCGAGACCATGAAACGGCTCGCTGCCTCCGGTGACGCGATCGCGTTCCTCAGCGAATTCGACATCGCCGAAGAAATCCGGGACGGACGGCTCGTCTTCCGGCCGGTGCGCGACGCGTTCAGCAACAATGTGGTTTCGTTGGTACGCCGGGAAAAGCACGGCCACGGCTTGGCGAGTCTTTTGCTGGCCGAGGACATCGTGGGCGCGCTGACCCACGCACAGACACCGCGGCCGTAACGTTGAGCCTGCCCTGGTTCCGGCGCGGGTCCAGTGTCTCGCCGAAGCGCCCAATGCCACGTTGGGCTTTCTCGGTAGCTGTGGTGTGCGGCCTCGCTGCGGCGCTCTCCTCTCACGCACGCCCACGCCGGGCAGCGCGCTACCGAGAAACCCACTGGGGCAGCGCCAGCCGGCTCAGTCGGTGAGGGTGTCTGTCGGCAACAACGCCCGCAACCGCCGGGTCGTCGCCTCGTACTCGACATACGCGCGCGAATTCTCCGGCCCGCCAGCGGCCATCAGCTCGTCGTGCGCGATCGCCTGCTCCGCGATCACCGAAGCGAGCAGCACCAGAAACCGGGCCGAACGTTCGGAACGGACCGCCATCTCGGCGGAACCGGGGAGGCCGCGTTCGGCGAACCCCTCGAACGCGGCGGTGTTCTCGCGCTGCTTTTCCGCCAGCAACCGGCAGGTCGCCGATTGCTGGCGAAGCTGGTCGGCATAAGCCAACGCGACGTCCTGCGGCGAAGCGGCATCCCCTGGCTGGCTCACGCCCGACATGATGCCCGTTCTCCGCCGCGGACACCTACTGGATCGGTTTCCTGGAACGCGATGCCCGTGAAAACAGCGGAGACAGCGACGGTGAACAGGGTGGATTCGGTGCGGAAGACCCGCAGGGGCACGGTCCCGGACGCATTCAGAGCAGGGTGGCGCGGACGAGACGGAGGCGAGGTTCGCCCAGATCCGGCCTTGAGATGGACCGGTTTCTTCTTCGCCGTCTGGTGCGCGGCCTGAGTGAGCAGGGCGAGACACCGAAGGCGACGGACAAGGCGAGACCGGCCCGCTGGCGCGGCGTCGGAGGTCCTAGCCCATGGACTTCTGTGCCGTGCGCCGTGCCGCACCGCCTGCAGGCGGGGACAGCGGCACCGTCTCCGAAGTTTCGTGACAGTGTTTTAAAACGGTGTTATGGTCATGGTCGCACTCAAGGAGGCGTCCATGCACGGCCCAGTCCAGTTGTTCACCGTCATCGCGCTCGTATCGCTGCCCACCGTCATGTACGGCGGCTACGCGCTGAGTGGCGTGCTGCGCCGCGGTGACCTCACCGAGAAGCAGCGCGGGTTCTTCCGCGCTGGCCACGCACACGCCGGTGTGCTGCTCGTCCTCACGCTCGCCGCGTTGCAGCTGGTCGAGCACGGCGGGCTCACCGACACCGCGCGCTGGATCGTCTGCTTCCTGCTGCTGTTCGGCGTGCTCGCGCAGTCCGGCGGGTTCTTCCTCGCGATGCTGCGCACCCGCGTCGGCATGAGCGTCACGACCGGCGGCGCGGTGCTGCTCGGCGCGGCCATGCTGCTCACCGCCTACGGCATCGCGTTCCCCTGACGAAATCGCTGGCGCCGGGTCGTTAAGCTGGATGACGTGCCTGAATACCTGTCAACTGCGCCTGTCAAGGGGACCCGAGACTTCCTCCCCGCCGAAATGTCCGTCCGCACGCAGGTGTTCGGCCATCTCTACGACGTGCTGGAGCGCTACGGCTACCTCCGCTACGACGGCCCGATCCTGGAGCAGGCGGAGGTCTACGAGCGGAAGTCCGGCCAGGAGATCGCCGACCAGCAGCTGTACACGCTCACCACGCGCGGCGGCGAACGGCTCGCGCTGCGCCCGGAGATGACGCCGTCGGTGGCCCGGATGATCGCCGGCCACGCGAAATCGCTGTCGTTCCCGGTGCGCTGGTACAGCCACCCGAACTGCCACCGCTACGAACGCCCGCAGCGCGGCCGCGTGCGCGAGCACTGGCAGATCAACGCCGACATCTTCGGTTCGGAAAGCGCGAACTGCGAGATCGAGATGTTCGAGCTGATCCACGACCTGATGGGCGGCCTCGGCGCGACGCCGGACATGTTCGCGGTGCGGGTCAACGACCGGAACCTGCTTTCGTCGGCGCTGACCGACGTCGTCGGGATCTCGCCGGATCACTTGGCGCAGGTGTTCGCGCTCGTCGACCGGTGGGAGAAGACCTCGGCCGAGGAGCACGCGGCGAGCGCCGCCGAGATCGGGCTGTCGGACAAGCAGTACGAGAAGCTCGCCGAGACCCTCAGCGCGGGCCCGGCGCTGCTCGACGAGCTGCCCGCGGAGGTCAAGGCCGGGTCGAACCTGGTCAAGGTGCTCTCCAGCAGCGCGGCGAGCCTGGTCCGGTACGAGCCGCTGATCGTGCGTGGGCTGGCGTACTACACCTCGACGGTGTTCGAGGTCTTCGACACCTCGCCGCAGAACCGCCGGGCGCTGTTCGGCGGCGGCCGGTACAGCAACCTCGCCTCGATGTTCACCAAGGAGCAGATCTCCGGCATCGGGTTCGGCATGGGCGACGTGACGTTGATGGACTTCCTCGACACGCACGGCCTTGCGCCGCAGCCGCGCAGCGAGGTCGACGTCGCGGTCATCCCGGTCACCGAGGATCTGGCGGACCCGGCTCGCGACGTCGCGACGGTGCTGCGCAAGGCGGGCCTGCGCACGTCGACCCCGCTGGAACTGCGCAAACTGGGCAAGGAGCTCACCCGTGCGGACAAGGCGGGCGCGGTCGCGGTCGTCATCGTGGGCGAGGAGGACTGGGCGGCAGGCCGGGTGACGGTCCGGAGCCTGGCCACGCGCGAGCAGCAGCAGGTCGCGGTGGCCGATGTCCCGGCCGCGGTGCGGGCGATGGTCTCGCCGGCCTGATTTTCTCGAGGCGGGCGGCGGTCTCCGGACTGGCGCCCGCCTTTCTTATCCGCCGAGTGGCGGATTCGGTGCGTTTTCGTCACTCACCGCAGTCGGCTGCCGGTGAATCAGCCGCCGGCTCCGGCTATCCACAATGGACGGTCCGTTGGGCCGGTCGGGGTGCCGGTGGTCCGCTGACTGGGACACGGAGCGTGCCGGATCCATGTTTCCCGGGCTTCGCGGGCCTGGTCGGCGCCCTCGGAGTTGAATCGAGCACGCTTGGTTGCCAGTGCAGGGTCGTCATGATCGGTTCTTTGTAGTACCCTTGCGTAGTCGAGGTTGATCGCCTTCGTTGCGAACCCTTGACCTGGCCTGTTGCCGGAGGTCGACCCCCAGGGCTTCCGGTGACAGGCCTCTTTACTTTTCCCTGGAAGGCTGGTGGCCCTGTTCCGGACAGCAAGACTGCTCACATGAGCGTCGCGGCAAGGGTTCCGCCGAGTTCGGTCACCGCGTCCAGCGCGGCTTTGCCCGGTTCGCCCGTCACGAGCACGGGCTCGGCCACCCGGGTCCAGCCGAGCCCGGTCGTGATCGCGTCGAGTTGCCGCACGGTCCCGGACGTGTCGTTGTTGCCGTGCACGTACGCCCCGAACGGACGGCCCCTCGTCGCGTCCAGGCACGGGTAGTACACGGTGTCGAAGAAATGCTTCAACGCGCCGCTCATGCTGCCGAGATTCGCCGGCGTGCCGAGGAGGTAGCCGTCGGCGGCGAGCACATCGGCCACGGTCGCGCCGAGCGCGGGACGGCGGACGACGTCGACGCCCTCGATGTCCGGATGCTTCGCACCGGCGAGCGCGGCTTCGAACATCGCCTGCATCGACGGCGACGGCGTGTGGTGCACGATCAGCAACGTTGGCATGGTTCTCCCGTCAGCGCAGCAGCGCGGTGATCTCCTCCCGGACCGAGTCGAGCACTTCCGTCGCGCTGCGCCGCGCGTCGGCGAGCTCGCCGGTCACCGGAGCCACCACTTGCAGGTACGCCTTCAGTTTCGGTTCCGTGCCGGAGGGCCGCACTACGACCCGCACGCCGTCGCCGCTCAGCCGGAGCACGTCGGCGTCCGGCAGGAGGTCTTCGAGCGTCACCGGCACCCCGCCGAGCGCGGCGGGCGGGTTCGAGCGCAACGCGGCCATGAGGCGTCCGCGCACGGAAAGATCGGTGACCCGCAACGACACCTGGTCAGTCAGGTGCACGCCGTGCCGGGTCGCGATGTCGTCGAGGACCTCCAGCAGCGTCCGGCCCTCGGCCTTGAGCGTCGCGGCCAGGTCCGCGCCCGCGACCGCGGCGGCGATGCCGTCCTTGTCGCGAACGAAGCTCGGGTTCACGCACAGGCCGAGCGCTTCCTCGTACGCGAACACCAAGCCCTCGCCCGCGCGGACCAGCCACTTGAACCCGGTGAGCGTTTCCGCGTAGCGCGCGCCCGTTTCCTTCGCGACTTCGCCGAGCAGCGATGAGGACACGATCGTGGTGGCCACCAACGGATCCGGGTTGTCCGTTGTGGACAGAATATGCGACCCGAGCAGAACGCCGGTCTCGTCGCCGCGCAGCATCCGCCAGCCGTCGGGGCCGCGGACGCCGAGCGCGCACCGGTCGGCGTCCGGGTCGAGCGCCACTGCCAGATCAGCGTCCACTTCGGACGCCAGAGTCAGCAGGAGGTCGGTCGCGCCGGGTTCCTCGGGGTTCGGGAACGAGACGGTGGGGAAGTCCGCGTCCGGTGCGGACTGTTCGGAAACCAGGTGCACGTCAGTGAATCCGGCCCGGGACAGTGCGGCTTGGAGAGTCTCCGCGCCGACCCCGTGCAGCGCCGTCGCGGCGATCCGCAGCTCGCGTGTCGTGCCCCGCGGCAGCGCGCCGACCGCGGAAAGGTACGCCTCGCGCGGGTCGACGACCTCGGCGCCGGGCGTGCGCGGAATGCTCCGGGTAGCTGGGGCGGTCTGGATCGCGCGCTCAATTTCGCCGTCGGACGGCGGCACGATCTGTCCGCCGGTGGCGTCGTACAGCTTGTAGCCGTTGTCCGCGGGCGGGTTGTGCGACGCGGTGATCTGGATTCCGGCGACCGCGCCGTAGTGCGGCACCGAGAACGCCAGCAACGGCGTCGGCAACGGCTGCGGCAGCACCTTCGCCACGAACCCGGCGGCGGTCAGCACTTCGGCGGCGGCGGTGGCGAACGCTTCCGAACCGTGCCGTGCGTCGCGGCCGACCACGACCACGCCGCCCGCGTGCCCCTGCGCGGCGAGCCAGGCCGCGACACCCGCGGTGGTCCGCGTGACGACCGCGACGTTCATCCCGTTCGGACCCGCGCGCACCGGCCCGCGCAGACCCGCGGTCCCGAACTCCAGCGGCCCGGCCATCCGGTCGGCGATCTCCTCGATCGCGCCGGGCTCCTTGCCCATCGCGCGGGCGAGGGCGGCGGTCAGTTCCTCGCGCGAGGCCGGGTCCGGGTCGTCGGTGATCCAGCGGTAGACGGAATCGCGGAGGCGGGAATCGAGGCTGTCGGACACCCGGGCCAGCTTACGCGGATCCAGAAACTGGGTGGTGACTGACGATACGCTCGCCTGGTGCGCATTCTCTTCACTTCCCTCGCGTCCTACGGACACCTTTACCCGTTGCTGCCGCTCGCCTCCGCCGCGCGCGACGCGGGCCACGACGTGGTTTATGCGACCGGACCCGGCTTTCACCCGACTTTGGAGAAGGCAGGGCTTGAACCCGTCACCGCCGGGTTGACGCTGCACGAGGCGTTCGGTCTCCTCTTCGCCGGAGACACCCGCAGCCGCTACGAGGTCCCGGAAGCCGAGCTGAACGAGGCGATCGGCAAGGCGTTCGGCCGGCTGCTGCCCACCCGGTTCATGACCGATCTCGCCCCGCTGCTCGCCGAGCGGGAACCGGACCTGGTCGTGTACGAAATGGGCAATCCGGGCGGCGCGTTCGCCGCACACCAGGCGGGGATCCCCGCGATCGCGCACGGCTTCGGCCGGGTGTCCTCCGGCGGCCCGATGGACCACATCAGCGAACAGCTCGGCGTGTTCGCCGCCGAACTCGGCCTCGACGGCGACACCAGGTTTTTCTGGGGCCAGCCGTTCGTGGACATCTGCCCTCCGTCGGTGCAGGCGCCGGAGTTCGCCGCCGGGGCCCGGCGGGTGCCGCTGCGCCCGGTCGGCTGGAGCGAACCGGGCGATCTGCCGCCCGGCGTCGAAAGCCGTGACCGCGGCCGCCCGCTCGTGTACCTGACGCTCGGCACCACCGGAGCCAGCCAGGCGCACCTGCTGACCTCGGCGTTGCGGGGACTGGCCTCGCTCGACGCGGAAGTGCTGGTGGCCACCGGCCCGGCCGTCGACGTCGCGGCGCTCGGCGAGGTGCCGTCGAACGTGCGGCTGGAGGCGTGGGTGCCGCAGTCGGAACTGCTGCCGCACGTCGATCTGGTGGTGCATCACGGCGGCAGCGGGACCACGCTGGGCGCGTTCGCCGCGGGGGCGCCGCAGCTGCTGATGCCCCAGGGCGCGGACCAGTTCACCAACGCGGACGCCGTGGTCGGTGCGGGTGCGGGCGCGAAGCTGGTCGGCGACGAACTGACGACGGAAGCAGTTCGCGAGACGGCTGGCCGGTTGCTCGCCGACAGAGCGGTGGCGGACGTCGTGCGCGGGCTGGCGGAGGAGGTCGCGGGGATGCCTTCGCCGGAGGAGGTGGCGGCGCAGCTGCCGCAGTACGGGTGAGCCGTGAGTGTTGATCCCGGTTATTATAGAATCGGGATCAACACTCACGAGCATCACGCGCGCGCGACGAGTTCCTTCAGCAGCGAACCCATCCGCGTCGCCGACTGCCGTCCGGCTTCGAGGACTTCTTCGTGGTTGAGCGGTTCGCCGGTCATGCCCGCGGCCAGGTTCGTGACCAGCGACAGCCCGAACACCTCAAGCCCGGCCGCGCGGGCGGCGATCGCCTCCAGCACGGTCGACATGCCGACCAGGTCCGCGCCCATGGTGCGCAGCATCCGGATCTCGGCGGGCGTCTCGAAATGCGGCCCGGGCAGGCCCGCGTACACGCCCTCCTCCAGCGAACCGTCGATCTCCCGCGCCAGCTCGCGCAGCCGCTTGGCGTAGAGATCGGTCAGGTCGACGAAGTTCGCGCCGACGATCGGGGAGCGCGCGGTCAGGTTGAGGTGGTCGGAGATCAGCACTGGCTGCCCGACGCTCATGCCCTCCCGCAGCCCGCCCGCCGCGTTGGTGAGCAGCACCGTCCGTGCGCCCGCCGCCGCGGCCGTGCGCACGTTCTGCACGACCGGGTCGATGCCCTTGCCTTCATAGAAATGCGTACGGCCGAGCAGGACCAGCGCGCGCTTGTCGCCGACCCGCAGTGACCGCACCGTGCCGCCGTGGCCGACGGCTCCGGGCGGGGTGAAGCCCGGCAGCTCGCCGAACGGGATCTCCGCGTCGGCGGTTCCGATCACGTCCGCGGCCGGACGCCAGCCCGAACCCAGCACCACGGCGATGTCGTGCTTCTCGACGCCGGTGCGCTCGGCGATGACGGCCGCGGCCGCCTCCTCCAGGTTGCTCATGCCGCCGAGCGTATCCGGGCGCTGCGCACGGCGAGGAACGCGACCAGGCCGAACGGCGACAGGAAGATCGTCAGCAGGAGCAGCGGGCTGACGATCCACCACGGGATCCGCTGCGTGCGTGCCTCGAAGAACATCCAGCGGGCGATGAACAGGTCGAACGCGACGAGGTGCGCCCAGACCAGCGCGGCACCGTACGGCGTGCTCAGGAACCCTTGCAGGACGCCGAGATCCGGCCGTTGCATCGCGTGCCACAGTTCGCCGAAGTGCGGGATCGCGAGCACGAAGTACCAGACCAGCGGCAGCAGCGGCACCCACGGCGAGGTCAGGATCCGGCGAGTGCCGCGCCAGCCGGGCAGGAAGATCATCAGTGCCCAGAACGGAACCGCGACCGGGAACGTCCAGGCGAAGACGGTCAGGTCGCTCACCGGAGCACCTTCCTGGCCGGTGCCAGCACCGACGCCGCGGTAGCCACCGCGATGACGCCGACGAGCAACCCGGCGGCGGCCAGCGTCGTACTGCTCGGGTGGATGAGCGGCTCGCCGCGTTCGGCCTGCCACAGGATCAGGCCGACGAGCCCCGCGTAGCCGGCCGAACCCGTCCACACCAGCCGCACGCGCACCGCGCTCTCGCGCAGCCGGGGCAGCCGCGTCGCGAGCACCGCGAGCCCGAAGGCCAAGAGCGGCAACGCTTGCAGCGCGTGCAGGCCGACGAAGTGCGCGATGCGCAGGTCGCCGCCAGTGGTGCTCCAGCCCAGCAGCGGAAGTCCGGGGCCGCCGTCCGCGACGCCGACGCTGTGCGCGCCGATGAGGTCGGAACGGCCGGTGGCTTTGATCGTGGCCACCTGCTCCGGTGTGGCGCCGGTCATCAGCACGCCCAGCCCGGCTCCGATCAGCGCGACGACCGCACCGGTGCGCACCGCCCAGTACACGGCGCGGTCTTCGATCTGGGTGAACATGAGCAGCACGGTGCCGACGAGTGTGGCGAGCCAGAGCCCCGCCACCATCATGCCCATGATCCGGAAGAGCGTGGCGTCGAAGGGTGAGGTGTTCGCGAAATGGCTCGGCCGGGCGCGGGCCGCTTGAAAGGCCATCGCCACGTACTCGCCGGCGAACAGCACGACGGAGACGGTCGTGGCGACGCTCGCGATCTTGCGCAACCGCCCGTTCAGCAGCGAGACGAGCCAGCTCCAGGTGAAGTAGTAGAGCCCGGCGGACACGGCGAACTTGAACAGCTTCGCCCACACCGGCGAGCCGAGCAGGGTCCGGTGGTCGATCAGCATCGCCGCGACGGTCAGCACGGTCGCGACGCCCATCGCCGCGGCGAACCACAGCGACGGGCGGTGCCAGGTGCGCATCCGGGCGGTGGGCAACGTCGTCGTGGGCGGGTCGACGGTGGTGGTCATGAGGTCCTCCCAGAATGGATAGTAACACTCTCCGTTATAGGAAGTTAAACTATCCATCCTGAGAGGTCCTCAGGGTTTTTCCCGGAAGTAGGGTCGAGCGGGTGCGGATGGCAGAGCTGAGCGCCGAGTCCGGGATTCCGGTGGCGACGATCAAGTACTACCTGCGGGAGGGGCTGCTTCCGGCCGGGGAGCGGACCAGTCCCAACCAGGCTCGCTACGGCGAGGAGCACGTACGGCGGCTGAAGCTGATCCGCGCGCTGGTCGAGGTCGGCGGGTTGTCGGTGGCGACCGTGCGGGAGGTCGTGGCGGCGGTTGAGTCAGATCAGGCCGCGTACAAGGTGCTCGGGGTGATGCAGGGGGCGTTGACCGGTTCCGCGGTCGATGTTTCGGACGAGGATCGCGAGTGGGCGACGGGGTTGCTGGGGGCGCTCGCTCGCGAGCATGGGTGGAAGTTCGAGGACGACAATCCGGTGGCCGGGATGTTGGTGGGGACGGTGTGCGCTATCCGGGCGCTGGGGCATCAGGCGTTGCTGGATCAACTCGGCCGGTATGCGGATGTCGCCGATCGGATCGCGTTGGCTGATCTGGACACTATTGACGCCGTTGGGTCGATGGACCGGATTGTCGAGGCGGCGGTGGTGGGGACTGTTTTGGGGGATCGGTTGTTTGCGGGGTTGCGGAGGTTGGCACAGGCTGCGGAGACTGCGCGGAGGTATTCGGAGTGGTGAATCCGGCTCGTCGCCGGGCGGCGATATTGCGCGGCTTTGGCGCGCTGCCGCGGTTTTAGGAGGTTGCCGGGAAAGACAGGGTCGGCGCTATTTGGCTGAAGGTGTTGGCGGCGGTGTCTTCTTGTTCTGCCGGGACGGTCAGCGACAGAAGCCACAGGGTGTTGTCGGATTGCTTGACGAGCGCGAAGGTGGCCCGGGTGATCGCGGTGGCGTTGCTTTGTGCTCGTTCTACTGCGCGGAACATGACCTCGGTGCCGTTGGCCGTTTGCGCTGGGTCGCGGGTGAAGTTGAAGGAATCCTGCGAACCCGAGGAGCGCAGTGCTGCCATCGCGTCGCCGAGGGAATACTTTTCGTAGAAGTTCGGGATTCGTTCCAGGCGCAGGGATTGGCGGCCGTCCGGGGAAATGTACTGGACTACCGTCGAGGTGCCGAAGACTGATTTCCGGGACGCGATGAAGCGTTTCCATCCCTCGGGCACGGAGAGGGTGTATTCGCTGTCGCGCGTTACGTTCGCTGTTGAGCTCGCGTTGGCCTGCTGGGGGATCAGGTTCAGCGGCTGCGAGGATTCCGCGACGGTGCCCGGAGCGGCCAGCCCGCCCACCGCCGGGCCTTGCGGCGGCAGCAGGTTCTGTCCGCTCACCACGCGGGCCAGCGCGAAACCGCCGCCGCAGGCCAGGGCGAACAGGACTAGTGAGGCGACCGTCAGCATCGCCGTTGCCCTGCCGCCGCGGCGCGGGGGTGGCGGCGGCAGCGGGGCGGGCAGCGGCGGGGGAGTGGGCAGCGGGGGAGCGGGGGTGAAGGCGGGCGCGGATCCGGTGTTTCCCGAGCGCATGAACGGCAGCGGGCCCGGGTCCGCGGCGAGTGCGGCGGGCTGCTCGGGCGAGTCCGGCTTCGGGGCGACCGTCTTGATGACCTGGGTGTCGGTGGCGTCCAGGTGGGCGGCGGTTTTCTTGCCGTCTGGCGTGTGGAACAGCTCGGGGCCGAACAGGTCCACGGTGGCCTTGGTTTGCTTCGGGTACAGCCGGTGGCGCACCTCGCGCAGGGAGATCCGCTTCTCCGGCTCCTTCTTCATCAACGCGGCGATGACGTCGGCCAGCGGGCCCGGCTTCGGGCGCGGGACCTTGCCGTTCACGACCTTGCCTACGGTTTCCAGCGGGTCGCCGTCCGCGTCGTACGGGGGAGCGCCTTCGACGGCGGCGAACAGCGTCGCGCCGAGGCCCCACAGATCGGCGTTCGGGGTGACCGCGCCGCCGGACGCGACCTCCGGCGAGATGTAGGCGGGCGAACCGAGCATGATGCCGGTCCTGGTCATGGTGGCTTCGGAGACGTTGCGGGCGATGCCGAAGTCGGTGAGTTTGATCCGGCCGTCGCTGGCCACCAGCACGTTGCCCGGCTTCACGTCGCGGTGCGTGATGCCTGCGTCGTGGGCCGCTTCGAGGGCCGCCGCCACCGCGATGCCGACTGCTGCGGCCTGTTCGACCGTCAGGGGACCGTGGTCGCGCAACAGGTGCGCGAGGCTGCGTGAGGGCAGCAGCTCCATCACGACGAACGGAGCGTCGTTCTCGCGCGCCACATCGTGCAGCGTGATGACGTTCGGATGCGACAGCACGGCGATCGCCCGGGCCTCGCGGAGCGTGCGTTCGCGCAGTTCATCCGCCTGTTCGGCCGGGATGCCCGGTGGCACCTTCATCTCCTTGACCGCGACCGGGCGGTGCAGGAACTCGTCGTAAGCCGACCAGACCGTGCCCATCGATCCCGACCCCAGAACCGACCGCAGCCGGTAGCGCCCGGCGACTACCCGCGGCTGGTCGCCGCCGGTCGACGGCTCGGCGTTCGCCGAGCCGGTGCTGTCGGTGCTGCCGGGCTGGTCCTTCTCGCTGTTCTCCGAGGGCACCCCATGATTGTGGCCCACCCCGCCGACACTGTTCGACTCAGCACCGCTACCCCTGAGTTCACCCGTACGGGGGGCGAGCAGAGTCACAGGTGCGGGTGGTGGCGTGGCTCTACCATCACTGGGTATGACGAACGTGGCTGGTCCGGAGCCGGCGCCGACTTCCGAGCCCGGGCTCGCGCTCGCGGCGGAGTTCCCGACCGCGGACCGCGCCCAGTGGCAGGAGCTGGTGGCGGGAGTGCTGCGCAAGAGCGGCAGGCTCCCGGAGGATTTCGCGGGTGCGCCGGAGAGCAAGCTCGTCTCGCGCACCTACGACGGCATCGAGATCCAGCCGCTGTACACCGCCGACGACGCGGGCGGCGACCTCGGCTTTCCGGGGCTGCCGCCGTTCGTGCGCGGGGCCCGGCCGCAGGGCGTCGTCGACACCGGGTGGGACATCCGGGTCCGTCACCAGCGCGAAGACGTCCGCGCGGCGAACGCGGCGATCCTCGCTGATCTCGAAGGCGGCGCGTCCTCGGTGTGGCTGCGGCTCGGCGAGGGTTCGCTCCCGATTTCCGCGCTCGCGGACGCGCTGAACGAGGTGTACGTCGGACTCGCGCCGGTCGTCCTCGACGCCGGTGCGGAGTACGAAACCGCTGCTCAGGCGCTTCTCGACCTCTTCGCTGAGCGCGAGGTCCCGGCCAGCGAAGCCGTTGGCACGCTGGGCGCGGACCCGCTCGGCACCTCGGCGCGAACCGGGCAGGCGCTGCCGCTCGGCCCGGCCGCCGAATTGGCCGCGAAGGTTGCCCCTAAGTACCCCAAGGTCCGCACGATCGTCGCCGACGGACTGCCGTTTCACGAGGCAGGCGGCTCCGACGCGCAGGAACTCGGCGCGACCATCGCGGCTGGCGTCGCTTATCTGCGTGCGCTCACCGAGGCGGGCCTGGACGTCGCGGCGGCGGCCGCGCAGATCGAGTTCCGGCTCGCCGCGACTGCGGACCAGTTCCTCACCATCGCCAAGTTCCGTGCCGCGCGCCGGCTGTGGGACCGGGTTCTCGAAGTCTCCGGTGCGGCTGCGGAAGCACGCGGGATGCATCAGCACGCGGTCACGTCGCCGTCGATGTTCACCCAGCGCGACCCGTGGGTGAACATGCTGCGTACCACCGTCGCTTGTTTCGCGGCCGGGGTCGGCGGCGCGGACGCGGTCACCGTGCTGCCCTTTGACGCGGCGATCGGCCTGCCGGATGCGTTTTCCTCGCGGATCGCCCGCAACACCAACGCGATCCTCATCGAAGAATCGAAGCTGGGCAGCGTGATCGACCCGGCGGGCGGCTCCTGGTATGTCGAGAAGCTCACCGGCGAACTCGCCGAAACCGCGTGGCGCGAGTTCACCGCGATCGAAGCGGCGGGCGGCATCGAGGCCGAACTGGCCTCCGGAGCGTTGGCCGGACGGCTTGCCGGGACCTGGGAGAAGCGCGCGAGCCGCCTCGCCACCCGGCGCGACCCGCTCACCGGTGTCAGCGAGTTCCCGAATTTGGAGGAAAAGCCGGTCACCCGCGACCCGGTTCGATCCACTGTGGACGGCGGGCTGCCGCGACACCGGTACGCCGAGGAGTACGAGAAGCTGCGCGACTTGTCTGACGCCTACCTCGCCAAGCATGGTGAGCGGCCGAAGGTTTTCCTGGCCACGCTGGGCCCGGTCGCCGCGCACACCGCGCGCGCGTCCTTCGCGACGAACCTGCTGCAAGCGGGCGGCATCGAAGCGGTGAACCCCGGCGCGACCGACGACCTGCCCGGCGCGTTCCGCGAGAGCGGCGCGAAGGTCGCCTGCGTGTGCGGCACGGACGCGGCGTACGAAGAGCAGGCCGCGACCGTCGCGGCGTCGCTCGGCGCGGACAGCGTGCTGCTGGCGGGCAAGGGAACCTACGACGGAATCAGCGGCAATCTGTACGCCGGGTGCGACGCGCTCGAAATCCTGACCAGCCTCCACGCACAGCTGGGAGTCTCCGCATGAGCATCCCGAATTTCGCCGACATCCCGCTCGGCACGCCGGAACCGGGCGACCGTGCCGCGTGGGCACAGGCCGTGCAGGACGCCACCGGCAAGGGCCCGGACGCGCTGGCCTGGGAAACCCCCGAGGGCATCGGCGTGAAGCCGGTCTACACCGCCGCCGATCTGTCCGATGTGGACTTCCTGGGCACGTACCCCGGCATCGCGCCCTACCTGCGCGGGCCGTACCCGACGATGTACGTCAACCAGCCGTGGACGATCCGCCAGTACGCCGGGTTCTCCACCGCGCAGGAGTCGAACGCCTTTTACCGCCGCAACCTCGCGGCCGGGCAGAAGGGCCTGTCGGTCGCGTTCGACCTCGCGACCCACCGCGGCTACGACTCCGACCACCCGCGGGTGTCCGGCGACGTCGGCATGGCAGGCGTGGCGATCGACTCGATCTACGACATGCGCCAGCTGTTCGACGGCATCCCGCTGGACAAGATGTCCGTCTCGATGACGATGAACGGCGCGGTGCTGCCGGTGCTCGCGCTGTACGTGGTCGCGGCCGAGGAACAGGGGGTGAAGCCGGAGCAGCTCGCGGGGACGATCCAGAACGACATCCTCAAGGAGTTCATGGTCCGCAACACCTACATCTACCCGCCGCGGCCCTCGATGCGGATCATCTCCGACATCTTCGGCTACACCTCCCGTCACATGCCGAAGTACAACTCGATCTCCATCTCCGGTTACCACATGCAGGAGGCCGGAGCGACCGCCGACCTGGAGCTGGCGTACACGCTCGCGGACGGCGTCGAGTACATCCGCGCGGGCGTCGAGGCCGGGCTGGACGTCGACAAGTTCGCGCCGCGGCTGTCGTTCTTCTGGGCCATTGGCATGAACTTCTTCATGGAGGTCGCGAAGCTGCGCGCCGCGCGCTTGCTGTGGGCGAAGCTGGTTAAGCAGTTCGACCCGAAGTCGCAGAAGTCGCTGTCGCTGCGTACGCACTCTCAGACGTCAGGCTGGTCGCTCACCGCGCAGGACGTCTTCAACAACGTCACGCGTACGTGCGTCGAGGCGATGGCCGCCACCCAGGGACACACACAGTCGCTGCACACCAACGCTCTCGACGAAGCGCTGGCGCTGCCCACCGACTTCTCCGCACGGATCGCGCGCAACACACAGCTGTTGCTGCAGCAGGAATCCGGCACCACGCGCGTCATCGACCCGTGGGGCGGCAGCGCGTTCGTCGAGAAGCTCACCTACGACCTCGCGCGCAAGGCGTGGGGCCACATCACCGAAGTCGAAGGCGCGGGCGGCATGGCGCGCGCGATCGACGAAGGAATCCCGAAGCTGCGCATCGAAGAGGCAGCGGCGCGTACGCAGGCGCGCATCGACTCGGGACGACAGCCCGTCATCGGCGTGAACAAGTACCAGGTCACCGACGACGAGCAGATCGACGTCCTGAAGGTCGACAACGAGGGCGTACGCGCACAGCAGCTGGAGAAGCTGCGTCGGCTGCGCGAAGAGCGCGACCCGCAGGCCACCGAAGACGCGCTGCGCCGACTTACCGAAGGCGCGCAGAACAACGGCAACCTGCTCGAATTGGCCATCAACGCCGCGCGCGCCAAGGCCACCGTCGGCGAGATCTCCGACGCCCTGGAGAAGAACTGGGGCCGTCACTCCGGCCAGATCCGCACGATCTCCGGCGTGTACCGGGAAGAGGTGGGGAAGTCGGACAATGTCGAGAAGGCCCGTGAACTGGTCGACAAATTCGCTGAAGAGGAAGGCCGCCGACCGCGCATCCTCGTCGCGAAGATGGGCCAGGACGGCCACGACCGCGGCCAGAAGGTGATCGCCACCGGTTTCGCCGACCTCGGCTTCGACGTCGACGTCGGCCCGCTGTTCTCCACTCCCGCCGAGGTCGCGCGCCAGGCTTCGGAAGCAGACGTGCACGTGATCGGCGTGTCGTCGCTGGCCGCCGGGCACCTCTCGCTGGTGCCCGCGCTGCGCCACGAGCTGGCCGAGCTGGGCCGCGAGGACATCATGGTCGTGGTGGGCGGCGTGATCCCGCCGCAGGACTACCCCGAGCTGCGCGAAGCGGGAGCGGCGGCGATCTTCGGCCCGGGCACGGTGCTCGCGGACGCCGCGATCGACCTGCTCCAGCAGCTGGCCGCGCAGGAGTCCTGAACCTTGCCGCGGCGGATCGACGTCGGCGAATACGCCAAGGGCGTGCTCGCGGGCGACCGGGGGACCCTGTCCAAGGCCATCACGCTGGTCGAATCGCAGCGCGAGGACCACCGGCGGCAGGCGCAGGAGCTGCTCGTCGAGCTGCTCCCGCACGCGGGCGGCGCGAAACGCGTCGGCATCACCGGCGTGCCCGGAGTCGGCAAGTCGACATTTATCGACCAGCTCGGCACCGACCTCACCTCGGAGGGGCATCGCGTCGCGGTGCTGGCGGTCGACCCGTCCTCGACCCGCACCGGCGGGTCGATCCTCGGCGACAAGACCCGGATGGCGCGGCTGGCGGTCGACCCGAACGCGTTCATCCGGCCGTCGCCCACGTCCGGCACGCTCGGCGGCGTCGCCCGCGCGACCCGCGAGACGATCGTGCTGATGGAGGCGGCCGGCTTCGACGTCGTGCTGGTGGAGACGGTCGGGGTCGGGCAGTCCGAGGTGACCGTGGCGAACATGGTCGACTGCTTCCTCTTCCTGACCCTGGCGCGCACCGGAGACCAGTTGCAGGGCATCAAGAAGGGCGTCCTGGAACTCGCCGACGTCATCGCCGTGAACAAGGCCGACGGCCCGCACGAACGCGACGCCAAACGCGCCGCGCGCGAGCTGCAAGGCGCGCTGCGGATGATCTACGGCAAGGACGCGCTCTGGACCCCGCCGGTGCTCACGTGCAGCGGGCTCGAAGGCAGCGGCCTCGACGAGGTGTGGGCGGCGATCGGGAAGCACCGCGAGGTGCTCACCGAATCGGGTGATCTTGGCGAGCGGCGTAAGAGGCAGCAGGTCGACTGGACGTGGTCGATGGTCCGCGAGCAGCTGCTCGACCGGCTCACCGCGCATCCGGTCGTCCGCGCGCAGGTCGCTGACGTGGAACGCGCGGTGCGCGACGGAGAACTCACCGCCACGCTGGCCGCGCAGCGGATCTTGGCCGCGTTTACCGAGCCGTCTTCTTGAACGTCGTCCAAGAAGAAAGACCGCTGTGCGCACAAGTGCCTTTCGACCGTCTCCGGGGCTTGTTGCGCTCGACGGTCGTCAGCACGGGGCGAGCGGCCCGCCTCCACCGCGTGGCGGCTGACGCGTCCTCGCCTCGACGGGCACAATGCACGGTGACGGCGTAGAAGGGAAGTCATGGCGAAGGTGCGGGGACTGCTGCTGGCCGGTCTGCTCGGCGTGCTGCTCACCGGAGTGCTGCCGGCGGCGGCGTTCGCGGCGACCCCGGCTCCGGCCTCGGTCACCGTGGCGGCTGAGACGGCGATCACGCAGGTGAACGTCCTCCGCCAGGCCCCGCCCGGACCGGTGCTGGACCCGTCCCAGACCGACAAGGCCAACGCCGACAAGACGAAGAAGAACCTCATCGCCGGCGGGGCCGCGGTGGTGCTGCTCGCCATCGTGTTCTTCGGCCGCCGCCACCGCATCAAGCGCCGCAAGGCCCAAGGCGGCTGAGCTTTCCGGCGTTCACCCACGCCGAACTTCGTCAGCCGTTCGCCGCAGATCCGCTACCGGCCGTCTTGGTCGAACGGCGGCGCACCGCCGCTTGCCACCTGCATGGTGCACGATCGACTGCAATGCGTAAGACAGATCGATCGGCACGGTGCGTGTTCCCCTGCGCTCGTGTTGCGGGAGGAGGTGCGGCGTGACGGTGCTGGACTCACGGCCGGACGTTCCAGGTGACCACAACCCGATCGCGGCGCCCGGCGCGCTGCTGACCGAAGCCGGCGTCAGCATGGCTCCGGTGGAAGACCTTGGCGCGGGCCGCGGCCCGTTTTGGCTGGACGACTGGCTGCGCGCGAACGCGACCGACGTGCTCGCGTGGCGGCGGCACATCCATGCCCACCCCGAGCTGTCGCGCAACGAGTTCGCGACGACCGAGCTGATCGTCTCGCTGCTGAGCCGGGTCGGGCTCAAGCCGTGGGTGCTGCCCGGCGGCACCGGCGTGGTGTGCGACATCGGCAAGGGCGAACGCTGCGTCGCGCTGCGCGCGGACATCGACGCGTTGCCGCTGACCGAGGACACCGGCCTGCCGTATTCCTCCACCACCGAGGGCGCGGCGCACATGTGCGGCCACGACGCGCACACCGCGATCCTGCTCGGCGCCGGTCGCGCCCTCGCCGGTGCGCCCGAGCTGCCCGGCCGCGTGCGGCTGATCTTCCAGCCCGCGGAGGAGGTCATGCCCGGCGGTGCGCTGGACATGGTCGCCGCGGGAGCGCTGGAGGGCGTCGAGCGGATCTACGGCCTGCACTGCGACCCGCGGCTCGAAGCGGGCAAGGTCGGCACCCGGGTCGGCGCGCTGACCTCCGCCGCCGACCTGATCGAACTGCGCCTGACCTCGCCCGGCGGGCACACCTCGCGGCCGCATCTGACCGCTGACCTGGTGTACGCGCTCGGCACGGTCATCACGTCGCTGCCCTCGGTGCTGTCCCGGCGCGTCGACCCGCGGTCGGGCACGGTGCTGGTGTGGGGCGCGGTGCACGCCGGACAGGCCGCGAACGCGGTCCCGCAGGACGGCGTCCTGCGCGGCACGCTGCGGACCGCCGACCACGAGGTGTGGAAGGCGCTGGAGCCGCTCGTCGCGTCATCGGTGGAATCGCTGCTGGCCCCGACCGGGGTCGGGTTCTCGCTCGACTACCGGCGCGGCGTGCCGCCCGTCGTTTCCGACGAGGAGTCGACCGCGCTGATGCGCGCTGGTGTCGAGGCGGCGGTCGGCGAGACGGGGCTCGCCGGGACGGAACAGTCGTCCGGCGGCGAGGACTTCGGCTGGTACCTGGAGCACGTCAGCGGGGCCTTCGCCCGGCTCGGCGTGTGGTCCGGTCCGCCCGCTCCGCAGGCCGACATCCACCGCCCGACGTTCGTTCTCGACGAGCGCGCGCTGCTCGTCGGAGTGCGCACTTTGGTGCACACCGCACTGGCCTCGCTGGCCTGAGTTATCCACAGGCACCGCGTCGATGTGGATAACTCAGGCGGGTGAGAAGTACCCCTCATGCGGGGGTGTCAGCGAGGAGTTACCCGGCGTGGTCTAGACCGGTCGTACCTCTGCCGCGGCCTGTTTACCGAGAGTAATTCCGGACTTTTGTGCTACCCCGGTGCGGCGGTGGGTCGTTGGCCGCCGATAGTGGATTTCGTGTTGCGCGGCAACGGCTTTGGCGGAACCCGGGGCTGTCCGCGGCGCTCCGCCGACCTGATTTCTGCTGTCATTTCCGGTGACGCACTGCTGTTTTTCCTGCGCTTTGCGGTGCTGGATGCCCATGTGGGTGAGCCTCTGCCGTGTGGTATTGGGTGGCGGTCCGGTCAGCGGGTGGAGCACCTCGTCGCATGGAGTTATCCACAGGGTGGTGCCGTTGGGGACAACTTTCGGCCCCCGGCCGCGGCGAGTGTGGATGACTCCGGAAGCGAGCGTTCTGGGCCGTCTCGGGCGAGGTCGAGGCCACCGGTTTGCTTCGCCTCTCGAACGGCTGAAAGCCGGTGAAGGGCGCCTTGAGGGGATCAGGCTCCCTCAAGGAGCCCTTCACCGGCAGTAAGCCGGAGCGAGCGTCAGCCGCTGATCCCGGTGCACGGCCGGGTGCGCAGATCGTCCACGTAATCCACCGGGGCCCCAGCCGCCTCCGCGGCGTCCGCCAGCACCCCGAGATACCTCGCCGAGGGCAGCCCGCCCTCGTAGGCGTCCAGGACGTAGAGCCAGGCCACCGTCGACCCGTCCATCGTCTGGACCCGCAGCCGGATCTTCGTGTGCATCCCCAGCTCGCCGCCTTCCCAGCGGTCGAGCCGTTCCTCGTCGAGCCCGGTCACGTCGTAGAGCACCACGAACACCCGCGAAGACGGGTCCTCGACGATGGTGGCCAGCGCGCCTTCCCACCCGATGTCCTCGCCGCCGAAGGTCAGCCGCCAGCCTTCCAGCCAGCCGGTGCCCGCCATGGGCGAGTGCGGGGCGCGCTCCAGCATCTGGGCGGGCTCCATGTTGGATCCGTAAGCGGCATACAACGGCACGCGGCACAGCCTAGCGACCCGTCCTTCGCACGATGGGATGCACATGCCGTGTCCGGGCACTTCGCTTGCCGGTCAGGTTCGCCGCGTAGGGTCAGGACCACCGCCAAGCACGCGTACCTAGGAGGACCCCGGTGACCAGGATCGTGATCATGGGTGGCGGCCCGGCGGGCTACGAAGCCGCCTTGGTCGCGGCGCAGCACGGCGCCGACGTGACGATCGTCGAGCGGGACGGCCTGGGCGGTGCCTGTGTCCTCTACGACTGCGTGCCCTCGAAGACGTTCATCGCGTCGTCCGGTGCGCTCGCGAAGATGCACGACCTCGGCGAACTCGGCATCAACACCGATCTCGCGGACACCACCGTCGATCTGCCGACTGTCCACGGTCGCGTGAAAGGCCTGGCGCTCGCGCAGTCGGCCGACATTCGCGCCCGCGTGCAGCGCGAGGGCGTTCGCGTGATCACCGCCGAAGCCCGGTTCGCCGACGACGAGCCCGGTCTGGCCACGCACACGGTGGAGATCACGCACGCCGAAGGGACGGTCGAATCGCTGTCCGCCGACGTCGTGCTGATCGCCACCGGGGCCACCCCGCGCGTGCTGCCCGGCGCGGTGCCGGACGGCGAGCGGATCCTGGACTGGCGGCAGCTGTACGACCTCACTGAGCTGCCCGAACACCTCGCGGTGATCGGATCCGGCGTCACGGGTGCCGAGTTCGCGTCCGCGTACACCGAGATGGGCGTGAAGGTCACCGTCGTGTCCAGCCGGGACCGCGTGCTGCCGCACGAGGACGCCGATGCCGCCGCGGTGCTCGAAGAGGTCTTCACCCAGCGCGGCACCACGGTGGCCAAGCAGGCCCGTGCGGAACGCGTCGAGCGCACCGAGAAGGGCGTCGAAGTTCACCTGGCCGACGGTCGCGTGATCGAGGCAAGCCACGCGCTGATGACCGTCGGGTCCATCCCGAACACCGCGGACATCGGTCTCGACCGCGTCGGCATCGAACCCGGCCCCGGCGGCTTCATCGCGGTGGACCGGGTGTCGCGCACGAGCGTCCCCGGCGTGTACGCGGCGGGCGACTGCACCGGCGTGCTGATGCTGGCGTCCGTGGCGAGCATGCAGGGCCGCATCGCGATGTGGCACGCGCTGGGTGAGGGCGTCGCGCCGATCAAGCTCAAGACTGTCGCGGCGAACGTGTTCACCCACCCGGAAATCGCGACCGTCGGCATCAGCCAGCAGGCGATCGACTCGGGCGAGGTGCCCGCGCGCACGATCATGCTCCCGTTGGCGACCAACGCGCGCGCGAAGATGGAAGGCCTGCGCCGAGGTTTCGTGAAGCTGTTCTGCCGTCCTGCCACCGGTGTGGTGGTCGGCGGCGTCGTGGTCGCGCCTTCGGCGAGCGAGCTGATCCTGCCGATCGCACTGGCCGTGCAGAACCAGCTGACGGTGGACCACCTGGCGCTGACCTTCTCGGTGTACCCGTCGCTGTCCGGATCGATCACCGAAGCGGGCCGCCAGCTCATGCGGCACGACGATCTGGACTAATTTTTCGCGTCCGGGCAACCGCGTGCCGCACACCGCGTCTTGCGGGGTGAACACGGGTGGCACGGGGAAGGAACGAGGGTGCGCAAGAGCGCGATTTTCGCGGTGGCGGCGGCGATCGGATCGGCCGGGACAGCGGTCCCGGCGGTGGCGGCGGACGGTCCGGCCCCCGATCCGGTGACGGTGCAGCTGAACCAGGACACCGCGGTGCTGCACGGCCGGGTGAACGCCTACCAGCGCGGCGCTGACCCGAACCTCGCGCTCGCCTACTGCCCGGGAGCCAAGGCGGGCACGGCGGCGTTCAGTTCGCCCGTGCTGAAGTTCTCGCAGTACTTCTACGGCGAGATGGTCGGGGTGAAGGCCACGATGAACGCGCACGCGAACCTGGTGCCTGGCACCAAACCCGGCAGTTATCCGCTCACCGTCACGTGCGCCGGGAAGCAGTACAACGCGACGTTCACCGTGCCCGCCGCGCAGGTGTCCCGGGTGCCCCGGGGCGCGGCGAAAGCGGGCGACGGGAGCCTCGCCGGCTGATCGTCCATGCTTGCCCAAAACCGCCGGAAAACTGTTTCCGGCGGTTTTTTCGTTCCCAGGGCAACCCCGCGGCGGGCGGAGACGTCTTGATTGTTGTCGGAACGAAAACGCCCGGGCCGCAGGGGGAACTGTCGGCCGGGCGCGGATTCGCCGCCGTTGTTTCGCGGCGGGAATCGCATTTTCATCAAGGGGAGAGTCATGAAGCGTACCGTTGTTTTCTCCACCCTCGTCGCCGCCGGAATGCTTTCGGCCGCACCGGCTTTCGCCGCCGAAGCGCCCACCACGCCGCCCGCGACGAGCACTGCCGGCGCACCGTCTTCCTCGCCCGCTACCGAGGAACCGACGGATGGCAACGCCGGCGTGCCCAAGGCGTTCATCCGGGTGCTGCCGTCCTCCGGCCACGCCGGGGACCGTGTCACGGTGCGGGTCGGCTGCGAGGCCTCGGAGATCCAGAACCTGAGTTCGGCGGCGCTGCAGTTCGGCAAGCTGCACCCGGTCGGCCCGCAGAACGACCCGTCGAAGGCACCTGTCTCGCAGGGCACCGCGACTGTTCGCAACGGCGTGAAGCCCGGCACGTACAAGGTTTCGTTCTTCTGCGGCAGCGGCGACCTCACCACGAAGTTCACCGTGCTGGGCGCGAAGCCCGCCCCGAAGCCGACGCCCGCGCCGAAGCAGGTCAGCAAGGTCCCGTCCGGCGCGCCGCAGACCGGCGGCACGGACGGTCCGGTCGCGGACAACCAGTCGAACCTCGGCCTGCCGATCGCGGCCGGCGCGATGGGCGTGCTCGCCCTCGGCGGCACCGGGCTCGTCGCGGCGCGTCGTCGCCAGCGTGGCTGACTAGTCTCCTGGGCCTGGCTGCTTTCGCGCGGCCAGGCCTGGGCGGATCGGGGGAAAGATGATCAGGAAGACACTTGCCGCGGCTTCCGTCGCGCTCGCCGCGCTGCTGGCCGGATGCTCGGTCGGCTCGACGACCGCGGCGCCCGCTTCCAGCGTTCCGCCGGTTTCGTCGGCCGCCCTGCCGAAATCGGAGCCGGTCTCGCTGGACATCCCGCGCATCGACGCGCATTCCAGCCTGGTGCCGCTCGGCCTCAATCCCGACAATTCGGTCCAGGTCCCGCCGGTCAGCACACCCTTGCAGGCCGGTTGGTACGAAAACGGCCCGACCCCCGGCGAGATCGGCCCCGCGGTCGTCCTTGGCCACGTCGACGGAAACAAGCACAAAGGGATCTTCTACCGGCTCAAGGAAATGAAACCGGGAGACGACGTCGACATCGCCCGCCGCGACGGCTCCACCGCGCACTTCGAGGTGACCAAAGTGGACCAGGTGCCCAAGGACGTCTTCCCGACCGACGCGGTCTACGGGGACACTTCGGACCCGGAACTGCGGTTGATCACCTGCGGCGGCGCGTTCGACCGGGCCGAGCACAGCTATGTGGACAACATCATCGTGTACGCCCACCTGGTGAACGGCGGGCAATGACCTCGCGCATTGAACAAGACGCCCCCGATTTTGCCGGTCCCCGGTGCGACACTGTGGCGGTTGGCACAATTCTGGGAGGCACGCATGATCACCAGGACGCAACCGTGGCCCGCGGGCACACCGTGCTGGGGCGACTTGATGGTGCCTGACCGCGGCAAGGCGGTCACGTTCTACGAGTCGCTGCTCGGCTGGACAGTCGAATCCGGCGGCCCGGAGACCGGTTATTACGGAATGGCGCGGATCGGGGGCAGGCCGGTCGCGGGCATCGGGCAGATCCCGCCGGAGCAGGCAGGCATGCCGCCGAGGTGGACGACGTATCTGGCAGTGTCCGACGCGGACAAAACGGCAGCCGCGATCGCCGAGGCGGGCGGACAGGTCATCGCACCGCCGATGGACGTCCTGACCGAAGGCCGGATGGCCATCGCGACCGACCCGGCCGGGGCGACGTTCGGCCTGTGGCAGCCGGGCCGGCACTCCGGCACGCAGGCGACGCTGACGCCCGGGGCTCCCGCGTGGAACGAATGCATGACCCGGGATTTCGCCGCGGCCAAGCAGTTCTATGGCGATGTGTTCGGGTATGGCTTCGGCGACATGTCCGGGCCGGGCTTCACGTACGCGACACTGGACGTCGACGGCAGGCCGGTTGGCGGCCTCGGCGAGTTGTCCGCGGACAGCCCGGCGTCGCCTGGGTGGGTGACGTACTTCTGGACCGCCGACGCGGACCAGTCGGCAGCGCGGATCCCGGAACTGGGCGGCACGGTGGTGAGCCCGCCGACGGACACGCCGCACGGCCGGATGGCGATCGCGGTGGACGACCAGGGGGCGGGGTTTTCGCTGATGGCACCCAACACCCAGTCCGGAACTCAGGACGGGTGGGGGTGAGGTTCGTCCGGACCTCGCGCAACCGGCTCGGACGAGCTGGCTGAGAGGCGAGGTAGGCGGCGCACGCCATCGGACTGAGCGGGGGCCACCTGGCCGTCGCGCGGTGCGGAGCGGGCTGACTCTGCCGCAGTCTTGCCGAGTTGAGCTGGTGGTGGGTCGCGCCGCTGTGGCGGTGGGCTGGGCGGCGCTGGGCCAGAAGTACGTGAGGGGAGCCCTGAGGGAATCAGCTTCCCTCAGCGCTCCCCTCACGACCCGTCACTCAGCCAGGCGGCAAGCCCTCGCGGCGGACGCGGAAGAGCCTGCGGGAAGGCTCAGTCCTCCACCCAGTCGAAGGTCTTCGTCACCGCCTTCTTCCAGTTCCGGTATTCCTTCTCCCGGCGGGACTCGTCCATCGCCGGGTCCCACTGCTTGTCCTTGGCCCAGTTGGTCCGGATGTCGTCCTCCGACTCCCAGAACCCGACCGCCAGCCCGGCCGCGTACGCCGCGCCCAGTGCGGTCGTCTCGTTCACCACCGGGCGGATCACCGGCACGCCGAGGATGTCCGCCTGGAACTGCATCAGCAGTTCGTTCACGACCATCCCGCCGTCGACCTTCAGCGACTTCAGCGGGACACCCGAGTCGGCGTTCATCGCGTCGATCACCTCTCGCGACTGGAACGCCGTCGCCTCCAGCACCGCCCGCGAGAGGTGGCCCTTGTTCACGAACCGGGTCAGGCCGACGATCGCGCCCCGGGCGTCGGAGCGCCAGTACGGGGCGAACAGGCCCGAGAACGCGGGCACGAAGTACGCGCCGCCGTTGTCCTCGACCGTCCGGGCGAATTCCTCGATCTGGGCCGCCGACGAAATCAACCCCAGGTTGTCGCGCAGCCACTGCACCAGCGAACCGGTGACCGCGACCGAACCCTCCAGTGCGTACACCGTGTCGTTCGAGCCGATCTTGTAGCAGACCGTCGTGAGCAGGCCGTTTTCCGACATTACCTTCTCCGTGCCGGTGTTCAGCAGCACGAAGTTGCCGGTGCCGTAAGTGTTCTTGGCCTCGCCCGGCGAAAGGCACGCCTGGCCGAACGTCGCCGCCTGCTGGTCGCCCAGGATGCCCGCGATCGGCACTTCGGCGAGGGCTCCGCGCGGGCGGACCTTGCCATACACCTCCGACGATGACCGGATCTCCGGCAGCATCGACAGCGGGATCCCCATCTCCGCCGCGATGTCCTCGTCCCACTGCAAGGTGTCGAGGTCCATCAGCAGCGTGCGCGACGCGTTCGTCGGGTCCGTCACGTGCACGCCGCCGTCGGTGCCGCCGGTCATGTTCCACAGCACCCAGGTGTCCATGTTGCCGAACACCAGATCGCCCGCCTCGGCTCTGGCCCGCGCGCCCTCGACGTTGTCGAGGATCCACTTGATCTTCGGGCCGGAGAAGTACGTCGCGAGCGGGAGGCCGGTCTTCGATCGGTAGCGCTCCTGGCCGCCGCCGAGCGCCCCCAGTTCGCCGGCGATCTTGTCGGTGCGGGTGTCCTGCCAGACAATCGCGTTGTACACCGGCTTTCCGGTGTTGCGGTCCCACACGAGCGCCGTCTCGCGCTGGTTGGTGATGCCCACCGCGGCGATGTCGGTCGGCCGCAGGTCGGCCTTGGCGAGCGCGCCCGCCGCGACGGCGCGGGTGTTTTCCCAGATTTCCTCGGCGTTGTGCTCGACCCAGCCCGCCTTCGGGAAGATCTGCTCGTGCTCGCGCTGGTCGACCGCGACGACACGGCCGGAGTGGTCGAAGATCATGCAACGCGTCGACGTGGTGCCCTGGTCGATCGCGGCGACATACGAAGTCATGGATTCCCTCCGGAAAGCTGGGTCAGGTCAGGTTGTGCACGGCCAGGTACACCAGCGCCGCCAGCGCGGCGCCGACGAGCGGACCGAGGACCGGCACCCACGAGTAGTTCCAGTCCGGGTCGCGCTTGCCCTTGATCGGCAGCAGGAACGCGTACGCGATCCGCGGGCCGAGGTCGCGGGCCGGGTTGATGGCGTAGCCGGTCGGCCCGCCGAGAGAGATGCCGACCACCAGCACGATGAACGACACCCCGGCATAGCCCAGCGCGGTGTTGCCGAAGGTCGGCGTCCCGTCCGCGGCGGTCTTGAACGCCGGGGTCAGCAGGATCCAGCCGACCAGCACGAAGGTGCCGATGATCTCGGTCACCAGGTTCCACGCCTTGTTCCGGATCTGCGGGGCGGTGGAGAAAATGCCGAGCGTCTCCTCCGGATTCGGATGGTCGTCGAACTGCAGTTTGTAGGTCAGCCAGCACAGCACGGCGCCGAGAATCGCGCCGAGCATTTCGCCGATCAGATAGAACGGCACGTCCGCCCACGAAACCTTGCCCGAAATGGCCAGGCCGAGCGTGACCGCCGGGTTCAGGTGCGCACCGGTCGGCGCGGCGATGCTGGCCCCGGCGAACACGCCGAAAGCCCACCCGAAAGTGATGAACAGGGTTCCGGCTTGAAAGCCGTTGTTCTTGCGCAGCACGACGTTGGCGACCACGCCGTTGCCCAGCAACAGGAGCACCGCTGTCCCCAGCAGCTCCCAGACGATGATCGCGCCCGGACTCAGACTCACGCTTCCCGCACCTCCACACTGGACAGTCTGTGCAGGGCCGATCACGTCCGGCCACAGCCCCGTCGCCGACCCCAGTCCGCGGCACGTTACCGGTGCGTACGCGCGCAATCCATAAGCCGGGCGAAGCAATGTGACCATGATCGTCATGGGTTCCGCCACACGTGTCACCTCGGGGTCAGCAGACGATCACGCAAGCGTGCGATGCTGGGGAAGGTGGAGCACGAGGAGGAACGAGTGGTGACGAATCCGCACAGCGGCAGCGACCCGGCCCGGCTGGGTCCGGCGGGCCGGGAGGAATCCTGGCGGCGCTTCGGCGACGAGACCTTCGACCTGGTCGTGATCGGCGGCGGCGTCGTCGGCGCGGGCACCGCGCTCGACGCGGCGACCCGCGGCCTGCGGGTGGCTCTCGTCGAGGCCCGCGACCTGGCATCCGGCACGTCGAGCCGGTCCAGCAAGCTCTTCCACGGCGGCCTGCGGTATCTCGAACAGCTCGAGTTCGGCCTGGTGCGCGAAGCGTTGCACGAGCGCGAGCTGATGCTGACGAAGATCGCGCCGCACCTGGTGAAGCCGGTGAGCTTCCTGTACCCGCTGACGCACCGGATCTGGGAGCGTCCGTACACCGCCGCCGGGCTGCTGATGTACGACACGATGGGCGGTGCCCGGTCGGTGCCGGGCCAGAAACATCTCACCCGCGCGGGTGCCCTCCGGATGGTCCCCGCGCTCAAGCGGTCGGCGCTGATCGGCGGCATCCGGTATTACGACGCGCAGTCGGACGACGCCCGGCACACGATGACCGTCGCGCGCACCGCGGCGCATTACGGCGCGGTGGTCCGGACCTCCACCCAGGTCGTCGGCTTCCTGCACGAGGCGGACCGGATTTCCGGCGTGCGCGTGCGCGACGTCGAGGACGGCCGCGAGACCGAGATCCACGCCGGCGCGGTGGTCAACTGCACCGGCGTGTGGACCGATGAACTGCAGCGGCTCTCCGGCGGCCGTGGCCGCTTCCGCGTGCGCGCCAGCAAGGGCGTGCACATCGTGGTTCCGCGCGACCGGATCGTGTCGGAGTCGGGGATGATCCTGCGCACCGAGAAGTCGGTGCTGTTCGTCATCCCGTGGCGCAACCACTGGATCGTCGGCACCACCGACACCGACTGGAACCTCGACCTCGCGCACCCGGCAGCCACCAAGCACGACATCGACTACCTGCTCGAACACGTGAACTCGGTGCTCGCGACGCCGTTGACGCACGACGACATCGAAGGCGTGTATGCGGGTCTTCGTCCGCTGCTGGCCGGCGAGAGCGAAGAGACGTCGAAGCTGTCGCGCGAGCACGCGGTCGCGCGGGTCGCGCCGGGTCTGGTCGCGATCGCGGGCGGCAAGTACACGACGTACCGGGTGATGGCGGCCGACGCCGTCGACGCCGCGGTGGTCGACCTGCCGGGCCGCCCGCCGTCGTCCATCACCGACAAGGTCCCGCTGCTCGGCGCGGACGGCTACCACGCGCTGGTCAACCAGGCCGACCACCTGGCCGCGGAGCACGGACTGCACCCGTACCGCGTGCGGCACCTGCTCGACCGCTACGGCTCGCTGGTGCACGAGGTGCTGGCACTCGCGGCGGACCGGCCGGAGCTGCTCAAGCCGATCGAGTCGGCACCGGACTACCTCGGCGTGGAGGTCGTGTACGCGGCCAGCCACGAGGGTGCGCTGCACCTGGAGGACGTCCTCGCCCGGCGTACGCGGATCTCCATCGAGTACGCCCACCGCGGCGTCGACTGCGCCGAGCAGGTCGCCCACCTGGTGGCCGGCGTGCTGGGCTGGTCGGAGGAGGCGGCCAAGCGCGAGGTCGAGGTCTATCGGGCGCGGGTCGAGGCGGAGCGGGATTCGCAGCTGCAGCCGACGGACGAGTCGGCGGATGCGTTGCGGGCCGCTGCTCCGGAGGCTCGGGCCGGGTTGATCGAACCGGTCAGCTGAGAGGTCGTGAGTGTTTACGCCGGTGCGGACCGGCGTAAACACTCACGAGGGCTTGAGCACCCACCTGATGAGCTTTTCCCCGCTAGGCGAGGGCCGCTCCTCCGCCCCGACCCGGCTGAACCCGGCGCGGCGCGCCACCACCTCGGACGCGGTGTTGCTTTCGTCGTGCCGGTAAGCGATCTCGTGCAGCCCCAAGCGGGCGAATCCGAACTGGATCGCGGCCGAAAGCGCTACTGCCGCAATGCCTTTGCCCCGTTCGGCCGGATGCGTCCACACGGACGCTTCGGCGGTGCCGAAGTCGAGGTCCAGATCGCGCAGCCCCACTTCGCCGAGCAGGCGGCCAGTCGCCGGTTCGGCCACGGCCCATGAGCAGCGCTCGTCGCACGCCCACTGTGCGGCGCGCAGCGTCACGTACTCGGTGGCTTCGTCGGGGGTGCGCAACCGGTAGTTCAGCACGTACCGCCGATGCCGCGGGTCCGCGAACGCCTCCATCAGCGCGGGCCGGTCGTCGAGATGCCGGTCCGCGCGCAGCTGACGCAGGTAGTACGCGCCCGCGTTGATTTCCACGGGTTCCACAATTCGAGCCTAGTCGTCCGGAGGTGGGAAACAGCTGAGCGCCGCGTCACGACCGGGCGGACGCAGGGGGAAAAACCCGCCAAACCGAGTCACGCCGAACCGGGCGAAGGGATCGCCGGGAACTCCGCGTGCACGGCGGTCCCTTCCCCTCGCGCGGACTCGACAGTCAGTGAACCCGCCACCCGTTGCACCCGCTGACGCATGGCTTCCAGGCCGAAACCGGTGCCTTCGCCGCGGTCGCCGGGGGCGAAACCTCTTCCGTCGTCCCGGATGTCGAGCATGACCAGGTCGCTCGTGTAGGTGAGCGTGATGCCGATCCGGTCGGCGTGTGCGTGTTTTTCCGCGTTGGCCAAGGCTTCCTGTGCCACCCGGTACAGCGCCACCTCCAGCTCGGGCAGCAACGGCCGGGCATCGCCTTCGACTGCGGCGGTCACCTTGGCACCGGAGGTGCCGGACACTCGATTCGCCAAGCCCGCCAACGCTTCCGGCAGGTGTGAGTCCGCCAGCGGTTCCGGTCGCAACGCTTGAACCGCTCGGCGCGCCTCGGTGAGGCTGTCTTTCGCCAGCGTGTGCACGTGGTCGAGGTGCCGTTGCCGATCCGCGGCTTCGGTGGCCCGGTCGGCGGCCTGCAACTGGGTGACGATGCCGGTCAACCCCTGGGCGACAGTGTCGTGAATTTCGCGAGCCATGCGCTGTCGCTCGTCGAACACGCCTGCCTCGCGGGCTTGGGTGAGCAATTGCGCGTGCAGTGCCGCGTTCTCCGTTAAGGCCGTTTCCAGCTGCGCGTTCGATTGCGCGAGTTTTTCGTTGGTGCGACGGCGTTGCTCGTTTTCCGCGCCGACGAACCACGCCGCGTACAGGATCGGCCCGACGATCGACACCGCGGTGATCCATGGCGGTGAAGGTTGCCAAATGCCCTTGGCCAGCAACGGAACCACTGCGGTCGCGGCCGCCGCGAAGATGCTCCAGCGCGTCGGGAACAACACGAACGCGATCGGGTAACCGATCGAGGCGAAGGCGGTGAACGGATCCAGCCGCGAGGTGAGCAGGGTCGCGCTGGCCAGCAGCACAATGAAGAATCCGATGGCCAGCCACGGTTTCCGGGTGCGCCGCGGGAAGACCGGGATCAGCACCAGCAGCCACAGTCCGCTCGCCGCGGCGAGAAGCAGCGTGGTGCGCCATTGCGCGGGATCGCCGTGCGGCTGACCGGCGGCGACGATCGTGCACACCGCGAGTGCCAGAATCCCGACCCCGGCGAACATCGGGCCCGCCCGTCGTTCGGTCTTCGGATCGACCGAACCCGGCCGCAGCCCCATTATCGGGCTCGGCCGCGGCGCGCGTTCCGGCGGGCTCAGCGCCGCCGCCATCCGCTGAACAGGATCAGCAGCAACGGCAGCGCGAACACGATCAGCAACCGTCCGCGCGTCACGATGAGCACGACGACCGCCAAGGCGATGGAAAGCGGCACCGAATACCGCCACACGAACGCGCCCAGCTTGCCGTTGCCCGCGGGCACGACCGGTTCCGGCCGGGCCGTGGCCAGCAACGCGCTCGGTCGCGGCGAAGGCAAGTCGTCGAACAGCGGCACCAGTTCGCTGACCAGCTTGGCTGACGTGACCTTCGCCGAGCGGCTGCCGTACTCGTCGATGTCGAGGCGTCCAGTGCGGACGTGCTCGGAGAGGACGTCGAGCGCGTCCTGTCGTTCGGCGTCGCTCAGCCGCAGGTCAGCCATGGTCCGCTTCAGCGGTCCAGCCGGCGCTGCCGCCGGTGCTCGTCACGCATCGCGCGGAACTCCTCACGGCGTTCCCGATGCCGGTCGTGGCGGTGGTGATGGTCATGGTGTTCGAAACCCCTGCCCCAGAGCGCGCGGCCGACCGCGGTGAGCGCGATCGGCGCGAAGATCACCGGCCATCCCGCGGCTCCGGTGGCGATCAGGGCGATCGCCGCGATCCACACCAGCGGAACCAAGGCGGCGGCAGCGCGTTGCCCAGCCGACCAGTCCGGCTGCCGGGCGGCCACCTCGCCGGACGCGGCGGGCTGCGGCACGGACATCGGCGGTGGTGCCACCGCCGGTTCGGGCGCGGCGGTCGCGCCCGCGCCGAACACCGGATGCGGCACCGGAAGGTCGGTGAACAACTCGCCCAGCTCGCCCCGGGTTTTGGCCGCGGTGATCCGGGCGGAACGTTCGTCGAACTCGTCGATGTCGATCCGCCCCGCGCTCATGTGCTCACCGAGCGCATGCAGCGCGGACTCTCGCTCCTGGTCGCTGATCCGCAGCTGCGGAGACGGAACCTCAGTCACGTAGTCGATGGTAGGCCGCGCGAGCGCGCGGCACCCACGACATTCGGCACAACTTCAGTCCTTGAGCTCCAAGAGTTGCGTTCCCTGCGTGACCGCGGAGCCGATCTCGACCGAAAGCCCGGTGACCGTGCCCGCTTTGTGCGCGGTTACCGGGTTTTCCATCTTCATCGCTTCGAGCACCACGATCAGCTCGCCCGCTTCGACGTGCTGGCCTTCCTCGACCGCGATCTTCACGATGGTGCCCTGCATCGGCGCGGTGACCGCGTCGCCACTCACCGCTGCCTTCGCGCCGCCTGCCCGCTTGCGCGGCTTGGCTTTCGTCGCCGCGGGCGCACCGCCGCCTTCGAGGGCGAACCCGCCCGGCAGCGACACCTCGAGCCGGCGTCCGCCGACCTCGACCACGACGTTCTGCCGCGGCGTCTCCTCCTCGGCCTCGACCTCGGGCGCGGTGAACGGCTCGATCTGGTTGTCGAACTCGGTCTCGATCCAGCGGGTGTGCACGCTGAAGCCGGTTTCGTCGCCGATGAACGCCGGGTCGTTCACGATCACGCGGTCGAACGGCAGCACCGTCGCCATGCCCTCGACCTTGAACTCGGCCAGCGCGCGACGGCTGCGCTCCAGCGCGTTCGCCCGGTCCGAACCGGTGACGATGAGCTTGGCGAGCATCGAGTCGAACTGGCCGCCGATCACGCTGCCGGATTCGACGCCGGAGTCGACGCGCACGCCCGGCCCGGACGGGGCGACGAACTTGGTCACCGTGCCCGGCGCGGGCAGGAAGCCGCGGCCGGCGTCCTCGCCGTTGATGCGGAACTCGATCGAGTGGCCGCGCGGCGTCGGGTCCTCGGTGATCCGGAGCTTCTCGCCGCGGGCGATGCGGAACATCTCGCGGACCAGGTCGAGGCCGGTGGTCTCCTCCGAGACCGGGTGCTCGACCTGCAGCCGGGTGTTCACCTCGAGGAAGGAAATGGTGCCGTCGGTCGCGACGAGGTACTCGACGGTGCCCGCGCCGTAGTAGCCGGCTTCCTTGCAGATGGCCTTGGCGGACTCGTGGATCCGGGCGCGCTGGTCGTCGGACAGGTACGGCGCGGGAGCCTCTTCCACCAGCTTCTGGTGGCGGCGCTGCAGCGAGCAGTCACGGGTGCCCACGACGATCGCGTTGCCGTGCTGGTCGGCCAGCACCTGCGCCTCGACGTGCCGCGGCTTGTCCAGGTAGCGCTCCACGAAGCACTCGCCGCGACCGAACGCGGCCACCGCCTCGCGCGTCGCGGACTCGAACAGCTCAGGGATTTCTTCGCGGGTGCGGGCGACCTTCAGGCCGCGGCCGCCGCCGCCGAACGCCGCCTTGATCGCGACCGGCAGGCCGTGCTCGTCGGCGAACGCGATGATCTCGCCGGCGTCCTTGACCGGCTCCTTGGTGCCGGGCACCAGCGGCGCGCCCGCGCGCGTCGCGATGTGCCGCGCGGTCACCTTGTCGCCGAGGTCGCGGATCGACTGCGGGCTCGGTCCGATCCAGGTCAGGCCCGCGTCGAGGACGGCTTGGGCGAACTCGGCGTTCTCGGAAAGGAAGCCGTAGCCGGGGTGGACCGAATCGGCACCGGACCGCTTGGCGGCGTCGAGGATCTTGTCGATCGCGAGGTAGCTCTCGGCCGCGGTGTTCCCGCCGAGGGCGAACGCTTCGTCGGCGAGACGCACGTGCGGAGCGTCGCGGTCCGGGTCCGCGTACACGGCCACGCTCTGCAGGCCCGCGTCCTTCGCGGCCCGGATCACGCGAACCGCGATCTCGCCCCGGTTCGCGACCAGGATCTTGGTCACCGGACCGCCTGTGCTCGCGGTGTCCTGCTCGCTCACCACATACCTCCCGTGCCCGTCGCCGCGCTGCTGGTCAACCGGGAGTCTACGGACCCAGGCAGGGCCTGGATTGAGAGGTGGACCACCCAGTTCGGTCCTGTTTATACCCGTCCGGCCGGAGCCTGATGCCGCAGTCGCGCCGGTAGTTCGGAGTCGAGCACGATGACGTCGTAGGGGTTGACCTGGTGCACCAGCGCCAGGTTTTCGGTGTTGACCAGGATCCACGGCTGGTGCTCGCCGCAGCAGTCGACGAGCCGGTCGAGCGCGGTGAACGCGACCAGCGCGGTGCGGCCGTCGGGGGTGCGGCGCAGTTCGACGTTGGCTCCGGTCTGGCCGTCGGTGGTCGGGCCGGTGGGGCCGGTCGGCAGGTAAAGGGCCGGGGGCAGATTGGGGTTCGTCACTCCGACAACATAGACGGACACGGTGTGCAAGGTCGCTTACAGTCTCGGATATGCGGACTTGGCCGAAGCGCGTCCCGCGATCCGCGCTGCTTACCGCCGTTCTCGCGGCGGTGGTCACGGCGGCGGCGCTCGTCGTGGTCGTCGTGCTGCGCCCGAAGCCGGACAACGCGGTGACCATGGCACCGCGCGAGCCCGCGGCGGCTCCGGTGGAAGGACCGTCCTCGACCTGCGGAAACGGTCCGTGCAAGCAACTGGCCGCAGTGAGCGTCGGCGGTACCCCGGTCGTGTTGCTGGCGGACGCCGCTGGCGGATCGGGCCGGGTCCAGGTCGGGCAGCAGCCGTTCGAACTGGCGATCACGAACCTGGGCGCGAAGCTGACGGCGACTTCCCTGCGCTGTATCGACGGGTCCACCGCCGCGTGCCTGATCCGCGGCGACGCGGCCGGCGGTTCGTACGGCGAACTGCTCACCGAGTCCGGCGGGGTGTGGCGCGACTACGGCAAGCCGTATTTCTCTGACGCCGGCTCGCTGTCGCTCTACGACGTGAGCCAGGACGGCCGTCCGGACGTGATCGTCGTCCGGCACGAATGCCCGAAGGCGGTGTCCGGCACGCCGCGCTGCCAGGCGGCTCCGGTGGTAGCGGAGGTGTACGAACTCGACGGCGAGGTGATGGGCTGCACCAGCACCGTCACCGCGCCGTCGGATTTCCGGGGCTGGCCGGATGTGGAGCTGAAGAAGTCCCAGCTGCGGCGTTGTTCCGGCAACTCGTGAGCGGCGATCCCGGTTCTGACCGGGATCGCCGCTCACGAGACTTCAGGCAGTGGCGGGCCGCGCGGCACCGCCCTCGTCGCGATGGTCCGGACGAGCGGTTTGCGTGTGGAGGATTTCCTCGTCGAGCAGGCCCTCGCTGCGCGCGACGATCGTCGGGACGACGATCTGGCCCGCGACATTCGTGGCGGTGCGCATCATGTCCATGATCGGGTTCACCGAGTAGATCAGCGCGATGCCGAGTGCGACCTGCTTGGCGTCGAGCCCGATGAACGCGGTGGTCAGGGTGAGCGCGGTCAGCCAGCCGGTGGTGCCCGCGGTGGCCAGCGCGCCGACCACGGCGACGACCACGATGCCGGCGTACTGGCCGAAGCTCAGCGGCACCCCGGCGAGGTTGGCGATGAAGATCGCGCCGATCGCCGGGAACACTGCGGCGCAACCGTCCATTTTGGTCGCGCTGGCGAGCGGAGTGGCGAAGGCGGCGTACCCGGGGTCGACGCCGAGGTTCACCGCGGACTGCCGGGTCAGCGGCAGCGTGGCCGAACTCGACTGCGACGCGAACGCGAATTGGATCGCGGTGCCCGCCTTGGCGAAGAACGTCAGCGGGTTCACCTTCGCGACGAACTGCAGCAGGATCGGGTAGACGACGAACAGGACCAGCAGGCAGCCGACGTACACCGCGATCGTGGTCGACAGCAGCGGGCGGAACAGCGCGTCGCCGTAGTTGGAGACGGCGGCGCCGATCAGGCCGATGATGCCGATGGGCGCGAGGCGCACGATCCAGCCGAGGTAGCGCTGGATGATTTCGAAGACGCTCGTGGTGAAGTCGACGAACGGCTTCGCCTTGTCGCCGAGGCTGTAGGCGGCGGCACCGATCACGACGGCGAGGAACAGTACCTGGAGCGTGCTGCCCTCGGCGAAGGCGGAGAAGAAGTTCTCCGGCAGCAGGCCCTTGATGAAGGCATCCCAGGAGCCCCAGTTGCTCATGCTCTTCGCGGCCTTGTCGGCGTTTTTCGCGGTGGCCGCGACGCCCTCGCCGAGCCCGCCGGAGCCGGGGTTGAACAGCTTGCCGATCGCGATCCCGATCAGCGAGGCGATGAACGACGTAATCGCGAACCACAGCACGGTCTTGCCGCCGAGCCGCGCGGCGGTGCGGCCGCCGCCGAGGCCGCGGAGGCTGTTGATGCCGACCACGATCGCGGTGAAGACCAGCGGGATCACCGCGATCTGCAGCAGCGTCGTGAAGATCGTGCCGATATGGTCGAGGGTGTCGGTCAGCCAGCCGGCTTCAGTCGCCCGCGCGAGCACGCCGAGACCGGCGCCCACGACAAGCGAACCGAGGACGGCCGCGGCGAACACGCGCGGCTTGGTGTACGTCCTGACGAAGGACATGTGCCACCCCAGAGAGGTCGAGAGTTTCCACTGACCCGGATGCGGGCCAGCGTCGACTTTCCCCGATCACTCGTCCGAGTGACACATCGTCCCAATATGTGAACTAGTTCCACATTTCGGTGACGCTGACGCCCACCTCGGCGAGGAGCTGGCGCAGCAGCGGAAGACTGATCCCGATGACGCTCGACGGGTCCCCTTCGACGCCCTCGACGAACCACCCGCCGAGCGCGTCGAGCGTGAACGCCCCCGCGACGTGCAGCGGTTCGCCGGTGGCGACGTAGGCGTCGATCTCGGCCTGGCTGGGGTCGGCGAAGTGCACGGTGGTGGACCGGGTGCCGGAGGCTTCCTTGGTGCGCTGCCCGCCGTCGATCCGGACCACGGCGTGCCCGGTGAGCAGGACGCCGGAGCCGCCTGCCATCCGGGCCCACCGCTGCTTCGCGACCTCGGCGGTAGCGGGCTTGCCGACCATCTCGCCGCCGATGGAAAGCATGGAATCGCAGGCGACGATCACGGCATCGGGTTCGGAGACCATTTCGACGACGGCATTGGCCTTGGCCTTCGCGAGAGCCGAGACGAGGTCGGCGGGTTCCGGATCGGTGAGCGCGGCCGCGACAGCGTCCTCATCGACACCGGACACGACGACGGCCGGATCGAGACCGGCACTGCGCAGGACGGCGAGGCGGGCGGGGGACTGGGAGGCGAGGACTAGACGCACGTGCGAACGCTACCCCGGTGGGGCGGGGTCAGGGGGCGTGGCCCGGGAGGGTTGGCGTGCACTGGGCTGGGGGGAGCAGTTGAGCCACGTCGTGGCTTCTTCGCCGAGGGTGGGCGAGTTCTGCCGGGGCCGTGGCGGCCGCTGGAGTCGCAGCCGCAGCGGTGGTGGCGGCGGGGGCGGGGGCGGCGGTCGGAGCTGGAGCCGGGGCGGCAGCCGAAGTCGCGGCTGGAGCCGGAGCGGTGGCGGCGGCGGGATCCGGGGCGGTGGCCGGAGTCGCGGCTGTGGCGGGAGCCGGAGTGGTGGCTGTAGCGGGAGTCGGGGTGGTGGCTGTGGCGGGAGCGGTGGTGGTGGCGGGAGNGGCGGGAGCGGTGGTGGTGGCGGGAGTCGGGGTGGTGGCTGTGGCGGGAGCGGTGGTGGTGGCGGGAGTCGGGGTGGTGGCTGTGGCGGAAGCGGTGGCGGTGGCGGGAGCCGGGGTGGTGGCGGGAGTCGCGGCTGTGGCGGGAGCCGGAGTTGTGGCTGCGGCGGGAGCGGTGGCGGGAGCTGGAGCCGGGGCGGCAGTGGCGGCCGGAGACGGTTCGTTCGGTTTTCTCGGCCTTGTCCGGGCTCGGTTCGCGCGGTCTTCCTCGGCGGAAGTTCCGAGTTGCGCTGTCTCACCAGCTTGACCCGTCGGCTCCTGCCCGTCCGCCGCCACCTGGCGCGCCCCGCCTGGTGCCGTGCGCCACCCTGCTGCCGCGGCCTCCCCGGTCGCCTGCCGTGCCCCGGCTGGGTTGGCGGCCAGCCGGGGCAGGGGGTCAGCCGGTCATCGGGCTGGTTCCGGGGTTGGGGCGGTCGGCGCTGGTGCGTGCGGCCGAGGGGACACCCGGCGCAACGCCGCTGCCGACAGGACTCCCAGTACCAGCACCGCGATCGGCAGGATCAGCGTCGCGCGGGCGGCGTCGGTGAGTCCATTGTGGACGACCTCGCTGGCGAGGCGGCCCGCTTGTGCGGCGAGGTCCGCCGGGAGGCCCGGGATGGCCGCTGGGCCGCCGGAGCCGCCGAACTCGCCGGTCGAGGCGGCGGCGTGGGCGATTCCTTCGGTGAACGGGGTGCGGTACTGCTCCGGCAGTTGCGCGGCCGCGGTGGCGGCTTCGCTCGTGATCGAGGCGCTGATCCTCGCTTGCAGGAGCACGCCGATCGCGGCGCTGCCCAGTACTCCGCCTACCTGGCGGGCGGTGTTGAAGATGCCCGAGGCGGTGCCGGTGAGCCGCGGTTCCACCGACGCCATCGTCAGGTTGCTCATCGGCGAGAAGATGCAGCCGACGCCAAGGCCGCAGACCAGCAGAGCAGGGATCAGCGCCCACGGGCTCGTGTCCGGCCGTGCTTGCAGCGCGATGATGCCGACGCCCGCGGCCAGCAGGGCCAGGCCGCCCATCACCAGGTACTTGCCGTTGATTTTGTCCGAAGCGCGGCCGACGAAGGGCGCGATCACGCCGGACAGCAGCGACATCGGGGCGGTGAGCAGGCCGGCCATGGTGGGGGAGAGGCCGAGCACCGTCTGGATGTAGATGATCAGCGGGAGGAACATGCCGGTCATCGTGAAGCCGACCGTCGTCGCGGTGAGCGTGCCCGCGGAGAAGTTGCGGTTCGCGAACACCTGCAGCGGGACCAGTGGTTCCCGGCGGTTGTAGCGCTGCCACAGCACGAAGGCGATCAGCAGCGCCACCCCGGCCCCGATGATTTCGAAGACCGTGATGCCGCCGAACACCGTGCCCCAGTCGTACTGCTGTCCATTTTGGACACCGAAGACGACGCAGAACAGTCCGGCCGCGGACAGCAGGATGCCGATCAGATCGAACNATCGAACGAGTGCGAGTGTTTCGGCTGCCAGTCCGGCACCAGCCACAGCGTCAGCGCGATGGCGACGACGCCGATCGGCACGTTCACATAGAAGATCCACTCCCAGCCGAGGTGCTGCACCAGCACGCCGCCCAGCAGCGGGCCGGTGATCGTGGCCAGGCCCGCCACGCCGCCCCACGCACCCATCGCCGCGCCGCGCTTCGCGGGCGGGAACAGGTGGCTGATGAACGCCAGCGTCTGCGGCGTCATCAGTGCGGCACCGAGGCCTTGCACGGCACGGGCGGCGATCAGCATCTCGACGTTGCCGGACAGCCCGCACCACAGCGACGAAGCGGTGAACACGACGAGCCCGGCGACGAACACGCGCTTCGGGCCGAAGCGGTCGCCGAGGCGGCTGGTGAACAGCATCGGCACGGCGTAGGTGAGCAGATAGACGCTGATCACCCACACCACCGAGTTCAGCCCGGTGTCGAGGTGCTGCAGCATGGCGGGCACCGCGATGGACACGATCGTGGTGTCCAGCAGGATCATGAAGAACCCGATGCAGAGCGCGCTGAGCGCGGCCCACGGGTTAACCGGTCTTGCGTTCATCGTTTTCCTTGAGCTTGAGTTTCTTGTCCTGGAAAGGGATCCGGCCGCTGTCGAGGTCCGCGAACAGCTGCTCGATCCATGCCAGCTCGAACTTCCGCTGCGCCGCGCTGTAGCGGAAGTCGAGCCAGTAGATGTCGGGGGTGCCGTCGGATTCCAGGCGGCTGACGAGCACCGCGTCCGACGCCACGGCCGCGCGCAGCCGGGTGATGCGGTGCTCCAGCTCGAACAGCGCGACGTCGCGTCCGAGGTCGTCGATCACGGCGAGCCCGCTGAGCAGGTCGCTGTACTCCGGCACCACGTCGCCCAGCATTTGCCGGGCTCGTTCCTGGAAGGCGTCTTTGCCCGCGGCTGTCATGGCATACACCGTGCGCTCCGGCCGTTTGCCGTCTCGCTGTGTCTCGACCGCATCGACGAAACCGTTGCGCTGCAACCGATCCACCGTGTGATAGAGCGAGCCGGCCTTGAGCTTCACGCGGGCTTCGACGTGCCGTTCCCGCATGAGCTGGGCCATTTCGTACGGGTGCATCGGCCGCTCGTGCAGCAGCTCGAGCACGGCGACGCCCAGTGCCGTGAGCTTGGCCGCGACCATGACGGTATTCCTCCAGAAGATCCAATCGAGTGACCCAACGTGGGTTATTCCACGTGGACTATACGGTGTGGAGCAAACTGCGGTCCAGTGTGATCTGTGCTGGTGAGCAGCTTGTCGCTGACAGTGATGGGTGGTGCGTGATGGGGCGAGCGTAACTCCGACCACCGACAAAAACCGGCGATCGCCTGTTCGACGGCCCTCGGCGAGCTGGTTGTCGACGGTGGACAGCCGAGGCCAAGATCGGCTGATGGGCGAGAACCGGACGGTGGAATGGGAAGGCTTCTTCACCACCAGAAACCTCGGCGGTCTCCCGACCCGATCCGGCGGCCGCACCGATCCGGCGCGGTGCTACCGGTCCGCCAGCCTCCGGTTCGTCACCGGCGCTGGCTGGGCCCAGGCGCGAGAATCGGGTCTCCAGACCATCGTCGACCTGCGAAACCCCGCCGAGATCAGCACCTACGCGCCCGCCGTGCCGTCCGGAATGACACGCCTCGAAGTCCCGCTGGACGACGTCGAAGACATCGGGTTCTGGCAGTACATCGCCGACGAGCAACTCGACGGCACCCCGCTGTACTACCGCGTTTTCCTTGACCGCAAAGCAGAACGCTGCACAACAGTCCTGAAGGCGCTGGTCCGAGCCGAAGGCGGCGTGCTCTTCCACTGCACTTCCGGCCGAGACCGCACTGGCCTCGTCTCGCTCCTCCTGCTCGCCCTCGCCGACGTCGACCCGGAAACCATCGCCGCCGACTACGCCCTCTCGACCGAAGCCGTCCTCCCGCTGTACCGGGCGCTCGGCGAAGACCAAACCGCGCTGCTCGAAGCAGCTTCGGCGCGCCGCCGGAGCACCATCCGTGAAGCCGTTCTGGCCACCCTCGACGGCCTCGACGTTCGCGACTACCTCGTCCGCGCCGGAATGGCCGCGGACGAGGTAGACCGTCTTCGGATCCGGCTCAGTCGGTGAACTGGTGCAGTTGCCGCGCCCGCCGGCTGCCCAGCGAATACCACCCGGCGATCCCGGTGCCGACGGTGAGCGCGGCCGCACTGATGCCCAGCGACCAGTGCACCCCGACCGCGGAACCGAGCAGTCCCACGGTGAATCCGCTGCCGGCGCGAAGACCGTTGGCGGACACGCTGTACACGCCGATCACCCGGCCGCGTTCCTCCGGTTTCGCCAGCAACTGCACGACGGTCTGCCCGATCGACATCGACGCCAGGTTCGCCACGCCGCCGACCACCAGCAGTGCCACCGCGATCGGATAGCTGGCGGTCATCGCGAAGAACAGGCTTGAGAGCCCGTAGACCGCCGTGCTGATCACCGCGGCGGGCACGTTCGGTTTGATCTTCCCGGTCGCTTCCAGCAGGATCCCGCCGATCACGCCGCCCGCCCCGTTGGCGAACAGCAGCACGCCGTACGCGGTTCCGGCGCTGCCCGCGCCGAGATCCTGGGCGAAGATCGGCATCGAACTCTGCATCGAGGCGCCGACGAAGAACGCGCCGAGCCCGGCGAGGATGATCATCCCGACCATCGTCGGGTTCCCGCTGATTTCCCTGAGGATCCGCACCGAATCCATCAGCCCGACTCGGGGGCGACGGATGATTCCGCCGTCTCTCGTGTGTCCGGTGAACTTGGTGCGAAACAGGAACACGGTCAGCGGCAGGTAGAACGCGACGTTCACGAAAATGCCCGCCACCGGACCGAGTCCGAGCAGCAGCGCCGAGCCGACGACCGGGCCGAAGAGGATGCCCAGGCTGCGGAAGGTGGCGTTGAGCCGGACCGCGCTCGGCAGTTCCGCGGGACCGACGAAATCGTGCAGCATCAACTGCTCGCCCGGCCCCCAGATCGCGCCCGCGCAGCCGTGCAAAATCAGCAGTACGCAGGCACTCCACACCTCGAGCGTGTCGGTGACGATCAGGACGCCCCACGCCACCGACACCGCCATGAACAGCACCTGCGCGGCCTGGATGATCCGGCGGCAGTCGTGCCGGTCGGCGAGCCCGCCGAAGTACACCGAGAACAGCAGGAACGGCACCCAGTGGCTGATCACCTCGAACCCGGTCAGCGCGGGCGACTGGAACTTCTCCCAGAGCACCCAGTAGGTGATGACGTGCTCAATATTGTCGGCCATCATGGCCAGGCCGGTGCCGATCAGATACGGACGGCAGTCCTTGTTGTACAGCGCCGCGAACTTGCGCGGGGCCGCTGTGCCGGTAACCCCGGAATCGGGTTGGTGCGTCGGCACCCCGCACGCGGAACACATGACTGAGAACCCCCTAGTGAGCTGGTGCTCGTAACGCTAGACGAGACGTTGCGTCTTGGCTAGACTTATTCACGTGGGCGACGTCACTGAGCCCGGCGAGCGCCGGCATCACGGGAACCGCTACGGCCGCAGCGAGCGCGCGCGCCGCGCGGTCTTGGACGCGGTCGACAACCTGCTGGTGGAGGTCGGCTTCGCCCGGCTGACGATAGAGGGCATCGCGGCCAGAGCGGGGGTGGGGAAGCAGACCGTCTACCGCTGGTGGCCGTCCAAAGTGGACATTCTGCTCGAAGCGCTCGGCGACGACCTCGCCGAGGAACTTTCGCCGCCCGACTCCGGCGATCTGCGCAAGGACCTCTGTGCGCACCTCGCCGCGATGGCGTCCTTCCTGACCACAGCCGACGCCGGTGCGGTCTTCCGCACGCTGCTCGGCCAGGCCCAGCACGACCCGGACCTGGCGCGGCAGCTGCGCGAGGTGCACATCCGCGCCCAGCACAGGCGTGACCGGCTGCCGCTGGAACGTGCCGTCGCCCGCGGCGAATTGCCCTCAGACGTCGACCTGGACAGTGCGGTCGAGCAACTGGCCGGGCCGATCCACTACCGCGTGCTGGTCACCGGCGCGCCGGTGCCGCCGGAGTTCACAGATGGCCTGGTCGAGCGATTTCTCCGGGAGCATCCGCCCGAGTAGGCTCCCGGAGACATGGGAACGGTCTTGTGGCTGGTCGGGCTGGCTGTCGCCGCCGCGGTCGTGGCCGGGATTCTCTGGGTTTTCCGGGACCGGGCCGGCGGGCTCGATCAACGGTTACGGGCGGCCGAACAGGCCTCGCGGTGGCGATTCCTGCAGCAGCAATGGGAATCGGAACCGATGGCGCGGCTCGCGACCGTCCAGCAGGTGCACGCGCTTACCCAGAACGGTGGCTGCCAGGTCCGGATCGTCTGGACGGACAGCTACCACGCCGAGGACGTCGAGATCGAGCACGATCAGGCCGACGCGGGCGATTACCTGTTGCTCCGGGGCGTCGGGCCGCTGGGCTCGATCACCCGGGAAGAGCTGCTGGCGCACGCGGGCGCGGATGCGCCGGATTGGGCTCAGCGGGGGCGTTGACGTCTCAGGTCGTGAGTCTTCGGTCGGCTTGGCCGCGGCGCTCCAGTGAGGTTTTTCGGTAGCCGTTGTGCGCGGTCTCGCTGCTGTGACGCGCAGCGCCGGTAGCGCCAGGTGGCTCTCTCGGCTCCTGCTGGCACGGCCGGACCGCACCCAGATGTCCAGCGGGACGACTTCGCGAGCCCCGCTACGGAGAACCCCCCATGCCGCATTGGGTGCGTGTCGGGACCGTAGGCAGCCGGAACACGGTGCGCCCTAACCGGCACCGACACTCACGAGGGCTGCTGACACTCGCGGGGGCTTCAGCGAGGCAACGCCGAGGCGCGCCAGGCCCCGTCCCCGGCCGCCGGCGGCGCGTGCACCGCGGCTGCTCGGTCGCCCCACCACGACGTACGCCGCCGTGGCGGAGCGGGTGCCGACGCGGCCGCGGCAGTGGCCACCACCGCGGTGAGCGCGGCGAGTTCGGCGTCGTCCGGGTTGCCGCGGACTACGCGAAGCAGGGGAGTGTCCGTCATCGCGGCCTCACAGGGGGATGTTGCCGTGCTTCTTGGGCGGCAGCGATTCGCGCTTGGTGCGCAGCAGGCTCAGCGCCTTGGCGACGTGGCCGCGGGTGTGCGCGGGCACGATCACCGAGTCGACGTAGCCGCGTTCGGCCGCCGCGTACGGGTTCAGCAGCGTGTCCTCGTACTCCTGGATCAGATCGGCGCGCAATGCGTCCACATCGCGACCCTCCGCCGCCGCGTTGGCCAGCGTCTTGCGGTGCACGATGTTCGCCGCGCCCTGCGCGCCCATCACCGCGACCTGCGCGGTGGGCCAGGCCAGGTTGACGTCCGCGCCGAGGTGCTTGGAGCCCATCACGTCGTACGCGCCGCCGTACGCCTTGCGCGTGATCACCGTGATCAGCGGGACGGTCGCCTCCGCGTACGCGTAGATCAGCTTCGCCCCGCGGCGGATGATGCCGTTCCACTCCTGGTCGGTACCGGGGAGGAAGCCGGGAACGTCCACAAAGGTCAGCACCGGGATGTTGAACGCGTCGCAGGTCCGCACGAACCGGGCGGCCTTCTCGGACGCGTCGATGTCGAGGCAGCCGGCGAACTGCGTCGGCTGGTTCGCGACGACGCCGACGCTCTGCCCGTCGACCCGGCCGAATCCGACCAGGATGTTGGGCGCGAACAGCTCGTGCACCTCAAGGAATTCGCCGTCGTCGAGCACGCGGGTGACGACCTCGTGCATGTCGTACGGCGTGTTCGGCGAGTCCGGGATGAGTGTGTCGAGTTCGCGGTCGGTGTCGGTGACGTTCTCGAAGAACCCGGCCGGCGACTGGTTCGCGTCGAACTCCGGCGGTTCGGACAGGTTGTTCTGCGGCAGGTAGGAGAGCAGTTCCTTGACGTAGGCGATGGCGTCCTCGTCGTCGGAACCGAGGTAGTGCGCGACGCCCGACTTGGTGTTGTGCGTGCGCCCGCCGCCGAGTTCCTCGAAGGTGACGTCCTCGCCGGTCACCGTCTTCACCACGTCCGGTCCGGTGATGAACATCTGCGAGGTCTCGTCCACCATCACGACGAAGTCGGTGAGCGCGGGGGAGTAGACGTGCCCGCCCGCGTTCGCGCCCATGATCAGCGAGATCTGCGGGATCACCCCGGAGGCCATGGTGTTGCGGCGGAAGATCTCGCCGTACAGGCCGAGCGAGACGACGCCCTCCTGGATCCGCGCGCCGCCGCCCTCGTTGATGCCGATGATCGGACGGCCGGTCTTGATCGCCAGGTCCATCACCTTGACGATCTTCTCGCCGTAGACCTCGCCGAGCGCGCCGCCGAACACCGTGACGTCCTGGCTGAACACGCACACCGGACGTCCGTCGACGGTGCCGTAGCCGGTGACGACGCCGTCGCCGTACGGGCGGTTCTTCTCCAGCCCGAAGTTCGTGGAGCGGTGCCGCGCCAGCTCGTCCAGCTCGACGAACGAGCCCTCGTCGAGCAGCAGATCGATCCGCTCGCGGGCGGTTTTCTTGCCCTTGGCGTGCTGTTTCTCGATCGCGCGCGCCGAGCCGGCGTGCACGGCCTCGTCGTAGCGGCGGTAGAGATCCGCGAGCTTGCCGGCCGTGGTGTGGATGTCCGGTTCTCCCTCGGGCGGCGTCCCGAGCGGCTGCGTCGCACTGCTCATGTGGCGGAGCTTAGCTACTGCGCGGTTGCCGCGCGTGTGGCGTAGGACTCCCTCGCCGCTGTGTCGCGGACGAGCACGCGGTCGTCGAGCGCGACGATCTCGCCGGAGTTGTACGCGACGTAGACGGTGTACCCGATGGTGTCTATCGCGGTGACCTGGTGGCCGTTGACGAACACGCCGGGGGCCGCCGAAGAGGTTCCGGGCCGGGTCCCCTTCGAGGGGAAACAAGCGCTCGGTTCGCCGCCGCGCGGGATCGAAGGCGACGACCCATTTGTCCCGGCGCGTTCGCGGTCCTCGCCCGTGCAAGAACAACAGCGCCGGAGCCCGGCGGATGTCGAAGAAGTGGTTGACGAGGTCGTAGCCGCCAAGGTCGAAGCGGTGTTCCGGGGACAGCGCCTCGGTCGGCCCGGATGACGGGGGACCGCGAAATGCCCGGTGGTGAGCACGACGGAGTGATCGAGGTCGCGGAGCCGTTCGACGCTGTCGTCGGACAGCCGGACGCGTTCGACGGTCGCGCAGGATTCGGCCCAGCCCGCCCAGCCGGTGAGGACGGCGGAGGTCTCGGCGGGGTCGGGGTAGAGCTGGCAGCCGAGGCCCGAGGCAGGCACGGACCATTCGCGTTCGCCGACCAGCACTCAGCCGCGACGTGCTCAAGGCTGGCGAGGATCCGTCCGTAGCTCAGCGCCGCGACGGCCATTGTGGGACGCGCTGCTCCTCCTCATGCTCGTCGAACACGGACACCCCAGCGGAGTTCGGTGACCTCGCGGCGTTCGCGCGACAAAGAGGTCGCGCGGCCGGATTCGAGGTCGAGGACGGTCAGTTCACCCTCGTAGAAATAGCCGCCGTCGTACGCTCCGGAGCCGATGGCCGGAATCGGCAGCTCCGGATGGAACGCCAGCGCGTTGACCGGCCAATGCAGGCTCACCAGGTGCACGCATTCGAGCGTGTCGGCGCGGTAGACGCCGACGCGGTTCCAGGCGGTCGGCTCGGACGAACTCGTCACGCTGTGCCCGGCCCACTGCGGATGCCCCAGCGAACCCCCGACGGCCACACAGCCCGTGCGGGAATCGGTCTCGGTCAGCCGCACCTCGCCGACCTCGGCGAACCGGCCGTCGCCGAGAACCTGCTGGCCGGTCAGCACTTCGAAGTCGGTCACCAGCGAAGCCAATGCCGGGCGTCAGTTGAATTTTCGGCGTCGAGCCGACCACTGTGGCCGCGGCCGGGCCTAGGGTGGGCAGCGTGCTGCTCGCCGACGCCTCGGTCCGCTCGCTCGGGCCCGCCGACCTGTCCGCTTGCCTCGACCTCGGAACCGATCGCGGGTGGCCGCGCGAGGAACGGAAATGGGCGATGCTGCTGGAGGTCGGCCGCGGATTCGGCATCGACGCCCCAGACGGCGGTCTCGCCGCGGCGGCGGTGCTCAGCCGGACCGGGCCGACCGCGTCAGTGTCGATGGTCGTCGTGGCGGAACGGTTCGCGCGGCAGGGACTCGGCTCTCAGGTGATGGCGGAGGCGCTCGACGCGGCCGGTGACGCGGTGGTGTCCTTGCACACCACGGAAAACGCGCGTCCGCTGTATGAATCGATGGGCTTCGAAGTCGACGGCGGCTGCGACGACCATCGCGGCCGGTTCGCTGACGACGGCGGCCCGGCGGCGCGGCCGATCGGTCCGCCGGACGTGGCGCGAGTGTACGAATTGGACAGTGCGGCGCAAGGCTTCGCGCGGCGGGAGTTGCTGAACCGCATGCTGTTCGAGGCCGAGCACGTCCACGTGACCGACGACGGTTACGCGCTCGGCACCGCGCACGCCGGAGTGCTGGTGATCGGTCCGGTGGTGGCCGGGGACATGGACCAGGCCCGCGCGCTGATCCGCGGCATCGCCCGCACCACGTCCGGCGATCTCCGGCTCGCGGTCGACCACCGGTTCCCGGAGCTGTCGGCGTGGTGCGAGGCGCGTGGGCTGGCGGTGCATGGTCCGGCGCCGAGGCTGGTGCTGGGAGGGAAAGCGTTGCCAGGCCTGGCTGAGGTGCGGTTTTCGCCGTACAACACTGCGCTGGGGTAGGGGGTCTCGGGTCGGGAGTGCTGATCCCGGTGAGAACCGCGATCGGCACTCACGAGCTGTACCGCCTCCGCACCGCCGCCCGCCGCTGCTCGTCCCACGGTTCCAGCTCCACCCCGAAGGACCCGGCGAACAACGCGTTCAGCTGCTCATGCCGTGCCGTCAGCAAGTCCGGCAGCTGATCGTTCAGTTCCGCCGGAACGGTCTGGGTCAGCTCCACCCGCACCCCGTCCAGCGGATCCGCCGTCACTTCCCACCGCACGTGCCCAGCCGGTTCCCCGTCGTGCAGCCAGGCGTAGGCCAGCACCTCCGGTGACCGCGACTCCAGCACCTCCGCTCCGGCTTCGGGCTGAGGCAGCCGCTTCCAGACTTCCTCGGCAGGCGGCCAAGACCAGGTCCCGGCGGAACCGGAGCACGCCGCCGTCCAGGACTTCGCCGTCTTCCAGGCCGAATTCCTCGGCGTAGTGCACCATCCGCGCGTGCCAGTCGGCCGGCGGTTCCGGCGTCCGGCCCTCCAGCGTGGCTTCGAGGGAATCCAGGCAGGCGACCCAGCCTGCGACGTGCCGTCCCGTGCCGAGCAGGGCGATGTCCGGTTCGCCACGGTTGAAGACGTGCGTGAAGGCGAGCTTGCTGCCCGTGCCCTCAGCCGACACCTCGATCCGGATCAGGTCCGAGTTCCAGGTGAACTCGAAGACCTCCGGCGGCCGGTAGCCGACGATCTCGCCCTCGCTGACGTCCCCGGTTTCGGTGAAGGTGAACGTGATCTTCCCGCCCGGCGCCGGGGCGTCCGGCAGCGTGACCGCGGCGGGGAACCAGTGCGCCAGTTCTTCCGGCGAGGTGACCGCGCGCCACACCTTCTCCGGCGGATGGGCCAAGATCCGTTCGAGGGTGACGCTCGGTCGTCCGCCAGGAGCCGTTCGCAGGATCGCCATGCTCGTATATAACCACGGAGGTATATACGGGTCAAGCGGTCAGATGCGCGCCATACCCGGTCTGACCTGGGGCTACCTTGGGAAGCAGGACGAGCCGCCGGTCGTAGTCGCCGCCGTCCTGGGTGCGGTACGGCAGCGGATCGGTCGTTTCCAGGGAGTGCAAACGTTTGCGCAACTGCTCGACGACGCAGTCGAACCTCTCCGGCGGCATCCGGGTCGTGCCGGTCACCTTGAGCGGCGGCAGGACTGTCATGCCGGTGTAGAAGAGCGTGGCGTGCTGGACGTTGAACAGCAGATCGTCCAGCGAGCCGTGCGCGCCGCGCGGGCCGAGGCTGTCCTCGTGCGCGCCGGCGGTGACGATGACCATCGCGCGTTTCCCGGCCAGGACGCCGTTGCCGTAGCGCAGGGTGTGGCCGGTTTCGTCGCGGTAGTCGTAGCCGTAGCCCTGCACGAAAACGCGGTCGAACCAGCCCTTCAGGATGGCCGGGGTGTCCGCCCACCAGAGCGGGAACTGGACAATGACGGTGTCCGCCCAGCCGAGTTTTTCGTGCTCGATCCGGACGTCCTCGGGCACGGTCGCGATCTCGTCGACGATCGGGTTCCAGCGCATCGCGTAGAGATCGGATTCGCGCACGTCGTGGCCGAGATCGCGCAGCGTCGTGACGCCCTCGTCGCGAAGTGCGCCGTTGAGCGAGGCGGGGTCGGGGTGGGCGTAGATCCACAAGACGTTCATGAGGCCAGGGTGCAACCGGCGAAACGGGCACAACAGTGGCCCGATGGCCACCTTGTGCAAGAATCGGGCCATGGCTGTTTTTCGTCATTCGGAGCGGCACAAGGTCGCGGTGCTGGTGCGCCACGGCATGCTCGTGATGGAGCTCGGCATCGTCCACCGGCTGTTCGGCCAGGCCAGATCCGCTGACGGCGAGCGGTTGTACGAGGTCGTCACCTGCACGCCGGAGCCCGGCGACATCCGCACCGATGCGGACTTCACCATCCCGGTGGCACAGGGCCCGGAGGCAGTGGCCGAGGCCGACACCGTGATCGTTCCCGCGTCGTCGCTCGAATACGAGCCCACCGGGCGGCAGCTGACCCCGCAGCTCAAGCACGCGATGAGCCTGGTGTGCCCGGGCAGCCGGATCGCCTCGATCTGCACCGGCGCGTACGTGCTCGCCGCGATGGGCCTGCTCGACGGCCGCCGCGCGACCACGCACTGGCGTTCGGCGTGCGAGTTCCAGCTCGAATACCCGCGCGTGCAGCTCGACCCGGATGTGCTCTACACCGAGGACGGCAACGTCTTCACCTCGGCGGGCGTCGCGTCCGGCATCGATCTCTGCCTGCATCTGATCCGGCGCGATTTCGGCGCGGCGGTCGCCAACGAGGTCGCTCGCGGCACAGTCGTTTCACCGCATCGCGAGGGCGGGCAGGCCCAGTTCATCCGCCGTCCGGTGCCGGAACCGCGGTCGTCGTCCACCTCGGCCGCGCGGGCGTGGGCGCTGGAGCACCTCGACCAGGCGATCACGCTGCGCGACCTCGCGGCGCGCGACTCGATGAGCACGCGGACGTTCACCCGGCGGTTCCGGGACGAGGTCGGGATGTCGGCGCTGCAGTGGCTGACCCAGCAGCGAGTGGAGCGTGCGCGGCAGTTGCTGGAGGAATCGGAGCTGCCGGTCGACCGGGTCGCCGCGGCGTGCGGATTCGGGACGGCGGCGTCGCTGCGCCAGCATCTGCAAGCCGCGCTCGGGGTGTCGCCGAGCGCCTACCGGACCACCTTCCGGCGTCCGGCCTGAACGCGGCGGTCCGTGGCAGCGCTGTTCGCGGGCTGCCACGGACCGACCCCCAGAGTCCTCATCTTGACGAGCCTGCCGGGGTGTTCGGTACCCCGGCGACCAGGTCTTACACGATCTGACACGCGTCAGGAGACGACGGTCACCAGCACATACACCGGACGGCGGGTCGAGAAGAGCTCCGCTCCCTTCG
>NZ_LWSF01000022.1:114136-181554 GCF_001651785.1 Amycolatopsis sp. M39
TGGTCGCCCGGCGGGGTGTCGCCGATCAGCACCCGGTCCGGGGTGCGACACGTTCCCGGGCTCGGCGGCAGGTCCATCCGCTGGAGGTATCGCTGATGCCAGGCCACCGAGCCGGTGTTGCGCAGCTCCCATACTTTCTGGACGGTCTCGCCGACGTGGAGCACCGCGCCGTCGGGCACGGTCACGTCGTCGACGAACTGGGAGTTGTCGCCGGGGACGCGCGCACCGACGTCGACCAGGCTGCCGCTCTTCAGCTTCGGCACCACGATCGCGCCGACGGCGGCGACGAGCACGACGACGAACGCGACCGCGGCCAGTGCGTACCTGCGACGGTGCCGGGGCTTCTCCGCGACAGCCGGTTCCGCGCTGATCAGCACCGGTTCCGCCGGCGTTTTGACGACGGCGGCCTCGGCCGTATCGCCGACGGGAACCGCGGGCTCCGGAGGGACTCCCTTCAGCTCTTCCCAGCGTCGCCGCCACTGCTGTTCGTCCGCGTCGCACGCCCGGACGAACTCGCGCGTGGTGTCCCACGACGGGAACCGGGTGCCGCGGACCGCCTCGTGCAGGGTGGTGTGCGAGATCTGCCCGGAGCGGTCGGCCATCTTGCGAAACGACGGATTCCCGGCCCGCGCGCGCAGCGCGGCCAGCTCCGCGGAAAGCACCTCGGCGGCAGGTTGCCCGTCGCCCATCGCTCTCCCTGGTTGTCAGATCCGCTGGTCGGACCAGTCTGACATTCCAGTTCGGCACAGCTGGGCGCACCCCGGCAGCGGCCTCGGCAAGGCGGCCGCGACCGGTGCGCGGCACTGCCAGGTGCCGACGATTCGTTCTCGAAGATCACGAGCACGGACGACTTCCGACGGGTCAGCGCGCGAGCAGGTCCCGCAGCGATTTCGTAACGCTGCCAGGGGAAGTCTCGGCCATGAAGTGTCCACTGTCTACGGTTTCATGCACGAGGTCCGGTGCCCATGCGCGCCAGAGCGCGGCCGCGTCGAAGCCCAGGGCGTCGCCCCAGCCCTGCTGCAGCACGGTGGCCGGCATCTTCAGCTGGTTGCCCGCGGCGCGGTCGGCGCGGTCGTGTTCGAGGTCGATACCCGCGGAGGCGCGGTAGTCGGCGACGATCGACGGGATCGCGTTCCGGCTCGCTTCGAGATACCGGGCGTGGATGTCGGCCGGGATGGACTCCGGGTCCGCGCCCCACTGGTCGAGGAAGTAGCCGAAGAACGCGTCGGGAGCGCCGCTGATCAGTTGCTCGGGCAGGCCGGGGGGCTGCGCCATCAGGTAGAGGTGGAAGGCGACGGACGCGTTGACGCCGTGCAGGACGTCCCACATGTCCAGCGTCGGCAGCACGTCGAGGATGGCCAGGCGGGACACGTGGTCCGGGTGGTCGAGGCCGGCGCGGATCGCGACGAGGGCGCCGCGGTCGTGTCCGGCGAGCGCGAACTTCTCGTGTCCGAAGGCGCGTGCGAGTGCGACGACGTCGGCGGCCATGGTGCGCTTCGAGTAGGTCTCGCCGTCGTCAGCTGGCTGGTCGCTGTCGCCGTAGCCGCGCAGGTCCGGGCACAGCACGGTGTGGTCGGCGGCGAGGTCGGCGGCGACGTGCCGCCACATCAGGTGGGTCTGCGGGAAGCCGTGCAGCAGGACGACGGGCGAGCCGGAGCCCGCGACCGCCACGTTGAGGGACACGCCGTCGGCGACGGGCACCCGCTGGTAGTCGAAGTTCATGCGACCCAGCGTGCGCCGGGCCGATCAGCAACCGATCAGCAACGAGCGAGCTGATTACAGTACGGAACTGATGACCATCTCGTTCTCGGTGCTGGGCCCGTTGGCGGCCGATGACGCACGCGGGCCGGTGGCGTTGCCTGGGCCGCGGCACCGTGCGGTGCTCGCGCGCCTGCTCGTCGCCCGCGGGCAGGTGGTGTCGACGGACGCGCTGGTCGACGCGTTGTGGACCGAACCTCGGGCAGGCGCGGTCGGTGCGGTGCAGACGTTTGTCGGCGCGTTGCGGCGTTCGCTCGAACCGGACCGTCCGCCGCGGACGCCCGCGAAGCTGCTGGTCACGGCTGGACCGGGGTACGCGCTGCGTGCCGAACCGGAGCAGGTTGACGCATGGCGGTTCGAGGCGTTGCTGCGCGGGACACCGTCGGTCGCGCAGTTGGACGAGGCGCTCGGCTGGTGGCGGGGCGAGCCGTACGCGGAGTTCTCGGACGAGCCGTGGGCGCGTGCCGAACGGGCTCGGCTGGACGAACTGCGGTTGCTCGCGCTGGAACGGCGGGCAGCTGGTTTGCTGGATCTTGGCCGTGCTGCCGAAGCCGTGCCGGATCTGGAGTCCCTTGTGGACGCTCATCCGCTGCGCGAGGAAGCGTGGCGATTGCTCGCGCTCGCCTTGTACCGCGCGGGACGTCAGGGGGACGCGCTTGCCGCCTTGCGTCGGGCGCGGGCCGGGCTCGCGGCGGAGCTGGGGGTCGACCCTGGTCCGGCGTTGCGGCAGGTGGAGCAGGACGTCCTGGCGCAGGCTCCGCAGCTGACCCCGTCGGTTCCCGGGCGGCTGGCCGGGCGTGATCCGGAGCTGGCGCGGCTCGCCGAGGTCGCGGCGGAAGTGGCTGACCGCAAGCGATTCCGGCTCGTGCTGGTGTCCGGCGAGGCGGGCGCGGGCAAGACGGCGCTGGTCGAGGAATTCGCCGCGCGACTGGGCTGGACCACCGCGTGGGGCGTGAATCCGGATGGCGCCGGGGTGCCGCCCGCCTGGCCGTGGACACGGATTCTCGCCGCGCTGGGAGAACCGGTCCCGCCGCGGGCGACCGGTGGCGACCCGGCGGTAGCGCGCTTCGAGTGGCATCAGGCGATGACCGCGCGGATCGCTGAGGTGGCTCGCCGGGGTCCGCTGCTGCTCGTGTTGGACGATTTGCAGTGGGCGGGCGAGGAAACCCTGGCGCTGCTGACGTCGATGACCGCGGCTCCGGTGCTGTTGATCGCGACGTACCGGACCACCGGAGTCGCTCCGGAACTGACCGCGGCGTTGGGCAGGCTCGCGCGCGCCGACCCGGTTCGGCTGTACCTAGGCGGGCTTTCGGCCGAGGCAGTGGCCGAGCTGGCCGGTCCCGAGTCCGCCGCTGTGATTCATCGGCGATCTGGCGGAAACCCGTTCTTCGTCAAGGAACTCGCCCGCGCACTGGATGCCGAAGGCGACCTGCCGGACGGAGTACGCGACGTCGTCCGGAACCGGATCGCCGCGTTGCCCGACCAGGTGCGCGCGGTGCTCGGGAAGGCCGCGGTGATCGGCGCGGATGTCGATCTCGGCCTGCTCGGTGACGTCCTCGACGAGCTGGAAACCGCTGTACAGGCAGGATTTCTGAGCGAAAGCGGACCGCGCGCGTTCCGGTTCGCGCACGCGCTCGTCCGCGACGCCGTCTACGACGATCTTTCGCTAGCTCGACGTGCACAGCTGCACCGCGAGGTCGGCGAGACTTTGGCGAGCCGTCGGCCGTCGGCAATTTCCCTGCTGGCCCACCACTTCCTGCTTGCCGGAGACGATCGCGGAACCGCTTACGCGCAAGCAGCCGCAGAACGCGCTGAGCGAGATTTCGCGCCGCACGAAGCACTTCGGCTCTGGCAAGCTGCTTTGGCGCAAGGCCCGCGTACGGTGGAATTGCTGATGGGTCTCGCTCGGACGTCCGCGTTCACTGGCTCCTTGACCGCCGCGCGCCGCTACCGCGCCGAGGCGCTGGACCTAGCCGGCGACGATTCCGCTTTGACCATCCGGGTACTGACCGCCTTCGACGTGCCGGGAATCTGGACCGAGAACGACGACCCCGTGCTGGCCCGCCGCATCGCCGACGCCGCCGAACGCGTGCACACCACCGATCCGCTCGTGCGCACCCGGCTGCTGGCGACCATCGCGTTGGAACTGCGCAACGAAGGCGGTCAACGCGCCCGCGACGCCGCTGTCGAAGCGGAGAAACTGGCGCGATCCGCCGAGGATCCGGCGTTGCTGGCGCTGGCGTTGAACGCACGCTGGACGCAGACCTTTACCCGTGCCGGCTTGGCCCCGGAACGCGCCCGGATCGGCGAGGAACTGGTCGAACTGGCTGCTCGGCACCGGCTGGTGACATTCGAGGTGCTCGGTCACCTGGTGCTGACGCAGGCCCGCTCAGCGCTAGCCGACTTCGCCGCTGCCGACACCCACGCGACCGCAGCGGATCGGCTGGGGGAGCAGTACGACCTCCCGCTCGTCAGCGTATTCACCGACTGGTACCGCGCGCTCCGCCTGGCGGTCACCGGTCCGGTCGCTGCCGCGGACGCCGCTTACCGCAGCGCCGCGGTCCGGTTGCCCGGCAGCGGAATGTCCGGAGTGGACCGTGGCCTGCTGCCGCTCGCCCGGCATTGCCTCTGTGTCCAACACGGTCTGGAGTCCACAGTGGACTTCATACTGCCGCCAGAGCGCCCGGACCTCTTCCTCGAACTGCGTGCTTGCCTCACCGTCTCGACCGGAGACGCACGCGAGTTGTATGCGCGATTGGCCCCCGCGGAGAACGAACTGGCCGGTGCCGGTTCCGGCATGGTGACACTCGGCCCGGTCGCCTATTACCTGGGCGAACTGGCCGTCCGATTGGGACTGCCGTCCGACGAGCACTACCGCAAGGCCGCCGAAGTGGCCCGCCGCGCCGGTGCCGCGCATTGGGTCAGTCGACTACGTACCATTTGCCGCCGCGATTCTCCATAACCGCGTCGCCGAGGTCGCTGTCGGTGAACTTGACGGAGGCCTTCACCGCGCGTGCCGGGATTTCGACCTTCTTGGGCCCGTCCTTGATCTTGGACCGGTCGACCGTGGCGGTCTGCAGGGCCTTTTTCTGTGCCGGGGAGATCATCTGGAACGCCATCGGCATCGTCTTCTCGCACGGTCCCATGCCCTCGTCCTCCGCCTGCTTGGCAGCCGGGCCGGCGATCTCGCACACCGTCGCGAGGTCTTGCCTGCCCGCCGCGTGCATGAAGGCTTCGTACCGCTCGACCGCGTCCCCGCCGGTCGCTTCCGACTCCGCCGCAGCCGACGACGACGGTGCCGCGGAGGTGGACGGCGACGGCGAGGCTGACGGCTTTGCGGCCGAGGAGGACGTGGGCGCGGGAGNGGCGGTGCCGCCGCTTTCGCCGGAGCAACTGGGGATCAGAAGGGCAGCGCCCACGGCAAGAAAGGGGAGGATGCGAGCGGACATGGCGTGCCTTTCCCGTCAGGAAGAATGCTCCGGAGCATAAGCGACAGACGGGCGCTGCGTGCGGAAACGGGAAACTTGCCGCTGGTTCGCCGACGGGCGGAGCACGCCGATCCCGCGCCGCGACCCTTCGGCACGCCGGCGGCGGACGTCAGTTCGCCGGGTGCCCCGCCCCGGCGTAGTCGTCCCCCGGCCGGTGGAACGTGTGGATCTGGATTGCCTGTCCTTCGGTCGGCGCGTTGATCATCAGGCCGTTCCCCAGGTACAGCCCCACGTGGTGGATGCGTGTCGCCGGGCTGCCGTAAAAGACGAGATCGCCCAGCTGCGGTTCCTGCCCGCCCGGAACCGGCGGCATCGAGCGGAACTGGCTGTCCGCCGTGCGCGGCAAGGAAACCCCGGCGCTGTCGTAGGAAGCCTTGGTGAGACCCGAGCAGTCGAACCCGGCCGCGCCCGCGTCGGGACCGTTGCCGCCCCACACGTACGGCAGGCCGAGCTGTCCGAGCGCGAATCGCGTGGCGTGCACCGAAGGCGCGTTCGACTTCGCCGGGTCCAGCGAAAGCGTCGCGTACAGCTGGGCGTAGCCGAGCACTCGCTGCCGGAACAGCTCCATGCCGCTGCCGTTCTCGTACCCGGCGACGGCCTTCCACCAGCCATTGCCCGCTGACAGGTCGACACCGCTCGCGCACAGTGCGCGCCCCGCGGCGACGGACGCGGCCGACGGGTCGGACAGCGCCGGGTTCGCGATGCCGGGGATCTGCGCGCCGTACTTCTTCCACTGCTGCGTCGAGAGCCCCATCGGCTCGCCGTCGCCGCGGCCATGGTTATTGCCGGCGACGCCGAGACCCGCCAGCGTGACCCACGACAGGTGGCAGTCCGGGCGCTCCTTGCGCATCGTCAACTCGCCGTTGGCGTACCCGAGCAACGCGGCGGTCGGGATGTCCAGCGGCCCGGCGAGCGAGTCCGCCCACTTCTGCAGCGGGGCCGGGCCACCGCCTCCGCCAGCAGCGCCCTGCGCCGGTTCCTGTGCTTGCACCGGAGCGCTCGCCTGCAACACCGACGGACCGCTGACCGTCTGGGCGGGCGTCGGTGCGGTGAGCGCGGCCTGCGTCGGAACGGGCGCGGGCTGGTCGCGTCCGGCAACCAGCCAGCCCGCGGTGGCGAGTCCGGCGACCAGCGGCAACGCCACGAGTCCGCGATACAGCGCGCCGCGAGCCCAGGCGGGCTTCGGCGGCGCGTCGGCGGTGGGGGTCTCCGGCGTCACGGCGTCCAATCTAGAAGAGCGCACCTCTGGGTAACGAGCGAACGGCTTGCACGTTAGGGGGACTCTCATATTGTGGGCACATGGCTGAACTCGACGCGGCGCGGCTGCGGGATGGACTCGGCGGCCGCTGCGCCCGCCTCGACGTCGTGGAGACGACCGGTTCCACCAATGCTGACCTGCGGGAAGCCCTCATCGCGGGAGCGGCGGACCGGACCGTTCTGCTGGCCGAACACCAGACGGCCGGAGTGGGACGGCGGGCTCGCTCGTGGAGTTCGCCGAAGGGCGCCGGGCTGTACCTGAGCATCGCGCTGCGCCCCGCTGGTGTGCCGTTCTCCGCACTCGGTTCACTGTCGGTGGTCGCCGGTCTCGCGGTGCACGCGCTCGCCACCGATCTGGGTGTCGACGTGGCCCTCAAATGGCCTAACGACGTGCTCGCCGGGCCTGAGCGGGCCAAGTGCGCGGGCATCCTCGCCGAGGCTGTCGGCACCGACGACGCGGCCGTGGTGCTCGGCATCGGGCTGAACGTCCTGCCGCTCGGCGACGACGTCCCGGCCGGTCCGGGCGGCCTTCCCGCGACCTCGCTGGCCGAGCAGGGCGCGACGAGCACCGACCGGACCGAGGTCGCGCTCGGCCTGCTGATCAGGTTCGACGACCTCGAACGCCGCTGGCGGACGGCGGGCGGCGACCTCACCGAGGCCGGTCTGCTCGGCGACTACCGCGCCCGCTGCGCGACCCTCGGCCAGGACGTCCAGGTGCAGCTGCCGGACGGGTCGACGCTCGCCGGCCGCGCCGCGGACCTGGACGCGTCCGGCCAGTTGCAGGTCGACGTCCCCGACGGGCGGCGGCTGACCGTTTTCGCCGGTGATGTGGTGCACGTCCGCCCCGCTTGACCGGAACGGGCGCGCCCGCGCGAGGCCCGCGCCGGTACGGTGGATCCACCACATCGGCACACATTCGCAGGGGAGCGCCCGCCGTGGCCTATCCGGACGATTTGCTCAGCCAGAACGAACGCGTGGTGGTGCACAGCCACCCGCACTTCAAGATGCTGATCTTCCCGTTCCTGGCGTTCGTGATCACCGTCGGGGCGGCGGTGTGGCTGCTCGTGGTCGCCAAGGACTTCGCCGGGCCGTGGAACAACATCACGATGATCGCCGTCGCCGTGGTGGCGCTGATCTTCGTGGTGTGGCTGTTCCTCGCGCCGCTGGTCCGCTGGCGCACGACGCACTTCATCGTGACCACCGACCGGCTGATCGCGCGCGAGGGCGTGCTCAAGCGCACCGGCATCGACATCCCGCTGTCGAGGATCAACAGCGTGCAGTTCGAGCACGGCCTGCTCGACCGGATCTTCGGCTGCGGCACGCTCATCATCGAGTCGGCCTCGGACGAGCCGCTGCGCTTCGATGACATTCCCCACGTCGAGCACGTGCACACGGTCATTTACCGCGAAGTCAACGACAATCCCTACGACGACTACCACGGCGCGCCCGGCCCGCAGGACACCGAACCTCTGCCCCCGCGCGGCCGGGAACCGCGCGGAAGGAGACGCTGACGTGGGTGCTCAAGAGGTCGGCCTGCCGGAACGGGTCCCCGCGGGCGGGTTGCCGCCGCGGGTCGAGATCTGGGAGGTCGGGGCGCGCGACGGGCTGCAGAACGAGAGCTCGGTCGTGCCGGTCGAGGTCAAGCTCGAATTCCTGGACCGGCTCGCCGGCGCCGGGCTGACCACCCTCGAAGCGACCAGCTTCGTGCACCCGAAGTGGGTGCCGCAGCTCGCCGACGCCGAACAGCTGCTCGCCGGGCTCGACCGCCACGACGGCGTCCGCTACCCGGTGCTGGTCCCGAACGACCGCGGCCTCAACCGCGCGCTCGACGCGGGCGTCGACCACATCGCGATCTTCGCCAGCGCCACCGAGACCTTCGCCCAGCGCAACCTGAACTCGACCTTCGACGACCAGTTCGGCATGTTCGAACCGGTGGTCACGCGGGCCCGCGAGGAGGGCATCGAGGTCCGCGGGTACCTGTCGATGTGCTTCGGCGACCCGTGGGAGGGCGTGGTCGACGTGGAGCAGGTCGTGCGGGCGGGCAAGCGGCTGCTCGACTTCGGCTGCTCGCAGCTCTCGCTCGGCGACACCATCGGCGTCGCCACCACGAACCAGGTCACCCGGCTGATCGAGGCGTTCGGGGACACTTCGCCGCTCGCCGTGCACTTCCACGACACCTACGGCCAGGCGCTGGCCAACACCGAGGCCGCACTGCGCGCCGGTGTGTCCACTGTGGACTCGTCGGCGGGCGGTCTCGGCGGCTGCCCGTACGCCGAGTCGGCGACCGGCAACCTGGCGACCGAGGATCTGGTCTGGCTGCTGGAAGGGCTCGGCGTGGAGCACGGAGTCGATCTCGGCAAGCTGGTGGAGACCAGCGTGTGGATGGCCGGGCAGCTGGGCCGTCCGTCGCCGTCGCGGGTCGTGAACGCGCTTGCCGGATAGCGCTCCCGGATGCGTCCCGCTCAGCGCGGAAACGTTCGAGCAGCTCTTCGGCCCCGGCGGGGTGCGGGGCGGCTGCTGGTGCGCGTTCTTCCGGCTCGCCGGACCGGACTTCAAGGCCGCCGGGCGCGAGGGGCGCAAGGGGCACGTCCGCACCGAGGCTCAGGACGGGAAACCGCTGCGGTTCTTGGGCATTGTCGACGGTGAACCGCTGGGCTGGGTGGCCGTGCCGCCGCGGAAGGACAATCCGCGGCTGGCCCGGTCGCGCGTGATGGCGTCGGACGAGCCCGGTGCGGTCTGGTCGATCACCTGCTTCTACATCCACCGCCGCGGCCGTCGGCGGGGGCTGGCGACAGCGTTGCTACGGGCTGGCGTGGACTACGCCGTCGAAGAGGGCGTGGAAGCCGTCGAGGGGTACCCGGTGTCGGACGGAACGCGTTCCGCGGCCGACCTCTATCACGGTACGACCGGCATGTTCGCCGACGCGGCGTTCGAGGTGGTCGAGAAGCGCGGCCCGGCCCGCGCGTTGGTGCGGCGGCGCATCCCCGTCGCCCGATAAGGTGGGTTTCCCGTTCGCCCGGAACCTTCCGGCGCGAGCGAGCGTCCGACCCGGTGCCGGCACGACCGAGAAGAGGGTGCCAGTGTCCGACCAGCCCGAACCGGCAGACACCGACGTCGCCACCGGCCCGGTGCGCGTGCCCGCCCACTACGGCGGGCTGCTTGAACGCGGTTTCGACGAGGTGCCCACCCCGCCTTCGGGCACCGGCGTGCTGCCCGGGCAAAGCCGTCCGCCGGTCGGTTCTCCGCGCACCGACCGGGAAAGCGTGCTGGCGCTGTTCTCGGTCCACATGTTCCCGCTCGGGCATTTGCCGGTCGCGGCGGACCGTCCGGACCGGCAGTTGCCACCGCCGGCGAATGCGGTCGCCGAGGGGGCGCGGCGGCCGTTGTTCGACCATCCGGAATCGGCGTTGCTGGACGACACCGCGGTGCTCGGGTACGTCAAGCAGGGCTTCCGGCGTTCGCCCCCGCCGCCGGTGGATCCGGAGCCGCCTGAGGCCGTCGTCGAAGGCTATGCGCCGCCGGAGGGTCCCGGGTGGGAGCGCCGGTTCGTGGTGGGAGCCGAGTACGTGTGGCCGCCCGCGGAGCGATTCCCGGAAGGCGGCGTCGAAGAGCCGAATCCGGTGGTACTGCCGGAAAACACGCTGCTGGACCGCTTCGGCAGCGACCACGGCCGTGTGTTCGCGCCGGACGGCACGCCGTTCGCGGAACGCGCGTTGCCGCCCGCCGCGCTGCGTTCGGGCTACCGCCGGTATCGCGTGCTGAAGCCGATGCCGGTGTGGCAAGCCACGTCGGCGGAGTGGTTCGACGGACCGGGCGGCGGAATCCGCTACCGTGCGGTGCTCTCCGCGGACGAACTGGTCACGCTGGGATTCCTGGTCGACGTCACGCGGGAGGCACGATGAACACCCAGTCGATTCGCAAATGGCTGGACGTCATCGGAGTGCCCGGGGAAGTCGTGTCGATCGGCCGGGAAGCGGACAACACGTGGTGCCTGCTGCCGACCTCCGACGGCGGCTGGGAAGTGTTCTGGCGCGAGCAGGGCAACCGCTACGACTGGGCCGCGTTCACCTCCGAACAGGTCGCCTGCCACTACCTCTTCGGCAGGCTGACCTGGTCACAGGTGGCGCGCGGCGCGGTCGGCGTGCTGCCCGGCGCTCACTGACGGCGCAGGATCGCCAGCGCCTCGTCGTGCAGGAGGCCGTTGGTGGACAGCGCCGAGCCGCCCTCGTAGGTCTCCGCACCGGAAAGATCGGTGAACCGGCCGCCCGCCTCGGTGACGATCACCTGCGCGGCGGCGACGTCCCACGGGTTCACGATGCACTCGGCCGCGACGTCCATCGCGCCCTCGGCGACGAGGCAGTGGCTCCAGAAATCGCCGAACGCGCGGGACTCCCAGCACGCCTCGGTGAGCGCTAGGTACTTCTCGCGGGAGTGGTACTCGGTCCAGCTGCTCAAGTCCGTCGTGGACAGATAGGCGTCGCCGATCGTCGCCACCTTCGACACCGACGTACGCCGTTCGCCCGCCGCGTCGCGCAGGTGCGCGCCCTCGCCGCGCGCCGCCCACCAGCGCCGGCCCAGCAACGGAGCGCTGATCATGCCGACCACCGGCGTGCCGTCCTCGACGAGCGCGATCAGGGTCGCCCACACCGGGACGCCGCGGAGGAAGTTCTTGGTCCCGTCGATCGGGTCGATCACCCACGCCCGGCCCTCGCTGCCCGCCGAACCGCCGCGTTCCTCGCCCGCGACCGTGTCGCCAGGCCGCTCGGCGGCGAGGATTTCGCGGATCGCGTCCTCGACGGCGGTGTCGGCGTCGGTCACCGGCGTGCGGTCCGGTTTCGCGGACACCACGAGGTCGAGCGCACGGAAACGGGCAGTGGTCAGCGCGTCGGCGGCGTCCGCCAGCCGGGTGGCGAGAACAAGGTCATCCGAGTAGGCAGGCACGGTCACGATGGTTTCACGCCCGTTCGCCGTAAGGTTGGCCAGGTGAGCATGGTCCTACTTGCCGAAGACGATCCGGCCATCGCCGAGCCGCTGTCCCGCGCGCTGCACCGGGAGGGGTACGAGATCGAGGTCGTCACCGACGGTCCGGCGGTGCTGGCCGCGACCGCCGCGCACCGGGTCGACCTGCTCGTGCTCGATCTCGGGCTGCCCGGGATGGACGGGCTGGAGGTGTGCCGCAGACTGCGCGCGAGCGGCACCGAACTGCCGGTGCTGATGCTCACCGCGCGCACCGACGAGGTCGATTTCGTGGTCGGCCTCGACGCGGGCGCGGACGACTACGTGGCCAAGCCGTTCCGGCTCGCGGAACTTCTCGCGCGGATCCGCGCGCTGCTGCGCCGCCGGGTGCCCGAGGTGCTGGAGGCCGGTGGCGTCCGGATGGACCTCGGCGCGCGACTGGTCACTGTGGACTCGCACGAGGTGCAGCTGGCGAACAAGGAGTTCGAGCTGCTGCGCGTGCTGATGAGCCGGGCCGGGCAGGTCGTCAGCCGCGACGAGATTCTCGCCGAGGTGTGGAACGACCTCGAGTCCAAGACGTCGAAGACGCTCGACATGCACATGTCCTGGCTGCGCCGCAAACTCGCGGTCGCCGCCGACGAGGCGGCGGGCAGGCAGGCGAAGCCGGCGCACTCCGACGCCGAACGGCGCATCGCGACCGTGCGCGGCGTCGGGTTCCGGTTCAATGTCGAGTAGCCGCCGATGAGCATGCGCCGCCGGATCCTGCTGGCGATCCTTCTCGCCGTGCTGGTCACCGCGGCCGTGCTGGGCATCCCGCTCGGCGTCACCGCGTGGCGGCTGGTGGAGAACCTCAACCGGGAAAGCCTGGCCGAACGGGCGCGCAACATCGCCGCGACGGTCGACACGCAGGTCGCGAACGGCCAGGAGGTCGACCTGGAGCAGTTCCGAGTCGGTGTTCCCGAGGGCGGCATGCTGATCGTGCGCGCCGAGGGGTTCAGCGAAAAACACCTCGGCGCGAACCCTGGCCCGGACCCAGTGGTCGAATCGGTCCCGACCGCGCGAAGCGGCACAGTACTGCTGGCGATCCCCAGCGGTCCGGTACGGACGAAGCAGACGCAGGTGACGCTGCTGGTCGTGCTGCTGGTGGTCCTGTCGGTCGGCACCGGCACGGTGGTGGCGACAGTGACCGCGCGCCGCCTGGCTAAACCGCTGCGGCACGTCGCGGACCGCGCCTCCCGCCTGGGCGGCGGCGACTTCCGTCCGGATCCCAGCCGCTACCGCGTGGCCGAGCTGGACATGGTCGCGGAGGCTCTCGACACGTCAGGGTCCGCCTTGGCGCAGCTCGTGCAGCGGGAACGACAGCTGGTCGGGGATGTCTCGCACCAGCTGCGCAGCCGATTGACCGCGCTGCAGCTCCGGCTGGAGCCCTTGACCGGCCATGAAGATCCGGATGTCGTCGAAGAGTCCCGAGCCGCGCAGGAACAGGCGGACCGCCTCGCGCAGGCCCTGGACGAGCTGCTGGCCGCCGCCCGCGCTGCCCGCGAGGTAGACGCCGAGCCGGTCGATCTGCCGGTGACGCTGCCCGCTGTCGCGGAGGAATGGCGTCAGCTGCTGCGGGTCGAGGGACGGAATTTGCGCCTGAAGGTCGCGGACGGCCTGATGGTGCGCGTGACTCCGGCGCGGCTGCGCGAGGTGATCGGGGTGCTGCTGGACAACGCCCTCCGCCACGGCGCGGGGACGGTCACGCTGTCCGCTCGCCGCGGCGATGCGGAGGGAACTGTGGTGATCGAGGTCGCGGACACCGGGTCCGGAGTGCCGGACGACATCGCGCCGCACATTTTCGAACGCGGTTTCTCCGGCGGCGGTTCGACCGGGGTGGGGTTGGCTCTGGCCCGCGCGCTGGTCGAGGCGGACGGCGGACGGCTGGAACTGTCGAATAAACGCCCGGCGATTTTCAGTCTGTTCCTGAAGGTGCCGCGTCCGGACGAGGTGGGCGAATTGCAGTGGCCCGCGGAGCCGGTTCCTCGCTGAGGATCTGGACGGCTTCCCGCAGGCTGGTCGCGAGCCGATGAGGTGGCTGACCTTGCGGCCATGGGCGGCCGTGGCTGATCCAGAGCGTGCGCAGCCTGGCGTTGTGCCCGCCCGCGATGTCGAGGCCGGGGCTGTCGCCGATGACCCAATCGCCGGGGGCCAGCGTGGTTCCGCGGTTTCGCGCGGCGAGACGGAAGAGGCGCGGATCGGGTTTGCGCAGGCCGGCGGCGGCGGAAATGCAGTAACCGTCGATCGCGTTGGCGAGACCGGTGCGGTGGATTTTTGCCAGCTGGTTGTCCCGCATCCCGTTAGTGACAATGCCGATTCGCCATCCAGCAGCGCGCAGGGTGCCGAGATCGTCCAGCACGCCGGGGTAGAGCTGCACCAGCTGCGGAATCCTCGCGCGATAACTCGCCCCTAGCCGTTCACCAGGCTCGGCCAGGTCGAACCGCTGCCGGACCTCTGCGAAGAACCGGTCCAGCGGTCCTCCGCTCCGCGCCGAGACCAGCCAGGCCGCCGCGTCCTCGGCAAGCCGGTACCGCGCGGAGAATTCCGCCGCCCAACGGGAAAACGCGCCGCTGAGATCGGTCAGCGTGTCGTCCAGATCGAACAGCGCCAGCCGGGTCACCGGGGAAGCCGGGTGACCCCGTCCTTCCGCCGTTCCCCCAGCTCGTCCGGGAACACCCACTTCTTGAATCCCCAGAACCGGAACACCATCGCCAGCAGCATGCCGATGATCGACCCGCTCGCGAAGTCCGCGACCTCCTGCACGAACCGCGACACGTGCGGCACTTCCAGGTGCAGCCAGTAGCGCGAGATCAGCAGCGGAATCAGGTTCACCACCACCGCGACCCCACTGATCACGAAGAACAGCGTGGCCTCGTGGGCGCGTTCGCGGCCGCCGCGGGTGCGGAACGACCATTCGCGGTTGAGCACGTACGACACGATCGTCGCGACGATGATCGCGATCGCCTTCGCCGTGGTCGGTTTCGACTCCAGCACGCTGAGCTTCAGCAGGTACCAGACGCCGTTGTCGACCAGGAAGGTCGTGCCGCCCACGATCGCGAACTTCAGCAGCTCCCGGTGCTTCACGAGCACGGAGCGCAACGGCTCGGGCGTACGGGCGAGCACGGTTTCGACGACGGTCACATATCGCAGTCTAGAGAATTCGAGGTCACGGCAGGTCTCAGGCGGCCTTACGGTCCGGAATATCCGGATTGTCATTCCGTGCTGATTCCGTCCGGGCACCCTCCGTGGGGAACACCCACTTTTTGAACGCCCACCAGCGGAACAGCGTCCCGAGCAGAGTGCCGATGATCATCCCGCTGACGAAGTCGGCCGCCTCCTGCCCGACCAGGCTCACGCGTGGCACTTGTAACTGCAGCACGTAGCGCGAAACCCACTGCGGCAACGCGTTCAGCCCGAGCGCGACCCCGCTGATCAGGAAGAACAGCGTGGCCTCGTGGGCGCGTTCGCGCCCGCCGCGGGTGCGGAACGCCCATTCGCGGTTCGCGACGTAGGAGAAGATCGTGGCGATCAGCACACCGACGATCAGCGCCGTGACCGGATGGGTCCGCAGCACGGTGAACTTCAGGCCGTAGGTGATCGTCATCGTGATGCCGAAGCTCGTGCCGCCGACCAGGGCGAAACGGACCAGCTCACGGTGCTTCGCCAGGAGTTCGCGCACCTCGCGGACGCTACTCCGTGAACCAGCCGAAGAACCCCCGGGGTTCGACCGACGGCGGACGTTTGCCGTGGTTATCGGGTTTGCCGGGCTTGCTGTCCGAGCCGGGGTTCGGCGGCGCGCTCGTGGTGGCCGCCGGGCTGCTCGACGCCGGGGCCGACGTCTCGTCGTCGGAGGACGGCGTGGACGGCGGTGTCGGCGGGGTCGGCTTCGGGTGCTTCGACGAGCTCGGCAGGTGGCTCTTCGAGGTCGACGACGTCGGCGGCAGCGGCACCGAGGTGGACGACAGCGGCCCGATCGTCGGGTCGTGGCACATGTTCCACCAGCAGCCGAGTTCCACCGGGACCGGTTTTGCCGACGCATTGCCAAGCGAGGCGTTGACCGTGACGGTGAGCGGACCGTCGAACGGGTCGCGGTTCACTCCCACCCACAACTCCGCCGTCTCGCCCGGAGCCAGCGGGTTGACGCTCGTGCAGCGCAAGCTTTCCTCGCCGGACGTGCACTTGAACCGCTTGACGCTGAACGGTCCCGTAGCGCTGTGATCGAAGGTGATCGTGACGGGTTTCGTGCTCTGTCCGGTGTTCTGCACGTCAGCCTTGACGACCGGGTGGAACCACGGGCCGAGCTGGCCCGCGGCGAGCGACAGAGCGTCCTTCGGAGGATTGACCTTCACCCGGACATTGACGTCGACCTTGACCGAAGCACCCGCAGTGACCGAACCGGTCACCTCGCCGCCCTTCGCGTTCTCGTCCGCCTGCACCCGGAACATCAGCACCGCCGATTGGCCAGGCTGCAACCCGCTGCCGGTCTTGCACGTCACCGTGCCCGTGCCGCCCGGACACGAGACCTGCATCGGCCCGGCCTGCGCGGCTGCTTCGCTGGAGTACGCGCCGACCGCGCCGCCGCCGTTCGCCTGAACGGCCCGGACTCCAGGCGGCAGGTTCAACGTCGCCTGGACCGGGTCGGACACGGAACCGCCGTTGTTGCGCACGGTGATCGGCAGCGCGACCGCTTCGCCGCCCGGCTGGAGTTCGACCCCGCTCGGCGGCATGGTCGCGGACAGCTGCGGCGGCGCGGCAGGCGGGTTCGGGGCCGGCGGCTGCGCCGGCGGGGCGGCCGGGGGCGCCGGGGGTGCCGCGGGCGGCGGCACAGCCGGAGGCGCGGGCTGGGCAGGCGGCGGGGCTGGGGGAGCGGGTGGCGCGGCCGGAGGAGCTTGGGGAGCAGGCTTCGGCGCGGGTGCCGGCGCGGCGGCCGGCGGCGCGGGTGCCTGCTCGGCGGCCGGAATGGTCTGCGTCCCGCCGCCCGCGGCCAGTGCGACCGCGACCGCGGCCACCATCGCGGCCCCGGACATGGCGACCCCGGCGAACTGCCGCGGCGCGGACGAAGCCGCCGCCGCACCCGCCTTGGCCCCGCCTGCCGCAGCGGCTCCGGCACCGACCGCGGCGGCACCGGCGGTAGCCGCGCTCGCCTTGGCCGCGCCGATCGTGGCCAGGTAACCGAGAGCGGCGCCACCCAGGACGATCGGGGCGATGATCGCGCGCAGGCTGCCGTTGACGTCGGCCAGTTCGGCCGCCAGCACCCGGCACTTCTCGCATTCGTCGAGGTGGTTTTCCACCTGCGAGCGCTCGCGTTTGGACAGCCCGTCGCGCGTCCAAGCACCAAGCCGCTCGGCCGTCGCGCGGCAGCGGTCCGCACCGGTTTCCTGGAGGTGGACCTGCAGATACGCCTGGCGAAGTCCTTCCCGGGCGCGGTAGGCGAGCGCGGACACCCCGTTCGCGGTCAACCCGAGCAGCGGCGCGACTTCAGCCGGGCTCTGCTGCTCGATTTCGGTGTGCCACAGAACTGCCTGCCAGCGTTCCGGAAGCCGGGCGAACGCCTTCGCGGCCATCGTGCGCTCGAGGCCCGCGACGGCGGTGTCGGAGAACGGCACAGTGAGCGCCTCGCCAGCGGCACCGCCGACGTCGCTCATGTCCTCGTTGAGGTCGATCCGGCGGTCACGGCGCGTCTTGTCGTACGCGGTGTGCCGCAGCGCGGTGAGCAAGTACGCACGGAAGGCGCTGTCCGGGCCCTTCCCGCCGCGCAGCGTGTCCAGAACCTTCGAGAACGCCTCCGACACGAGGTCGTCAGCCTCCGAGCTGGACCGCGCGAGCTGGCGGGCGAGGTTGTGCGCGGCACCGCTGTGCCGCTCGTAAAGCGGACCGTAGGACGCGATTTTTCCCGCGCGAACCTCTGCGATCAGCTCGGCGTCGCTCTTACCGGAGAGATCGGCGGGAACGGTGGACACGGGGCTCCTTTAATGCTGTGCGTGCGGCAGACTCCACGCGCTTTACTCCTTACAACGCACACCAAGTGTGACGGATGCGGCGACACTCGTCACGCCGTGGTCCGGCAGATGCCTCGGTAGGCGCAGCAAGTTCACCTCCTCGTCTGGTGATTAGCCGAAAAAGATCGGGGAAAACGCGTCACGAGGGGAGTTCCGCCGCGTCCCCTCCGTGATGGGGAACAAGATCGACAGGTACCGGAAGGAGCTGGGGGTTCGGTGGACGTACCGGCGACCGGGGCGCGGTTCGGCTTCGCAGGCGACTCGTCGGGGGACGAGACGCGTGCGCGGTTCGAGCGGGACCGCCACTTGCGGGCATTGCGAGCTCGCTGGCGAACAGCCAGTCTCGCGGCCGGCTGGCGTTTCCCGAGCGACTGGGCACTGCCCGAAGTCGACGCGGTGTGCGCGGCAGTTGTCCGGCACGGTTCGACCGGCGCGGAAAACGCGCTGGCCGGACTGGGCCGGGCGCGGGCCGCGGCGGGAGCGGGGCTGTCGGAGACGCTGTGCGACCTGGCCGCCTTGCACGCGGTGCTCGCCGATCCGGACGCGGTCGACGGGTTCGTCGCGCCGGATGTCGACGCCACCCCGGCCCGGCTGCTTCGCGTGACCGCACTGGCCTGGGCAGACGTCGCCACCGACCAGCTCGTGCACACCGAGGTCACCGATCCGCTCACCGGCCTGCCGTCCGCGGCGTACCTGCGGACCCGGCTCGGCGAGATCTACCGCGGCGGGGTCAACGAGGCGAATGTGCTGCTCACCGTGTCGCTGGACCTGACGTCGGTGTCCGGCTGGCCACGGTTGACCGCGATGATCCTCGCCGCGGACGCGGTCCGAGCCGTGTTCGACACCGGCGAGTGCTACGCGACGATCGGCCCGTCCGCGGTCGCGGTGCTGGCCGGACGCGACGAACGCCTGGCCACACGCGGGGTCGCGCTGCGAAGGGCGCTCAACGAACGGCTTTCGGTGGACCCGCAGCTGCGCGACGTCGCCCGTCCGCTCGTATCGGCCGTCCGGTTGCCGGGGACGCATGACCGGGCGTGCGAGCTGCTGACGGAATTGGCGCACAGCTGAGCCCCGGTCACCCTTCCTGACCAGCATTCCCGCAGTCGTGCTTTCCTGGTGTAGTGACCAGGACCGTACCCTCCGCCGCCGACGGCGAAGCTCCGGTGAATCGATCCGGGCAACCCCGGCTGGCTCTGCGCCGATCTCTGGCACGGCTGTCCGTGCGCCCCCGGTCGATGCTCATCCTCGCCGTGTTCCCGCTGCTGGCGATCGTGGTCGGGTTCTGGGGCTGGACGCACGACTGGAACCTCGGCGTGGACAGCGCGGTCTATCGGGCGGGCGCGCTGCAGCTGCTGCGCGGGGACAACCTCTACGACGCGAACACGCTGCCCACCGAGCCCGGCTGGGCGTTGCTGCCGTTCACCTACCCGCCGACCGCGGCGCTGCTGTTCGCGCCGCTCGCGCTCGTGCCAGCGCAGGTGGCCTGGGGTTTCCTGACCGTGGTCTCGCTGGCCGCGCTCGCCCTGTCGGTCCGGATCGCGATCGGCGCGCTGCCCCGCCCGGCCGCCGACGGTCCCCGCTGGTGGGCCTCGCCCGCCCGGTCGACGATCGTGTTCTTCCTGGTCTTCCTCGGTTTCGAACCGGTGTGGCGGACGATCTTCCTCGGTCAGATCAACCTGATCCTGATGGCGATGGTCCTGCTGGACATGCTCGTCATCGGCGCCCGCGGCAGCCGCTGGGGCGGGGTGCTGGTGGGCCTCGCGGCGGCGATCAAGCTGACCCCCATCGTGTTCCTGGGCCATCTGCTGGTCACCGGCCGCTGGAAAGACGCTCTGCGCGGCTTGGCGACCTTCGCCGGCATGCAGGCGCTGCTGTTCCTGATCAACCCGCACGATTCGTGGAAATACTGGACCAAAACGCTCCCCGACACCGGCCGGATCGGCCCGGTGCACTGGGCGGGCAACCAGTCGCTGAACGCGCTGATGAACCGTGCCACGGACCTGGCCCCGTGGGCCTCCAGCGCGGCGACCGCGATCGGCCTGGTGCTCGCCATTCCGGCTCTGTGGCTGATGTTCCGCTTCCACCGGCGCGGCCAAGCGCTGGCCGCGCTGCTCGTCACCGCGTTCTGGATCCTGCTGATCTCACCGATTTCCTGGTCGCACCACTGGGTCTGGGTCGCGCCGCTGGTCGTGCTCCTCGTGTCCAGGCTGCCGAAAACCACCCCGGCGACGGCCTGGAAACGCTGGCTGGGCACGTTCCTGGTGGGGTTCGTGTTCGTCAGCTGCGTGCTGCTGATCTTGCCGAACGGCCGGAATGTCGAGCTGCATTGGAAGGTGTGGCAGAACATCCTCGGCGACGCCTACATCCTCATGCCCGTGGTGCTGGCCGTCGCGTTGGTGCTGCGGTGGGGGTTGCGGCGGCGGGCTCGCAATCGGGAGCCTGCTGGTTCTTCTTAGTCTCTTTGCGCTGTTCGGAGGCTTGCTGACGGGTTTTGTCGGTGGTGGCGGTTACTGTCTGGATCGCGGTGGTTACGCGGCCGTCCGGCGCTTGGCTTCGGGCGGGCACGGCCCTCGTTCTGATCCGCGCTACGTGGACAGATCAACCGAATAGTGAGCGCGGTCAATCTGCCGAACCGCCGTAGAAGTCGCCCAGCGCGGTGCGGGTGTACTGGATCAGCAACTCGGCGTGCGCGAAGTCGTCCGGAAGACATTCGCGGGCCGCGGTGAGCAGTTCGTCGAACCGAAACGGCGGGACGACGGCCTTGGCGAGCGGGTGCCGTTCGCGGAGCTGCCGCATCAGCTCGGCGAGGTAGATCACGGCCGAGTTGGAGTCGGTGGTCCAGAGCCAGGCGAGGACGTCGCCGAACCCCGAGGGGAAAGCCAGCGGCCGGGTTGCGCCGGTGAGCATTCCGGTGGCCACCCCGGGGAGGCTCGCTTGGCGAAGAGCGTGCAGAACCGGTCGTGGGAGGGTGACAGAGTCCATCCAGCCATCCTGCTGCAGCGGGACGGTCTGGGTGGGGTTTGGCGTGCGGGTGTCGCCTGCTCACGGTCTGAGTGCCGCTGGTGCTTCCGTCAGCTCGATTCGCCCGGCATCCAGTCAGGCCGGTTCTCTGGGGGTGCACTGCGGTCGGTTCGCGCCGTGGCCGGGGTTGCTGGTGCCAGTCCGTGAATCCCGGCTGCCCCGCCCGGGGTGCCCGCCATGGCTGGTGTGCGCTGGGGCTGGTTGCTGGAGTGACTCCGCGAGTCCTGGTTGTCCTGGTCCGGCGCGCCTGCTCGGGGTGTTCGCCGTGGCTGGTGTGCGCTGGGGCTGGTTGCTGGAGTGACTCCGTGAATCCTGGTTGTCCTGGTCCGGCGCGCCTGCCCGGGGTGCCTGCCGTGGCTGGTGTGCGCTGGGGCTGGTTGCTGGAGTGACTCCGCGAGTCCTGGTTGTCCTGGTCCGGCCCGCCTGCCCGGGGTGCTCGCCATGGCTGGTTCGCGCTGAGGCTGGTTCCCGGTGCCAGTCCGCGAATCCCGGCTGCCCCCGGTCCGGCCGCCCCGCCCGGGGTGCCCGCCATGGCCGGTGCGCGCCCCAGCCGTTTCCCGGTGCCAGTCCGCGAACCCCAGCTGCCCCCGCCCGCCGCCGCCAGATTGCCGCCGCGGCCGGTGCGCGCCCCAGCCGGTTCCCGGCGCCAGTCCGCGAACCCCTGCCGCCCCGGCCCAGCCGCACCCCACCGGCCGCCGCCTTCGCCGCAGGTCGCCGGTGGTCCGCCAGTTCTCGCCCAGTAACCTGGGCGGCGTTATGGACAAACGAACCGGTCTTCCCATCGTCGGCATGGTGGGCGGCGGGCAGCTCGCCCGCATGACGCAGCAGGCGGCGATTTCCCTCGGCCAGTCGCTGAAAGTGCTGGCTGCCGACGAGGGCGACGCGGCGGCCCTCGTGGCAAGCGACGTCGTCATCGGCCACCACACCGACCTCGACGCGCTGGTCGGCTTCGCCCGTCAGGTCGACGTGGTCACCTTCGACCACGAGCACGTGCCCGGCGAGCACCTGCTCACCCTCGCCACCGAGGGCTTCGTCGTCCGCCCCGCGCCCACCGCTCTCGGGTTCGCGCAGAACAAGCTCGTCATGCGCGAGATGATGGCCGGCCTCGGCGTGCCCGGTCCCGCCTTCGCCGAAGTGTCCACTGTGGACGATTCGGTGGCGTTCGGCGACGAGCACAGCTGGCCGGTGGTGCTGAAGGCGTCGCGCGGCGGATACGACGGCCGGGGCGTCTGGATGCTCGACACCGCACAGCAGGCGCGCGAGACCGTTCCCGAACTCCTCGAAGCGGGCACCGAGCTGCTGGTCGAGGAGAAGGTCGCGATGAAGCGCGAGCTGTCCGCGCTGGTCGCGCGCTCCCCGTTCGGTCAGGGCGCGGCGTACCCGGTCGTCGAGACCGTCCAGACGAACGGCATCAACACCGAGGTTCTCGTCCCCGCGCCGGGACTGTCCGAGTCGCGCGTGCACGAGGCGCAGGAGCTGGCCCTGCGCATCGCGTCGACGCTCGACGTCACCGGGCTGCTCGCGGTCGAGCTGTTCGAGACCGAGACCGGTCTGCTGGTCAACGAGCTGGCGATGCGTCCGCACAACTCCGGCCACTGGACCATGGACGGCTCGCGCACCTCGCAGTTCGAACAGCACCTGCGTGGCGTCCTGGACTACCCGCTCGGCCGCACCGACCTGATCGCGCCCGCGTGCGTGATGGCGAACGTGCTCGGCGCGGACGTCTCGCCGCAGATGAGCCCGGACGAGCGCGTGCACCACCTGTTCGCGCGGTTCCCCGAGGTGAAAATCCACCTCTACGGCAAGCAGGACCGGCCCGGCCGCAAGCTCGGGCACGTCAACTTCGTCGGCGACCGCATGGACGACCTGCGCGATCGCGCGCTGCTGTCCGCGCACTGGCTGTCCCACGCCGTCTGGCTCGACGGCTACGAGATCCACTGAAGGGGAACACAATGGCGCCGCAGGTGGGCGTGATCATGGGCAGCGACTCCGACTGGCCGGTGATGGAGGCCGCGGGACAAGCGCTGGACGAGTTCGGCGTCGAGTACGAGGTCGGCGTCTACTCGGCGCACCGCACTCCGCAGCGGATGCTGGACTACGCGAAGTCCGCGGCCGACCGGGGCATCCGCGCGATCATCGCGGGTGCCGGTGGAGCCGCGCACCTGCCGGGCATGGTCGCGTCGGCGACCGTGCTGCCGGTGATCGGCGTGCCGGTTCCGCTGAAGTACCTGGACGGCATGGACTCGCTGCTGTCGATCGTGCAGATGCCCGCCGGCATCCCGGTCGCGACCGTGTCCGTCGGCGGGGCGCGCAACGCCGGTCTCCTCGCGGTCCGCATCCTCGCCGCCGCCGACCTGCAGTTGCAGGCGAAGCTGATGCAGTTCCAGGAGGATCTGGAGCAGCTCGTCCTGGACAAGGACGCCAAGCTCCGCGAAAAAGCGGGCAAGTAGGCCGGGCACGCGGATGCCGGTCCGGAACCGGCATCCGCGCATCCCGCCGGTTCAGGCCGGGTCGGGCAGCTGCTTCCGCAGTTCGCGCTTCAGCACCTTGCCCGCCGCCGACACCGGTATCTCCGCCACGAAATGCAGTTCCCGCAGGCGTTTGTACGGCAGCACCTTCTCGTTGACCGCCGCCATCAGCTGTTCGGCGTCCACTGAGGAATCCGGCTTCCGCACCACGAACGCCACCGGCAGCTCGCCGACCTCCGGACTGGGCCGTCCGACCACCGCCGCGGACAGCACGCCCGGCGACGCGCTCAGCAGTTCCTCGAGCTCGCGCGGAAAGACGTTGTATCCCTTGTACAGCAGCATGTCCTTCTTGCGGTCCACAATGGACAGGTAGCCGTCCTCGTCGAGTACGCCGATGTCGCCGGTGTGCAGCCATCCCTCGACCAGCGCGGCGGCGGTCTCCTCCGGACGGTTCCGGTACCCGCGCATCACCTGTGGCCCGCGCAAGCACACCTCGCCCTCCTGCCCGGGTGGCAACGGCTCCTCACTGCCGTCCGCGACGAGCTTGACCTCGGTGTCGAAGATCGGCCTGCCGACCGATCCCACCTTGCGCACGCCGGACCGGTAGCTCGGCGAGATCACCGCACCCATCGTCACCTCGGTGAGCCCGTAGCCCTCGGCGATGACGACGTCAGGGAACCGCTGGTGCAGCGCGCGGATCATCTCGTGGCTCATCGGTGCCGCACCGGAGCCGATGTTGCGCACCGACGACAGGTCGGCGGTGTGGAACGCAGGCGTGGCCAGCAGCGCCGCGAACAACGCGGGTGCGCCGCCGATGGTCGTGACCTGCAGCCGTTCCGCGTCCGCGACGTACGCTGCCGGGTCGAAGCGGGCGTGCAGCACCGTCGTTCCGCCGCCCATCAGCGGCCCGTTAAGCCCCGCGATCACACCCATCGCGTGGAACCACGGCGTCAGGTTGATCGCGGTGCCGGTGCCGAGCCGGGTCGGCCATTCGTCCGGGCTGCCGATCTGGTCGATCGTCACGTCGCCGTTCGCGTCGAGCGCCGGTACCGACCCGGTCGACCAGCAGGTGTGCTGCAGCGTATTGGTGACGACGTTGCGATGCGTGAGCTCAACGCCCTTGGACCGCCCCGTCGTGCCACCCGTGTAAGCGAGATGAGCGAGGTCGCGGTCCACGTCGATCGTCACGCCGGGCCGGTCCGCGGGCTGGTCGGCGAAAAACTCGCGGAACTCCACGCTCCCCTCGCCAAGCTCGCTCGCAGGCGCGACGACGATCGTGAGCCGTGCCGGAATCCGATCGGCGACAGCCGCGAGCGTGCCCGCGACGGGCCCGAATGTCACCACCGCCGCGGCCCCGCAGTCAGTGAGCTGGAAGGCGAGGTCGTCCGGCGGGAGCAGCGGGTTCGTCGGGCTGAACGTCGCTCCCGCCAGCAGGATGCCGTGGTAGGCGATCGGATACGCGAGACAGTTCGGCAGGTGCACGGCGACCACGTCGCCTCGCCCGATGCCGCGGGCGAGCAGCGCCTGCGCGAACCGGCAGGCGGCCTGCCAGGTCTGAGCGAACGTGAGCTGGTCGTCGCCCATAGCGAACGCGACCCGGTCGCCGTAGCGCGTCGCGGCACCGGCGAGCACCGAACCGATCGGCACGTCGGGGTAGTGAAGAGAAGCGGGCAATCCGGGCGGCGGGGTCGACGCAGTGGCAGCCATCGCTTGACCATACGAACGGTGAGGCCGAGGACACAAGAAGCGAGCTGCCGCGTTCGGAGTGAACGCGGGCTAACATCGAGAGACTTTCTCCCGTTTTGCTGCAGAAGAGGTGACTGAAGGTGGCCGAGGGCCTGTATCAGCTGGCCGAAGAGCACGAGGAACTGCGGGCCGCGGTCCGGGCTCTAGCCGAAAAGGAGATCGCGCCCTACGCGGCGGAGGTCGACGAGCAGGAGCGCTACCCGGTCGAGGCCAATGAAGCGCTCGTCAAGGCAGGCTTCAACGCCGTCCACATCGGCGAGGAATACGACGGCCAGGGTGCCGACGCCATCGGCGCGTGCATCGTGATCGAGGAAGTCGCGCGCGTCGACGCGTCCGCGTCCCTGATCCCGGCAGTCAACAAACTGGGCACGCAGCCGATCATCCTGTCCGCTTCGGAAGACTTGAAGAAGCTGGTCCTGCCGTCGATCGCCTCGGGCGAAGCCTCAGCGTCGTACGCCTTGTCCGAGCGAGAGGCCGGTTCGGACACCGCGTCCATGCGCACCCGGGCCCGCCTGGATGGCGACCACTGGGTCCTCAACGGAACCAAGTGCTGGATCACCAACGCCGGCGAATCCTCGTGGTACACGGTGATGGCCGTAACCGACCCGAACGCGGAAAAGAAGGCCAACGGCATTTCCGCCTTCGTCGTGCACAAGGACGACCCGGGTTTCTCGGTAGGTCCGAAGGAAAAGAAGCTGGGCATCAAGGGCTCCCCGACCCGTGAAATCTACTTCGAAAACTGCACCATCCCCGCGGACCGCATCATCGGCGAACCGGGCACCGGCCTGAAAACCGCCCTGCGCACCCTGGACCACACCCGTCCGACGATCGGCGCACAAGCCTTGGGAATCGCCCAAGGCGCCCTGGACGCCGCCGTCGCGTACGTCAAGGAACGCAAGCAGTTCGGCAAAGCAATCGCGGATTTCCAAGGAATCCAGTTCATGCTGGCCGACATGGGAACAAAAATCGAAGCCGCCCGCCACCTCGTGTACGCCTCCGCAGCATCCTCCGAACGCGGCGACAAACGAGCCGGCTTCACCGCATCAGCGGCGAAGGCCTACGCATCCGACGTGGCAATGTCAGTGACCACGGACGCGGTACAGCTGTTCGGCGGCGCAGGCTACACACGCGACTTCCCGGTAGAGCGCATGATGCGCGACGCGAAGATTACCCAGATTTATGAAGGCACGAACCAGATCCAGAAGGTCGTCATGGCGCGGGCCCTGCTGAAAGGCTGAGCTCCCGGCGGCCCATTGAAGAGCCCCACTACCCGGATCGGGTGGTGGGGCTCTTTTCGCGCTCGAACCTGCCGCACCCGGTGCGTGACTTGGCTACTGTTGCGTCGGGGAGGCCCTGTCGCAGGGGAGACTGTCGTATGAAGGTGCGGTTCGCTGCTGTTGCGGTGGCGGGAACTATGTTCGCAGCAGGGTGTTCAGGCGATTCTGCGCCGAAACGGGATGTTGGCGTGACCAGTCCCCCGCCGTCGACTGCCGGAAGGAGACTGCCGTATTCAGCCGCGCCTAAGGTAGAGCGGTCACTGCCGAAGTCGGTGCATCCGTGCGATAGCGCGCTCACTCCTGGCCGGGTAGGCGAGACTCTGACGCAAAAGCCTCGCCGCGAGCATGACGAAAACTCGGAACTCGGCGCGCAGTTTTATCGGACTAACGATTCGGTTTTAGTACCGTCGGCGCTCCAGTTAGCCTTGGTCCGGCAGAGGTTGGCGCGCAGAATTATCTGTGTGACGTGGCGGGCATGGTCGTCGCCAACCTGAAGCAGAAGGCGGGCGCGTGACTCAGCTTCGCGTAGTTGATGATGCGGTTTGCTCCGTTCGGCGCAGTGCACGGTGGGGTGAGTTTGCTTGTTTTTGTCACCCCGCTGTGAGCGGTTGGCTACAGTGACAGCCGGAGGGGCCTCAGGACTGGATGCCTGGTCGAGAGGTGGTGCGCAGTGCACGGGAGGGACGGGCATGGTGGAAAGCGATCCAGGGCAAGTCACCGAAACGACAGGGTGGCTGACGGGGCTGCCGATCACCGTCGTGGGGGCGGCGATGAATGTGGCTAAAGGGGTGTCGGACGCTGCTGCGGTGGCATCTGCCACGAAGGCGGGGGCAGGGCTCACCTTGAATCGCGACGAGGCGCAGTCACTGCTTGAACGGGCAAAGCGGCTCCAGCACAGTACGCGGGCGATGATACCGGACGCGGAGGCGTTGACGCGACTTACTCCGCCGGCCGCTGACCCGGGCAGCACAGGATTCAATCAGCAGGCGGTAAAGACCTTCGAGAACGGCAAAGAGTCGCTGGAGGCGACGCATCAGTACATGGCGGAACTGATTGGCCGCCTTGAGAAGGCGTTGGGCATTGTCGGCGAATCAGATAGCCAAGCAGCTGCGGATGTGAAGACCGCAGGTAACAGCGACGAGGGCAAGGGAATTCTCGGATGAAGGCGCGGTTCTCGGTGCCGGTTGCTGGCGTGGCGGTGGCCATGCTCGCGGCAGGATGTTCTGGAGGCCCGACGCCTGTGCAGCCAACTGGCTCCCCGTCTTCCCAGCCGCAGACGTCCGCGCCAGGGAAGACGTTGCCTTACGGGGGTGCGCCGAAGGTGGAACATCCATTGCCCGCATCGGTGTTGTCGACGCATCCGTGCGATAGCGCGCTGACTCCAGGCCAAGTGGGGAGCCTTCTGGGCCGAAATCGGCAAGGTGCGCACAGAGACGAACCCTCGCTCGGTGCGGAATGCCAGTGGTCCAACGACGAGACTGGTGCATTGGCAACCGTCTTGTACGCTACTAAGCTTTCTGATGGACTCAGTGCGGTCTATGCGAACAGCAAACCGCAGGCAACTTTGTGGCGACAACTTCCTCTTGTGCAAGGGTTCCCGGCCGTGGCTCACTCGACCTTCAAACAGGAATCAGTGGTGAAGTCATTCTGCCAGGTCAGCGTTGGCATAAGTGATCAGAAAACAATTGACGCATCGGTCTCACTTGGCTATTCGCAGATCGGCAAGAAAGACCCATGTGATGCGGCGGCGGTCGTTGCGGACATGGTGATCACCAACCTGAAGCAAAAGGCAGGTGCATGACCGATGGGGTTCTTCGACTTCATCGGCGAGGGAGCCCAGTGGATCGGCGACCGGATTGGTGACGCGGATGACTGGGTCAACGACCGGCTCAGGGACGCGGGGAACTGGTTTTCCGACTTCTACCACGGAAATCTCGGTGATCAAGCCCTTCCGGCACCAGCGATTGTGCAGCAGGTTCAGCAAGGGCCGGGCACTTCTTCGTGGGACAGCGGTAGTTCCACGGTGCAGAAGATGATCCAGGAGCACAACCAGAACAGCGACGACGCGCAGCAGATCACCACTATGCTGGAATCTGTCTGGACCGGCGACGGCGCGGATGCGGCTCGGGCCCGGTTAAGGCCGTTATCCGACGCGTCTTCCACCTCCGCGCAGGCATATGTGGTCAATGGGCAGAAGCTGGTCGACACCACGCACGGCTACAACGACATGAAGATCGCGTTGCAGGCGATGCCTCCGGCGCCTCCGCACAAGAATCTTTGGGACCAGGGGACTCCTTGGGACACCGACACCGAGAAGCAGATCAACGAGTACAACGCTGCCGCCAATCACAATGTCGAGCGGTATCAGAAGTACGCTGACCAGGCCAGGGCCAACGGTCAGGGGCTGAATAGCGATTACGGTCAGGTGTCCGGGTTCGACGGGCAGAATCTCACGATCGACTCCGGTGGCGATCGCGCCAAGAGCAAGACCGGGTCGCACGAGAGGGCCTCTCAAAAACCTGGGCAGGATTCTGGTGGGCCGGGGAGTGGTCCGGGGGCCAGCGGTGGGCTCGGGAGTGGGCCGGGAACCGTTGGCGGGCCGGGGAGTTGGCCGGGAGCCAGCGGAGGACCGGGAGCTAGCGGGCCAGGAGCCAGTGGGCCTGGGGCTACTGGCGGGGCCGGTGGGGTGTCGTTCCCGCCGGGAGGTGTCGCAGTGCCGCTGGGTAGCGGAGTGCCGGGGGGCAACGACGGAACTTCGACGGCTGGGTGGACTCCGCCGTCGGTTGATCGGGTTGGCGGGGCGAACTGGACCCCGCCGACAGCGACGCCGACCTCCTGGGGCGCTGGGGGCGGGAGTGGCAACAGCGGCTGGACGCCGGGCGGGTTCGGGCCGCTCGGCGGCGGAAGCGATGCCGGAAGCGAAGCCGGAGGCCGCAGTGGAGGGATCGTGGCTCGGCTTGGCGGGGGTACAGGCGTAGGTGCCGGGGCCGGCGTGGGCGCGGGTGAAGAAGCGGCGGCCCGCGGGGCGGCGGGGAAGGGCGCGGCTGGGGCCAAGGGAAGCCCGGGAATGGGTGGCATGGCCGGCGCGGGAAAAGGCAAAGGCGAGGAAGACAAAGTACACCAGCGCAAGTACGGAATCGATGACGACTCCGCGTTCTCGCTCGTCGACGAGAACGGCGAGCGGGCTCTCGATCCCCGCACTGGGTTGCCTCCGACGCCCCCGACGATTGGTGGTTGAGGGGCTCGATGACGATCATCGACAGGCCGCTGCGGATGCCGCGGTCGGTGTTTTTGGCGCTTTGGCACGGTGCGGACCTCGGGAAAGCACCGGTCGTGGTCGAGGACACCCCGATGTACCTCACCGAGGAAGGCGCGGCCGAGCGGGCGAAGCGGACGCGGGAGCTCCTCAACGAGCTTGGCGAGGCGGCGGATGCGTTGCGTGGCACGCTCAAACTGCTCGCTACCGCGCGGCATGAGGTGTACGGGTGGACTGACTTCGGCACCCACCAAGAGGACAACGGCGCGATTCTTGTCGCGGCGACCAAACCCGACGCCGTTCGGTTGATTACGGACGCGGAGTTCGTTCAGCTGGATCCGGTGTCGCCGGATGAGCTTGCGGCTTGTCTGGTCATGGCGATGCCGGAATGTCCTCCGGCGGCGGTTCGGGTGATGCGAATCAACCGGGAGTACTACGACAATGGCGGGGCGGATCCGCTGGCCGAGGAGGGCGGCGAGGCGGACGAGCTGCGATACCTGATGCGCGTGCCGCGCGATGCGGTGCATCAGTTGCATGCCGCGGTACGGGACGGGCGGGGCGAGCGGAGGTACAGTTCGCCGTTGTCGGTCATCGATCTGAGCGGGCGCGGGCGGGTGCTGAGCTTTCAACGTACCAACGGCGGCGAGGCGCAGATCAGTGTCTGCCCGGGAAACCGGGCGTCCTTGATCGATGCGGTGAACCGCGCGCTCGCCAGTTTGCGATAAAAACTAGTGCCGTGACCCAGAAGGTTGGGTAGGTAATGGCCTCCGGGGCGGCTGACTGATCACGCTTGGCAGGCTGCCGGGTGGAGGTGGTGTCGGTGGCTCGTCAGCCCGAGGTATTCGTCCATGAGTTAGAGCCCGAACAAGCGCAGCGGCTGGTGAAAATCACCAGGTCAACACGCGACCGGATCCGGCTGCGCCGCGCTGGAGTTGTTCTGGCTTCCGTGCAGGGCCGGTCTGCGGGCGAGATCGCGGTCATGTTCGCCGCGACCGAGAACTACGTTCGGGAGGTGATCCACGCGTTCAACGCCCAGGGGTTCGCGGCGCTGGACCCAAAATGGAGCGGCGGCCGGCCAGCTAAATTCGGTCCGGCCGCCCGCGAGCTCATCTGCCGTATCGCCCGTGCCACCCCGAGCGCGCTCGGGCAACCCTTCAGCACGTGGAGCCTGACCAAGCTGGTTTTCTACCTGCGTGAACACCACCGCCTGGTCGTGTCCACCGAGACCACCCGGCGTGTCCTGCACAAGGCCGGGATCACCTGGCAGCGCACGAAAACCTGGAAGATCAGCCGCGACCCGGACTTCGCCGCGAAGATGGCTCGCATTCTCGACCTCTACGACCATCCACCCGTGGACGGCCGGGTGCTCTGTGTCGATGAGTTCGGTCCGCTGAACCTGCAACCCCGCCCAGGTTACGGCTGGTTCCGGCGTGGCCAGCCAGCACGACTGCGCGCCACCTACACCCGCACGCACGGGGTCCGGCAGATGCTCACCGCGCTGGACCTGGCCACCGGCCAGATGTTCTATCGGTTCCGCGACCGCAAACGCTGGCCGCAGTTCCTCGATTTCTGCAAGCAACTGCGTCGTCGCTTCCCGGCCGGCACGCTCTATCTGATCTGCGACAACTATGGCCCGCACGGCAAGGCCGAGGTCACTGACTGGTGCGCTGGTCACGACATCGAACTGGTCTACACGCCCAGCAACGCCTCCTGGCTGAACTGGATCGAGTGCGAGTTCACGGCGCTGCGCTATTTCACCCTTGATGGCAGCGACTACCCATCCCATGCCGCGCAGGAAGCCGCTATTGCCGGCTATGTTCGCTGGTGCAACCGCCACTGCCACCCGAAGCGTCACTTCGCGGTCGACTCGAGGATCCGCCGTCCGGATTACCTACCCAACGTTGCGTGACGCGGCACTAGTAACCGCGTTTCCCTTTCTCGTGTTCCGCGTTAACCAAGGCGTCGGGTTCACAGAGAGGTGAAACGGAATGGGCGTACGCGCGTTCGGACGGGGCATGGTCCTCCTGGCAGCGGCGGTGGTCGCGCTCGGCGGGGGCACCGCGGTGGCAGCGACCGGGAAAGAACCGGCCGGTCCGGTGCAGCCGAACATCATCGCCGCGGCGATCTACTCGGTCGGGCAGCCGACGATCGCGCCGCCGGGGGCCAACGACTGGAACTGCAAGCCTTCCGCGGAGCATCCGAACCCGGTGCTGCTGTCCAACGGCACCACGGCCAACGCGTACGAGAACTGGGCGAATCTCTCCCAGCGGCTCGCCGACGAGGGGTACTGCGTGTTCGCGGGGAACTTCGGCGGGTCGCCGGGGGCGTTTCTGCAGACGGTGGGGCCGGTGGCCGGTACGGCCGGCCAGCTCGCGACCTTCGGGGACAAGATCCTCCAGGCCACGGGGGCCTCGAAGCTCGACGTCGTCGGGCATTCGCAGGGCGGGATGAACCCGCGCTACTGGATCAAGTACCTCGGCGGTGCGAGCAAGATCGGCAAGCTGATCGGGCTGTCTCCGTCCAATTACGGCNCGGCACCAGCCTGTTCGGTCTGCTCACCGCGATCCAGGCCATCCCGCCTGCGCGCGATCTTGTCGGCGCGGCTTGTGCGGCTTGCAATGAGCAGTCGACCGGATCGGCGTTCCTCAAGGACCTCAACGCGGGTGGAGACACGGTTCCGGGCATCGACTACACCGTGATCCAGACCAGGTATGACGACGTTGTCACCCCGTACGCCAACGCCTTCCTCAAGCCCGCGCCCAACGTGAAGAATCTCGTCCTCCAGGACGTCTGCGGGCTCGACTACACCGACCACCTCGGCATCACCTACGACCCGATCGCGCAGCGCGAGGTGCTCAACGCGCTCGACCCGCAGCACGCGAAAAAGCCCAACTGCACGTTCGTGCCCCCGGTGATCAGCTGAGATACCCCCGCCCCGGGGTAAAAACGCGAACACTTTCGCCGGCTCGGTTGTGCGGACTCCGGCTCCGATGTCACAGTCGGTGACATGTTCTGGCTGCTCCCCGACACCTGGACGCCGCACGACGAGGCCGAGCTGGTCGCCGGATGGCGGCTCTGGCTCGAGCTGAGCGACCGCGCGTGGCCCACCGCGTCGTGGGACGGCACCCCGTCCGGCGCGGTGGGTCCGTTGCGCGAGCTGCTCGACGCCTGCGACGAAATCGAGAGCACGTGCCGGGAAACGGCCGAGCCGTCCGCGGAGTTCACGGACCTCGTTCAGCCGCTCGTGCTGTGCGCGAGCGCGGTCATCTGCCTGTGGTGGGACGACCACGCCCCGCTCGACTCCGCCCGTGCGAAGGCGCTCCACGAGGACCTGCGCCGGTTTTCGGCCCTCGCGGAGCGCGTTCTCACGCTGTTGTCCGCCCACGGCGGCTGGACGGAACTCGACGTGGCCCGCCGCCACCCGGCTTGAGCCGGTACTCGGCGAAATCTGTGCCGAGCGTGCCCTCGCCTTGGGTGAGCGCGGGCAGTGCTTGTTCCAGTTCGTGTGCGGAGGCAGCTGGGAGATGACCGTCCACAGTGCATCGGTCGCCGGTGATCACTGGTTCGCCAGGGACTGCGCGTAGTTCGATTAGCTTGCGCAGCACGGCGCTGATCGCGGAAGCCGGAGCCTCCAGTTCGAACGCGTGGACCGGTTCGTACACGCGTGTTCCGGCCTGGCGAAGGGCTTCCCGCAGCACTAGCCGGGTCATGCCGCGGAAATCGCTGGCGGTGCTGGCTGGCGGGTAGAACGCGGTGTCGGTGAGGGTGACCGCGCAGTCGATCACTTCCCGGCCGTGCAAACCCTCGTGCAGGATCTCGTGGACGGTGTCCTCAATGGCCGTGTGGAACGAAAGCGGCAGCGAGCGGAGTTCGACTTCCAACCGGTAGTCGGTGCCGGAGCCGGGTGGGCCGGGTTCGACGCGGAGTCCGACAGTGGCCCAGAAGAACACGCGTTCGTCCGGAGCGGGGCGGCGCACGCGGTGTCCGGTCCCGTGCAGACGTTCGACCAGCAGCGGTCGCGATTTCTCGAACTCGGCGCCGATGCCGAACTCTTCGGCAAGGGTCGTCCGGATGACCTCCTTCTGTACCTCGCCGTACAAGCGGACGGTGATTTCCTGTGCCTGCCGGTGGATGCTGATCAGCGGGTCCTGTTCGGACAGTCGGGTCAGCGCGGTGTACAGCGCACTGGTTTGGTCCGGATCGACCGGGTGCACCAGCGTTTCCAGGCTGGGCGGGGCGAAGAACCGGCCCTGGGCAAGGTCGGCGCGTTCGCCCAGCCGGTCGCCGATCCGGATTTCCGGCAAGCCCCAGACTCGCGCGACATCTCCGGCCAGGGCCTCCCCGGACACCGGGGTCGCGCCGTGCTCGAATACCCGTACTGCTGTGGGGCGGCCGATGCCTTCCGCGCCGACGCGCCGGAAAGGCACCGGCCGCCGTGCGGCCAGGGAACCAGAAAACATTCGCAGGTAAGCGATTTTCTCGCCGGAACGGCCGCGTTCGATTTTGAAGACAGTGGCGTCGAGCGGTCCGTCTCCACGGCGTTCGCAGGATGGCAGCAGTTCGTAAACTCCGGCGATGAGGTCGCGAACGCCAGCTCCGGTGACTGCCGAACCGAAGAAGACCGGATACACCGAGGAGGCGGCGACCTGGCGGGCCAATGCCTTGCGGTAATCCATTGAGGACGCTGTACCGGACACATAGGACTCAACGAAGACGTCATCTCCGGCCAGTAGGTCAGCGAGTCGTTCATCGAAGGGGAGCGGTGTCGGGTGTGCGTCAGCGGTGCCGATCCCGGTTACGGCGCTCATCGCGACACATTGCGGGGAAAGCTTGGTGCGCAAGGATTCCAGCAGTGACGCTTCACGCGCACCGGTGCGGTCGATCTTGTTCACGAAGACCAGTACCGGAATGCCGAGCCGGACGAGCGTGCGCATCAGTACGCGAGTCTGTGCTTGCACCCCTTCCACCGCGGATACCACGAGCACCGCGCCGTCGAGCACGCCGACGGCGCGTTCGACCTCCGCGATGAAATCGGGATGGCCGGGGGTGTCCACGAGGCTGAGCCGGTGGCCGGGCGTGCTGACCGCCACGACGGCGGACTTGATGGTGATGCCGCGCCTGCGTTCGAGGTCGAGCGAATCGGTTTGGGTGTCGCCGTCGTCGACCCGGCCGGCGTGGTCGATCACGCCGGTCTCGAACAGCAGACGTTCGGTGAGGCTGGTTTTACCTGCGTCGATGTGCGCCAGGATGCCGATGGTCAGTGCTTTCATGCGTGCGGGAGTCCTCAGCTGCGGGAGACAGGCCGAACTGGGGTCGATCGGACTGTCGGCGCATCGGGACTCCTCGCGGGTCGGGAACACGAAAACACGGCCACGAGCAGCGCGCACTCGCGGTCAGCGGCACGGTAGCGCCGGACCGGGCGCGGTGTACAGCGAGTTTTCGGTGCCTGTCGGTTTCCTGTCGATCACTGGCTGACACCCCCGCGGCGGTGTTCAGTGCCCTACCGTGGGCCTGGTCAGTTGAATTTTCACCTATCGGGGAGCTGTCTCCATGTTGACTCGAGTCAAGGACGTCGCGCTGCTGCTCGGCCGGATCGGCATCGCGGTGGTGTTCTTCGCCCACGGCCTGCAGAAATGGGACAGCGGCGTCGGGGCGACCGCCGACATGTTCAGCCAGATCGGCATCCCGCTGCCGAGCGTCTCCGCGTTCCTCGTGATCGTGCTCGAACTGCTCGGCTCGATCGCGTTCGTCGTCGGCTTCCTGCTGCCGGTGGTCGCCATCGGCTATGCGATCAACATGGCAGGCGCGCTGATCTCGGTCCACGCGGCGCACGGCCTCACCGGCGAAGGCGGCTACGAACTCGTGCTGGTGCTCGGCCTCACCGCGCTGGCGCTGGGCTTCAATGGCGGACGGCTGTCCCTGGACCACGTGCTGTTCTGGCGTCGCCGTGAAGGGGCGCTTGAGTTGCAGAGCGCCTGAGTGTGTCGTGAGTGCTGATCACGGCTCCAACCGTGATCAGCACTCACGAGGGCAGGTCGGCGGTGGTGCGTTCGGCCTCGCGGCGGGCGGACAGTTTCGCCGGGTCGGCGTTGGTGACCTGGACCAGGTGCGCGCTGGCGGCGAGCGGAACGAGCAGGCCGTCGAGTACGCCGTCCGGCACTGTCCAGTCCATCGTGGACAACACCCGGTCCGCTGCGGTCAGGCCGAGTTTTGCCGCGCGCGCGGTGGCTTCCGTCCACACTTCGTCCACTGTGGAGGAACCGAGCGCGGGGGTGTCGCCGGGCGTCGGCTGCATCGGGAAGAACTGGTCGCCCGACATCCGGGCCTCGCTCAGGTAGTCGAGCGCTCCGCCGGACGGCGGGGCCGGCAGGCCGCGGCCCATCGGGTCGAGCGACACGACCGCGACGGCTGGGGCGTCGATCTCCTCGTCCGGGCTGGTGAAGACGACCCGCGCGCCCTCGGGCTCCGCGACCACGCGGGCCCCGCACCACCACGCGCCGAGCAGCACGCCCGCGGTCTGCCAGTGCGCGGGCAACCGCACCGCGACGGCGTCGCCCTGCTCCACGTCGAACTCGTCGACCAGCCAGTTCGCCGTTTTCGCGGCCCAGTTCTGCATCGTCGCCACGGACAGCTCGACCCGGCTGCCGACCCGGTCGTCGTAGTGCGTGATCAGCGGTTTCGCCGGCGAGGTCAGAAGCGGGCGCAGCAGCTGCTCGGTGAGGCTCATGCGCCCGCCTCGCTCGCGCTCGGCGCGGCATGAGCCGAAGGCGCAGTGTTGGATGGTTCGCTCGCAAGCTCGCTCATGCCCTCAGGCTAGTCGCGGCGTCAGTCGACGCAGGGCACGCCCGGGATTCCGGAGTCGAGGCTCTGCGACACCGCACCGGCCGCCGCGCCGCCGCCCCCGGTGCTGCTGCGTCCGGCCAGCCCCGCGACGAACCTCCGCACCGCGGCCGGGTCGACCTCGACGATGCTCTGCCCGTCCTCGCTGCGGCCGTTCGTGGTGATCACCGGGATCGTCGCGAAGGTCAGGTCGCCGGACGCGATGCCCTTGACCTGCTGGGCGAATTCGAGCACGTCGAGGCTGTCGTCGAGCACGAACGACCGGTGTACCGCGTCCATCAGGCTGTTCAGCATGCTCGGATTGGTGAGCGTGCCCGCGGACAGCACCTTGCGCATCGCCGAGGACAGGAACGCCTGCTGCCGCTTGATCCGGTCGAGGTCGCCGTTCGGCAGGTTCTTGCGCTGGCGCACGAAGGACAGCGCTTCGCCGCCGCTCACCGTCTGCACGCCGCGGCGGAAGTTCGCCCCGGAATCCTTGTCCGACGTCGCGTGGTTGAGGCACACCGGCACACCGCCGACGGCCTCGGTGATCAGATAGAACCCGAGCAGGTTGACCTCGGCGTAGTGGTCGATGCGCGCCTGGGTGAGGTCCTGCACGGTCTGGACCAGCGCCCGCCGCCCGGCGGCGTCCGAATCGCGGGCGATCTTCGCCTGGTCGTGCTCGCCCTGCGCGCGTTCCTCCTGTTCGGCGCGCGCCTTGGCGACGCCGTACGCGGAGTTGATCTTCGCTTGGCCGCGGCCCGGCACGTCGACCCAGCTGTCGCGCGGGATCGACACCGCGGACGCCTTGCCGCCGTTCTTCGGGATCCGCAACAGGATGACGGTGTCGGTGTTGATGCCGGCTTTGTCCTCGGTACGCAATGACTTCAGCATGCTCGGCGGCAGCGGGTTGCCCTGCTGGTCAGTGCGCGCGTCGCTGCCGACGAGCAGGATGTCGGTGCCGCCGTCGTCGGCGGGCGGGGCCGGGGGTTCGCCCGCGCGCGGGGTGAGAACGTCGGCGGTCGCGACGTTGTCCTGCAGTTTGTCCTTGGTGACGTACGCGTACCCCGTCCCGCTCAGTGCGAGCAGCGAGACCAGGCCGATCGCGACGCGGCGGGTGACCCGGGTGACCCGGCCCGAGTGGCGGTCCGGTTCCTCCGGCGGGGCCGGGTTCGACGGCTGGGGGAGTGCGACGCGCGGGTGCGGCGAGGGCTTCCACTCGGACGTGGCGGTGGCACGCTCGGTGGCTGGTTTGGTTTCGTCGGTGGTGGCACGCTCGGTGGCTGGTTTGGTTTCCTCGGTGGTGGCACGCTCGGTGACCGGCTCGGTTTCGTCGGCGGCGGAGTCCTCGGCTGCTTCCTCGGCAGCAGGCTCAGCGGCAGCGTGCTTCGGCTCCGGTGTTCCGTCGGATCCGCGGTCCGAGGCATCGGAAACCGCCGGACTGTCGGCAGAATCCGCCGTCCGGTCCGGTTTGTCCTGGTTTTCGCTCACCCCGGCTACCTCCCCGCTCCCCAGCGTACGGCCTGCGGCGCGCCGGCACGCTGGGTGCTCGACTCTAGTTGACGCAGGGCACATCGCCCGCCGTGATGAGCGGCGCGGGTGAGTTCGAGGGGCTGGATGGAGGGGGCCCGGAGGGCGAAGACGCGGGCGGTGCCGAGGACGTCGTGGCCGACGCGCCGGCGGTGTCGCGCGCGTCCTTGCCGAGGATCACCCGGACGTGCCCGGCGGCGACGTCGGCGTCCGGCTCGGCCTGCGCGGTGCTGCCGAGGGCTTGGCGGACCAGGTCGGCGGCGGCCTCGTCCGACGGGTGGTAGCGCAGCACGGTCGTCGCGCGGGTGGACAGCTTGGTGCTGGTGCCGAGCTGGAAACCCTTGCCCTGCAACAGGCTCCGCACCTGGTCGGCGGCGCCCGAGCCGGAGCCGTCGAACAGTTCGACGGTGGTCTGCCCGGTTCCGGGCAACGGCGCGTTGCTGGGGGGCGGGGTGCTGCCGTCGGAGGTCAGCCGGTCGATCTCGGCGCGGACCTTCGCCGGGTCGACGCGCAGCACGTCAGCGCCGCCCATGACCGCGTTGCCCTCGGTGGGGATAGTGTGGAATTCGACGTTTCCGCCGGTCAGCCCGCGCATCTGGTCGACGAACTCGGACAGGTCCCAGCCCGCGGACAGCACCACGGACTTCTTCACCGCCTCGATGAGCTGCGCGATCCGCACCGGGTTGGCCAGCACCTCGGACGAGAGCACCTTGCTCGCCAGGCCGGACAGGAACGCCTGCTGGCGCCCGATCCGGTCGAGGTCCCCGTTCTGCAGGCCGTAGCGCTGGCGGACGAACGCGAGCGCCTGGACGCCCTCGATGGTCTGCTCGCCCGCGGGCAGGTCGACGCCCGACTTCTTCTCCTTCACCGGGTTCTTGAGGCACACCTGCACGCCGCCGATGGCCTTCGTGACCTCGTAGAAGCTGGCCAGGTTCACCTCGGCGTAGCGGTCGATCATGCCCGGTTTGCCGATGAACTTCTCCAGCGTCGCGACGAGGTTCTTGCGTCCGGCGAGCTTGGCTTTCTCGTCGACGTCCTTGAGGTCGGCGTTGCCCTTGGCCTGCAGCGTCTTGGCGGTGTCGTTGTAGGCGTAGACATACGCGCTGTTCAGCTTGTGCTTGCCGAAGCCGCCGGTGATCTCGACGTAGGAGTCGCGCGGGAAGGAGATGGCGATCGCGTGCTCCCCGTTCTGCGGGATGTGCACGAGAATCATCGTGTCGGTCTGCTTTTCGCCGTCGGACTCGCCCGCGTGCAGCATGTCGAGCACCTCGCGGGGCAGCGGATTGCCCTGCGCGTCGGTGCGGCTGTCCTGGCCGACCAGGAGGATGTCGATCGCGCCGTCGAGCGGTTTCGCGTGCGGCTGCTGCTCGCCGAAGATCGCCGTGGTGGAGAAGCCGGACTGCGGGTCGCCGATGAACTGCCAGCCGTACCAGGTAAGCGCCAGCACGACCACGGACGCGACGGACAACAGGATCTTTCCGCTTCGCCGCAGCACGACGACGACGCCGCGACCGCGGTGCACCGGCAGCGGTGTCCCCGGCCATTCGGCCACTGTTCCTCCCCAGGATGCCCCGCGCGTTTCGCGCTTTGCCGAACTCTACCGACTCCCAGGTAAGCCACCCGTAGGCTGGTGGCGAGAGTGCCCGGTCGGGCGGAAGGGGTGGATGAGGATGCGGGTCCTGGTCACGGGCGGTGCTGGGTTCATCGGTTCGCATTACGTGCGGCAGGTGCTGTCGGGGGCGTATCCGACGCTGGCCGACGCCGAGGTCGTGGTGCTCGACAAGCTCACCTACGCGGGTAATGAGGCGAACCTCGCCCCGGTCGCCGACAGCCCGCGGCTGCGTTTCGTGCGCGGCGACATCTGCGACACCGCGCAGGTCACCGAGCTGATGAGCGGCATCGATCTGGTCGTGCACTTCGCCGCGGAGTCCCATGTGGACCGCTCGATCCTCGGTTCGGCGGACTTCGTGCTCACCAACGTGCTCGGCACCCAGACGTTGCTGCAGGCCGCGCTGGAGGCGCAGGTCGGGAAGTTCGTGCACGTCTCGACGGACGAGGTGTACGGGTCCATCCAGGACGGTTCGTGGTCGGAAGACCACGTACTGGAGCCGAATTCGCCGTACTCCGCCTCGAAGGCGTCGTCGGATTTGATCGCCCGCTCGTACTTCCGGACGCACGGATTGCCGGTGTGCGTCACGCGGTGCTCGAACAACTACGGCCCGTACCAGTTCCCGGAAAAGGTCATCCCGCTCTTCGCGACGAACCTGCTGGACGGCAAGAAGGTCCCGCTGTACGGCGATGGGCTGAACATCCGGGACTGGCTGCACGTGGACGATCACTGCCACGGAATCCAGCTGGTCGCCGACGGCGGCCGTCCCGGCGAGGTCTACAACATCGGCGGCGGCACCGAGCTGACCAACCGGGAACTGACCGGACGCCTGCTCGCGGCGGCCGGGGCCGGCTGGGAAATGGTCGAACCGGTAACCGACCGCAAGGGCCACGACCGGCGGTACTCGGTCGACATCGCGAAGATCAGCGGCGAACTCGGTTACGCTCCGCGGGTGTCGTTCGAGGACGGTTTGGCGGAGACGGTGCGCTGGTATGCCGACAACCGCGCGTGGTGGGAGCCGCTGAAGGCCCGCGCCGCGCTCGGCACGTCCTGAAACCCTTTTCGCAGTAGGAGGTACGCCGGTGCGGCTGGCAGTGCTCGTGCCCGGCGGTTCTGGCCAGCTCGGCCGGGACCTGGTGAATTCCGCGGGCCCGGAAACCGAGGTGCTCGCGCCTTCGTCGGCGGAGCTGGATGTCACGGCTGCCGGCCAGGTGATCGCCGCGGTCGGGCAATTGGCTGAACGGGCCTCGGCTGCTGGCGCGGTGCCGGTGGTGATCAATGCCGCGGCGTATACGGCGGTTGACGCGGCGGAATCGGATGAGGCTCGGGCGTTCGCGGTGAATGTGGACGGGCCGCGGGTGTTGGCGGCGGCTTGTACCTCGCGGCGGGTGCCGTTGATTCACCTTTCCACGGATTATGTTTTTCCCGGGGATGGGGATCGGCCTTATGCGGTGGATGATGTTTTGGGGCCGAAGAATGCCTATGGGCGGACTAAGGCTGCCGGGGAGGATGCGGTACTCGGGTCGGGGGCGTCGGCCTGGGTGGTGCGGACCAGTTGGGTTTATGGGAAGACCGGGGCTAATTTCGTCGAGACGATCCGGCGGCTGGAGTCGGAGCGGGATCAGTTGTCCGTGGTGGATGACCAGGTGGGGGCGCCTACCTGGTCCGCTGATTTGGCTCGTGGCCTGTGGGAGCTGGCCGAGGCGGTCGCTTCCGGCCGGGGGCCTGCCGGGAAGGTCCTGCATTGCACCGGCGGCGGCGAGACTTCTTGGTACGGGTTCGCCCGGGCCATCTTCGAGGAGATCGGGGCGGATCCTGAGCGGGTCAAGCCCTGCACTACCGAAGAATTCCCTCGGCCAGCTCCTCGTCCGGCATACTCCCTGCTGTCCAACGCTTCCTGGCAAGACGCGGGCCTGACTCCACTGCGAAACTGGCGGGAAGCACTGCACGCGTACGTCACGAGGGGTCAGCGCGCTACGGCCTGGCGGTAGGCGTCGAGAGTCCGCAGTGCGGTGCTGTGCCAGGTGAAGCTTGCCGCATGAGTTCTGCGGGCGGTGGAGGTGGCTAGGCCGTGCGGGTCTGTCACGGCTTGGCGTAGTGCTTCTGCGAGCCCGTCTACATCGTCGTAGGGAACCAGGGTCGCGCAGTCTCCCGCTACCTCGCGCAGAGCTGGGATGTCGGTGCACACGACGGGAACATCCGAGGCCATTGCTTCCAGGACGGGCAGGCCGAAGCCTTCGTCCCTGGACGGGAGAACCAAGGCGGCGGCACCGGCTACGACCGTGCGAAGGTCTACATCGGACAGATAGCCGGTCTGTCCGGACCGTGGCAGCCTGGGGAACGGGCCGGGGCCGGCGAAGACCAGCGGTGGCAGGTCCGGTGCGGCTGCGTGGGCGGCGGCTAACCAGTCAAGACCCTTGCGTGGCCCGGCGGCGCCAGCGAACAGCAGGTACTTCTCCGGCAACCGTAGCTTCGCCCGCACTCCGTCATCCGGCGGTCGGGCGGTGAACCAGGCTGGATTCACCCCGAGCGGAGTCGCGATGATCTTCGACCGATCGACATCCAGCTTCTCGGCGACGGAATCCGCGACGGCCTCGGTGGGCGTGCAGATGACATTCGCCCGGTGTGCGCCGCGTCGGACCAGCTCTGGGAGAGTGCGGTCGGAGTGGGACAGTTCCTGAGGGGCGTCGAGGAAAGCCAGGTCGTGGATGGTCAGGACTCCGGCGGCGCGAAGGCGGCCGGGGAGAACGAAGTTCGTGCCGTGGACGACATCGGTTGGTCCGGCGAACAGCTCGACCGGGGGTAGCTGGGTGCGTAGCCAGGTGGCCCGCAGAAGCCTTGCGGAGACTGGCATTCCCCGAGCTTGTACGCCGTGTGGCAAGACATGCCGCAGTTTCCGCCAGCCCCGCAGGGTAAACGCGACTGCGCGAAGGTCCACTTCGGACATGGAAGCGAGTTCTTCGCTCAACGCGGCGGTGTACCGGCCAATGCCCGTCCGGGAGCCGAGCAGCGGGGTGCCGTCCAGCAGGACACGCAGCGGACGGTCAGCCACGGCGCAACCGCTCCCGCGCTACCTTCGTGACCCGTCCGGCTGCGCGCTTCGCCAGTTCGCCTGGGCCGCCGGCGGCGAGATATTCCCGCACCAGAGCCATATCGCGCCGTACCATCGCGGTGCCGCGTACGGGGTCGCTGACGGTGAGGTCGGCGCCGCCGGGCAACCGGTCCGCGGCGGGGCGCGGGTTGCGGCAGAACTCCACTAGGGGTTTCAGTGCCTCCGGCCAGGCGTATCGCTGCGCGACCACGCGGATCCGTTCGACGCAGGCGTCGGCGAATTCCCGGTCGTACAAGGACTTTTCCAGCGCGTCTGCCAACGCGCCAGCGTCTTCGGCGGGGACGACGACGCCGAGGCCCTCCGCGCGGACAAGGTCGGCGAACGCGTCACCGTCGGTCGTCACGATCGGCAAACCGGCCCACAGGTAGTCGAGAACCCGGGTGCGGAAAGCGAAAGTCGTCTCGACGTGTTCGTAGTGCGTGGTGACGCCGCAGTCGGCGTCGAGAAGCCAGTTCTGGCGATCCGAGTACGGGACCCATTGTTCGTTGAAGAAGACGTTCTTGTCCGTGAGGCCCAGCGAATCCGCCAGCCGCACGGTCCGGGAGCCGATGTCCATCTCGGCGACCTCGGGGTTCGGGTGCTTCATGCCGAGGAACACCAGACGGGCGTCGTCGCGGCGGTGGCGGAGGAGGTCGAAGGCGCGGATCAGGGTCAGCGGGTCGAACCAGCTGTAGACGCCGCCCGCCCACAGGACGACTCGGTCGGATTCGCCGATGCCGAGAGCGGAGCGCAGACCCGGACCGGTGCGCGTCGGGGCTTGCGGGGAGAGGCCGAACGGGACGACGGCGAGCAGGGACTGGGTGGTCGGGTCGGCGTCGTAGAGGCGCGGGGACAGGCGGCCGAGCGCGGCGAGGTGGCCCAGCCAGAAGTGGCGCTGGCGCTCTGAGGCGCAGAGGAAGAAATCGGCGCGTTCGAGCTGGGCGTCCAGAACGCGGGTGACGCCGGCCAGGTCGAGCGCGCGCTGGTCGTCCGGGGCGTCCTTGCCCTGTTCCAGCAGCTCCAGGTGCATCGGGTCGTAGACATCGGCGACGACGATCTTGTGCTCGTGCTGCTTCTTCAGCGACGGTGCCAGCTCCAGCACGTGTCCCTGAAGGATCACGACGTCCGCCCATTCGATCGGGCCGTCGAGGTCGCGGTGTTTGCCCGAGCTGACCTGGAAGGCCGCGGGCGGCGGCGAGACCAGCGGGTTGGTGGTCATGAGGTGCACGTCGTGCTCGGCCGACAGCGTCGAGGCGATGTTCCACGCCCGGATCGCCGGGCCCGCCATGCGCTCGGTGATCGAATCGCCGGTGAGGACAAGGATCTTGCGGCGCTGGCCGAACACGTCCTTGATGCCGAACGCTTCGACGAGGATTTCGTGTGCGCGAAGGTAATCCGGCAGCGGGTACGCGGGCTCAAGTGCCTTGCGCAGCAACGGAAGCAGGTCGGCGTCGGTCCGCACGCGCGCGGCTTGCTCGACTGCGCGGGACTCGGCCAGCGAAGGCATCATCTCGACGAATCGGTCCACTGCCAGCACCCCGGCGAGCGTGGTGCGCGGGACCGGGATTTCCGAGGTGTCGACGGGGCCGACGCCCTTTTCCAGATCAAGCTGGTCTGGGTCGATGCCGCCGCGTGCGGTCGCCCGGCGGACGGCCAGCGCGAGTGCCGCGGGCAGAGCGCGGGCCAGTGATTCGGCGGAGAGGTTCTTGTACAGCGCGGCCAGTGCGTTGCGTTCCAGCAGGAAGGTCTCGCGGCCGGTGTCGGGCGCGTCGACGGCGGCCATGGTGCCGTGGTGGCGGTGGTAGGTGAGCGATTCCGGCACGTAGCGGACGCGCCAGCCGCGCAGGTTGAGCCGCCAGCCGAGGTCGACGTCCTCGTAGAACATGAAGAAACGCTCGTCGAAACCGCCGAGTTCGGCGAACACCGACGCGCGCACGAACAGTGCCGAGCCGGTGCCGAAGAGGACGTCCTTGGCGACGTCGTGCTCGACCTCGGGCACATCCGCGAGCGGGCTGCCCGCGTGGCGCTTGTAGCCCATGCCGAACCAGGTCAGACCCGCGTCCACGAAGTCGGTGCCGGTGCCGTCCCAGTCGAGGACCTTGCTCGCCACCGCGGCGACGGTCGGCTGCGCGCGCAGTTCGGCGACGGCCGCGGAGACCCACGCCGGGGCGGGGCGGGCATCGTTGTTGAGGAAGCCGAGGACGGTGCCCTTCGCGTGCTGCGCGCCGAGGTTGCAGCCGCCCGCGAACCCGGTGTTGACCGGCGATTCGATGAGCCGCACGGCGGGCGCCGCGGCGCGGATGCGGGCCGCGTCGTCGCCTCCGGAAGCGTTGTCGACGCAGATCAGCTCGACATTCGCGTAATCCAGGTCGGTCCGCAGCGCCCGCAGGCAGGTGATGGTGTCCTCGGCGCCGCGGTAATTCACCACGATCACCGAGACGAGCGGTTGCGGGTCCCCCACTGCCAAGACGAGCTCCTCCGTCGAATTTCCGCCCAGCTTAAAGGCCAGCCCAGGCATCCCAGATCGCGCCTCGGCCCAGCGCCGAGATCCGGCTCACGCGACCGCGTTCCCGCAGCGTGCGGGGGAGCCGGAGGACAACCTCCGCCAGCACCCGCACACGCAGCGCGGGATCGAAGTTCGCCGCGCCCGGGCGGTGCCGGCGCAGCGGAAGCGCAGCGGTGATCGCGGCGAAGCGGGCCAGTTCCCGGATCGCGACTTTCGCAGGTGCGCAGCGCAGCAGCATGAGCAGTCGGTTGCGTTCGTTCCAGCCGTGAAATTGCGGCGAACCGGGGTTCGTGCTGGCGCCGTGCAGGTGCTGGACCCGTGCTTTCGGCGCGGCGGCGACGTGCCATCCGGCCAGCCGCAGCCGCCACGCGGTGTCGGTGTCCTCGTAGTAACAGAAGAAGCTCGCCGGGACGCCCCCGACCGCGCGCACGGCGTCGGCGCGCAGCAGTGCGGCACCGCCGCAGAAGCCGAAGACCTCGTCGCTGGGTTCGGTGAGGTCGGCACCATGGCCGTCGGCGGTGAGCCGGACACCGGTGGACTGAGTGCTGCCGTCGGGCAGTTCGAGCCGGGAGGTGACGGCGGCGGCGAGCGGCTGGCTGTCGAGGATGTCTTCGAGGTTGGCGAGCCAGTCCGGCTCGGGGGCGGCGTCGTCGTTGAGCCAGGCGACGCGCGGGGTGTCGATGCGTTCGAGCGCGTGGGCCATCGCGCCGGCGTAACCGGTGTTGCGACGGAGCCGGAGCACCTCCGGATGGCTGGGGTGCGCGGCGAGAATCGTTGCGGTGCCGTCGGTTGAGGCGTTGTCCACCACGAGTGTCCGATGTGGACGATCCTGGGCGGCGAGCGCGTCGAGGCACGCGGTGAGGTGGGCTGCCCCACGCCAGGTCACCACGACGACGGTGGTGCCGGATTCCGCGCTGGTCACCTGGGAGAGAATAGCGGCGTGCCCGAACTGGTCGTGATCGCCGAGCAACTGCTCGCCCCCGTTCCGGGTGGCACCGGCCGGTACACCGCCGAACTGCTGCCCGCGCTCGCCCGCACCGCGCCGCCCGGCTGGACCGTGTCCAGCGTGGTCGCGCGGCACGCGGACGTCTCCGCCGCACGGATCGAGGGGGTCGAAGGGCCGAGCGTGCTGCCGCTGCCGCCGAGGGCGCTGGTCGCGCTGTGGCAGCTGGGCCTGCGCTGGTGGCCGGGCGGTGACGCGGTGCACGCGCCGACCCCGTTCGCGCCGCCCCGTCCCCCGGCTGGGCGAACACTGACCGTCACCGTGCATGACACGGTGCCCTGGACGCATCCGGAGACCCTGACCGCGCGCGGCGTCAGCTGGCACCGGTCGATGATCGCGCGGGCCGCGCGGCGCTCGTCCGGGCTGATCGTGCCGACCCGAGCGGTCGCCGACGAGCTGGCGGTGCTGCTGGACGTGGACGTCCCGGTGCGGGTTGTGCCGCACGGGGTGACCGTGCCGGAGGGGGCTGCTCAGCTTGACCTGCCGTCGCGGTACGTGCTGGCGGTCGGGACGATCGAACCGCGCAAGGGCATGGACGTGCTGGTCGACGCGGTGGCGCAGCTCGACGGCACGGACGAGGCCGGCGACGTCGGCCTGGTGCTGGCAGGCCAGCCCGGCTGGGGTGGCATCGACCCGGTGCGGCTGGCGGCCGACCGCGGCCTGAAATCGGTGCGGGTCCTGGGGAAGGTGACCGACGCACAACTGGCGACCGCGCTGCGCGGGGCGAGCGTGCTGGCGATGCCGAGCCTCGCGGAGGGCTTCGGACTGCCGCTGCTGGAAGCGATGGCGATCGGGGTGCCGGTGGTGCACACGGACGTCCCGGCCCTGGTGGAGGTCTCCGGCGGGGCGGGGCTGGTGGTGCCGCGCGGGGACGCGGACGCGCTGGCTCGGGCGCTGAAAGAGGTGCTGCTGTCGCCGGACAAGGCGGCGGAGCTGTCGAAACTGGGGCGCGAGCGGGCACGGACGTTCACCTGGCGGGCGGCGGCTGAGGCGGTGTGGGCGGCGCATCGGCGGGCGGGCTGACGGCGGGCTTGCGGGTGGGGTGGCTGAGGGCTTGCGGGTTGGCTGTCGGCGGGTTTGTGGGTGGGGTGGCTGACGGCGGGTTTGTGGGTGGGGTGGCGGACGACGGGTTTGTGGGTGGGGTGGCGGCCGGGGCTTCGGCAGCTGCGTCGGCGGTCGGGTGCCGGGGTGCTGGCGAAGGTTCCGGCGCTGGTCGAACCCTCGGTGGTGGCCGGGCTGGCAGCGTCGCGAGGCCGATGGCAGGCGGCGAAGCGGTGGAACTGTCGAAACTGGGCAGGGAGCGGGTGCGGGCGTTCGCGGGGCGCCGCGGCCGAGGCGACGTCGGCGGTCGGGCCGCCGGGTGCAGCTTGCGATCGACTTGACACGGTCGGGTGAACCCAGACGGGTGAGCGCAGGTGGGCGAGGGTGGCGGCGCCCGGAGTCGGCGGGAGTTTGCCGGTTCCTGACCTGTGCGGTGAGTGATCGCCGTACGCTGCACTCGTGACCGGTGATCCCCGTGTGCTGATCGACGCGACCGCGGTGCCCGCGGATCGGGGCGGGGTCGGCCGGTACGTGGACTCGCTCGTCGGCGCGCTCGACCAGGACGGGGCCCGGCTGACGGTGGTCTGTCAGCCGCGTGACCTGCCGCTTTACGGTCAGCTCGCGCCCAGTTCCCGAATCGTCGCCGCGTCGCCGGCGACCTCGACGCGCACCGCCCGGCTGACCTGGGAACAGGCCACCCTGCCCCGGCTGGTGCGCCGGCTCGCCGCGGACGTCGTGCACTCGCCGCATTACACGATGCCGCTCGCCAGCGGGGCCGCTTCGGTGGTCACGCTGCATGACGCGACGTTCTTCACCGACGCGGTCCTGCACTCGTCAGTCAAGGCTCGGTTCTTTCGCGCGTGGACTGCCACCGCGCTGCGGCGGGGGACACTCTGCGTAGTTCCCAGTCACGCGACAGCGGTGGAGCTGGCCCGAGTGAGCCCAGTGCGGCACGCGGAGTTGGAGATCATCCATCACGGCGTCGACAGCGAACGGTTCCATCCGCCGTCCCCGGAGGAGGTCGCGGCGGCGCGGAAGGCGGTCGGGCTCGGCGCGACGCCGTACATCGCGTTCCTCGGGGCGCTGGAACCGCGGAAAAACGTGCCCGCGCTGATCCGTGGTTACGCCCGCGCGGTCGCCGGGCAGCGGGACGCGCCGGCGCTCGTGCTCGCTGGGCAGCCTGGCTGGGACACCCAGGTGGAGCGTGCGCTGGACGCGGTGCCGCACCGGCTTCGGGTGATTCGCGCGGGGTATCTGCCGTTCGGGACGCTCGCCGGGTTCCTCGGCGGCGCCGAGCTTGTGGCGTATCCGAGCCTCGGCGAAGGTTTCGGGCTGCCGGTGCTCGAAGCGATGGCCTGCGGTGCCGCAGTACTGACCACGCGCCGCCTCTCCCTGCCGGAAGTCGGCGGCGACGCGGTCGCGTACTGCGGTGTCGGTGCCGGCGATGTCGCCGCGGCGCTGACGGAGTTGCTGGCCGATCCGTCGCGTCGCTCAGTACTGGCTTCCGCGGCGCAGCGGCGCGCCAAGGAATTCTCGTGGACGACCACGGCGGATCGGCACCGCGAGGCTTACGGAAAAGCCTGGCATCAGCATTTGCGCAACCGTTAACAGAGGCCGTAAAGGGCTTCCGCGTTGGCGTGCGCGATCTTTTCCCGATCTTCCTCCTCGGGCAATTTCTCCAGGAATTCCGCGACAGCCGCGGCCTGGACCTGATGGAACGGATAATCGCCGGACAACAGGATTCGATCGGTACTCGTGTATTCGAGTGCGTTGCGCAGCATGCGCGGGACGAGCATTCCGCTGGTCGCGAGGTGAATGTTCGTGCGGAAGTACTCGGAGACGCGACGTTCGAGATGCGTGGCCGTGTGCGACAGGCTGTCGATGCGGTCCAGTGCGAAGAGGACCACCTCGCCCCAGTGGCCGAGGACGACCTGCAACTCCGGGAGGCGATCGAACGTTCCGCGCAGGATCAGCCGGATGACGGCGAGCCCGGCCTCGTAGTGCCAGCCGAGGCCGTACGTGGCCAGCCCGAGGTCGAGCTCCGGGCTGTAGCCGCTGTAGGAAGCCTGGCGGACTGACTCCACCGGGATCTGCGGGTGGACGAAGACCGGCCTGCCGAGTGCGGCGGCCGCGGCGAGCAGTTCGTCGTACGCGGGATCGTCCAGCGGGCGATCGCCGCTGCGGCCGTAGGACATGATCCCGACGTGCGCCGGATCCTTCGCGGTCCGTTGCAACTCGGCGAGTGCCGCGTCCGGATCGGACATCGGCAGGGTTGTCATGGCACGGAAGCGGTCGGGGTGCTTCGCGACGGCCTCGCTGGCGAGGTCGTTCGCTTCGCGGCTCAGCTCGATGCCTCGCGGGACCGGGCATCCGTGCGTTCCCGGCGGCGCGATCGAGAGGATCTGGACGTCGATGCCCGCCTCGTCCATCCACGCGACGCGCTGGTCGCCGATGTCGAGCAGTCGCCCGGGGAGGTCGCCCCGGTCGTTGTGCGCGACGCTCGGGTCTCCGGATTCGGTGCGCAGCATCCGGTCGATGCCGGGGGTGGTCCAGTGCTCCTCGATGGCGACGGTTTTCATCGGCCCCTCTTTATGGCTGGTGGTTTCGAGGTTACCAGTTTCAGTTAACCGGGCTGGGGCGTTCGCGGACGTGGTGGGCGACAGCGACCGCGACTCCGCTCGCGACGAAGAATGCGGTGACCGCCGGATTCATGGATTGAGACAAACTCGGCGCGCTTTCCGGACTTAATGCCCAAAGTGCGAGCACTCCGAGATAGACCGCGGCCAGTCCGGCGGACCACCAGCGCAGCGCGCGCGGCTGGGAATTGCGCAGGCTGGAGACGAGAAGCGCGATCAACGGAATACCGGAGAGCAAGGCGAACTGTCCGAGGACGAGAGCCGGAACGGACCAGGCGGTGATCAGGATGGGCAGCGAGGCGCGGGACACGGTCATGACGATTCTCCTTCGCCGGATCGGGTTCAGCGGTGGCAGCGAGCTTCGGCGGCGGTCTTCAACTCGGCGAGCCAGAGGTCCAGGCCAGGGGCCAGGTACTTGATCGCGGTGGCCGGGTCGGCCTCGATCTGCTGGCCGGTCCAGCTTTCTTCGGTGCGGACGAGGACTCCGCCGCGCACCGGGACGAAGTTCCAGACGTGCGTTCCGTTGTCGATCCGCAGGCCCTGGCCGATCGCCGGGCCGGACCAGCGGATGCACTGGCCGGGCTTGACCTGGTGAACGGTCGAGGTGATGACCAGTGTGGTGGCCGGGGTCGAGGGTGTGGGCGGAGCGGGGGTGCTCCAGCGGAATCGCGAACCGGGGTGCAGGCGGCCGGGGTCGAGGCGCTTCATGCTCGTGACCGGCTTTTGCCAGCGCGGCCAGCTTTCGACACTGGTGTGCAGCCGCCACACGGTGCTCAGCGGGGCCTTGACGAAGGTTTCCGCGCGGTGCTGGAGCTGGGCGGCCGGGTCGATGCCTTTTCCTTGGCAGGTCAGGGAACTCGGGTGCGCGGAGGCGGCTTGGGCGGGTGCGGCGCCGAGCAGTCCGGCGGCGATCGGAAGGGCCAGCAGCGTGGCACGCAGGCGAGGCTTGGCATTCGGCATTGGTGAACTCCCTTAGTGGTAGTTAGTATCATTAACTATGGTTAAGACCATACAAGTTCGCGACCGTGAACGTCAATAGCGGAAGTGAAGGGGATTAACTACACTGGGCGCAGAGGAACGAAGGGGAACGGCCGATGACCGAACAGGCACCGCGAGAGCGTTACCGCGAGCAGGTGCGCGAGGAGATCAAGCAGCACGCGCGGCAGCAGATCGCCGAGGCGGGGCTGCCCGCGCTGTCGCTGACCGCGATCGCGAAGCAGATGAGCATGACCGTGCCCGCGCTGTACCGGTACTACCGCGGCCGGGACGAGCTGATCACCGCGCTGATCCGGGACGCGTTCCGGAGCCTCGCCGACACCGTCCGGGCAGCGGCGGATTCCGGGGCGGACCTGCTGGAACTGGCGCACGTCATCCGGGACTGGGCCAAGGCCGATCCGCAGCGCTACTTCCTCATCTACGGCACGCCAGTGCCCGGCTACCACGCGCCGCCGGACACGACGGCGATCTCCAACGAGGTCATGGAAGTCCTGATCGAGGCGAACGCGGCACTGGGCGAACCGGAATCGGCGACGACGTTCCACGTGCACCTGGAAACCCATCGCGAGTGGGTGGACAGCGACATCGCCGGAACCGGTGCGGTGCGGCGCGCGCTGTCCTTCTGGACCCGCCTGCACGGGGTCCTGTCGCTCGAACTGGCCGGCCACTTCACCGGGATGAAGTTCGACCCGGGCCTGCTGATCGACGACGAACTGGCGGAGCTGAAAGGCGGACCTGGGAATCACTGCGGGTGACCGGTTCGGTGGGCCGACGTAGCCGTCGGTGAGCAGTGGACAATGGCGCGGTGACTGAGCAGCGCACGTATGGTGACCGCGTCGGCGTCGTGACCGTGACCTACTTCCCCGGCGAGACGCTGGAGAAGTTCCTCGACACGCTCGACAAGGCGACTGACCGCGACGTGCACGTCGTCGTCGCCGACAACGCGTCCACCGACGGCGCTCCGGAGAAGGCCACCGAACGCGAGAACGTGACGCTCGTCAGCATCGGCGAGAACGTCGGATACGGAACGGCCGCCAACCGCGGCGTCGCGGCGCTCGACGACAGCTACGGCTGGGTCGTCGTGGTCAACCCGGACCTCGAATGGGAGCCGGGTTCGCTCGACGCGCTGATCGAGGTCGCCGGGCGCTGGCCGCGCGGGGCGGCGTTCGGGCCGCTGATCCACGACCTCGACGGGACCGTCTACCCGTCCGCGCGGCTGCTGCCCTCGTTCGGGCGCGGGATCGGGCACGCCGTGTTCGGCAAGGTCTGGCCGGGCAATCCGTGGACCCGCGAGTACCGCCAGGAAAACGCCGCGCCCACCGAGCGCACGTCCGGCTGGCTGTCCGGCTCCTGCCAGCTCTTCCGGCGCGAGGCGTTCGACTCCGTCGGCGGCTTCGACACCCGCTACTTCATGTACTTCGAGGACGTCGACCTCGGCGACCGGCTCGCGAAGGCGGGCTGGCAGAACGTCTACGCGCCGTCGTCGAGCGTGATGCACATCGGCGGCCACTCGACGGCGCGCGCGTCGGCGAAGATGCTGCGCGCCCACCACGCGAGCGCCTACCGCTACCTCGCCGACCGGCACCAGGGGCTGCTGTGGAAGCCGGTGCTGGCGGCGGTGAAGCTGGGGCTGGCGCTGCGGGTGAAGCTGGAGACCCGCAAGGGCTGACAGTCCCGTGCCGGGGACTCAACCCGGACAGCAAGACCCGACGTCCGCCGACCTGGGCCGACGCACCGCGAGCGTGCCCGTAGCACTGCCTTGAGCCGCAGGCATTGGGCGGACGGTCCGCAAAGGACATCCGGGCAACCGGCGTGCCTCCGGAACCGTCCGGATGCTCAGCCGCCGCAATACTTTGCGGTCGTAAAGATCGCTCAGCGGAGAAGCGACCTCCCGCACGGGAAGTCTCCCTGGGCAATCCGGGCAACCCGGGCCGGGGGAGACCCCGCGAGGATCACAGCCCGTCGAGCCGCCGGGACAGATTGGACCGTCCGCTGTTCTGCTTGACCGTCGGGACCAGGCCGGTCATTTCCTCCTCGGCCGGTTCCTTCAGCGGGCTCGCCACCGGCTTCGCCTGCGGGCGCGGGACCAGCGGCGTCGTCGTCTGCGGACCGGCCGGGCTCGGCACCGGCGGCTGCGGTGCGGTGTTCTGCGCCCCGGGGATTTCGAGCGGCCGCGTCGGCGTCGGCTGGGCCAGCGGATGCGGCGACGGCTGGGTGCGCGTGCCGCCTGCCAGCGGATGGTCGTTCTCTTCGATCAGCGACGCGGGCAGCTGCGTCGTCGTGTCGGGGTCCAGCCCGGAGACCACCGAGGCGGAGATCTGCTGGGTACTGGAGGCATCCATCGGAGACGTCATGTTGTCCGGCGTCACCACGAAGGCGCCGCGGGATCGTGCGCGTGCGAGCAAAGCGTCCGCGCGATCGCGGGGGTCCATTCCCCTCGGCCTCCCGACTGACCCGGGGCCTCTAGGGAAAGGCCCGCCTGTTTCCTGTCTAGGGTAGGCCCTCGGGGCCCGCGCCGCCCACGTTTCCCGCGGCTTGTCGCTCAGCGGTGCGTGATACAAAGGAGATTTCTGTGACGTCCGAGGTCGAGGTGGACGCCGTCGTACTGGTCGGCGGCCAGGGCACGCGGCTGCGCCCGCTCACGCTGTCCGCGCCGAAGCCGATGCTGCCGACGGCGGGCACGCCCTACCTGAGCCACCTGTTCTCCCGCATCCGCGCGGCCGGGATCCGGCATGTGGTGCTCGGCACGTCGTACCGGGCCGAGGTGTTCGAGGAGTACTTCGGCGACGGGTCCGCGCACGGCCTGGAGCTTGAGTACGTGGTGGAGGAGGAACCGCTCGACACCGGCGGCGCCATCCGCAACGTCTACGACCGGCTGCGCGCCGACCACGCGATCGTCTTCAACGGCGACATCCTCTCCGGGGCTGACCTGCACGCCCAGCTGCGCACCCACCTCGACTCCGGCGCGGACGTGACGCTGCACCTCCAGCGCGTCCCGGACCCGAGCCGCTTCGGTTCGGTGCCGACCGATTCCGGCGGCCGGGTCACCGCCTTCCTGGAGAAGACGCCGAACCCGCCGACGGACCAGATCAATGCCGGCTGCTACGTCTTCCGCCGACCGGTGATCGAGACCATCCCGTCCGGGCGGCGGGTGTCGGTCGAACGCGAGACGTTCCCCGGGCTCCTCGAAAATGGCGCGCATCTGCATGGATTTGTCGATTCTTCGTACTGGCTCGACGTCGGCACCCCGGAAGCGTTTGCCCGCGGCAGCGCGGATCTGGTTCGCGGCGTCGCGCCCACTTCCGCGCTGGCCGGGCCGACCGGCGACTTTCTGGCGCTGGACGGGGCTTCCATCTTCACTGGCGCGAAGCTCACCGGCGGCACGACGATCGGTGCGCGGGCCGTCGTCGGGAAGGACGCGGCAGTGTCCGGTTCGGTCGTGTTCGACGACGCGGTGATCGGCCCGGCTGCGATTGTGGAGAATTCGGTGCTGGGCCGCGGGGCGCAGGTCGGCGAAGGCGCGGTGCTGCGCGGCGTGGTCCTCGGCGACGGCGCGTCGGTGGGGGCTCGCTGCGAACTGCTCGACGGCGTGCGGATCTGGCCCGGCGTTTCGGTGCCGGACGGCGGCATCCGGTTTTCGAGCGACGCGTGATGGAGTGGCGTCCGGGGTTTCCGGTGGATCTGGCGCAGGTGCTGGGTCCGCTGAGCCGCGGGCGCGGGTCGCTGAACTTCCGGCGCGACCGCGGCGTCTGGTGGCTGGCCGCGAACACGCCCGGCGGCAAGGGAACACTGGCGCTGCTGCACCGCCCGGACGGCGTCGTCGAGGCCGAAGCTTGGGGCGAAGGCGCGGATTTCCTGCTCGACGGCGTGCCCGCACTGCTTGGCGCGGACGATGACGACACCGGATTCGTCGCGCACCACGACGTGATCGCCGCGGCTCGCCGCGACACCCCCGGGCTGCGACTCGGCTCGACCGGGCGGGTGTGGGACGCGCTGGTGCTGGCGATTCTCGAACAGAAGGTGAGCGGCAAGGAAGCGATCCGGTCGTGGGCGGAGCTGTGCCGGTGGTTCGGCACGCGCGCCCCCGGACCGGGCCCGGACTTCCTGCGGGTACCGCCGGATCCGATCGCGATTCGGTCCATTGTGGACTGGAACTGGCACAGGATCGGCGTGGACGCGAAGCGCCGCACGGCCTTGATCGAGGCGGCCCGGGTGGCCCCGCGGCTGGAGGAAGCGGTGCGGCTGCGAGGGGCGCAGGGACGCGCGCGGCTGCGGAAGGTGCGGGGCATCGGGGTGTGGACGGCGGCGGAGATCGCCCAACGCGCGTGGGGCGATCCGGACGCGGTCAGTTTCGGCGACTACAACATTCCGGCAGTGGTCGGGCACACGCTGCTCGGGCGGAAGATCGACGACGAGGAGATGGCGCGGCTGCTCGCGCCTTACGCGCCACAGCGGCAGCGCGCGATCCGGTATTTGGGGGCGGCCGGGGCGCGGCGGCCGAGGTTCGGGCCGCGGATCGAGCTGCGGGATTACCGGGCGATGTGAGTCAGCGCGGCGGGTGCCTGCCCGGCCGGTAAGGAGCCGGACTGCGGCGGCGCTGCGCTCTGGCTACTGACCGGGGCCTCCCGGCGGGTACGGATACTGCGGGTTTTGCGGCTGGACACCGGGCTGCGGCGGGTACTGAGCGCCGGGCTGGGGTTGTGCGGCGTTCGGGTACGGCGGGCCTACCGGCGGATAGCCGGACTGTTGCGGGCCGGGCGGGGGATAACCGGGGTAGCCGTGGCCGGGAGGCGGATAACCCTGCCACGGAGGGAAGTAGCCCGGCGGCGGGCCTGGTTTCTTCCTGGACGGAGCCCGCGCCGCCACCACGATCGCGACCACCAGGCCAGCCACCAGCAGCAAGACGATGAGATGCCAAGGCTGTACAGCTACGATGAATCCTCCCCTGGGCGAGGATTCATCGTAGGCCGCTCCGCCGGGTTCGCGCAGTGGAATGGATCAGCCCTGCGGTGGCCGCTTACGCCGTCCCACCGTGAATTTCAAGACCAGCATGACGACCAGCAGCAGGATCAGCGCACCCGGCAGGACGTAGTTCAGCAGGGGTATCCCGTCAGATCGGGCATGGACAAACTCAGGCTAGATCCTCGCCGCAGTCAGCGCAGGGCAGCCGCCGCGATCGCTACGCCTTGTTCGGCCGACAAACCCAACCCCCGGATGACCTCGGCGTACGTGGCCGCGGCGGCTTGGGCCCGGGACAGCGTCTCGTCACCGGTCGCGCCGACGAAAGTGCCTGCTCTGCCTCGGGTTTCCAGCAGTCCGGCTTCTTCGAGTTCCCGGTATGCGCGCGCGACGGTGTTCGGTGCGATGCCCAGTTCCGCGGCCAGTCCGCGCACTGTCGGGAGTTTCGTGCCGACGGCAAGGGTGCCGTCGTTGATCTGGCTGGCCAGTGAGGTCCGGACCTGTTCGAACGACGGAACAGCCGAAGCCGGGTCGTAGCTGATGCTCATCGTTGCCGCCGCTTTCGTCGGATGCTCACTACAATGCCCAGCGCCAGCAGCGCGAACGCCACCGCGAAGCCGATCAGCACCACCCATCCGCTGATGGCGACGCCGGTGTCGCCCGGGTGCAGGTGCGTTCGCGCCAGGTCCATGCGTCCAGGTTAACGGGCGGCGGCGATCAGTTCGGCCAGATCTTCCGAACCCGCGGGCAGCGCGTCGACCGGCCACCAGCGCAGGTCGTCGGATTCTTCGCTGCGCACGGGTTCCGCGCCGGGCGGCGCGTGCACGACATAACGGACGTCGAAATGCCGCGTCGGGACGCCGAGGGAGCAGGTGATCGGGTGGACGTCCAGGTGCACGGGCGTTTCGCCGATGAGCAGGCCGCTCATGCCGGATTCCTCGGTCGCCTCGCGCAGGGCGGCCGCGGACAGGGACGCGTCGGACGGCTCGCAATGCCCGCCGAGTTGCAGCCAGCGGCCGACGCGCGGGTGCAGGGTCAGCAGGACCTGCGTGCCGGTCGAGTCGAGGACCACTGCGGACGCGGTCAGGTGCCCGGCCTCGCAGGAACGCTGGCAAGTGTCCGAACGCGACGCCAGGAAGCCGAGAAACGCTTGCCGCAGCGATTCTTGCGCCGCGGCCGCGGGCTTCCATTCGGTCAGCGCGGTGACGGCGGATTCGTGCAGGGTCATCGTTCGATCAGCCAATCGCCGGGGGAAAGCGGTCCGCGCGGGGGAGCGGGTTCGGCCGGATGCCCGACGGCGACCGCGCCGAGCGGGTGCCACTGGTCGTCCAGGTCCAAAGTGGACCGGACCAGATCAGCGGCGAAGATGGTCGAGCCGATCCAGCACGAGCCGAGGTCTTCGGCGGCCAGCGCGACCAGCAGGCCTTGCACGGCAGCGCCGGCGGCGACGGTGAACATGGTGCGTTCGTGCCGGTTTCGCCGCTCGTCGCGGTAGGTGTGCGCGCCTTCGGGCAGCAGGAACGGGATGACCAGTTCCGGTGCGCGGTAGAGAATGTCGCCGCGCGACAGGCGTTTCGCGATCTGCTCAGGAGTGAAGCCGTCGCTGGTCAGGTCGGATTCCCAGGACGCGCGCATCGCGTCGAGGAGCTTGCGGCGCAGGCCTTCGTCGCGCAGCCAGAGGAACCGCACGGGATGCGTGTGGTGCGGCGCGGGCGCGGTCAGTGCGGACGCGACCGCGCGACGCATGGCTTCCGGGTCGACGGGCTCGTCGCTGAACTGCCGGACGGAACGCCGGTGCGGCACGGCTTCCCGGCGGCCCTGCGCGATGGATTCGCTGGTGCCCAAGCGAAAGAGATCGGTTTCGCTCGGGCGGATCAAGTCCCGCGCGGTGGATCCGTCGTCGTGGATCCGCAGTCCGCGCACCACCGCCACCGGCAGTCCGCCCAGCTTGCCCTTCACCAGATCCGCCGCGGCGGCGATCTCGTCCGCGACCGCGATTTCCGTAACGGCCAGCTCGTTTCCCTGCGAATCGACCTCTCCGGCGTACCCGTGCAGCACGCGCAGGCCGGACGTGCCGATCGCGGCGTCGGTTTGGCCGACGCGCCAGGCCCGGCCCATGGTGTCGGTGACGACCACGCCCACCTCGACGCCAAGCCGTTCCCGCAATCCGTTGCGCAGCGCCAAAGCCGACGCGTCCGGGTCCGCGGGCAGCAACGCCACCTCGTCGCCGCGCACGTTCGACGCGTCGATCCCGGCCGCGGCCTGCACGATGCCCAGGTTGTTTTCGGTGATCAGCGTGCGCGCGATCCGGGCGACCACCCGTACCGATTCTTCCTCGACCAGCTTGCGCCGGGCCGCGTCGCGCGCCTCGGGGTCGCTCGGCACGCGTACGAGCCGGCCCTCGATTTTCGAGAACGCCTTGCTGGTCACCACGACCACGTCACCGGAACGCAGCCACGGCGCGGCGGTCACGATCGCGCCGGTCAGGTCGTCTCCGGGACGGAACTCCGGCAGCCCGGGGACCGGCAGGATCTCGATCTTCCGCGAAGCGTGATCAGCCAAGAGAGACTCCAGCCACGTCGAGCGCCGCGCGGACCATGTCCGCCGTCGCGTCCACATCGGACATCAGCAGCGGCACCGCGCGCACGTCCACGCCGGGCACCGTGACCTCGTGATCCTCCGGCGCGACGAGCCAGCCGTCGAGCACGCCGCCGTCGGTACGCGCTCCGTAGTGGCGGCCGACCGCCTCCGCGGAGGTCTCCACGCCGATCGCGGTGAGGCACGCGTCGGCCATGCCGCGCAACGCTTTCCCGCCGATGATCGGCGACACCCCGACGACCTTGGCGCGAGTTTTCCGCAGGGCGTCGCGCACCCCGGGCACCCCGAGCGTCGTGCCGACCGAAACGACCGGGTTCGACGGCGCGAACAGCACGACGTCCGCCTCGGCCAGTGCCGCCAGCACGCCGGGGCCGGGCTTGGCCTCGTCGTTGCCGACCGCGACGATCGAATGCGCGGGCACACCGGCCCGGTAGCGCACCCACCACTCCTGGAAGTGCACGGCCTTCTGCTGCTCCGGCTGGTCCGGATCGTCGATCACGACGTGCGTTTCGACCCGGTCGTCCGACATCGGCAGCAGCCGCACACCGGGCTGCCAGCGGTCGCACAGCGCCTCGGTGACCTGGGACAGCGGATAGCCCGCGCGCAGCATCCGCGACCGGATGAGGTGGGTCGCGATGTCCTTGTCGCCGAGCCCGAACCAGGTCGGCTCCGCGCCGTAGGCGGCAAGTTCCTCCTTGACCGTCCACGTCTCGCCCGCGTGGCCCCAGCCGCGTTCGGTGTCGATGCCGCCGCCGAGGGTGTACATGCAGGTGTCGAGATCCGGGCAGATGCGCAGGCCGTGCATCCACACGTCGTCGCCGGTGTTCACCAGCGCGGTGATCTCGTGCGGAGACTCGCCCGCGCCGATCGCGGGAAGTCCGAGTGCGGTTTTGACCCCGAGCAGGAAGCGGGCGCCGCCCACCCCGCCAACCAGTACGACGATCTTCACGACTGGCGATCCTCGCACGTCCGCGGCGCCGGGCCCCAGTACCGGTACCTGTGGTGCTCCGAACAGCCCAGCGCGGAATACAACGCGAGCGCGCCGGCGTTGCCCACCGCCACTTGCAGGATCCACTTGCCGGCACCGTGCGCGCGGCCCCAGCCGGCGAGCGCGTGCAGCACCGTGGTGGCGAGGCCGCGGCGGCGAAACTCCGGTGCGACCGCGAGACGGGCGACGTGCAGCCAGTCGTCGACGATGGCCCCGCGCACCGCGCCTGCGGTGATTCCGTCGGCCAGCACGACGCCGTAGCCGACCTTTCCGGTGGTCACGACGTGCCGCTGGGCGGAACTCGGCTCGGTGGTGTTCTCGGCCAAGTCCCACCATTCCGGCGACGCCTGGTCGAGGACCTCGGCACCGCGCGAGGGCCCGGACGGCAGTGGACCGGTCAGTACCGACACCTGGTGCCCGGCGGCGTGCTCGACCTGTTCGCGCCAGCCCGCCGCGGCCACCGCGCGCTCCAGATCGCTGTCTTTCAGCACCTGGACCGCGGGCGGGATGCCACGATCGTGGGCGAAGTCACACACCGCCGCGAGCGCGTCCGGGACCGGACGGCCGGGGTCGCCGACGGCGAGTGTGCTGTTCGCGCGCCCGGTGAAGCCGTCCGCCCAGCGCAGAGTCCAATCTCCGAGCGGCTCCTCGACCACCGCTGGCCAGGCTTTCGCACACACGATTTCGAGCTTTTCCCGGGAGTTCACGGTTAGATTGTGACGGAGAGAGCTGTCCCGTTCCGCAGGAGAACCCCATGAGCTACGCGCGCAAGGACGACCGGCACAACGACGAGCTTGTCGACGAGATCGCCGATGGCTTCAAGCGGACTCTCGAAGAGAAACGCGAGGACGGCAAGCCCGCCGGCCCCGCGTTCACCATTACCGGCGATGCCCGGAACGCGCCGAAACCGCGTCGCCGGGACCGCTGAGCGGCGCGGATCCGCCCCGTTTCCAGGGGTGGGATAAGGGTCGCCTAACCACCACCGGGGGCCGGGGAAGCGCGTAATGTCCGCACCGACCGGCCCAGCAGGAGAAGCCAGGAGTACGCAGTGACCTACGTGATCGCCGAGCCCTGCGTCGACGTGCTCGACAAGGCGTGTATCGACGAGTGCCCCGTGGACTGCATCTACGAGGGCGAGCGGATGTTGTACATCCACCCGGACGAGTGCGTCGACTGCGGCGCCTGCGAGCCGGTCTGCCCGGTCGAGGCCATTTACTACGAGGACGACGTCCCGGACAACTGGTCCGACTACACCAAGGCGAACGTCGACTTCTTCAACGAGCTGGGCTCGCCCGGCGGCGCCTCCAAGGTCGGCAAGACCGCGCACGACCCGGGGTTCATCAAGGCTCTGCCCCCGCAGGGCGAATGACCCGGCTGCCCGACTTCCCCTGGGACTCGCTCGCCGAGGTCAAGGCCCGCGCGCAGGCGCATCCCGGGGGCATCGTCGACCTTTCCGTCGGCACGCCCGTCGACCCGGTGCCGGACTCGATCCGCGCCGCGCTCGCGTCGGTGTCGGAGATCCCCGGCTACCCGGCCACGCACGGCACGCCCGAGCTGCGTGAAACGGCCGTCGCGGCGCTGCGGCGGCGGTACGGGATCACCGGCGTCGAACCGGACGCCGTGCTGCCGACTATCGGCTCGAAAGAGGCTGTGGCCTGGCTGCCGCGGCTGCTCGGCTTCGGGCCGGGCGACATGGTGGTCATCCCGGAGCTGGCGTATCCGACGTACGAGGTCGGTGCACTGCTCGCGGGCGCCGAGGTGGTGCGCGCGGACGGGCTGACCCAGCTCGGCCCGCGCCGCCCGGCGATGATCTGGCTGAACTCGCCGTCGAACCCGACCGGCCGGGTGCTCGGCGTCGACCACCTGCGCAAGGTGGTCGAATGGGCGCGCGACCGCGGCACCGTCGTGGTGTCCGACGAGTGCTACCTCTCGCTCGGCTGGGAGGCGGAACCGCTGTCGGTGCTGCATCCGTCCGTCCACGGTGGACAGACCGACGGCCTGCTCGCGGTGCATTCGCTGTCCAAGTCGGCGAACCTCGCGAGCTACCGCGCCGGATTCGTGACGGGCGACCCGGCGCTGGTGAAGAACCTGCTGGAGGTGCGCAAGCACGCCGGCATGATCGTGCCGCGTCCGGTGCAGCAGGCGATGGTGGCCGCGCTGTCGGATGACGAAGCCCTTGCCGGGCAACGCGAACGTTACCGCGCGCGGCGGGTCGTGCTGCGGAAGGCGTTGCAGGACAACGGCTTCGAGATCCATTATTCCGAGGCCGGGCTGTATCTGTGGGCGACGCGCGGGGAATCCGCGCAGGCCACCGTGGAATGGCTCGCCGAGCGCGGGATCCTGGTCGCGCCGGGCACGTTCTACGGGCCCGCGGGTCGCGATCACGTGCGCGTCGCACTGACCTCGACGGACGAGCGCATCGAAGCGGCTGCGGAGCGGCTGGCACAGGGCTAGCGGACGCGCCGCCCGGCTCTCTCGGCTCCTGCTGACGTACGTGAGGGTTCCCCTCACGTACGCGCACCGGCGAGGCCGAGCCTGCCGACCGGTCCGGCGTGGGGTGTGCGGGGTTCAGTAGTCGCGGCCGGTGAAGCCGCGGTAGACGAACCGCGTCAGTGCCTCGATCGCTTCCTCGTCGGAGGGCTGCTTCCAGCCCGCCGGCGGCGGGGTCACCAGCCACATCTGCGCGAAGTTGTCGATCAGCTGGTACATCATCGCGATGGTGAGCTGGGTGTTCGCCGGAAGCCGCAAGCCGGCCGCGGTGACGTGCCGGAGGTGGCTCTCGACGTCCGAGGCCTGGGTGACGCCGAAGTTCGCGTACGTGGCGGCGAAGTCCTCGTTCACCATCGCCGCCTGCCGCAGCGCGAGCATCGTGGGCGCGTTGGCGCGGTAGAAATCCCAGTACTGCCGCACGTGCCAGCGGACCGCGGCGGGGTCGCTGAAATCGGACAGATGGTCCTCGGCCATGGCCTGCTGGTCGCTGTCCTCGGCCAGGTCGGCCAGCAGCGCGATCAGCAGTTCCTCCTTGCTCGCGAAGTGGTTGTAGAACGATCCCGCGGCGCGGCCTGCCTCCTTGGTGATGTCGGTGATCTTCGTGTTCAGGTAGCCCTTGGCCGAGAACACGCGCTTGGCCGCGTCCTTGAGCGCCGTTTCCGTTTCGGCGGCTTTGCCCCGGCGGCTCGTCGCTGTCATCCGGCACCTCCCTTGACGCGAACGCTATCAGCGGGCATCCTGAATCCATATTCAGTGAATCTTAATTCAGTTAGATGGGAGAGGGCCATGACGGTACTGGTGGCGGGGGCGGGCCCGACCGGGCTCACGCTGGCGATCGAGCTGGCGCGGCGCGGGGTCGGCGTGCGAGTGGTGGACAAGGCGGAGCAGTACTTCGTCGGCTCGCGCGGGGACGGGCTGCAGCCGCGCACGATGGAGGTTTTCGCGGACCTCGGGGTGCTGGACGCGGTGCTCGCCGCGGGTGTGCCGCCGCATGAGATGCGCGTGTACCTCGACGGGGAGTTCACGATGGTGCGGCGGATGGCCGAGCCGGTCGAGCCGACGCCCGCGGTGCCGTATCCGAACGCCTGGTTCCTCGGCCAGTCGCAGACCGAGGGGATCCTCCGGGACCGGCTGGCCGAGCTTGGCGTACGGGTGGAGCTGAACACCGCGTTGGCCGGCTTTGCGCAGGACGAGGAGGGCGTCACCGCGGAGCTGTCTACGGGGGAGACGGTGCGCGTGGAGTACCTGGTCGGCGCGGACGGCGGGAAGAGCTTCGTGCGCAAGGCGCTGGGGATCGCGTTCGAGGGGACCACCGACGAGTCGATCCGGATGCTGCTGGGCGACGTCTCGGCGGAAGGGCTCGACCACGACTCGGGGTACTGGTTCGCGAAGGCGGACGATCCGATGTCCGGCGTCGCGTTCACGCCGCTCCCGGGGACGCCGTATTTCCAGTTCGCCTCCCCGATCGGCGACGGCGACACGGGCACCTCGCTGAGCGCGTTGCAGGAGCACCTGGACGCGGTGTCCGGTGGCGGGATCCGGCTGCTCGACCTGGCGTGGTCAACCGTGTGGCGGCCGAATATCCGGCTGGCGGCGGCATTCCGGCAGGGCCGGGTGTTCCTCGCCGGGGACGCCGCGCACGTACACCCGCCGACCGGCGGGCAGGGGCTGAACACCGGCGTGCAGGACGCGTACAACCTCGGCTGGAAACTCGCCGACGGATCGCCCGCGCTGCTGGACAGCTACGAGGCGGAACGGCGCGCGGTCGCGGCGCGGGTTCTGGGGGTGAGCACCGCGTTGCTGGAGAAGTACAAGGAGGGTGCTGAGGACGCGCACGAACGCGGGCCGGAGACTCAGCAGCTTGATCTGACTTACCGGGGCGGCCCGCTGTCGCCGGTTGGTGTGGGAGCGCTACGGCCGGGAGACCGGGCGCCGGACGCGCCGCTCGTGGACGCGAACGGCAAGAGCGTGCGGCTGTTCGAGCTGTTCCAGGGTCCACATGCGACAGAACTGGTCTTCGGCGACGGACCGCTCGGGACGGAACATCCCGCGTACCGGATCCTGCCGCGGGGTGCGACGGGAGAATTCGTGGACGCGGGCGGGCATGCGTACGCGGCGTACGAGGGGGCACCGGGGAAGCGGGTGCTGGTGCGGCCGGATGGGTACGTGTGGTCGGTTAGCTGACTGCGTGTTCGGCTGCTTCGATGCGGTGCCAGATGTCGAGCCAGGTGGCGCGGGCGTGGGCGCGTTTGGCGAGTTCGTGTTCGACGATTCGTCCGGCGACGAAGCCGATTTCGGCGTCTGCGTTGGGCAGCACCCCGCGCACCTTCTCCGCGGCGAACACCGCGTCCTGGTGATCGCCCAGCACAGTCTGGAACTTGCGCGTCGCCTTGATCAGTTCGGACAGTTTCGCGGCCTGCTTCTTCTTCGCCGCCGATCGGGCCAATTCGGCGGTATAGCGGAGTTTCTTGCCGTGGATGCGCAGTGCGTGCAGGTCGTCGTCCGGGGGATTCGGGGGCAGGGCGGCGACTGCGCGGGCCAGTTTCCGGTACGGCTTCCGTACGTCCGCGGCCAAACTGGGCTTCTCGGCGGGGGTCTCGTCGATCTCGTGCTCGGCCGTGCGGGACAGCTGGGCGATGCCCTGCAGCAGGGTCGCGTACCGGGGGCTCGACAGCGCCCGGTTCAAGCGGCGGCGGGCAGTGGTGCGTTCGGAGACGAAGCGGGACACCAGCCGTCGTCCGGCGGGTTGGTCTCGGACGTCGAAGTCGGCGATCACCTCGCGCAGGTGGCCGATCAGGACGTCGTAGTCGCGTACCTCGCCGAGAACCTGGCCCAGCCAGCCGAGGTCGGCGCGCACGGGTTCCGCGGTGGCGCCGACCAGCGCGCTCGAGGATTTCAGCACGCTTCGCATCCGCCGTTGCGCGACACGCATCTGGTGCAGTTCTTCCGGATCGGCCCCGGCCCGGGTGCCCGGTTCGCGGGACAGCAGTTCGCGCAGTTCGTGGTCGAGTTTGGCGCGGACGTGCGCGGCGGCCGGTGCCTCGGGGCCCGCCTTCGCCGGTTCGGCGGGGAGCCCGAGAGCGGCCGGCGTCGTCGGTTCCGGAGTACGGCGGCGGCTGGTCGCTTCGGAAGTCACTTGATTAATGGTAGGTGAGCGACGATCAGATCGAATCCGCCGAAAACGTCGAAAGGGTGCGCTTCCGCTGCGGGAAGCGCACCCTTGTCGAAGAGCTGGATCAGTTGGCGTGCAGTGCTTCGTTCAGCTGGATGCCGACACCGCCGCGCGGCACGACCTCGACCGCGCCGGTCGCGGAGTTGCGCCGGAAGACGGCACCGGAGATGCCGGACAGCTCGCGTGCCTTGACCGTCTTGCCGTCGACCTCGACCTTGGTGCCCGCGGTGATGTACAGCCCGGCCTCGATCACCGAATCGTCGCCGAGCGAGATGCCCGCGCCGCCGTTCGCGCCGATCAGGCAGCGTTCGCCGACCGAGATCACCTCGGTGCCGCCGCCGGACAGCGTGCCCATGATCGACGCGCCGCCGCCGACGTCGCTGCCGTCGCCGACCAGCACACCCGCCGAGATACGGCCCTCGACCATCGACGCGCCGAGCGTGCCCGCGTTGAAGTTCACGAAGCCCTCGTGCATCACGGTGGTGCCGGACGCCAGGTGCGCGCCGAGCCGCACGCGGTCGGCGTCGGCGATGCGGACACCGGTCGGCAGTACGTAGTCGACCATCCGCGGGAACTTGTCCACGCCGTACACGGCGACCGCACCGCGCGACCGCAGCCGCAGCCGGGTCTGCTCGAAGCCCTCGACCGGGCACGGGCCGTGGCTCGTCCACACGACGTTGGCCAGCAGGCCGAAGATGCCGTCGAGACTCTGCCCGTGCGGCCGGACCAGCCGGTGCGACAGCAGGTGCAGGCGCAGATAGACGTCGTGGGCGTCGGCGGGCGCGGTAGCCAGGCTGCCGATCGTGACGCGCACCGCGACGACCTCGACACCGCGGTCGGTGTCCGGGCCGAGCAGCGCGGCAGCGGACTCGCCGAGCAGTTCGGTGGTCTGCTCCGCGGTCAGCCGCTCGGTGCCGCTGGTGCCTGCTTCGACCAGCTTCGGGTGCGGGTACCAGGTGTCCAGCACGGTCCCGTCGGAGGTGACGGTGGCCAGCCCGACGCCGACGGCGCCGGTCGTTTCGGGGTCAGGGGTCTGCTCGCTCACGCTGGTCACGGTAGCCGAAGCGGACCGGATCAACCTGTGGTGGCCAGCTGGTTCACCTTCTGCTTGACCTCGGTCAGCGCGGTCGAGATGGACACCAGCGCCTGCGTGCACGCCCCGCCCGGGGCGGCCACGGTGGTGCAGCCCGCCTGGCGGAACGCGCCGACCGCCTGGTCGATCGCGGTCGCGTCGCGGTCGAGCGGCTGGTTGACCGTCTTGCCCGCTTTCGCCAGCTTGTGCACCGAACCGGCGGTGTTGCCGACCTCGGTGGCGTATTTCTCACAGCCCTTGGGCAGCTGGGTTTGCGGACCGGTGAAGCAGGCGTCGGCCGACAGCGCCTCAAGCTTGGTCGGCAGGGCGTCCGGACCCGGATCGCCGGCTCCGGGACGGGCCTTGGGCCCGGCCTCGTTGCCGCAGCCGGTGAGGACGAGGGCGAGGACGCCGAGAGCGACCAGGGAGCTTCGCGTGCGCACGTCCTCACGGTAGCCCCCGCGCCGGCTGGGTACGGTGCCGGTATGACCTCCCTTGACCTGCGCGCCGATCCGGCCGAGCTCACTGCCGCCCTTGTGGATGTGTTCAGCGTCTCCGGGGAGGAGGGCAAGCTGGCGGACCTGGTGCAGGCCGCGCTGAGTGAGCAGGCTCCGCAGCTGGAGGTCGTGCGCAATGGCGATGCCGTTCTTGCGCGGACGAATCTCGGGCGTCCTTCGCGAGTGATTCTCGCCGGGCATTTGGATACGGTGCCGGAGAATTCCAACTTGCCTTCTCGTCGTACTGGGGCCGGGGACGACGAGGTGTTGCACGGGCTTGGGTCGGTGGATATGAAGGGCGGGGACGCGGTGTTTTTGCATCTGGCCGCTACTTTGCCGGAGCCTCGCCATGATGTGACGTTCGTGTTTTACGACAATGAAGAGGTTGCGGCTGTTCGGAATGGGCTTGGGCGGATAGAGCGGGAGCTGCCTGAGTGGCTTGCTGGGGATTTGGCGGTGGTGGGGGAACCGTCCAATGGGGTGATCGAGGCTGGGTGTCAGGGGACTCTGCGGGTTGAGGTGCGGACTTCTGGGGCTCGGGCGCATACCGCTCGGGCTTGGATGGGGTCGAATGCGATCCATGCGCTGGCGGAGCCGTTGCGGAGGTTGGCTTCTTATGCGCCTCGGGTGGTGGATATTGACGGGCTGACTTATCGGGAAGGGTTGCAGGCTACTTCTATTTCTGGTGGCGTGGCTGGGAATGTGGTGCCGGATGCGGCTGTGTTGACGGTTAATCATCGGTTCGCGCCGGATCGGGGAGCGGAGCAGGCCGAGGCGCATGTGCGTGAGGTGTTTGCCGGGTTTGAGGTGACGTTGGTGGATATGTCGCCGGGGGCGTTGCCGGGGTTGTCCGCGCCTGCTGCCGCGGAGTTGGTGGCTGCGGCTGGGGGGTCGGCTGCGGCGAAGCTGGGGTGGACGGATGTGGCTCGGTTCGCCGCGTTGGGGATGCCTGCGGTGAATTTCGGGCCTGGGGATCCTACGTTGGCGCATACTCGGCAGGAGTGTGTTCGGGTGGGGGAGATTCGGGGGGTTGCCGCGGTGTTGAGGAAATTCTTGGGTTGAGTCTCGGGCTCGTCGCCTGGGGGCGACATCGCTTGTGGGGTTGCGTGGGGCACCCCGAAGCTTGAGTGTGCTGACGGTTCGGGG
>NZ_LWSF01000023.1:0-26791 GCF_001651785.1 Amycolatopsis sp. M39
TGCGGCGAGGCGTGCGGCGGGGCGGCGAGGCGTGCGGCGGGGCGGCGAGGCGTGCGGCGGGGCGGCGGTGCGGCGGGGCGTGCGGCGGTGCGTGCGGCGGTGCGGCGGGGCGCGGCAGTTTGCGCGGGGGTGCCGGGATCGCGTCGTGAGTGTTCGTCGCGGTTAGAACCGGGATTGCCTCACGAGCAGGGCTGGCGGCGAGCGGTGGCGTCGTGAGTGCTGGTCGCGGTTAGAACCGGGATTGCCGCTCACGACCCCGCGCTGGAGAACGCCCGGATCCCGGACACCTTCCACTCGGTGCCCTGCCGGACGAGGTCGAGGTGGACCGGCAGCCGGTTTTCCCCCGGGTTCTGGCCGCCGCTCGTCGTCACCAATGCCGACAGCACCGCCGCCGCCTTGGTGCCGTCCGGGCTGAGTTCGGTCAGCGCGGCGGTCGAATCCGCGCCGAAGGCCGCCTTCTTCCCGGTCTTGCGGATGCTGTCCTCGGTCTCCTGGCGGCTCATCCGGAACTGCGAAAGAAGCGGTTCGGCGGCCACCTCTTCCCACTTCGCGTAGCTGCCGTCGATGTTCTTCGGGTCGATGGTCATCAGGATCCCGCCGTCCTGGACGGCCGCGTTGACGGCGGCGTCCCGGGTCGCGGCGAGGCCGTCCGCTGGGCTGGGGGCGGCGGTGAGCTTTCCGCGCGGGTCGAAGTTCAAATCCTGCAGCTGCCAGTGCCCGTTCGCCTTGCCCGCGGTGACCAGGATGAGCGCGACGCTCTGGTTCTTGGCTCCGTCGGGGCGTTTGCTGTGCTGCGCGGCCACCACCAGCATCCGCGCGTGCTCCGGGGTCAGCTCGGCCAGACCGGTTTCGATCACCTGTGTCTGCGTGGTCACCGGCTCAGTGCGGACCTCGGCGAAGGTCTTGTCGAACTGCGCGCGAGCCCCGCCGGTCAGGTACTCCTGCTCGGTTTTCGCGACCTCTTCCGGCTTCGTGGAGTCGTAGCTGAACGCCGTCTCCACGGCCTTTTTGACGCCGGACACCGCGTCGCTGGTCGCCTTGGTGTCCACATAGGCCACATTCGCCGGTGCGGGAGCAGGCGCGGGCGGCGCGGGTTGCTCGGACGCGGCGCATCCCGCGGTGAGCAACGCCGCGGCGAGAACGGCGCGCCTCACAGCAGGCCCGCCTCCCTCGCGAGAGCACCTGCTTGGAAGCGCGACGTCGCACCCAGTACATCCATCAATTCCGCCACCCGCCGACGGTACGTCCGCAGCCCGACGCCCATCGCCCGGGCCGCCTTCTCGTCCGTGGAACCGGAAGACAGCAGGTCCAGCAGCTGTGGCGTGTACTGCCGCAACTCGGCGAACCGCGTCTCGTACGCCTCCATCGCGGTCGACGAGCGCCAGGCGGCCTCGAACAGCGACGAGATGCCGCGCACTAGATCCGGGGCGGTCACGACGTTGTAGCCGGGACCGGCGGCGAGGATGGCGACACGGCCGTCGAGCAGGATCGTCTCGTTGATCTCGTGGTCGCTGATCCGGACTTCCGCGCCGAGCCGGTGCAGTGTCCGCAGGTGTTCCGCGCCCGCCGGGTCGAGCAGGACGCGCGACAGGTAGACCTTGCGGATCCGCAGCTTCCGCTCTTTCGGCAGCTCCTGGGCGAATTTCTGCATCGCGGACCAGGTGTGCAGGTCGTTCGCGGCGCAGGCGAACTCGTCGGCTCCGGCGAGCAGGTGTCCGGCGCGTTCGACCAGTTCTCGCTCGTCGCGGATGTTCGCGACTTCCTCGGCTCGGGGCACGTCGTCCAGTGTTCCCGCGTTGGCAGCTTGCTGCCAAACCCACCGCGACGACCGGCCGCGAAGCACGCTGGAGACATGACCGAAACGACACTTCCCGCCGCTGCCGCGGGCACCTGGCAGCTCGGCTCCCGCACCGTCAACCGGCTCGGCTTCGGCTCGATGCGGCTCGGCGGCTCGCTCGACCCGGCCGCGCCGATCGACGCCGGTCGCGCGATTTCGGTGCTGCGCCGAGCCGTGGAACTGGGCGTGAACCACATCGACACCGCGGCGTTCTACTTCGGCGCCACCTGGTCGGCCAACGCCTTGATCAAGGCCGCGCTCGCCCCGTACGGCGAAGACCTCGTGCTGACCACCAAGGTCGGCCCGTCGCGCGACGAATCCGGCCAGTTCCGGCCGTTCGCCCGTCCCGACGAACTGCGCGGCCAGGTCGAGCAGAACCTGCGCGAACTCGGCCGCGATCGCATCGACGTCGTCAACCTGCGCATCGGCACCGGCCTGGACCGCGGCTCCGGCTCGCTCGCCGAGCACTTCGGCGCGCTGGCCGAACTGCGCACCGAGGGGCTGATCGGCGAGCTGGGCATTTCCAACGTCAGCGCCGAACACCTCGCCGAGGCCCAAGCGATCGCGCCGGTGGTGTGCGTGCAGAACCAGTACGGCCTGTCCGTCCGCCGCGAGGACGACGAACTGCTGCGGCTGTGCGGCGAACAGGGTGTGGCTTTCGTGCCGTTCTTCGCGGTCGCGAGTGGACAGTCCGACGAAGACGAACGAGTCGCCGAGGTCGCGCGGCGGCATGACGCGACGAGCGCTCAGGTGCGGCTGGCGTGGACGCTCGCGCAGGGTCCGCACGTGCTGGCGATCCCCGGTACGAGTGACCCCGCGCACCTGGACCAGAACGTCGCCGCGGCGGCGCTGAAGCTATCCGACGAGGACCTCAAGACCCTCGACGCGCGCTGAACGCTAAGCGTGCCGATTGTGCCGGAACATCTCGATCGGGTGAACAGGGCCTGACCCCGAGGCGAATATGTCCCCCTCAGGTGTCACTCGCCTCACGACCGGGCTTCCAGGACTAGGCCGGAAGGCTACCGGGATGCTTACGATTCCCCCGTGACCACGCCTGTTGTCCTGCTGACGGCCATCGGCGCTCTTGTCGTCGGCGCGGTCGCCGGGTTCCTGACGGCCAGGGCGCGCGCCCGGCGCGAGGCGGCCCGGCCCACCGGTCCCACTGTCGCGGAGCTGCTGATGCGGCTGATCCGCTCTTCCAACAACGGCGTCATCGTGCTCAACCGGTTCGGCGACCTCGTGCTGCACAACCCGCGGGCGTACGAACTCGGCCTGGTCCGGGTGAACCAGGCCGATCGGCGGGCGCGCAAGGCCGCCGAGCAGGTGGTCGAGACCGACGAGCCGATGGAGGTCGACCTCTCGCCGCTGGAGAGCCGCGGCCGCCGCCAGCCCGAGGCGGTGCTCGGCGAGGTACGGCCGCTCGGCGACGGGTTCGCCGTCGTCGAGGCCGTCGACCACTCCGAAGCCATCCGGCTGGAGGCGGTCCGCCGCGACTTCGTCGCCAACGTCAGCCACGAGCTGAAGACCCCGGTCGGTGCGATCGCGCTGCTCACCGAGGCCGTGCTGGACGCCGCCGAGGACGTCGAGGAGGTCCGCCGCTTCGGCGGCAAGATCCTGCGCGAATCCACCCGGCTCGGCCAGCTCGTCACCGAACTCATCGCGCTGTCGCGGCTCCAGGGCGCCGAACGGCTGCCCGACCTCAACGTGGTCGAGGTCGACGCCGTCGTGCGCGAGGCGCTCGGGCGCACCACGCTGTCCGCGGAATCCGCCGACATCACCATCACCACCGACGCGGCGAGCGGCCTGCTCATCGAGGGCGATCGGACGCTGCTGGTCACCGCGCTGTCGAACCTGCTGGAGAACGCCGTCGCGTACTCGTCGGCGGGCAGCCCGGTGTCGATCTCGCGCCGGCTCGCCGACGGCATGGTCGAGATCGCGGTGACCGACCGCGGCATCGGCATTGCCGAGGACNCCGAGGACGAGCAGCAGCGCGTGTTCGAACGCTTCTACCGGGCGGACAAAGCGCGTTCGCGCGCCACCGGCGGCACCGGACTCGGACTGGCGATCGTGAAACACGTCGCGGCCAACCACGGCGGTTCGGTCGGCCTGTGGAGCCGTCCCGGCACCGGGTCGACGTTCACCCTGCGCATCCCCGCGCACGTGCGCACCGAACCCGCCGACACCGCACGCAAGGCCGCGCCCGCGCGGCCGGACAAGACCCCCGAGCGGACACCCCGGCTCGTGGCAACCGGGCAGGAAGTCTCCAGCCCAGACCATGGAGGAAACCTGTGACGAGGGTTCTCATAGTCGAGGACGAAGAGTCCTTCGCCGACCCGCTCGCCTTCTTGCTGCGCAAGGAGGGTTTCACCGCGGCAGTCGCGGTGACCGGCCAGCAGGCGCTTGAAGAGTTCGACCGCAACGGCGCCGACATCGTGCTGCTCGACCTGATGCTGCCCGGGATGAGCGGCACCGACGTCTGCAAGCAGCTGCGGCAACGCTCCGCGGTGCCGGTGATCATGGTGACCGCGCGCGACAGCGAGATCGACAAGGTCGTCGGGCTGGAACTCGGCGCCGACGATTACGTGACCAAGCCGTACTCCGCGCGCGAGCTGATCGCGCGGGTGCGCGCGGTGCTGCGCCGCGGCGGCGAACCGGGCAGCGACGGCGAACTCGCGCCGCTGGTGCTGTCGGCCGGGCCGGTGCGGATGGACGTCGAACGGCACGTGGTGACCGTGGACGGCGGCGAGGTCTCGTTGCCGCTCAAGGAGTTCGACCTGCTGGAGTATCTGCTGCGCAATGTCGGCCGGGTGCTCACCCGCGGCCAGCTGATCGACCGGGTGTGGGGTGCGGACTACGTCGGCGACACCAAGACGCTCGACGTCCACGTGAAGCGGCTCCGCTCGAAAATCGAGCCGGACCCGGGTTCGCCGCGGCACCTGGTGACCGTGCGCGGGCTCGGCTACAAGTTCGAGACCTGAGCCGCCCTCCCGGGCCGTCCGTGAAGGACTCCTTGAGGGAATCTGATTCCTTCAAAGAGTCCTTCACGGCTTTTGTCCGGGTTTCACCGCACACCGTGCCGGGTCGCGCACGCTGAGTTGATGTAGATCCGAGTGGAGTTGGTTACAGTTTCGAGACCTGGCACTGGGACCGGTACGCTGAATCCTCGTGCGCCTAGGGGTACTCGACGTCGGTTCCAACACCGTCCACTTGCTCGTGGTGGACGCCCACCGTGGCGCCCACCCGACCCCGATGCACTCCGAGAAAACGATGCTGCGGCTGGCCGAGCAGCTCACCGGGTCCGGCGAATTGAGCCGTCCCGGCGAGGACGGCCTGGTCCGGGCGGTCGAATCGGCCAAGGCCGCGGCCGCGCGGCTCGGCTGCGAGGACGTGCTGGCGTTCGCGACGTCCGCGGTGCGTGAGGCGAAGAACTCGGCGAAGGTGCTGGCCAGGGTAGGCGCCGAGACCGGCGTCACCCTGCGCGTGCTGTCCGGCGAGGACGAGGCGCGGCTCACCTTCCTCGCGGTGCGCCGGTGGTACGGCTGGTCGGCCGGGAAACTGCTGGTGCTGGACATCGGCGGCGGTTCGTTCGAGGTCGCGATGGGTCGCGACGAGGAACCCGAACTCGCGGAGTCGCTTCCGCTGGGCGCCGGGCGCACCACCCGCACCCGCTTCCGCAACGACCCGCCCACGCGTTCCGAGGTAGTCGCGACGTCGGCCTGGCTGGAGGACCAGTTCGCCGGGCTCGCGAAGAAGGTCGCCGGACAGGGCCTGCCGGACCGGGTCGTGGCGACCTCCAAGACGTTCCGCTCGCTCGCCCGGCTGACCGGGGCGGCCCCCTCGGCGGCGGGCCCCCGCGTGCGCCGTACGCTCACTGACACTGCCCTTCGCCAGCTCATCGCCTTCATTTCGCGGATGACCGCCGCGGATCTGGCCCAGCTGGAAGGCGTCAGCGGGAGCCGGTCGCACCAGCTCGTGGCCGGTGCGCTGGTGGCGCAGGCCGCGATGCGGGCGCTTTCCCTGACCGAGTTGGAGATTTGCCCCTGGGCGCTGCGAGAGGGCGTCATCCTGCGCCGGTTGGACCATGCCAACGGGGCGGACGACACTGGGGCAGCGGCCGCCGGCGTTTCGGCGAGCGGGGAGGACCGGTGACAGCAGCGGACTGGACTTGGCCGACGAAGACCAGGCACGGTGAAGAGGTGACGGACATGCACTGCACGGTGTCGATTGCGCGCGGCTCCGGAGGCAGGTGTGCCCGAGTGACCACAACCAACCCCGAGCGCGCTTTGGACAGCACGGTATGACGGACCAGACCGGCGGCGACCAGCCCCAGAAGACCGTGGCCGAACTGCTCGCCCAGCACGGGCAGCAGGTCGACGGCGGACGGCGACGCAGGCGCAGGGCGGCCGATGACGAGGACGAGGCCGCCCCGCGGCGCTCGGGCCTCACCGACACCGGACCGCAGGCGATCATCGACCGGGTGGCGTCCGAGGGCGGCACCCCGCCGCCTCCTTCGCGCCCCCCGGGCGGCCGCCGCCGTCCGGACGCGGCCCAGCGGCCCGGCCCGCAGGAATCGGGCCAGTACCCGCGTCCTGGGCAGCAGCCTTCGGGCCAGTACCCCGTGCCGCAGGAATCCGGTCCGCCGCCGATGAACGGCCAGTACCCGGCTCCGCAGCCGAACGGCCAGCAGGACTCGGCCTACGTGCGTCCCCCGGCTCCGCCGCAGGAGTCCGGGCAGTACCCGCGGCCTCCCGCCAACGGCCAGCAGGATTCGGCCTACGTGCGCCCGCCCGCGCCGCCGCAGGAGTCGGGCCAGTTCGCCCGCCCCGCGCCGCCCGCGGCCGGTCCGCAGGGCACCGGCTACCTGCGTCCCGCCGCGCCGCAGGACTCCGGATACGCGCGTCCGCCCGCGCCGCCGCAGGAATCCGGGCAGATGCCGGTGCCGCCGCGCGGCCGTCCGCCGCGTCCGCAGGCCGCCGACGAGGAGACCCGCGGCGCGGTGCCGCCAGTCCGCCGTCGACCGGCCCCGCAGGCTCCGCCGCCCCCGCCTCAGGACGGCGGCTTGGCCGCCCGCCTCGACGGTCTCGACGGCGATGCCCCGGAACCGCCCGCACCGCCGATGGCGAGCGGTGCGTTCCCGGCCCCCGGTGCTCCGGCAGCTCCGCCCAACCGGCCGCGGCGTGCCCCGGCCCGCCGTCCGGCGCCGAAGCAGGAGCCGCACACCGAGCAGTTCGACGCGATCGACGGTCCGCCCGCCGAGGGCGGCACCGAGGACGCGCCGCCAGCGGGTCTTGTCGGCTGGCGTCAGCGCCGGCAGGCGGAGCAGCTGGAGGACACCGAGGTCGGCATGATGCCAGCGGTCCCGCCCGCTGGTGCGGAGCCGGAACCGGCGGAGGGATACGCCGAGGACGACTACGTCGACGACGGCTACGAGGACGAGTACCCGCCCGCCGCGGCGGACTACGACGCGGGCCCGCCGACCGCGGGCTACCCGGCCCCGATGCCGTTCGCGCCGGGCGGCAAGGACCCGGCCGAGGACGACCTGGCCGAGTACGAGCGCGAATTCGCCGAGCCGTCCGGTTACCCCGAGGACCAGCCGGACTTCGAGGGCGACGACGGCTACGGGTACGAGCACGCCGAGGGCTACGAGCACGCCGAAGGCGACGAGTACGACGACTACCCCGAGGAAGCCGACGCTCCGGAGGCCGAAGCCGAGCCGGAACCCGCGGTGTCCGCGGGCAAGCAGTGGCTGACGCTGGCCGGACAGCTCGCGCTGGGCGTCGTCGGCGGTGCCGCCGTGTGGCTGGGCTTCAACTGGCTGTGGGTCAACCTCGCGCCCGCCGCGCTCGTGGGCGCGCTGCTGGTGATCGTCGCGCTGGTCTGGATCGTGCGGAAGATCCGGCGCGCCGAGGACCTGCAGACGACCCTGCTGGCGATTCTCGTCGGGTTGGTGGTGACGGTGTCGCCCGCGGCGCTGTTGCTGGTGGCCAAGTAGCTCGCCGCCGAGGACGCTGGGGCAGGATGGGCGCGTGAGTGAGAGCGCGCCCGTCCCCGTGGGTCTGAGCACCGCCTCGGTGTGGCCGCTGCGCGCGGGCGCGGCCTTCGAGCTGGCCGCCGATCTTGGCTACGACGGCGTCGAGGTCATGGTCTGGGCGGATCCGATCAGCCAGGACGTCTCGGCGATCCGGCGCTGGTCGCGGCGTACCGGGATGCCGGTGCTGTCGGTGCATTCGCCTTCGCTGCTGATCACGCAGCGGATCTGGTCGCCGGACCCGGAGGTGCGCCTGCGCCGCTCCGTGGACGCCGCGCTGGAGCTCGGCGCGCGCACGGTCGTGGTGCATCCGCCGTTCCGCTGGCAGCGGCGGTACGGCGACGCGTTCGGCGATCTGGTGGACGAGCTGGAGGACGCCAGCGGCGTGGACATCGCGGTGGAGAACATGTTCAAGGTCCGCCCGCCCGGCGGTTCGCGTGACGCGCGCGTGTCGGCTTTCCGGCCCTCGATCGATCCCACGGACGTCGGATTCCGGCACTACACCTTGGATCTGTCGCATTCGGCCGCTGCGCGGATGGACGCGCTGGCGCTCGCGGACCGGATGGGGGCGGGGTTGAGCCACGTCCATTTGGCGGATGGGACGGGGATTCCGAAGGACGAGCACCTGATTCCGGGGCATGGCGGGCAGCCGTGTGCGGAATTGCTGGAGAAGCTGGTCAGTGACGGCTTTTCCGGGCAGGTAGTGCTGGAGGTCAACACCCGCCACGCCACCGACACAGCGTCGCGGGCCCGGGCGCTGGCCGAAGCGCTGCTGTTCGCCCGGTTGCATCTGGGGCAATGATCCGCGGGTGATCTTGCTCGGCTGTCCGGGCGGTCCCTGCCCGGCTCGGCTCGCAAAGGCGGCCGGGCACCGTAAAGTGCGGGCGTGACCTCGTTGCCATCGCCGTCTCCAGATTTCGCCGGACCCGGTTCCACGCGCCGTATCGCCGTGGCCGGTCGTCCGTGAGCGCGGCCGACGACACCGCGACCGCTTTCGACGGGGCCACCTCAGTGCGGTCGCTCGGGGACGGCACGTTCACCGCGACGCTGCGTGCGGAATGGTCGATCGGGGTCCATCCGCACGGCGGTTTCCTGGTGGCATTGCTGGCAAAAACCGCCGCCGCCGCATTGCACGAGCGCGGGGACGCGACGGTCGATCCGCTCGCGGTGAGCACCGAATTCCTGCACGCGCCCGCGCTCGGCCCGGTGTTGCTGCGCGCCGACGTGCGCAAGGTCGGCCGCCGGGTTTCGGTGGTCGCGGTGTCGCTCGAACAGCGCGGCCGGGCCTGCGTCGAGGCGAGGGTCACGGTCGGCCGGTTGCCGATGCGCCGTTCCGAATGGACGGACCTGCCGCAGATGCCCGCCGAACCGCCGTCGAGCGCGCCGCAGCTCGGCAAGGACACTCCGGAAGGCCCGTTCCACCTGTCTGCCGCCTGCGACGTCCGCCTGGATCCGGCGACCGCGGGATTCCTGTCCGGACGCACCGGCGACCCGCCCCGGCTGCGGATGTGGGCGCGTCCGCGCGTTGGCCAGCCCGACGTGTACTTCTCGCTGCTGGCGGGGGACCTCAACCCGCCGGTGGTGGCGAACCTCGGCAGGCACGGATGGGCCCCGACCGTCCAGATGACCTCGCTGCTGCGCACCCGTCCGGCCCCGGGCTGGCTGCGGATCCTCGTCGAATCGCGCTCGGTGCACGAGCCGTGGTTCGACTCGGACGCGACCGTCGTGGACGCCCAGGGCAGGCTCGTCGCACAGGTGCGGCAGCTGGCGCTCGCCCCGGCACCGGGCGGCTGAGCCGCGTTTGGCACGCTGGCCGCATGAGCGCAGCTTGCAAGCGAATCATCGCGATTCATGGCGTCGCCTCCAGCGCAACCAGCGTGAAACTGCGCACGGAGGCGACGGCATGAGTGTCATCGCGGTGCTGGGTGCGGGAAAGATCGGCGAAGCCCTGCTGTCGGGCCTGCTCAACGGCGGCCAGGAGCCAGGCGACCTGCTCTTCACCGAGCGGTACGAACAGCGGGCGCGCGAGCTGGAGACGCGCTATCCGGGCATGAAAGCGGCGACCGTCGCGGACGCGGCCCGGCGCGCGGACATCCTCGTGGTCGCGGTGAAGCCACAGGACATCGAGCCGGTGCTGGACGAGCTGGCCCCGCTGCTCGGGACCGCGTCGCTGGTCGTCTCGCTGTGCGCGGGACTGCCGACCGCGCTGTACGAACGCCGCCTCGCTTCGGGGGTGCCGGTGGTCCGCGTGATGCCGAACACTCCGATGCTGGTCGGCGAGGCGATGAGTGCGATCTCACCCGGCAAGCACGCGACGCCCGCGCACCTCGCGACGGTCAAGGAGCTGCTGTCGCACGTCGGCCAGGTCGTCGAGGTGCCGGAGCGGCAGCAGGACGCGGTCACCGCGCTGTCGGGATCCGGTCCGGCGTACTTCTTCTACCTGGTCGAGGCCATGATCGACGCGGGCATCCTGCTCGGCCTGCCGCGCGCGCTGGCCGGGCAGCTGATCATCCAGTCGGCGGTCGGCGCGGCGAAGATGCTGGCCGAGGGCCAGGACCACCCGGTGCTGCTGCGCGAGGCGGTGACGTCCCCGGCCGGGACGACCATCAACGCGATCCGCGAACTGGAGAAGCACGGCGTGCGCGCGGCACTGCTCGACGCGATCGAGGCCGCTCGTGACCGTTCGGAGGAGCTGGGCCGCGCCCACGAAAACTGATCGCCTGTGCGCGAACCGCCTCAACGGGGTTTTTCAGCAGCGCGGTGTGGGGCGGTTCGCGGGAGCGGTGCTCGTCGGGGCTTTTTGGCGCACCTCGGCATCGCGTGGCCCCCGCTGGCGCAGTGGCGAGGGTTGTCCCTGGCCGAGCGCGGCCCGGCCGTCGGCGGGAGCGGAGAGAGCCCGCACGCAACGGCTAGGTGCCATTGGAGTGGTTCGGGCTCGGGCTCGAAGGAGGGCGGCGGCGGGTGCACTGGTCCGTTCAGTGCCCCCGGCGCTGGAGTGGACGATCGGCCGAATCCGGCAAACCGGATACCGCTGCGCCGTCCGGGCTACGCGAAGCCCCTGGTGAGGGCCCATCCTGGTGACAGGCGTCGCACGAGTCCCACCTGTCCCGCTACCCTCGGAAGAGCACGTGCGTGTCGATACCACAGGTGGGGAAGCCTCGTGGCGCGACACGTGTCGAAGGACGCGGTAAACATGTCGCCGAACAAGAAGGAGGATTTGCCCGCGGTAGGGCAGGTCCAGTTTTTGACAGTCGCCGAAGTGGCCACGCTGATGCGGGTCTCGAAGATGACCGTGTACCGCCTGGTGCATTCGGGCGAACTTCCCGCGGTCAGAGTCGGGAAGTCCTTCCGGGTGCCGGAAAAAGCGGTGCACGAGTATCTGCAAGGGGCTTACTTCGACGTCGGATAACGGCTCCGCCGCTCCGTCGAGTACGGCGGCGAGGCCGGGTCCGGGGGGTCGCCGGGCATGCGTCAAACCATGCCCGCCGACCAGCCCGCGCCGGGACGCTAGTAACCTGGTAAACCGCTCGTGCCTGTGCGCTCCACCCGTTGGACGCTGCGCCGGGCAGCGTGACCGACGACCAAGAGGAGCGCCCATGGGTTCCGTGATCAAGAAGCGCCGCAAGCGCATGTCGAAGAAGAAGCACCGCAAGCTGCTGCGCCGTACGCGCGTGCAGCGGCGCAAGGCCGGCAAGTGAGCCGTCCGCGCGGCTAGCGTTTCGTGGCCCGTCCAGTCCCTGGACGGGCCACACTCATGTTCGGGCCCGGGTACGCCCGATCGAGTGAGGCGCGTATCGCAATCCGGACGTCCCTCGTAAAAACGAGGTAAGGCCTGGTCAGAAGGGTGTCCGGGGCCGGTAACATGGCAGGTGCATCAGCGCGATGCTTCCAGCGAGTGCAAGTTCGCGCACCCCCAGTGATCACTCCGTCTTGCACACTGCTGCCGATCAGGGAGTTCCATGGCCTCGAACATCGTGCTCGTCACCGGGGTCGCCGGCGACCTTGGCGGGAAGCTGCTCGCCCGGCTCGGCTCCCATCCGGATCTCGAGCGGGTGATCGGCGTCGACACCGCTCCGCCCGCCAAGGACGTCCAGCAGCGGATGGGCCGCGCCGAGTTCGTGCGCGCCGACATTCGCAATCCGCTCATCGCGAAGGTGATCAGCAGCGCCGAGGTGGACACCGTCGTGCACACTTCGTGCACCGCGCATCCGGCCGGGCCGAGCCGGCGCGCCGCGGTCAAGGAAGTCAACGTCATCGGCACGATGCGGCTGCTCGCCGCGTGCCAGCGCGCGCCGAAGGTGCGCAAGCTCGTGGTGAAGTCCAGCGCCGCGGTGTACGGCGCGGGCGCGCGTTCGCAGGCGGTGTTCACCGAGGATTCGGAGCTGATCCCGCCGTCGTCCAGCGGATACGCGAAGGACGCGGTCGAGATGGAGGGCTATGTGCGCGGCCTCGCCCGCCGCCGCCCGGATCTGATCATCACGCTCGCCCGGTTCGCGAACATCATCGGCCCCGAGGTCGACACCGTGCTGGCCCGGTACTTCTCGCTGCCGGTCGTGCCGACGGTCTTCGGCTACGACTCCCGGCTGCAGCTGCTGCACGGGTCAGACGCGCTGTCAGTGCTGGAAATGGCGACGTTGGAAGACCGGCCGGGCGTGTTCAACGTCGCCTCCGAGGGCGTGCTCACGCTGTCGCAGGCGATCCGCCGGGCGGGCCGGGTCGGGCTGCCGATGCCGCGCGGCGTGGTGCCCTCGGTCGGGAAGCTGCTGCGCGGCGCACGGCTGGTCGATTTCTCCGCCGACCAGGTGCGGCTGCTGAACTTCGGCCGCGCGGTCGACATCACGAAGCTCAAGAAGGAGTTCGGGTACACGCCCCGCTGGACCACCCGCGAGGCGTTCGACGACTACGTGGCCGGCCGCGGCCTGCGTCCGGTGCTCGACGGCGGCGCGCTGGCCGGGCTGGCGGGCAAGGTGCTTGAGGCCGCTGCCACCGGGCAGGCGCGCCGATGAACCACGCGACGAGGGCCGGAAGTGAGGCGAACCCCGTGAACGGTGCTGAGGCACAGGTCATTCCGCTGCACGGACCCGGACGGGAGAAGCCGGCCGAGGTTCCCGAGCAGGCTGAGGAGCGGGTGGACGCGCCGGTCGTCGACTTCCCGGCGCAGCCGTCCGGCCCGGTGCGCGAGCCCGCGGCCGATCCGCTGTCGGAATCGGTGCGCAGCGCGCTCACCTTCCTGCGCCACCGGCTCACCGGCGACTACGCGGTGGACGAGTTCGGCTTCGACGCCGAGCTCACCGAGACGCTCGTGCTGCCGCCGCTGCGCGCGTTGTACGAGAAGTGGTTCCGCGTCGACACGTTCGGCGTCGAGAACCTGCCGAAGGCGGGCGGCGCGCTGCTGGTGTCCAACCACTCCGGCACCTTGCCGCTCGACGCGCTGATGACCGCGGTCGCGGTGCACGACGAGACCGGCGGACGGCATCTGCGCGGTCTCGGCGCGGACCTGGTGTTCAAGCTGCCGCTGGTCGGGTCGTTCGCCCGCAAGTCCGGGCAGACGCTCGCCTGCAACGCCGACGCCGAACGCTTGCTGACCAATGGCGAACTGGTCGGCGTGTGGCCGGAAGGGTTCAAGGGCGTCGGAAAGCCGTTCTCCGCGCGGTACAAGCTGCAGCGCTTCGGCCGCGGCGGGTTCGTGTCCGCGGCGATGCGCGCGGGCGTGCCGATCATTCCGGTGTCGGTGGTCGGGGCGGAGGAGACGTATCCGAAGATCGGCGAGCTCAAGGTGCTGGCCCGGTTGTTCGGGCTGCCCTACTTCCCGGTCACTCCGTTCTTCCCGCTGCTGGGCCCGCTCGGCGCGGTGCCGCTGCCGACGAAGTGGACCATCGAGTTCGGCGAGCCGATCCGCACCGACGACTACGGCCCGGACGCGCTCGACGACCCGATGCTGGTGTTCACGCTCACCGACCAGGTGCGCGAGTCGATCCAGCATTCGCTGTACCGGCGGCTTTCCCAGCGGCGCAGCGTATTCCGCGGCTGAGCTTTACCCGGGCAGCTGCCAGCCGCGGCGCACTGAGCGTTCGCAGCGTTGCGGTTCGTCGCCGACGCTGACGAACAGCGCGGTCAGCAGGGGTGCGCCGTGGTCGAGCGTGCCGCGCGGCAGGGGACCGTTCGCGACCAGCGAGACCAGGCCGTGCGCGATGGCCCAGCTTTGCGTGGCGAGTTCGAGCGCGTCGAGGCCTTCGCGGTACCGGCCGGTGTCGCGGCCGCGGGCGGCGGCTTGCACCAGGTATTCGAGGGTGTCGTCGGCGGCTTGGGCGTCTTCCAGCTCGAAGTTGGCGTCGAACATCACGCGGTACAGGTCGGGGTGGGCCAGCGCGTTGCCGAGGTACGCGGAGATCAGCGCGGCGTGGTCGCGTACCGGATCGGCGGACTGGCCGACCTCGGCCATCCGGTGCGCCAGACGGGTAAAACCCTCCTGCCGCAAGGCTTTCCACAGCCCGTCCATGTTGTCGAAGTGCGTGTAGACGGCCATCGTCGACACCCCGGTCCCGGTCACGAGCGAGCGCAGGGTGATCGGTTCGCGGGTGCGGAGCAGCTGCGCTGCCCGTTCGAGCAGCAAGGTGCGCACTGCCGGATCCTTCGCCCTCGCCATGGCGGCATTCTATAGCATTGCAATGCTATGTTTTCAGGACCGACGATCTTCAAGGCTTCAGGAGGAAACATGGCCGTCAGCCTGGTCAATCCCGCTTCGCTGCCGCAGGTCGGCCTCTACCGGCAGGTGGCCGTCGCGACGGGCTCGCGGACGGTCTACATCGCCGGGCAGGTGGCGCGGACCGCGGATGGCGGGCACGTCGGCGAAGGGGACCTGGCCGCGCAGGTCGAGCAGGCCTACCTGAACGTGGCCGCGGCGCTGGCCGAGGTGGACGCCACGTTCGCCGACGTGGTCCGGCTGACGGTGTATTTCGTCGAGTGGTCGCCGGAGAAGATGGGCGAGTTCGTCGCGGGGGTGCAGCGGGCGGAGAAGAAGCTGGGAGTGACGGTGCAGGCGCCGTTGACGGGGGTGGGGGTGGCGTGTCTGGCGGAGCCGGATTTGTTGGTGGAGGTGGAGGGTATTGCGGTGCTGGAGTAGGTCGTGAGTGCTGATCGTCAGCACTCACGACGCTTTACCGGCGGCGATAGGCCATCCCCGCCGCCACGGCCCCTGCCACGGCACCCGCGCCGAGCACGGACGGGACGCCGATCCGCGCGGCTTTGCGCCCAGTGCGGAAATCACGGATCTCCCAGCCGCGGGCGCGGGCGACGTCGCGCAGGCCGCTGTCCGGGTTGACCGCGACCGCGGTGCCGACGACCGACAGCATCGGGACGTCGTTCTGCGAATCCGAATAAGCCGTGCAGCGCTTGAGGTTCAGACCCTCCCGCGACGCGAGCGCGCGGACCGCGTGCGCCTTCGCGCGGCCGTGCAGCATGTCGCCGACCAACCGTCCGGTGTAGACGCCGTCCTTGGTTTCCGCGACCGTGCCGAGCGCGCCGGTGAGGCCGAGGCGGCGCGAGATGATCGCGGCGAGTTCGATCGGCGTCGCCGTGACGAGCCACACGCGCTGGCCCGCGTCGAGGTGCATCTGCGCGAGCGCGCGGGTGCCGGACCAGATCTTGTCCGCCATCNCGCCATCAGCTCGTCGTAGATCTCCTCGCTCATCGTGGTGAGCTCCTCGACCGTGCGACCGGCCACAAAGGACAGCGCACGCTCGCGGTGGGTCTTGATGTCGGCCTTGTTCTCGCGGCCGCCGATGCGGAACTTGACCTGGTCCCACACGAAACCGGCGAGGTCGGCCGAGGTGAAGAACTTGCGCGCGGCCAGCCCGCGAGCGAAGTAGAAGATCGACGCGCCCATCATCATCGTGTTGTCCACGTCGAAGAAGGCACCCGCGGTGAGGTCCGGCGGCGCGGGCGGAACCGTCGTCGCCAGCTGAGCCGAGGAGGAGGCGGCCTCCGCCGACGCTTCTCCGGCGAGCGTGGCGAGCCGCTCCAGTTCCTGACTCTTATCCTTGCCACGCCAAGCTGACACGCACACCGCCTCCAGGTTCGGGCACGTCCCGGCGGACGACGCCGACCGGGTCCTGCAGCACAGGGTAGCGACCGTGCGACTCACCCGTTGGAGATGTGGCCCGCGCCTCGGACAGGGGTTGCGTTCCGGAGTGACGCACGTCGCTGACCTCGGCGTCAGCCGATGACGATCGGCGGGAGTCCGGGCAGCAACGGCGGGATCGAGACGACCGGCGGGGGCGCGGGCCGGGTCGGGATCCGCGGCGGCGTGGGAGCGGTGATCGGCGGCGAGACGCTCGGCGGGACCGGCGGGTGCGGGACCTCGGCCGGGGTCGGCGTCGGGGTCGGGGTGCCCGGGTTGCTCAGCGTCGGCGACGAGACCGAGCGCACCGGCAGCGGGGAATCCGTCGGCGGGACGCTCGTCCCGGGGGCCGGAGGCGGGCTGCTCGGCGTGGAGCCGCCGGGCGAGAGCGGTTGCTGCGTGCACGCGCCGCGCGCCGGGAGGAGGCCCAGTTCGTCGGTGGTGCCGGTGGTGATCTGGTAGCAGCTCAGCCGCGAGCCGAGCGCGGAAGTCCGCTGCTGTACCCGGTCGAGCAGGAGACGAGCCTGCTGGAGGTCCTCGCGGGCGGATGCCGGGAAGTCGGCCTGCTCCGCTTCCAAGTGCTGCGACTGGGTCTGCGCCCACGATTCCAGCGTCGTCAGCCGCGTGCGGTTGCCGGCTGTCGTCGCCAACTCGGTGAGTTCGGCCACGCCCGCGCGGACGTCGCTGCTGAAATCGTGCAGGGCGGTTTGGTACGCCGACGGGCTGGCGTCGCTCATCCGGCCCAGTTCGGTGACGCGGTTCGCGGCGAACTTCAGGTGTTTCTCGGCCTTGGCCCCGTCGCCGAAGGTCAGGCCGAGCGACGTGACTTCGCCTGCTCGCTTCACGCTGTACAGCGCGTCTCCGGGCAGGGCGTCTCGTGAAAGCAGCAGGGTGAGCCCGCCAAGGCCGAGGATTAACGCGATGCCCGCGGCGACGAGGTCGGCCATTCGCGGCCGCCACCGTCGGCGGGGGAGCGGTTCGCCGATGCGGCCTTCGATCTCGGCGCGAATCCGGGCTCGGGTAGCGGGATCGGGGGCGCCTGCTTGGCCCAGTTCGTGCAGTGCGCCGACCAGGGCCAGCTCTTCGGCGAACTCGTCCGGCCGCCGTCCGGGGGAAGCATTGATCGCGTCGTCGAACCGCTCGCTCTCGGTCCGACCACGCGAAAACCACCCGGGCACGCCCACGGTGCTGCTCCGTCTCCACCCAACGCCCGGCCCTGACCGCCGGTCTGGGTGAGAAACGATTAAGAAGCCGGAAAAGTTACGGCTGTTCGTTGAACGATCAACGCAGGCCGGTGGGCAGCAGCTGCGCGAGCCGCCGGACCGCCCGGTGCTGCAGCGCCTTCACCGCGCCCTCGTTGCGGTCCATGATCTGCGCGGTCTCCGCGACCGACAGCCCCTGCAGGAACCGCAGCACGATGCATTCGCGCTGGTCCTCGCCGAGCTCGGCGACGCAGCGCAGCAGCTCCGTGCGGGTCGCGCCCGCGATCGCCTGCTGTTCGGGCCCGGCTTGGGCGACCGGGCCGACCGGTCCGCCGGGCACACCGCCCGGTTCGGCGACCTCGTCGGTGACGACCTCGAGCCGGAACCGGCTGGACTTCACGTGGTCGAGGATCAGGTTGCGGGCGATGGTGACGAACCACGCGCCGACGTCGCGGCCCTGGTAGCTGACCGACGTGATCCGGCGCAGCGCGCGCAGGAAGGTCTCGCTGGTGACGTCCTCGGCCAGGTCGCGGTCGCCGAGGCGGAAGAGCGCGTAACGGTAGACGACGTCGACGTACCGGTCATACAGCTGCCCGAACGCGGACGACTCGCCCGCCTGCGCGGCCCGCACCAGTTCCCACGCCTCGGCCTTCGCGACCTCGGCGGGGTCCGGCTCGGCGTCGGCCTTGGGCAGCGGCACGGCGGCCGCGGACGAGCCGAACACGCGGTCGGCGAACATCGAGACCGGACCGCGATGGGGAGCGGCGGACAGGGTGATCGGACGGGTCATCGAGCGGCACCTCCGGCTGTCCCTGGTGCGGCCGGGTGCGTACCCGAGGGCGTGCGGGCGTGCCGCGGCGCGTGTCCCACACCCTCGTGGACCGGCAGCTTCGGCACGACGACTCCCTTGCTCGGGTCACCCGGTAGTGATCAACGCCACCCGGCGACGCAGTGCAGCATACGTGTTGTTACCGCGAAGTAGGTAGTGTCCCGGTCAGGCAGAGGTGCGACGATCGCGCGGCATCCCCATTACGGGTGACAAGATGACGAATCCGCAACGGAACGAGAGGGGTGGGGGTGGACCGGATCAGCACCGCCCACGGCGTCGCCGGCCTGCTCGCCGACGCGGCCGGCCGCTGGCCGGAACGCACGGCGCTCGTCGAGACGGGCACGGGTGCCACGCTGACCTGGCGAGAGCTGGACGAAGCAGCGCACGCGCAAGCACGCCGGCTGGTCTCCGCCGGCGTCGCGCCGGGCGACCCGGTGGTGCTGCGGCTCCCGACGTCGGCTGACTTCGCGGTCGCCCTGTTCGCGGTGCTGCGCGCGGGCGGAATCGCCGTGCCGCTGTCTCCGCAGGCCCCCGCGCCCGAACTGGAACGGCTGCTGGAGCACTGCGGCGCGAAACGCGTGGTGCAGCGCGACGACGCCGAGCTGCCCGAGGGCATCGCCGGACTGCCGCCGCGCAGCGACGAGCCGGGCGATCCGGTCGAACTCGGCCGCTCCGGCGAGGACATCGCGGTCATCTCCTACACCTCCGGCACGACCGGCCCGCCGCGCGGAGTGCTGCTGTCGCACCGTGCGTTGCTGGCGAACCTCGACCAGTTGTCCCAGGTGGACGGGGTGACCGAGCACGACGACCGGGTGCTGGTGTCGATCCCGCTCTTCCACGTCTACGGCCTCGGCCCCGGCCTGCTCATGGCCACGGCGGTCGGCGCGACGCTGGTGCTGTCCGAACGCTTCGAGGCCCGGCGGACGCTCCAGGACTGCGCCGAGCATCGCGTCACGGCGATCACCGGCGTGCCCGCGATGTACAACGAATTCGCCGCGCTCGACCCCGAAGAACTGGCTGACGGCCTGGCGACTGTGCAACGGCTGACCTCCGGTGCAGCGCCGTTGCATCCGAAGGTGCTCGCGGCGATCCGGGAGGCCGCCGGGGTCGAGGTGTACGAGGGCTACGGGCTCACCGAATGCGCGCCGGTGGTGACGTCGACGCTGGTCACCGGCTATCCGAAGCCCGGATCGGTCGGACGGCCGCTGCCCGGGATCGAGCTGCGGCTGGTGGGGTCGGACGGGTCCGCGGACGAACTGCCGCTCGATCCGGAGGAGCCGGACGACGTGTTCGAGGCAGGCGGCAGCACCGGGCTGGTGTCGGTGCGCGGCGCGAACCTGTTCTCCGGGTACTGGCCGGACGGTGCGCACGGGCCGGACGCCGAGGGCTGGTTCCGGACCGGCGACGTCGGCTACCTCGATTCCGACGGCGATCTGCACCTGGTCGACCGGGCCAACGACTTGATCATCGTGAATGGCTTCAACGTCTTCCCGCATGAGGTCGAGGAAGTGATCTCGCAGCTGCCTGGGGTGGCCGAGGCCGCCGTCGTGGGCGTGGTCGACGAGCGAAGCGGCGAAGCGGTGAAGGCGGTCGTGGTGCCTGCGGAGGGCGCGGCGTTGTCGGAGCAGCAGGTGGTGGACCAGTGCACCGCGCATCTCGCCGGGTACAAGGTGCCGCACACCGTCCAGTTCGCGGAAGCGCTGCCGCATTCGGCGACGGGGAAGCTGCGCCGGCTGAAGTTGCGCTGAGCCTAAGGTGGGTTGGTGCGCAAAGTGACCGTGATGAGCCGCGAAGGATGCCACCTGTGCGACGTGGCCGAGGCGGACGTCGCGCGGATCTGCGGCGAGCTGGGTGTGCCGTGGGAGACCGCGGACGTCGACAGCGACCCGGAATGGCGGGCCGAATACGGCGACCAGGTGCCGGTGATCCTGATCGACGGGGTCGAGCACGGGTATTGGCGCGTCGAGGAAGAACGGCTGCGCGCGGCACTGCGGTAAGCAACCCGTAAGCGCTTTGAACGGGCCGGACCCGGCCGGACCCGCCGAAGATGGTGGGGTGAGTGCGTTGAAAGAAGCCCCGCCGGCCGCCCGGCCGCGCCTGTCGCTGGGCATCGCGACATTCATCGGGCTGGTCTCGCTGGCCGTCGCGCTGGGCGTGGGGCATCTGGTCGCCGGATTTGTCGGATACAACGCGTCGCCGTTCGTCGCGGTCGCGGACTTCGTCATCGCGCACAGCCCGCACGCCGTCGTGGTGTGGGCGGAGCAGACGATCGGGACCGCCGACAAGACCGTGCTCAAGATCGGCCTGGCCGTGGTGCTGCTGGCGTTCGCGGTGCTCGCCGGACAGCTTTCACGCCGTCGCCCGCTGCCCGGCCAGGTGCTGGTGATCGTGGTCGGCGCGTTCGGGATCGTCGCGGTGTTCGAGCGCACGGACGTCGGACAGCTCGCATTGCTGGCTCCGGTACTGGCGCTGGGTGCTTCGCTGCTGGTGTTCAGCTGGCTGCACAAACGCGCGCTGCCGGCGGAAACCGAACCGCGGCAAGGACTCAGCCGTCGCCAGGTGTTGCAGCGCGGCGCGGGAATCGCGGCAGGCGCCGGCGTGGCGGCGATCGTCGGCGAGGTCGTGTCCACCACCAGCAGCGCGACCGGCTCGCGCGCGTCGATCGGCCCGCTGGTCGCCGCGAAGAAGGCCCCGCCGCTGCCGCCGGACGCGGATTTCCACAAGCTCGGCTCGCCGCCGTTCATCACGCCGAACGGGAGCTTCTACCGGATCGACACCGCGTTCGTCGTGCCGCAGGTGCGGGCCGAGGACTGGACTCTGAAGATCCACGGCCTGGTCGACCGCGAGGTGAGCTTCTCCTACGCGGACATCCGGAACCGGCCGCTGGTGGAACGGACCGTGACGCTCACCTGCGTCTCCAACGAGGTCGGCGGCGACCTGATCTCCACCGCGAACTTCATCGGCGTGGACCTGGTCGACCTGCTGGACGCGGCGGGAGTGCGAACGGGCGCGCAGCAGATGTACGCGACCAGTGCCGACGGCTTCACCTGCGGCACTCCGGCCAACGTCGCGCTCGACCCGGCACGCGGCGCGATGCTCGCGATCGGCATGAACGGCGAGGCACTGCCGGTCGAGCACGGCTTCCCGGCGCGGATCGTGATCCCCGGGCTCTACGGCTACGTCTCGGCGACCAAATGGGTCACCGACCTGGAGTTCACGACCTGGGACGCGCGGCAGGCCTACTGGCTGCAGCGCGGCTGGGCGGAGCAGGCCCCGATCAAGACCGAATCGCGGATCGACGCACCGGGTGACGGGACGTCGGTGCGCGCGGGCAAGGTCCGGGTCGCGGGGACGGCGTGGGCGCAGCACGTCGGGATCGCGAAGGTCGAGGTGCGGGTGGACCAGGGCGCGTGGTTCCCGGCGACGCTTTCGGCCGAGGTCAACCAGGACACCTGGCGGATGTGGTGGGCCGAGGTGCCGGTCCCGCCGGGCAGCCACACGGTGACGGTGCGGGCGACGGATCAGTCCGGGTACACGCAGACAGACCACCCCGCGGACCCGGTCCCGGACGGCGCGAGCGGGTGGCACACGGTGCCGTTCACCGCCGCCTGAGCGAGTGCGGTTGTGCTTCCGGTCATGCGGATGACCAGTGACTTTGTGCATGCGTTCACAAGTGGACTACCGTAGGAACCCGCCCCCGCGAGGACCGGCATCGAACCGGACGGAAGCCGTGGGGTCAAGGGTTGGTTTTCCACTGCCGGTCGAGGCAGGTGGGGGACAGCGCGGGCACGAAGCCGGATTGAGGAGAAGTCAGCGTGGTGACACAGCGGGGCGGGCGCAGCGGTGCCGAACCGCCGGCCACGCCTCCCCGTGACGAATCCGACGCCGCCGAACCCGCCCCGCCCGCCGCGCGCCGGTCCGGCGGGCGGCACGCCGCGGGCAGCCGCCGTCGAGCCACGGTGAGCGAGAACGGCTTGGCGCGCAACGGAAACTCGGCGGCTCGCGCCGAGAACGGGGACGACCAGGTCGCCGGCGGCGGCGACCACGCCGCGGGCAACGGGCGCGTCTCCGGAAATGGCCGGGCCGCGTCCGGCAACGGCCGCGCCAGCCGGGCGGGCACCCGAGCCGCCGCCGAAACCCCGGCCGAGGAAGACGCCAAACCCCGCACCCGCCGCGCGGCCCGGACTTCCCGCCCCGCCCCGGACGCCGACAACGCGCCGACCGCCGAGATGCCCGCTGTCTCCGACGCGGAAGACACCGCGGTCCGCGCGAAGCAGATCCCGGAGGCCGCGGTCGCGCGGCTGGCCGTCTACCTGCGGATCCTCTCCGGCTTGGCCGAGCAGGGCACCACCGCCGTCTCCAGCGAGGAGCTCTCCGCGGCAGCGGGCGTGAACTCCGCCAAGCTCCGCAAAGATCTCTCCTACCTGGGCTCTTACGGGACCCGCGGCGTCGGCTACGAGGTGCAGGTGCTCGTCAGCCAGATCGAGCGGATCCTCGGCCTCACCCGGCAGCACCGGGTCGCCGTGGCCGGAATCGGCAACCTCGGCCACGCGCTCGCCAACTACGGCGGCTTCCCCGGCCGGGGTTTCCCGGTCGAGGCGCTCTTCGACCTCGACCCCGACTTGATCGGCGTTCCCGTAGGGGGTCTCCCGGTCTCGCACATGGACGACATTCCTCGGGTTTGCTCCGAACGGGAGATTTCCGTGGGGATCATCGCCACACCTCCTACCGCCGCGCAGTCGGTGTGCGACAGGCTGGTGGCAGGCGGCGTCCAGTGCATCCTCAACTTCGCGCCGGTAGTGCTCCAGGTGCCGGCACACGTCGAGGTCCGCAAGGTCGACCTGGCCGTCGAGCTGCAGATCCTTTCGTTCCACGTGGCTCGGCGCGCCGACAGCGCGGCCGGCGCGGGCGGCGGCACCCCGGAAAACCAGGGGAATGCCGGGTTACCCGGCACCGGCAGGCCCGCCGACAATGGCAGCGGCGGACGAAACGGCGCCGGTACGGACGGCGGTCTCGGAATGGTGGTGCGCTGATGAGCGTGTTGGCGGTCGGGCTCTCCCATCGCAGTGCGGATCTCGGCACGCTGGAGCGTGCGGCGATCCCCGCGGACGAGCTGACCAAGGTCCTGCACGACCTGCAGCAGGCGGAGCACGTCAGCGAGGTCATGCTCGTCTCGACGTGCAACCGCATCGAGGTCTACGCCGTGGTCGAGACCTTCCACGGCGGCGTCAACGACGTCTCGGACGTGCTCTCCCGCAAGGCCGGGATGGAGCCCGCCGAGCTGTACGACAGCCTGTACGTGCACTACGCGGGCGCGGCCGTCGAGCACCTGTTCTCCGTCGCCTCGGGCCTGGACTCGATGGTGGTCGGCGAGACCCAGATCCTCGGCCAGGTCCGTTCCTCGTACGCGACCGCGCGCGACGCCGGCACCGTCGGCCGCACGCTGCACGAGCTGATCCAGACCACGCTGCGCGTCGGCAAGCGCGTGCACGCCGAGACCGGGCTCGACCAGCTCGGCGCGTCCGTCGTGTCCGAGGCGCTCGCCGCCGCGGGGGACATCGCGGGCAAGCACGCGCTGATCGTCGGGGCCGGTTCGATGGGCGCGCTCACCGCGGCGCAGCTGCGCAAGGCCGGGATCGCCGAGATCACCGTGGCCAACCGCACCGAAGCCAACGCCGTCCGGCTGGCCGAAAAGGTCGTCGCCGAGGGGATTCCGGCTCGTTCGGTGCCGCTGTCCTCGCTCGCCGAGGCGGTCGAGCAGGCCGACCTCGTCGTGGCCTGCACCGGGGCGCAGGACGCGGTCTTCCTCGCCGGGCATGTGCCCGCGCGCGCCGGACGCCGGTTGGTCGTCTGCGATCTCGGGCTGCCCAAGGACGTCGACGCCGCGGTCGCCGGACTCGCCGACGTCACCGTGGTCGATCTGGAGACGATCCAGCGGCGCATGCGCGACGCCGGCGCCCCGACCACCGACCGGCAGACCGCCAAAGCCGCCGGCATTGTGCTCGACGAGGTGCGCGAGTACCTCGCCGGACAGCGCAGTGCCGAGGTCACGCCCACGGTCACCGCGCTGCGCAGGCGCGCGGCCGAGGTGGTGGACGCGGAGCTGCTCCGCCTGGACAACCGGCTGCCGGAACTCGACAGCCAGGTTCGCGAAGAGGTCGGCCGCACGGTTCGCCGCGTGGTCGACAAGCTGCTGCACGCGCCGACGGTGCGGGTCAAGCAGCTGGCCGCCGAGACGGCCGACACCGACTACGCCAACGCGTTGCGGGAACTGTTCTGCCTCGACCCGCAGGCTCCTGCGGCCGTGGCGAGCCCGACAGCGCCGGAATCCGAGAAGAAGCGGTAAGTGACCAGAGTCATTCGCATCGGCACGCGGGGCAGCAAGCTCGCCCTCGCGCAGACCGGCATCGTCGCCGACACCCTCCGCGCCACCGGGGCGGAGGTGGAGCTCGTCACCGTCACCACGCCCGGCGACCTCTCCAGTGCCCCGATCTCGCAGATCGGCGTCGGCGTGTTCACCTCGGCGCTGCGGGAAGCGTTGCTGCGCAACGAGATCGACGTCGCTGTGCACTCGTACAAGGACCTGCCCACCGCACCCGAGGACGGTCTCGTGCTGGCCGCGGTGCCGCCGCGCGAGGACCCGCGCGACGCGCTCATCGCGCGCGACGGCCTCACCCTCGGCGAGCTTCCGCCGGGCGCGAAGGTCGGCACCGGCGCGGCGCGGCGGATGGCTCAGCTGCGCGCGCTGGGTCTCGGTTTGGAAATCGTGCCGATCCGAGGCAATATCGATACCCGCATGCGCAAGGTCACCGACGGCGAGCTGGATGCCGTGGTGCTCGCGCGTGCCGGACTGGCCAGGGTCGGCCGGGTGGACGAGATCACCGAAACCCTCGACCCGATCCAGATGCTGCCCGCCCCCGCGCAGGGGGCGCTGGCGCTGGAGTGCCGGGCCGCCGACGTGGACGTCGAGCACCTGCTCGCGTCCGCGGCGGACGACGAGAGCACGCGGGTCGCGGTGACGGCCGAACGGGCTCTGCTCGCCGCGCTCGAAGCCGGGTGCAGCGCGCCGGTGGGCGCGCTCGCCGAGATCGTCGAGGACCTCGACGACGAGGGCGCGGTGGTGGAGCGCATCTCGCTGCGCGGCACCGCTGCCGTCGAAGGCGAGAACGGCGGCGTCGACATGGTGCGGGCTTCCGCGATCGCCGGGATCGGCGAGGCGGAGAAGCTCGGCCGGGAACTGGCCGCCGAACTGCTTGACCTGGGAGCCGGGGAACTGCTCGGCCCCGCGCTGTGACGCCAGCCGTCACCGACCCGCACGACCTGCCCGACACCAGCGGCCGGAGCACCGGCCGCCCAAGAGGAGAAGAACACCAACGATGACCCCTGCTCGCAAGACCGCCGGGCGCGTCGCCTTCGTGGGCTCGGGCCCCGGGGACGCCGGGCTGCTCACCGTCCGCGCCCAGGAACTCCTGGCCAAGGCCGAGGTCGTGGTGACCGACCCGGACGTGCCCGCCAGCGTGCTCGCCTTCGCCGCCGCCGGCGCCGAGGTCCGTCCCGCCGTCGGCGAACCGTCCGACGTCGCCAAGGACCTGACCGCCGAGGCCAAGGCAGGCAGGCTCGCGCTGCGGCTGGTCTCCGGCGACCCGCTGACCAGCCCGGCCGTCGTGGCCGAGGTCCAGGCCGTCGCCCGCACCTCGGCCGTGTTCGACGTCATCCCGGGCGTCGCGCCGGGCACCGCGGTGCCGGCGTACGCGGGGGTCGCGCTCGGCGGCACCTACACCGAGGCGGACGTCCGCGGCGAGGTCGACTGGGGCGCGCTGGCCGCCGTCGCGGGCCCGATCGTGCTGCACGCGACCTCGGCGCACCTGGCCGAGGCAGCGAGCCAGCTCACCGAGAAGGGGCTGCCGCCGACCACCCCGGTCGCGGTCACCGCGAACGGCACCATCAACACCCAGCGCACGCTGGACACCACGCTGGCCTCGGTCGCGAACGACGCGGGCGAGCTGGTCGGCCCGCTGGTCGTGACCGTCGGGCAGGCCGCCGGGCAGCGGTCGAAGCTGTCCTGGTGGGAGTCGCGGGCGCTGTATGGCTGGAAGGTCCTGGTGCCGCGCACCAAGGAGCAGGCGGGCGAGATGGCCGAGCGGCTGCGCGGCCACGGCGCGACCTCGCACGAGGTGCCGACCATTTCGGTCGAGCCGCCCCGCAGCCCGGCGCAGATGGAGCGGTCGGTCAAGGGCCTGGTCGACGGCCGCTACCAGTGGATCGTCTTCACCTCCACCAACGCGGTGCGCGCGGTGTGGGAGAAGTTCGAGGAGTTCGGCCTGGACGCGCGGGCGTTCTCCGGCGTGAAGATCGCCTGCGTCGGCGAATCGACCGCGGCGAAGGTGCGTTCCTTCGGCATCATTCCGGAGCTGGTCCCGACCGGCGAGCAGTCGTCCGAGGGCCTGCTGGCCGAGTTCCCGCCGTACGACGACGTGCTGGACCCGGTCAACCGCGTCCTGCTGCCGCGCGCCGACATCGCCACCGAGATCCTGTCGGCCGGCCTGGTCGAACGCGGCTGGGAAGTGGACGACGTCACGGCCTACCGGACCGTGCGGGCCGCGCCGCCGCCAGCCGAGACCCGCGAGATGATCAAGACCGGCGGCTTTGACGCGGTCTGTTTCACCTCGTCGTCGACGGTGCGGAACCTGGTGGGGATTGCCGGGAAGCCGCACACTCGCACGCTGGTCGCGTGCATCGGGCCGAAGACCGCCGAGACTGCGGTGGAGTTCGGTCT
>NZ_LWSF01000023.1:26842-129867 GCF_001651785.1 Amycolatopsis sp. M39
GGGGGCGTTGCCTCCGCCGCGGAAGGCCAAGCGGACTCGGCGCAGCTGAGGTGTGACGAGGGCTCCCTTGAGGCTTGAGGGGGCCCTCGCCGTTTCTGGGGTCGTGAGTGGCGACGCCGGTGCTCACCGGCGTGAACACTCACGAGGCTCCGGAGTACCTTGGAGGTGTGTTCCCCGAGCAGCGACCCCGCAGGCTTCGTACTACTCCGGCAATGCGCAGGATGGTCAGTGAGACCACGGTGCGGCCACGGCAGCTGATTCTGCCGATGTTCGTGGCCGAGGGTCTGGACGCGCCGCGGCCGATCGCCAGCATGCCGGGCGTCGTTCAGCACACTCGCGACACTCTTCGCAAGGCCGCGGTCGAGGCGGTCAACGCCGGGGTCGGCGGGCTCATGCTCTTCGGCGTTCCGGAGAAGCGGGACGCGCAAGGGTCCGGCGCGGTCGACGAGAACGGCATCCTCAACGTCGCGTTGCGGGATCTGCGCAGCGAACTCGGCGACTCCACCGTGCTGATGGCCGACACCTGCCTGGACGAGTTCACCGACCACGGGCACTGCGGCGTGCTCGACGCGGACGGCGTGGTCGACAACGACGCCACGCTCCGGTTGTACGCCGACATGGGTGTCGCGCAGGCGGAAGCGGGAGCGCATGTGCTCGGGCCGAGCGGGATGATGGACGGGCAGGTCGGCGTGATCCGCCGGGCGCTCGACGAGGTCGGGCACAGCGAGACCGCCATTCTCGCCTACTCGATCAAGTACGCCAGCGCGTTCTACGGTCCCTTCCGCGAGGCCGTCGACTCCCAGCTCAAGGGCGACCGCAAGACCTACCAGCAGGACCTCGGCAACGCGCGCGAGGCGATGCGCGAGCTCGAACTCGACTTGGCCGAGGGCGCGGACATGGTCATGGTCAAGCCTGCACTGTCCTATTTGGACATCATCAAGGCGGCGGCCGACATTTCGCCGGTTCCGGTCGCGGCGTACAACATCTCCGGCGAGTACGCGATGGTCGAGGCGGCCGCGGCGAACGGCTGGATCGAGCGCGAGCGCACGGTGCTTGAGGTGCTCACGTCCATCCGCCGCGCGGGGGCGGACCTGATCCTGACCTACTGGGCGGCCGAGGCCGCGGCCTGGCTGGACTGAGCCCGGGTAGGGTCTTTCGGGTGGCCGAGAAGGACGAGAACACCCCGAAGCCAGCCAGCGTGACCTCGGACGATCTTTCCGGGCTCACCGACGACGAGCGCCGCAAACGCGGGCGCGCGCCGGATCCGGTGCTGCCGGGGCAGACCGCGCCGAAGGCCAAGCCGCCGACGCCGGTGCACGGCGCGTTCGTGCTCGCCATCGTGGCCGCGGTGATCGTGGTGGCCGGGCAGGTCGTCACCGTCTTGCTCAAGCAGCAGCTGGTCGACCGGGCGATCGAGCAGGTGCGGCAGAGCGGCCAGAAGGTCGACGTCGCTCAGGTGCAGGCCAACGCCAACACGCTGGTGTGGGCCATGCTGATCGGCTCGCTGTGCTTCGGCGCGCTGCTCGTGCTGTTCGCCTGGAAGGCCCGCGAGGGCACGCGTTCGGCACGCAGCATCGCGACCCTGCTGGCGGTGCTCGGCATCGTGTTCGAACTCGGGGTGATCCGCAGCATCTTCGCGCTCGCGTCGTCGCTGGCGCTGGTCGTCATGCTGATCCTGCTGTACCTGCCGAAGGTCGCGGACTACTTCCCGAAGGTCGGCAAGAAGCTGTAATGGCGGCCAGGACGCTGTACTCCGAGCCTGGCGTCGGCTGGTCGGCGCTGATCTGGGGCCCGCTGTTCGCACTGCTGGGCGCGCTCGCCGAACTGGCCACCGGTGGGCCGACGCACGTCGTCGGCTGGGTGCTGATCGGCGCCGCGCTGTGCGGGCTGACGCTGCCGTGGGTGTACGCGCGGCGCCGGTTCCTTTCGCTTGAGGTCACCACCGAGCAGGTGCGGCAAGGACGCGAGACGGTGGCCGCGGAGCGGATCGCCTCGGTGACCGACGTCGGTGCGCCGGTCGGGACGCGCGTGCTCGGCGGCGGCTGGTCGGTGCCGCGGAAGTACGACGAGTTGCCGGTCGAGCTGGACGACGGCACGGTGGTGCTCGCCTGGGCCCGCGACGTCGAAGCGCTGAAGACCGCGCTCGCGGAGCTGGCCGCGAAGAACCATCCGGAGGACGAGAACACCGAGGAACAAGCCGATGACTTCCGGAACTGAACCCGCACGAGGGACGCGCGACGACGGCGAACCTGAAAGGCTGGATCCCGTGATCGACCTACCCCAGCCGACCGGAGCCGGGCTTTGGCCGCCGGAGGAAACGCAGCCGCGGACGAAGCTCAACCAGCCGTGGCGCGCGTTCGTCGCGCTCGGCGAGGTCGTGGTGGCCGGATTGGTGCTGTGGGCGGCGTTCGCGCTGTGGCACGCCGGGGTCGGCACGGTCGTCACCACGGCGGGCGACGGCACGAAATTGGCCTCCGAACGGTACTTCGGCGGACATATCGCCGGGGCGCTCGGGCTCGGCACGCTGTCTGCGGTATTAGTGGTGGACGCGGTCCGGCAATTGCTGCTCGCGGTGCGGGCGCGGCACAAAAAGAAGAAGGACTGATTACACAGCTGCCCCACAGGGAACCAACAGCTGACTGCTAAGCAAGCCCCGCAATCTTGCGGCCATGACGCGGCTGCGCACACGAACCTGGGTGGTCAACGGAGTCCTTGTCGTGCTGCTCGGCGGCGCGGCTTTCGGGATTTACCAAGCCTTTTCGCCTGCTGGTTCGACCGCGCAGGCGCAAACCCGGACGACGCCGGTCCGGCGCGCGAATGTCGCCCAGACCGTTGCGGCGGCGGGCACGATCGCGAGCACCTACACCGGGGCCGCGAATTTCACGACATCCGGCAAGGTCACCAGCATCGACGTGCAGGTCGGCGACGTCGTGAGCGCCGGGCAGAAGCTCGCCACCATCGACTCTTCCCAGGCAAGCAAACAACTTCAGGTCGCCAAGGCCAATCTCGCGGTCGCCGAGGACAACCTGACGACGGCGGAGGACAACCCGCCCGCGAACCAGACCTCGGCCCAGGCGCAGAGCAGCACCGCCTCGTTGCAGGCCAAAGTGGATCAAGCGCAGCTGGACGTGGACAACGCGGAATCAGCACTCGCCGCCACGACATTGACCGCGCCGGGCGCGGGAACGGTTACCGCGATCAACGGGACGGTCGGGCAGCAAGCGGGCAGCGGGTCCAATTCCAGCAGCAGTTCCGCAAGTGCGTCCACGTCGAGTTCCGGCTCCGGTGGACAATCCGGGCAACAGTCGTCCTCAAGCAGCAGTAGCAGCACTGGTTTTATCGATATTACCGATATGGGCACTCTTGTCGTCAATACTTCGGTGGCGGAAATTGACGTGAGCAAGGTGAAAACCGGCCAGAAAGCCACGGTCACGCTGAACGCGACGCCGGATCAACCATTGCAGGCGACCGTTTCCAGCATTGACCTCACCCCGACCACGAGCAGCAACGTCGTCAGTTACGGCGCGAAGCTGGCGTTGTCGAACCCGCCGTCGGGGCTGCGGCCCGGACAGTCGGCGAGCGTCGTGATCACGGTCGCGGAAGCCGATGGCGTACTGAGCGTTCCGGCCGCGGCGGTGCGGAGCAGCGGGACGACGAACGTGGTCACGGTGGAGCAGAACGGGCAGCCGGTTTCGCGGCAGGTCGAGGTCGGCGTGCGCGGAGAGTCCACTGTGGAGATCAAGTCCGGGCTCAACGAAGGCGACAGCGTGGTGCTCACGGCTGCGTCGCCGACGACCTCGAGTGGGTCCAACGGCCAGCAACGGGGCGGTCTCGGCGGGTTCGGCGGTGGCCAGCAGGGCGGATTCGGCGGCGGACGCCAGGGCGGCGTCGGCGGCGGGGGCCGGGGATGAAGCCGGTGATCGCGGTCTCCGGACTGCGCAAGACCTACGGCAGCGGGGAAACCGCGGTGCACGCGCTGCGCGGGGTCGATCTGCGGGTGTGGCCGGGCGAGTACGTCGCGATCATGGGCGCGTCCGGATCCGGGAAGTCGACGCTGCTGAACATGCTCGGCTGTCTCGACACGCCTACCTCGGGCCGGTATCTGCTGGACGGATTCTCCGTCGCCGATCTCAACGAACGTCAGCTTGCCCTGCTGCGCAACCGAAAGATCGGCTTCATCTTCCAGTCCTTCAATCTCGTGCCGCGTACCAGTGCGCTGTCCAATGTGGAATTGCCGACGGTCTACAGTGGACTCAAGCGAGGGGAGCGGCGGCGCCGCGCGCTCGCCGCGCTGGAGATGGTCGGGCTGACCGATCGGGCCAAGCATCTGCCGAATGAACTGTCCGGCGGACAGCAGCAGCGCGTCGCGGTGGCACGGGCGCTGGTCGGCGGACCGGCGCTGCTGCTCGCCGACGAACCGACGGGAAACCTCGACCACGCAAGCACTGTCGACGTCCTCGGCGTCTTCGACCGGCTCAACGCGCTCGGCCGCACGGTCGTTGTGATCACGCACGAGGACGAGGTCGCCCGGCACGCGCACCGCGTCGTGCGGGTCAGCGACGGGCGGATCGTGTCGGACGAGGTGCGCACCGGGGTGGTCGCGTGAACTTCGTCGAGATCATGCGGTTCGCGGTGCGCGGACTCGCCTCGAACAAACTGCGTTCGGTGCTCACCACGCTCGGCATCACCATCGGCGTCGCGTCGGTGATCTTGTTGGTGGCAGTGGGAAACGGCGCGTCGGCGGCGATTACCGCGAGCATCCAGGGGCTCGGCACCGACGTGGTCAACGTGACGCCGGTCCGCGGCGGCGGGCAGACCAGCCAGGTGCGTCCGCTCACCGTGCAGGACGCGCACGCGCTGATCGATCCGGTGGGCGCGCCGGACGTCAAGGCGGCGGCTCCGGTGGTGAACACCAGCGCGACCGCGACGTACGGGCAGACCTCCTACGACGTGTCGAGCGTCGTCGGCACCGAACCCAGCTACTTCACCACCACGAATCGCCAGATCGCCGACGGTCAGCTGTTCAGCGCCGAGGACGTGACGCAAGCGCGCAAGGTCGTCGTGCTCGGGCCGACGACCGCGCAGTCGATCTTCGGTGCAGGCGAACCGGTCGGCAAGAACGTACTGGTCAACAGCATCCAGTTCACCGTGATCGGCGTGCTGCAGACGAAGGGCAGCACCGGGCTGCAGAACGCCGATGACGTCGCGATCGCCCCGATCAGCGCGGTGCAGAACTCGCTCGCCGGCTACGGCGGCCTGAACCAGATCGCCGTGCAGGCGACCACCGCCGATGCGATCGGGCTCGCGCAAGCCGAGGTCACTGCGATCCTCGACGCCCGGCACGGCATTCAAGCCTCGGCCACTCCGGACTTCCAGATCCAGAACTCCGCGCAGCTGCTGCAGACCCGCACGTCGGCGATCGACACGTTCACCGTGCTGCTCGGCGCGGTCGCGGCGATCTCACTGCTGGTCGGCGGGATCGGGGTCACGAACATCATGCTCGTCACGGTCACCGAGCGGATCCGCGAGATCGGCATCCGCAAGGCGATCGGCGCGCCGCGCTCGGCGATCCTCGGCCAGTTCCTCGCCGAGGCGACCATGCTGAGCCTGTTCGGCGGGTTGCTCGGCGTGCTGATCGGCGTGGTCGGCAGCCGGTTCAGCATCGCGGGCATCCAGCCGGTGGTGGTGCCTTCGTCGATCGCGCTCGCGTTCGCGGTGTCCGCGCTGATCGGGCTTTTCTTCGGCAGTTTCCCGGCGAACCGGGCTTCGCGGCTGCGGCCGATCGACGCCCTCCGGCACGAGTAGGAGCGTCATGTCCGCGTCGACCACCCAGCCCATTCCGACCCCGCCGGAGGAACCCGCCGCGCCGCGTCCGGAAGACCTCATTGCCGAGCCTGCCGTCCAGGGCGATCTCACCGCCGAGCTGAAGCAGGTCGCGCGGCCGTTCGGCAAGCCGACGCTCGTGCTCGCCGGGCTGCTCGTGCTGGCGCTGGCGTTCGCCGGCGGCGCGTGGACGCACGCGGCGTTCGGTCCGTCGAGCGGCTCTTCCGGCGGGGCCCGAACGGCCTTCGCCGGTACTGGTTCCGGCCCCGGTGCTGGGCAGCAGGGCGGCTCCGGCGGACGTGCGGCAGGCGGTCGCGGGACGGTCGGCACCGTGGAGAAGGTCGACGGGAGCACGATCACGGTGAAGACCATGCAGGGCAGCGAAGTCACAGTGTCCACTTCGGACAGCACGACGGTCGGCGTGACTCAGCCGGGCAAGCTCAGCGACCTCAAACCGGGACAGCCGGTGACCGTCCAGGGCCGCACCGGAGCGGACGGCTCGGTGACCGCGCAGGCGATCGTGGCGCAACCGGGGCGTTAGGGAACGTCGTTGAGCGCGATGATCGCGACGTTCAGCGCCGTCGTGTAGAGCAGCCACGCCAGATACGGCACGAGCAGCAGCGCGGCGGTGCGGGACCGGCGGTAGAACAATGCGATCGTCACGATCACGGTGAAATCGAGCAGCACGATGTCCACGCACGCGACCTGTGTGGAGCCGCCCGCGAAGAACAGCGAGATCCACATCAGGTTGAACAACAGGCCGATGCCGTACGCGGCGAAGCCCTGGTTCTCGCCGTCGGTGCGCCAATAAGTCCAGCCCGCGACGGCGAGCACGATGTACAGAACCGTCCACACCGGACTGAACAGGGACGAGGGCGGGGCCCACTCCGGCAGCACGTACCGGTTGTAGGCGTCCGGCGCGGTCGTCGCGGCCAGCGCGCCGACCAGTGCGATGACGCCGACCAGCCCGAAGAACACCGCGAGCATCAGCCACGGGTTCCGGCGGTGTGTGGGCGCCGTCACGTCTCCTCCATGGCTCGCCCGTCCATGCGCTTGGGAATGTTACTGCGTAGCGCGGCTACTCGCATGAGGGCGGCGGCGGGGAGGAGGGTGAAGTCAGGAGCGGTCCGGCCGAAATGCCGGATGGCAGTCGGGTGGCAGCTTGGGCGCCACCGACACCCGAACGGAGGATTTGCAAGACTGGAGCGGTGAGCACTGGCACCGAGCAGTCCAAAGCATGGTTCGCACGCGCCAAGGCGGCCGTTCCGGGCGGGGTGAACTCGCCGGTGCGCGCCTTCAACTCGGTCGGCGGCACGCCGCGGTTCATGGTCCGGGGCGAGGGCCCGTATCTGTGGGACGCAGACGGCAACCGCTACGTCGACCTCGTCTCCTCGTGGGGCCCGATGATCCTCGGGCACGCGCACCCGAAGGTGGTGGCCGCCGCCCGCGCGGCCGCGGAGCACGGGCTTTCCTTCGGCACGCCGACGATCGGCGAGGTCGAACTCGCCGAGGAGATCATCGGCCGGGTCGGTCCGGTCGAGCAGGTCCGGCTGGTCAACTCCGGCACCGAAGCCACGATGAGCGCCATCCGGCTGGCTCGCGGTTTCACCGGCCGCGCCAAGATCATCAAGTTCGCCGGCTGCTACCACGGGCACGTTGACGCGCTGCTCGCCGAAGCGGGTTCCGGCGTAGCGACACTCGGCCTGCCGACTTCGCCGGGCGTCACCGGCGCGCAGGCCGCGGACACGATTGTCTTGCCGTACAACGATCTTGACGCACTGCGGAAATCCTTTGCGGAGAATGAGGGCCAGATCGCCGCAGTGATCACCGAGGCGGCCGCGGGCAACATGGGCGCGGTGCCGCCGGACGCCGGCTTCAACGCCGCGCTGCGTGACCTCGCGCACGAAAACGGCGCGCTGCTGATCATGGACGAGGTGATGACCGGCTTCCGCGTTTCGCGTGCGGGCTGGTTCGGCCTCGAAGGTGTGGCCGGTGACCTGTACACGTTCGGCAAGGTGATGTCCGGCGGGCTGCCTGCCGCGGCGTTCGGCGGCCGCGCGGACATCATGGCGAAGCTCGCTCCCGGCGGTCCCGTCTATCAGGCGGGCACGCTGTCCGGGAACCCGGTGGCGGTCGCCGCCGGTCTTACCGCGCTGCGCGAAGCCGACGACGCTGTGTACGCGAAGCTCGACGCCAACGCGAAGCGTCTCGGCGGGCTTTTCGACAAGGCGCTCAGCGAAGCGGGCGTCACGCACACGGTGCAGTTCGCGGGCAACCTGGTGAGCGTCTTCTTCACCGACAAGCCCGTACGCAACTACGCGGACGCGCAGGCCACCGAGACGTGGCGCTTCCCGGCGTTCTTCCATGCGCTGCTCGAAGCGGGCGTGTACCCGCCGCCGAGCGCGTACGAGGCGTGGTTCGTGAACGCCGCGATGGACGACGAAGCATTCGCCGTCATCGAGGCCGCGTTGCCCACGGCGGCGCGCGCGGCGGCTGAGGCGGTTCGCCCATGACCACCGTCGTCCACATGCTGCGGCACGGTGAAGTCCACAACCCGGAGAAGATCCTCTACGGGCGGCTGCCGAACTTCCGGCTGTCAGAGCGCGGGCAACGTCAGGCGCTCACTGTCGCCGAGGCAGTGTCTGGGCACGACCTCGCGTATGTCGTCGCTTCGCCGCTTCAGCGCGCGCAGGAGACCGCGGCACCCATCGCGGGCGCGCACCGTCTCGACATCGCCACTGACGAAGGTCTCATCGAAGCGGCGAACGTCTTCGAAGGCCAGCGCGTGGCCGTGGGCGACGGCGCGCTGCGGCAGCCGAAAGCGTGGCCGCACCTGGTGAACCCGTTCAAGCCGTCGTGGGGCGAGCCGTACGTCGAGATCGCACACCGGATGCTTGGCGCGGTGCACCGTGCCCGCGTAAAGGCCGAAGGGCGCGAAGCGCTGTGTGTGTCGCACCAACTGCCGATCTGGACGCTTCGCCGGTTCCTCGAAGCGAAGCGGCTGTGGCACGACCCGCGGCAGCGGCAGTGCTCGCTGGCGTCGCTCACCAGCTTGGTGTTCGACGGCGAAGAGCTGCTGGAGATCGTCTACAGCGAGCCCGCGGGCACCACCGACCCCAAGGTGACCGGCGCATGAAACGGCGGCTGCTCGGGGTCCTGATGGCCGCCGCGCTGGTCGTGACGGGCTGCTCGACCGGCAAGGACGCGGTCGTCTCGGGTGGCACCTTCACCTTCGTCTCGCCTGGCGGCAAGGTCGACATCAGCTACCCGGAGAACGAACGCCAGAAAGCCCCGACGCTGGCCGGCGACGACCTGATGCACGAGGGCAAACAGCTCTCGATCGAGGACTTCCCCGGCAAGGCGCTGGTGATCAACCTGTGGGGCCAATGGTGCGGCCCGTGCCGCGCCGAAGCGCCCGAACTGGAGACCGCGAGCAAGCAGATCGCCCCGGTCGGCGCCCAGGTGATCGGCCTCGACGTCCGCGACCCGGCCCGCGACGTGGCCCAGGACTTCGTCCGCGACCGCGGCCTGACGTACCCGTCGATCTGGGACCCGTCCGGACGCGTGCTGCTTCAGCTGTCCGGGTACCCGCGCAACATCATCCCGTCGACCCTGGTGCTGGACAAACAGCACCGGGTGGCGGCGGTGTTCCTGCGGCAGGTGCTGGCTTCGGACCTGGTTCCGGTGGTGCAGCGGCTCAGCGCGGAGAAATAGCGTCGTGGGTGTTGATCGCGGTGAGAACCGCGATCAACACTCACGAGACCCGACCACCGCCCTTGCCTCGCGGGAGCCCCTTGCCAAGCGAGGGCGCAGGCGCGCACGTTCCGGCCCGGGCTCGTCGTGAGTGCCAGCCCCGGTTCTCACCGGTGCCAACGCTCACGACCCAGGACCAAGGTCCCGGCCCCGCTGTGGCGTAGGTCCTGTGAGCGGGCCCCGCCCGCCTCACGTCCAGCTCACTGCCTACTCTCAAGTGCGTGAACTCCGTGTCCGAGCTGGCGCTTTCCGGGCCGCTGCTGCTCGCCGCGGGTGTCGCGCTGGTGGCCGGGGCCATCTCGTTCGCGTCGCCGTGCGTGGTGCCGCTCGTGCCCGGGTACCTCGCCTACCTCGCGGCTCTCGTCGGTGCGGACGCCCCGGCGGTGCGCGACGGCGAGGAGCGCAAGAAGGGCCGCTACGCCGTGCTCGGTGCGGCGGGGCTGTTCGTGCTCGGGTTCACCGTGGTGTTCGTCGCGACCATGGGCACGCTGGTCTGGCTCGCGAACACCTTGCTGGTCAACGAGGAACTGCTGCAGCGCATCGGCGGCGTCCTCACCATCCTGATGGCGCTGGTCTTCATCGGCTGGATCCCGGGACTGCAGCGCGAGGTCCGCTCGCACCACGTGCCCGGCGGCGGGCTGTGGGGCGCGCCGGTGCTCGGGGCGGTGTTCGGGCTCGGCTGGACGCCGTGCATCGGGCCGACGCTCTCGGCCGTCACCAGTCTCGCCAGCGCGACCGGCGGGGCCGCGGTTCGCGGGTACGTGCTGGTGCTTGTTTACTGTCTCGGCCTCGGCGTCCCGTTCCTGCTGATCGCGCTCGGCGCCCGCTGGGCCGTGCGGGCCACCGACTGGCTTCGCCGCAACGGCCGCCGCGTGCAGATTTTCGGCGGGGCGCTGCTGATGGTGGTGGGCATTCTGCTGGTCACCGGGCTGTGGGGAGACGTCATGGGCTGGCTCCGCAACTCCGTCGCCTCCGATCTCGAGCTGCCGTTGTGACCACTACCGAAGCGCCCCCGAAGAACCCGAACCCGTCGTACCGGCCGTCCGCGGCCAAGCAGGTCCTGGCTTTCCTGCGCAACACCTGGCGCGGCCTGACGTCCATGCGCACCGCGCTGGTGCTGCTGTTCCTGCTGGCGCTCGCCGCGCTTCCCGGCGCGTTGCTGCCGCAGCGGCGGCTGAACGCGCCGAAGGTCGACGAGTACATCAGCGCGCACGGCTGGTGGGGTTCGCTGCTCGACAAGCTGGAGTTCTACGACGTCTACTCCAGCGTCTGGTTCTCCGCGATCTACATCCTGCTGATGATCTCGCTGATCGGCTGTCTCACGCCGCGCAGCTTCGAGTATTTCAAGCAAATGCGGGCGAAGCCGGTGCTGACGCCGCGCAATCTCGCGCGCATGCCGCACCACCGGATCGCCCGCACCGCGCGCACGCCGGAGACGATCCGCGAGGACGTGCGCAAGCAGCTGTCCGGCTGGCGGCGCGTCGAGCGCGAGGAGGACGGCGGCGGGTTCAGNNNNCGCGAGACCGGCAACCTGCTCTTCCACTTCGGCATGCTCGGCCTGATCATCTTCTTCGCCCTCGGCAAGCTCTACAGCTACGAGGGCCAGGTCATCGTGCAGGCCAATGGCGGCCAGTTCTGCAACTCGGGCATCTACAACTACGACTCGTTCGAAGCGGGCCTGCGCGTCGACGGCACCGACCTCGACCCGTTCTGCGTGAAGGTCAACGACTTCACCGCCCGCTACACCGCCACGAACCAGGCTGACTACTACCACTCGCACATCGAGTACCAGTCCGGCGAGGACCTGCGGGCCGGCACGTGGAAGCCGTACGACCTGGAGGTCAACGAGCCGCTGCGCACCGTCGGCGACCGGGTTTACCTGCTGGGCAACGGTTATTCGCCGCAGTTCACGGTGACCTTCCCGAACGGCGAGAAGCGCACCCAGAACACCCAGTGGATGTTCAGCAACCCGGCGACGATGCTGTCCGAGGGCGCGACGAAGTTCGACCAGCCCGGCATCGCCGACGAGGTCCAGCGGCGCACCAAGCAGCTCGCGATCACCGGCCTCTTCGCGCCGTCCTCGTTCATCCACGGCGGCGTGCTCACCTCGACCGCCCCGCAGCTGAACAACCCGATGGTCGCCGTCGACGTGCTGCGCGGCGACCTCGGCCTCGACGCGGGCCGCGGCCAGTCGGTGTTCTCGGTCGACCAGTCCCGCGTCCAGGACGGCAGGCTCAAGCGGGTCGCCCGCAAGAACCTCGCGGTCGGCCAGGAACTGACGCTCGACGACGGCACCAAGGTCCGCTTCGACGGCGTCAACAACTGGGTCAACCTGCAGATCTCGCATGATCCGACGCAGGGCTACGTGCTCGGCTTCGCGATCGTGATGTTCGCCGGGCTCGGGGCGTCGTTGCTGGTCAAGCGGCGTCGCGTGTGGGTGCGGGTGCGGCCGGGCCGCGACGATGGCGCGAGTACCGTGATCGAAGTCGCGGGGCTCGCGCGCACGGATCAAGCCGGATACGGCGAGGAATTCCAGCGGATCAGCGAACGGCTGGTCACGGGCCGGAAGGGCAGCTGAGGCATGGAAATCAACGAGACTCTCTCGCAGTACAGCGACCTGCTGTACACGACGACAGTGGCGATTTACGTGCTGGCGCTGCTGTTCACGCTCTTCGAGCAGGCTTTCGGAGCCAAGGGCCGGCTCGCCGCCGAGCGCAGCCGCCAGCGTGTGCTGGTCGGCGCGGGCGGACCGGACTCCGACGACGCCGGGATCGAAGACGGCGACGTCCCGGCCGAGCCCGAGGCCCCGCGCGCGATCGGCCGCGCCGAGCGGATCGGCCGGATGGGCGCGGCGCTGCTGGTGCTCGGCGCGCTGCTGCAGCTGTCGGCGATCGTGCTGCGCGGACTCGCGGTGCACCGCGCGCCGTGGGGCAACATGTACGAGTACGGCATGGCGGTCACCTTCATCACCGTCGTCGCCTGGCTCGTGGTGATCAAGAAGTTCCCGGTCCGCCACCTCACCGGCTTCCTGCTGCTGCCCGTCGTGATCCTGATGTTCATCAACGGCACGATGCTGTACACCGTGGCCGCGCCGGTCGTGCCCGCGCTGCAGTCGTACTGGCTCGTGATCCACGTGTCCGCCGCGATCATCGGCTCCGGCGTGTTCCTGGTGCCCGGCGTGGCGAGCGTGCTGTACCTCTTCCGCACCGCGCACGACCGCAACCCGGCCAAGTTCGCCGGTTTCGGCCCGAAGCTGCCCGCCGCCGACGTGCTCGACCGGATCGCCTACCGGGCCACCATCGTGGCGTTCCCGATCTTCACTTTCGGCGTGCTGTGCGGCGCGGTGTGGGCCGAGGCCGCGTGGGGCCGGTTCTGGGGCTGGGACCCGAAGGAGACCGTCGCGTTCATCGCGTGGGTCGTTTACGCGGCATACCTGCACTCCCGCGCCACCGCGGGCTGGCGCGGCACCCGTGCCGCGGTGATCAACATCGTCGGATTCTCGGTGACGATCTTCAACTTGTTCTTCGTCAACCTGGTTACCGCCGGACTGCATTCCTATGCCGGAGTGAGCTGAGCCGGGGGGTCCACCGCCCGGACCGGGCCTCGGGCGACTACCGTCGTCGCCAGGGGCCCTTCGACGTACCCGGGAGGTTGGCAACGGTGACCGGACCCAGTGAAGAGACTGCCGGGGAACAGCAGTCCGAGCAGGCCCAGGAACCGGCTGCCATGTTCTCCGAGGAACGCACCGACTCGACGCCGCACCCCGGCACCGGGCCGTACGACGCGCAGCCGACGCAGGTCGTCGACCCGCCGCCGCAGGGCGCGTACCAGCCACTGCCGCAGCCGGGCGGCTACCAGCCGCATTACGACCAGAACCTGCCGCCGTTGCAGCCGCCCGCGCAGCAGCATCAGCCGCAGCACGCCGCCCCGCCTGGATACCAGCAGCCGCCCGCCGCTCCGGCCGGCACGCCGGTTCCCGCCCCAGGTGCGGTTCCTGTGCCGGGCGCTCCTGCCGGCGGACTCCCGCAGCCGGCGTCCAGCGCGGACGAGCTGGCCACCGCGCACCTGGTGAAACAGCAGAAGCGCACGCCCCAGTCCGGCTGGCGCAAGGCGGTGTACCTGGGCAGCGGCAAGCTGGTCAACCCGGGGGAGAGCCCGGCGGACACGCGTCGACGCGAGTTGATCGCGCGGGTCAACCAGCCGCTGCGCGGGTGCTACAAGATCGCGATGCTGAGCCTCAAGGGGGGCGTCGGCAAGACCACGACCACGACCACGCTCGGCGCGACCTTCGCGTCCCTGCGCGGCGACCGCGTGGTGGCGGTGGACGCGAACCCGGACCGCGGGACGCTGTCGCAGAAGATCGCCATCGAGACCACCGCGACCGTGCGGCATCTGCTGCGCGACGCGGACAAGATCACGCGCTACAGCGACGTCCGGTCGTACACGTCGCAGGGGTCGAGCCGACTGGAAATCCTGGCCAGCGAACAGGATCCGGCGGTGTCGGAGGCGTTCTCCGAGAACGACTACCGGCGCACGGTGAACCTGCTTGAGCACTTCTACAACATCGTGCTCACCGACTGCGGCACCGGTTTGATGCACTCGGCGATGAAGGGCGTCCTCGACGTCGCGGACTCGCTGGTGGTGGTGTCCTCGGGTTCGGTCGACGGGGCCCGCAGCGCCTCGGCGACGCTGGACTGGCTGGAGGCGCACGGCTACGGCGACCTGGTGAAACGCTCGGTCGTGGTGATCAACTCGGTGCGCCCGAAGGGCAGTTCGGTCGACCTGGACAAGCTGGCCGCGCACTTCGGCGCGAAGGTGCGTTCGGTGTGCCGGATCCCGTTCGACGCGCACTTGGAAGAGGGCGCGGAGATCGAGTTGGAGCGCCTCGGCGGGGACACCCGGTTGGCGCTGCTGGAACTGGCGGCGACCGTGGCTGACGGGTTCGGCGGGCAGGGGTACCGCTGAGCCTCGCCCGCCGCACGAGCTAGCTGTACGTGAGGGGAACCCTGAGGGAATCAGATTCCCTCAGGGTTCCCCTCACGTACCTCTGCTGCGCCCGGCAGGGCCCGCCGGTGAGAGAGGGTCAGGAGTCGGTGTCGTCCGGGCGGCGGTTGCGCTGCTCCTCGGAGAGCTTGCGCAGGAATTCGGGATCGTCGTCGGGAGCGACGGCCGGGCGGCGCTGCGGGACGCTGATCCGCTGTGCGCCGAGTGCCCGCCACAACAGAACGGCGATGGTGATCGCGCCCACCGCTGCGAGCAAAGGAATCATGCCCGGGTCCTTCCGTCGTGCTGGCCCCCCAGGTTAGCTCTGTTTGATGGCCTCGGCTCCGCCGAGGCGCCGAGATCGCCGGGGAGCCGGTTTCTTCCCTCCCGATTCGCCCGGCCTGGGGGCCGGGCGAATCGCTCAGTCCGGAAACCGGCGCGATCTCGGGGGTGGTGGGTCGCGGAGAAACTGCCGGAACGCGGCGAAGGGTCGTGACCGGCAAGCGATGCGGGAGGCACCCCTTGCCAGTCACGACCCTTCGGCGTGTTCGAGACCCGCGGGTCAGATCTTGCGGGTCGGCTCGCTCGCGTCCGTGGTGAGCTCGGCCAGAAGGTCGTTCACCTCGGACTCGCGGAACCTGCGGTGTCCGCCCGGCGTCCGGATCGAGCCGATCCGGCCCGCGGTGGCCCAGCGGGTCACGGTCTTCGGGTCCACCCGGAACAGAGCGGCCACCTCACCCGGGGTGAGCAACCGTCCGCCCATGGTTGCGGTCATTTTCCGCCTCCTTAACGCCCAACTTGCTATACCGGGGGCATCGGGCGGTTTCGCCCGTCGCGCCCGGGTGGCCAACGCGGCAATCGTGGCACTTCACCCGTCGGGTACTCGAACGGTTGTCCTTGGGTAAAGAGCCCTTAAAGTGCAAAAGGGACATAACTCAGCAGATTCTCAGGATCGCCCAGTGCCCGTTCACGGCCCGCTGACCAGGCATTTTCCAACAGGTTGTGCCGAGATCCGGGTAAAGACTGAGCAAAGGCCGAGGCTGGGCGGCGGCCGGCGCCGAGGTTGCTGTGACGCAGGAGACAATCCGGGGCCTACCGCGATGCGCCTCCCGCACGGGCGCGCCGCATAATGAGCCAGTGGATCAGCTGGACCGGAAGATCATCGCCGAGCTGCGGGCCAACGGCCGGGCTACCTACGCCGACCTCGGCCGGACGGTGGGGCTCTCCGCGTCGTCGGTGCACGAACGCGTCGGGAAGCTTGAGGCGGCGGGCGTGATCACCGGCTACCACGCGATGGTCGACCCGAACACGGTCGGACTCGGCGTCACCGCGCTGGTCGGCATCCATCCCACCGACACCGCCACCGACGAGGACGTCGCCGCTTCGCTCGGCGAACTGCCCGAGGTGGAGAGCTGTTACGCGGTCGCGGGCGACGAGGCCTTCGTCGTGAAGGTGCGGGTTTCGACGGTCGACGAGCTGGAGCTCACCCTCGGCAGGTTGCGCCGCATCCCCGGCGTCGGCCGCACCAATACGACGGTGGTGCTCTCCACCCGGTTCGAGGGCCGCCCCAACAACGCGGGCCTGGACGAGGACCCGGCGAGCGGGGCGTAGCCTGTTTCGGTGTGAGCGAGACACCGGACCACCTTCCCCGTGACCTGACGGTGTACTTGATCGCGCGGTTCGCGCTCGTCGCGGTGGTCGCGGTCGTGCTTTCGCTGGTCGGCGTGCCGCTGCTGGTCTCTTCGCTGATCGGGCTCGTCGTCGGCCTTCCGCTTGGCCTGCTGCTCCTGCGCGGCCTGAACCAGCGCGTGACGGCCGGCCTGGCCAAGCGCAACGAATCCCGCGCGCGTGCACGTGCCCAGCTGCGTTCGCAGCTGCGCGGCGAGACCCCGGCCGACGACTCCGCAGCATGAACAAACCACACGCCCGCGCCTGGGTTCGCGAAGCAGTCCGGATCATCGAGGCCGACGCGAACCGCAGCGCCGACACCCACCTGCACGTTTTCCCGCTGCCCCCGGAATGGGGCATCGACCTTTACCTGAAGGACGAGTCGGTGCATCCGACCGGCTCGCTCAAGCATCGGCTCGCACGCTCGCTGATCCTGTACGGCCTGGTCAACGGGCACATCGGCCCGGACACCGTGCTGGTCGAGGCGTCCAGCGGCTCGACCGCGGTGTCCGAGGCGTACTTCGCGCGAATGCTCGGCCTGCGGTTCGTGACCGTGGTGCCGCGGCGGACGAGCAAGGAAAAGATCGCGCTCATCGAGTTCTACGGCGGCGAATGTCATTACGTCGACGCGGCGCCGGCGATGTACCCCGAGGCCGAGCGGCTGGCCGCCGAGTGCAACGGGCATTACCTCGACCAGTTCACCTACGCCGAGCGCGCGACGGACTGGCGCGGCAACAACAACATCGCCGAATCGGTGTTCGCGCAGATGCGCGCCGAACGCCACCCGGTGCCGTCGTGGATCGTCGTCGGCGCGGGCACCGGCGGGACGAGCGCGACGTTCGGCCGCTACGTCCGGTACAAGCGGCACACCACGAAGATCTGCGTGGTGGACCCGGAAAACTCGTCGTTCTACGGCGCGTGGGAAACCGGTGCGCCGGACTACGCGACCGGGATGCCGTCGCGGATCGAAGGCATCGGACGACCGCGCTGCGAACCGTCCTTCGTGCCCGGCGTGATCGACGAGATGTTCCAGGTGCCCGACGCCGGTTCCCTGGCGGCGATCCGCTTGCTGCGGGAGCGCACCGGGCACTGGGCGGGCGGCTCGACCGGAACCAACCTGTACGGCGCGTTCCAGCTGATCTCGCGGATGCTGGCGGAAGGCCAGGCGGGTTCGGTGGTGACGCTGCTGTGCGACGGCGGCGAGCGGTACGCGAACACGTACTACTCGGATGAATGGCTCGGCGAGCACGGGATCGACCTGGCACCGTATCGGGCGCGGTTCGACGAGTTCCTGCTCACTGGCCGATTCGACGCCTGACGTCCTGGTAGCCCAGCGTCAGCACGACGATCAACCGGCGCAACCGGTCCTCGAAGTCGAGGCGGGAGCCGGCCAGGCGGGGGTCCTTGACGGCTTCTTGGACGGCTTCGTTCGGGTGCGCCAGCGGCCACATTCCCGCGGTGAGCATGAAGATCGCGGACGACAGTTCTTGCGCGGTCTCCGCGGAAAGCGCTGGCAGCGCGGCGTGCAGCAGGTCGGCGGTGCGGGCGTTGTGCTTCGCCGACCGCAGCTTGTAATCCCGCGCGATCTCCGTCGAGACGTTGCGCTCCAGCACGTTCGCCAGCACGCTGATCAGTTCGCACAGCACCGGTCGCGTCGCGAGTGAACGGGCGAGGGTCGCGGCGACCTCCGACAGGTCGCCGTCGAGGGTGAGCGAGTCGAGCCACGCGCCGCGAGCGCGGTCGAGCACCTCCAGGTAGACGGCCTCCCGCGTGGGGAAGTAGCGCGCGACGTTCGACGCCGACAGGCCTACCCGGCGGGCCAGCTCGCGCATGCTGACTTCGCCGACGGACGACTCTGTCATCAGCTCTTCGGCCGCGTCGAGGATCGCCTCGCGGCGGGCTTCCACCTGCTCGGGGCTGCGGGCGCGCTGGAACTCGGGCACGCTTCGAAGTGTAACAGGACACTGCTCTCTTGATAAAAGAACGGTGTCCTGTTAACTTCAAGAACAAGAGAGCAGTGTTCCGTTAACCTCGGCAGGAGATCCCGATGCGCACTTACGACCAGCTCTTCCTCGGCGGCCGCTGGACCGGGCCGGCGACGACCGACACCTTCGAAATCCGTTCGCCGCACGACCGTGCGCTGGTGGGAACCGCGCCGAAAGCTTCGAAGGCCGACGTCGACCGTGCGGTGGCGGCGGCTCGCCGGGCACTCGAACCGTGGGGGAGAACGCCGTTAGCCGAGCGTCTGCGCCTGGTCGAGCGGTTCAACGACCTGCACGCCGCTCGGGCCGACGAGATCGCCGAGCTGATCACCGCGGAGAACGGGTCGCCGAGCTGGTTCACCGGCTGGACTCAGCACAACCTCCCGGAGCGCACGGCCGCGTGGCTCAAGACCGCGCGCGAGTTCGCCTGGGAGGAGACGCTGATCGACGAGGCAGGCAACCGGACGATCGTGCGCGCCGCGCCGGTCGGCGTGGTGGCGGCGGTGATCCCGTGGAACTCGCCGCACTCGGCCGCGCTGGTGAAGCTGATTCCGGCTCTGCTGGCGGGTAACCCGGTGCTGCTGAAGGCGGCGCCGGAAACCCCGCTCGACGCGATGGTGCTGGCGGAGATCTTCGCGGAGGCCGGATTCCCCGAGGGTGTGGTGAGCGTGTTCGCGGCCGACCGCGACGTGAGCGAGTACCTGGTGACGCACCCCGGCGTCGACAAGATCTCGTTCACCGGCTCGACGGCGGCCGGACGGCGGATCGCGTCGCTCGCGGCAGAGCAGTTCAAGCGCGTCGGGCTGGAACTCGGCGGAAAGTCCGCGGCGATCGTGCTCGCGGACGCGGACCCGAAGACCGTGGCCGAGGGGATCCAGAGCGCGACGTTCGCCAACAACGGCGAGATGTGCGTGGCCCACACGCGGATCTTCGCGGCACGCGAGCGGTACGCCGAGGTCGTGGCCGCGCTGGCGGAAATGGCCGACGGGCTCGTGGTCGGCGACCCGGCGAAGCCGGACACGTTCGTCGGGCCGATCGTGCGCCGCGACCAGTACGAGCGGGTGTTGTCGTACCTGCGGCTAGGCGTCGAAGAGGGTGCGCGGATCGCGGCGGGCGGTACCGCGCCGCTCGCGAATCCTGAGCTGGCGGACGGGTTTTACGTGCGTCCGACGGTATTCGCCGACGTCGCGAACGACATGCGGATCGCGCGTGAGGAGATCTTCGGGCCGGTGCTCGTGGTCATCCCGTTCGACACCGAGGACGAGGCGATCCGGCTCGCGAACGACTCCGGCTACGGCTTGAGCGGCGGCGTGTGGACGGCCGACGCGGAGCACGGCGTCGAGATCGCGCGCGCCGTGCGGACAGGCACGTTCCACGTCAACGGCGCGCCGCGGCACGGGAACGCTCCGTTCGGCGGGTTCAAGGCGAGCGGAGTCGGCCGTGAGTACGGCTCGCACGGGCTGGCGGAGTTCGTGGAGTGGCAGGCGATCGCGGCGGGTCGCTAGAGCGCCAGAGCGACCGCGCTCAGCACCGCCCAGGCCAGCATCGCCATGCCGGTGTCGCGCAGGGCCGGGATCAACTCCCGGCCCTTGCCGCCACCGCCGACGGCCATGATCGGCTTCAGCAGCAGCGGCGCGGTCACGAAGGTGATGAACAGCAGCGGGTGCCAGATCCCCATCAGCACGGTGAGCGCGTAGGGAACTGTCACCAGCGTCAGGTAGAGCTTTCGGGTGCCGCCGTCGCCCATGCGGGTCGCGAGGGTGTGCTTGCCGGACTCGATGTCGGTGGGGATGTCACGCAGGTTGTTCGCGACCAGCACCGCCATCGAGAACGAGCCGACCGCCACCGCGCAGCCCAGTGCGTCCCAGCTGACCCGGCCGGCCTGGACGTAAACCGTGCCGAGGACGCCGGCCAGGCCGAAGAACACGAAGACCGCGATCTCGCCCAGACCGTAGTAGCCGTAAGGCTTTTTGCCGCCGGTGTAGAACCACGCGCCGAGGATGCACAGCGCGCCCATCGCGAGCAGCCACCAGTGTCCGCTCAACGCGACGAGCGCCAGGCCCAGCACTCCGGCGAGGCCCAGGGACGTCAAAGCGGCACGCAGCACGGCCTTCGGGTTCGCCGCGCCGGAGCCGACGAGACGCAGCGGGCCGACGCGGTGTTCGTCGGTGCCGCGGATACCGTCGGAGTAGTCGTTGGCGAAGTTCACGCCGATGATCAGCGACAGCGCGACCAGCAAGGCGAGCAGCGAACGCCACCAGGAGAACGCGTCGAGCGCGATCGCCGCTCCGACGCCCGCCACGACCGGCGCGATCGCGTTCGGCAGCGTCCTCGGCCGAGCGCCTTCGATCCACTCACTGACTGTCGCCATGGGGTCCATTCAACGCCATGCGATCTTCACCCGTTCGGTGCCCGGCCACAAGCCGTGCGGGGACCTGATTCCGTCCGGGTGCCCCGCACGGACGAACCGGGGTTGCGCTGCAAGGCGGTCGATCCGGGGCCCAGGTGCGGGGCGTGGCGGTCAGCGTGCCCGGAGAGCGGCGGCCACTGCCTGCCGGTCGGTCTTTCCCGGGCCGCGCAACGGGAGCGCGTCGGCGAACTCGATGCGTTTCGGCGTCGCGGCAGCACCCAGCTCAGCCCGGACCGCGGCCCGCAGCACGGCCTCGTCCGTCGAAGCCACCACCATCGCGACCACCGCCTCGCCCCACTGCGGATCGGGAATGCCGACGACACAGGCGTCCCGCACCCCGGGCTGCGCGCCGAGCAGGCGTTCGATCGCGGCAGCCGACACCTTGACCCCGCCGGTGTTGATGACGTCGTCCGCCCGTCCGAGCACCTCGACCCGGCCGTCGGGCAGCAGGCGGCCGCGGTCGGAGGTGCGAAAAGAGCCGTTTCGGAACGACTCCGCGGTCAGTTCCGGGGAGAGGCGGTAGCCGTGCGACAGCACCGGGCCGGAGATCCACAGCCGTTCATCGGCGTCGGGCTCCACGCGGACGCCGTCGAGCGGGACGCCGTCGTAGACGCAGCCGCTGGCGGTCTCGCTCATGCCGTACGAGGGGACGATCCGCACGCCTTCCTCGGCCGCTTGCGCGCGCAGCTTCGGCGACGTAGCAGCGGCGCCCAGGATGATGCCGTCGAAGGCCCTCGCGGCAGCCAGGCCCGTGCCGCCGTCGTCGAGGAGCCGGACTAGCTGGGTCGGCACGAGCGCGGTGTAGCGCGGGCCGTTCTCCGCCAGCACGGGCGCGGCCGCGGCGGCGAACTCGTCCGGGCGGAAGCCGGTGCCGGTCAGGAACGCAGGTTTCGTGCCTGCCAGCCGTGCTCGGATCAGGACTTGCAGGCCGCCGATATAGTGCGCGGGCGTGGCGAGCAGCCAGTGTCCGGGGCCACCGAGCCGGGCGTGCGTGGCCGTCGCGGACGCGACGAGTGCGCGCGGCGACAGCAGCACTCCCTTCGGCGCTCCGGTGGACCCGGAGGTGGCGATCACCACGGCGGTGTCCGGCTCGACCGGCTGCTCCGGGGCCATCGCTTCGAGCAGCGCGGGGGCCGACGGGTCGGCGGAGTTCAGGGGGAGGATCGCGGGGCCGCCATCGAGGGCGGCGGCGAGGGCCGTGTCCAAGGCGGTGAGGGCGGCGGGGGTGCCGTCTAGCCAGGAGGGGTGCACTAGGGAGCCTCAGCGGGGGTTGTCGCTCACGGGGTCAGTAGTAGTACGGGTAGCCGGACCAGTCCGGGTCGCGCTTCTCCAGGAACGCGTCGCGGCCTTCGACCGCCTCGTCCTGCATATACGCCAGCCGGGTCGTCTCACCGGCGAACAGCTGCTGCCCGACCATCCCGTCGTCGATCGCGTTGAAGGCGTACTTCAGCATCCGCTGCGCGGTCGGCGACTTGCCGATGATCGTCCAGCCCCAGTCGAGCGCGACCCGCTCCAGATCGGCGTGCGGCACGACCTCGTTGACCGCGCCCATCCGGTGCATTTGCTCGGCGGTGTAGTCGCGGCCGAGGAAGAAGATCTCGCGTGCGAATTTCTGCCCGACCTGCCGGGCGAGGCCCGCCGAACCGTAGCCGGCGTCGAACGAGCCGACGTCGGCGTCGGTCTGCTTGAACCGCGCGTGCTCGGCCGAGGCGAGGGTGAGATCGCACACGACGTGCAGCGAATGCCCGCCGCCCGCCGCCCAGCCGGGCACCACGGCGACCACGGGTTTCGGCATGAAACGGATCAACCGCTGGACTTCGAGGATGTGCAGCCGGCCCGCCCGCGCCGGGTCGACCGTGTCCGAGGTCTCCCCGCTCGCGTACTGATACCCGGAGCGTCCGCGAATACGCTGGTCACCGCCGGAGCAGAACGCCCAGCCGCCGTCCTTGGCCGACGGGCCGTTGCCGGTGAGCAGGACGCACCCGACGTCCGAGCTCATCCGGGCGTGGTCGAGCGCCCGGTAGAGCTCGTCGACGGTGTGCGGGCGGAAGGCGTTGCGGACCTCCGGACGGTTGAAAGCGATCCGGACCACCCGTTTGCCGGAGCGGGCATCTCGCGAACGGTGGTAGGTGATGTCGGTGAAGGAGAACCCTTCGACCTCGGACCAGGCGGCGGGGTCGAACAGCTCGGAAACTCGGGCGTCATCCACGTTTGGGAGAATAGGACCTGTGGACATGATCGCTGTGCCTGATGCCGCCTCTGGACGAGAGCGCGCTCAAGCGGGGGTCTGCCGGTGAACCCCTCCACCGCGCAGGCCAGGGTCATCGTCGACGAACTCGTCCGCAACACCGTGTCGCACGTGGTGTTGTGTCCAGGATCTCGCAACGCGCCGCTGTCCATCGCGCTCTACGACGCCGCCGCGTCGGGACGGCTGAAGCTGCACGTCCGCATCGACGAGCGCGGCGCGGCGTTCCTCGCGCTCGGCATCGCGGCGCGCACCGGCCGTCCGGCGGCGGTGGTCTGCACCTCCGGCACCGCGGCGGCGAACTTCCACCCGGCCGTGCTGGAGGCCGACCGGGCGGGCGTGCCGCTGATCGTGCTCACCGCCGACCGTCCGCCGGAGCTGCGTTCGGCCGGCGCGAGCCAGGTGATCAACCAGTACGAGCTGTACGGCGACGCGGTCCGCTACTTCGACGAGCTGGCTGTCGCCGAGCGCCGGGCCGGGCAGAACTCCTACTGGCGCAGCCAGATCTGCCGCGCGTGGAACGCCGCGTACGGCGAATGGCGCTGCGGGCCGGTGCACCTGAACATCCCGTTCCGCGAACCGCTGGTGCCGGATCTCGACGATCACGGCGAGTGGTACGAATCGCTCGAAGGCCGCCCGGACGGTGAACGCTGGACCGAGCTGCCGGACTTCGGCGCGCTGCCCTCGTTCGTGGTGCCCTCGGCGCGGCACGGCCTGGTGATCGCGTGCGACACCGGCGCGCAGGCGGCCAGCGAATGGGCCGAACAGCACGGCTGGCCGGTGGTTTCGGAGACCGGCGGGCTCGGCTTGTCCGGCGCGACCGCGATGTCGTCCGGTGCCTGGCTGCTGGGCGTTGAGGAATTCATCTCGCGGCACCGTCCCGAGCAGGTGCTGTGTCTCGGCCGTCCGACGGTGTTCCGGCAGGTCCAGAAGGTGCTGTCGGACCCGGAGGTCGAGGTGCTGCTGGTGCGTCCGGACTCGGACTGGCCCGCGCCGGCGCACAACGTCCGTCAGGTCGGGCAGTGGTTTGCCGAACCGACGAAGCCCGCGGACCCGGAGTGGCTGGCGAGCTGGCAGCGCGCGGACGCTGCGGCCAGCCAAGCGGTCGCGACGGCGCTGGCCGCCGAGCCGTGGCCGAGCGGCGTCCGGGTGGCGACAGAGCTGGTCGACGCGTTGCCGGACGGCGCGCTGCTGGTGGTCGGTTCCTCGAACCCGACGCGTGACGTCGCGCTGGCCGGACGGCTGCGTCCGGACGTCCTGGTGCACCGCAACCGCGGCGTCGCCGGGATCGACGGCACGGTCTCGACGGCCATCGGCGCGGCCACCGTGCACCGCGCGCCGTCGTACGCGCTGCTCGGCGACCTGACGTTCCTGCACGACGCGTCCGGCCTGCTCACCGGGCCCGCGGAGCAGTTGCCGGACCTGACGATCGTGGTGCTGAACGACGATGGCGGCGGCATTTTCTCGCTGCTGGAGCAGGGCGCGCCGGAACACTCGGCGAGCTTCGAGCGCGTCTTCGGCACCCCGCACGGCGCGGATTTGGGTGCGCTTTGCGCGGGCTACCGGGTACCGCACGTGGTGGCCGAGACGGTCGAAGAGTTCCGTGCCGCGTTGCAGCCCGCGCCGGGCCTGCGGGTCGTCGAGGTCCGGGTCGACCGGGCACAGCACCGGAATCTCCACGCGCGGCTGAAGTCCGCGGTCGCCGAAGCGGTGGGGACGGTTTAACCGGCGGGGGCCGGTGAAAAACGGGGGATTTCGTGAACGAGCCGGACCTGCGCCCGCGAGGCCGGTGGGCCTGGTTCAGCGCGGCAGTGGCGGCGCTGGCGCTGATCGGGCTGGTGTGCTCGTACTTCTCGTCGTTTCTGGTGATGGCCAGCGACACCTGCTTCGCCGGGGACAGCCGGGCGATCTGCAGCGCGGCCGGGCAACAGGCGGTCGCTTCGCTGCCGTGGGTCGGCTGGTTCGCGGCGATCGCCGGGTCGTTCGCGATGGCCGGACTGGCCGTGCGGCGCGGCTGGGGACCGTGGCCGGGGCTGTACGCGGGCCCGATCCTGTACGGCATCCCGATCGCCATCGCGTGGTGGATCGCCGAATCCGGGTGATCTTCCCAGTGGGTAAGAACCCGTCGTTCGGACGTACCTGTGGGGTGCGCACGTGGATACGTTCGGTCGCATTGGCCACCTTGGAGGAACCATGCGATCGAGAACTCGGGCCGGAATCGGGGCGGTTGCGGCTGGAGTCGCGACGGTGCTGCTGGCAGGCACCGCTTCGGCAGTGCCGGCACCGGGCGCGCCCGGCGTCGGCGACCCGTACTACCCGAACGCCGGCAACGGCGGCACCGACGTGCAGCACTACGACATCCGCGTGAGCTACCAGCCGGAAACCGACGTCCTGTCGGGCACCACGACGCTGCTGCTCACCGCGACCCAGGACCTGTCGCGCTTCGACCTTGACTTCGCGCTCAAGGCGTCGAAGGTGCTGGTGAACAACCGGCCCGCGCAGTTCACCAACCAGAACGGCGACGGCGAGCTGGTGATCACCCCGGCGCAGCCGCTGCTCAAGGGCCAGTCCGCGACGGTCGTCGTGAGCTACTCCGACAGCCCGTCGACGGAGAAGGCCGGCGGACTGAACACCTGGAAGAAGGGCGCTTTCGGGGCGCTCGGCGTCGACGAGCCGCAGAGCGCGCAGTGGTGGTTCCCCTCCAACGACCACCCCACCGACAAAGCGACCTACGACGTGTCGATCGAGGCCCCGGACGGTCTCTCCGCGATCACGAACGGCACGCTCGTGAAGAAGACCAAACAGCGGGCCGGCTGGACGCGGTGGAACTGGCGCAGCACCAAACCGCAGGCGACCTACCTGACGTCGTTCATCGTCGGCAAGTACGACGTGGTCCAGTCCACCACCCCGGACGGCAAGCCGTTCATCACCGCCTACGGTGCCGATCTCGGCGATTCGCTCGACGCGGCCAAGGCGAGCGTGGAGCGGACGCCGGAGGTCGACGAGTTCCTGGCGTCGCAGTTCGGGCCGTATCCGTTCGAGGCCGAGGGCGGCGTCGTGACCAGCGGGATCACCTTCTCACTGGAAAACCAGACCCGGCCGACCTACGGCGCGCGCAACTTCGCCGCCGGCTCCAACACCACGCTGATCGCGCATGAGAACGCGCACCAGTGGTTCGGCGACAACGTTTCGCTCGGCAAGTGGAGCGACATCTGGCTGAACGAGGGCTTCGCCTCCTACGCCGAGTACCTGTGGTCCGAGCACCAGGGCGAGGGCACGACCGCGGAACTCGCGCAGTACGCGTACGACTCCTACGCCGCCGACGACCCGTTCTGGCAGGTCCTGCCGGGCGACCCGGGCGAGCCGAAGCAGTTCGACCGCGCGGTGTACGACCGGGGCGCGATGGCCGTGCAGGCGTTGCGCAAGACGGTCGGTGATGACGCGTTCTTCTCGATCCTGCGGCAGTGGCAGGTCGCGAAGGCAGGCAAGGCGGCGGTGATCCCGGACTTCATCGCGCTCGCGGAGAAGGTGTCGGGCAAGCCGTTGCAGGAGCTGTTCCAGACCTGGCTGTACACCAAGGGGAAGCCCGCCGTCGGTCCTAACGGGACGGTCGCGGCGGCGAGGACGTTCGCCGCGCACGCGAAGCCGAAGGCGTGGGACCAGATCCAGGCGAACCATCGCGCGCTGGCGGAGGCAGGCCAGCACTGAAATTCGCTTGCCGGGCCGCGGGATCCTGGAGAGTTCCGCTCTTGCTAAGGAGGATCCGGTGGCCCGGCAAGCGATGAAGGTGCGGGCGCAGCTCCGCCATGCTCGGCTCGACGGCCGGGAATGGCGGGTGCTGCGCCCTGATCCTGTTCTGGACACCGCGCTGTTGTTCGAATGCGAGTGGCACACGGAGATGTACGTCGATCGCCGGGCGGCGTACCAGATCGGAGTGCTGTCGCTGCTGGCCGCGCGATCGCGGCACACGATCATCCACCTCCCGCTGCGCGCTGGCCGGATCCCGGCCGAACCGGAGCGCACCGGTCGTCCGCTGGATCTGGTGCTGAGCCACCACACCGCGCAGTTGCGCGTTTCGCGGTGGCCGCGGATCAGGGCCGCGCTCGGCCCCGCCCGGCCGCATACGGTGCGGATCCCGGCTGAGCGACGTCCGGTGGAGCGGCCGTACTGGCGAACCCGGGACCGGCTGTACGACCGGATTCACGCCGACACGATGTTCCTGACCGGCAGTGCACCGGTTTTCCGGCACGCGGCCGAGTATTTCTTCGACCTCGCGTTCCGCGCGCCGGGTTCGGCTCCTGGAGAGGAATCACCGCACCACGCGTGCGCCGAGGTCGATCTGACGTGCGGAGTGCTGGTGAACGCGGACAACCTGCACATGCTGTACCGGGCGCACTGGCTGCCGAGTGCCGAGCCGGTCGGCGCACCCGACTAAACTCTCGGTGTGGCAGCCAGGAGCGTGAAGGCACGGCGGATCGCGTGGTTCGCCGTGTTGGGCGTAGCTGTGCTGCTCACCGTGATGTGCGTGAGCCTGGTTTTCGCCGCGTTCCGCAACGACAGCGCGATCGAATCGCACCTGGGCACGGCGAACGCGACGGTCGAGTCGGTGGCCTTCGACCGCACGATCATCCAGTACCAGACGCCGGACGGCATCGTGCACAGCCCGGCGACCGGGGTGCTGTACCCGTCGGGCCTCGCCGCCGGTCAGCTGGTGGCGATCGAGTACGACGCGACCAACCCGGACCTGACCCGGGTCGCCGGCCGGACCGCGACGTTGACGCTGCTGCCGGTGGGCATGACGGTGCTGATCACGTGGCTGGTCGCGGGCCCGCTGCTGTGGTGGCTGCGCAGGCTGATCAAGCGGGACCGGTCCGCGGCGGAGCCTGCGAAGGCGGGACGCTCGTGAGCGTTTGTCCCGGTCAGAATCGGCATCAGCACTCACGGCCCCCTACGTGCCGACGGTTTCCTGCCACCAGCCAAGCACCTCGTCCGCGACCCCCGGCGCGGCGACCAGCAGTCCGTCCGTAGGCAAAGCGGCGTCCTCGCCGTGCTTGTCCAGCACCACCGCACCTGCTTCGATCGCCATCGCGACCGACCCCGCGACGTCCCATTCGTGGTAGCTGTGCAACACCGCCGCGGCCGCGTGCCCGAGCGCGACCTGGGCGATCGACAGCGCGGCTGACCCCAGCACCCGCACTCCCGCGTGCGCGGCCGCCGCTCGTTCGATGAACTCGCCCATTCCCGGCCACGGTCCCTTGCGCGCCAGTTCGGTGCAGACGATCGACCCGGCGGTACCCGCGCGGTCGACCAGCTTCAGCGGTTTCCCGTTCGCGCGGGCTCCCCGTCCGCGGGCAGCGGCGTAGATCTGCGCCCGGTACGGGTCTGCGACCACACCCACCACGGGGCCGCTCGCGTCGACCAGGGCGAGGCTGTAGGCGCACCAAGGCACTCCGGCGACGTAGTTCGCGGTGCCGTCCACGGAATCGACCACCCAGCGGTACTCCGCGACGTCCGCGCCGTGGTCGGCGCCGAATTCGTGGCCTACCACCGGGATCCCGGGGAACTCCGCGGTCAGCACACGGCGGGTGTGCCGTTCCAGGATCCGATCGGTGCCGGTGACCCAGTCGAACGGCGAATCCAGCGTCGCCGGGTGCGCGCCGCGGCCGGCGGTCGCGGTGATCACGTCGGTGGCGTCGTTCGCCAGCCGCCCCGCGACCTCGAGCGCTCGGGAGAGCAGCCCGGGTTCCACGGGCCGCGACGGCCTGGAGGACAAGAGGGTCATGCCTGCTTAGTCTGGGCGTTGCTGGTGTCCGGGACGCGACCGGCAGATGACATGTCGTGGCGAATTCTTCGACGGTCGGCGCCCGAGCGCGGACGCTGCGGAGTGTTTCGCCACCGTTGGCCGCTCGGTTACGCGGGATTGGCCCGCCCTGCCTGCGGTTTTGCGACAGTGACGCGGTGCGAGTCGCCATAGTCACCGAAAGTTTCCTGCCCCAGGTGAACGGCGTGACGAATTCCGTGCTGCGGGTCGTCGAGCACCTGGTCGAATCCGCGCACGACGTGCTGGTCGTCGCGCCGGGGCCGGGCCCGGCGAGTTACCGCGGCGCGCCGGTCGTGCGCATTCCGGCGCTGGACTTCCCCGGCGTGAACTCGCTGCCGATCGGCCTGCCGACGCGCACCGTGCTGACCGCGCTGGCCGAATTCGGCCCGGACGTCGTGCACCTGGCCTCGCCGTTCGTGGTCGGCGCGCGCGGGCTCGCCGCGGCCAGACGGCTGCGCGTGCCCTCGATCGCCGTCTACCAGACCGACATCGCCGGCTTCGCCACGTCGTACGGCTTCGGCATCGGCGCGCGGGCGGCCTGGCGCTGGGTGCGCCGCCTGCACTCGCGGGCCGACCGGACGCTCGCGCCGTCGTCGGACTCGATCGAACAGCTGAAGCTGCACGGCGTCCCGCGCGTGCACCGCTGGGCGCGCGGCGTGGACATCAGCCGGTTTTCCCCGGCGCACGCGGATCCGGCGCTGCGCGCGGAACTCGCGCCGAACGGCGAGCTGCTGGTCGGGTTCGTCGGACGGCTCGCGCCGGAGAAAGAGGTCGACCGGCTGACCGTGCTGGCCGGAATGCCGGGAGTGCGCGTGGTCGTCGTCGGCGACGGACCGGAGCTGCCGTCGTTGCGGGAACGGTTGCCCGGAGCGGCGTTCCTGGGTGCGAAGTACGGCGACGAGCTGTCGGTGGCGTACGCGAGCCTCGACGTGTTCGTGCACACCGGGCCGCACGAGACGTTCTGCCAGGCGGTGCAGGAGGCGATGGCGTCCGGGCTGCCGGTGCTCGCGCCCGACGCTGGCGGTCCGAAGGATCTCGTGCTGCCTGGCCGGACTGGTTATCTGCTGCCTGCCGACCGGGAGTCGTTCGGCCCGGCGCTGGTCACCAAGGTCGACGACCTGCGGGAGGCGGCGTTGCGGGCCCGGCTTGGCGAAAAGGCGCGGAAAGTGGTCCTGGGCCGGACGTGGCCCGCGGTGTGCCGGGAGCTGGTCGGGCACTACGAAGCGGTACAGGGCCGAGTCGCGCGTGCGGCTTGAGCCATGCACATCGTCCAGCTGGCGAACTTCTACGGACCGCGGTCCGGCGGACTGCGGACCGCGCTGAACCACCTTGGCGCGGGGTACGTCGCCAGCGGGCATCGGGTGACGCTGGTCGTACCGGGGCGGCGGTACGCGGTGGAAAGCCTGCCCACGGGTGTGTGCCGGTATTCGTTGCCCGCCTTGCGAATTCCCGGCACCGGCGGGTATCGCGCGGTCGATCCGCAGCGGGTCCGTGCGGTGTTGCGGCGGCTGGAGCCGGACCGGCTGGAGGTGTCCGACCGGCTGACCTTGCGGGGGATGGGTGTTTGGGCGCGGCGGAATGGCGTGCCCAGCATGGTCATTTCGCACGAGCGGCTGGACCGGTTGCTGGAGCAGTTTTTGCTGCCCGCGGCGATGGCCCGGCACGTCGCGGACGCCGCCAACCGGCGGATGGCGGCGTCGTACGACACGGTGGTGTGCACTACGGCGTTCGCGCACGCGGAGTTCGAGCGGATTGCCGCGCCTAACGTCCGGCGAGTGCCGTTGGGAGTGGATCTGGCGACGTTCGCGCCGTCGATGCGGGATTCCGGGTGGCGCTCGGCGTTGGCTGGTGGCGCTGACGCGTTGATTGTCCATTGTGGGCGGTTGTCGCCGGAGAAACACGTTGAGCGGAGCGTGGATACGGTCGCTGAGCTGACGGAGTCCGGGGCTCGCGTGCGGTTGGTGATCGCGGGCGACGGGCCTCGGCGGCGGGCGCTGGAACGGCGGGCCCGGGGGTTGCCGGTGACGTTCCTCGGCTTCTTGGCCGGGCGAGGCGAGGTGGCTCGATTGCTGGCCAGCGCGGATGTTTCGCTCGCTCCGGGACCGCACGAGACGTTCGGGCTGGCGGCGTTGGAGGCGCTCGCTTCCGGGACGCCGGTGGTGGTTTCGGCGTCGTCGGCGTTGCGGGAGATCGTGCGACCCGGGTGCGGGGCGGCGGTCGATGATCACGCGCCCGCGTTCGCCAGCGCGGTGACCGGATTGCTGGACAGTCCCGAGGAGATCCGGCGGGCGGCTGCTCGGGCGCGGGCCGAGGAGTTCGCCTGGCCGGCCTCGGTGCGGGGAATGCTCGCCGCCCTCGGCTGACTGCGGGAGGGTCAGGTGCGGTAGCCGGGGTGGACGCCGGGCCTGAGGTCGTGGCCGGCGGCGACGCGGGCCAGCAGGTCGCGCAGCACGGCGCGTTCCTCTGTGGACAGTGCGGACATCAGCTCGTTTTCGTGTGCTGTCGCGGCCTTGGTTAGTTCGGCCATCGTTTCCTGGCCTTTGTCGCTCAGGAAAACCGCGTAGAGGCGGCGGTCCTGCGGATTGCGGCGGCGCTCGATCAGCCCCTGCTGTTCCAGGCCGTCGACGAGGGCGACCAGCCGGGTCGGCGGCGTGCCCAGTTCCGCGGCCAGCACCTGCTGGCTCTCGCCGGGCCGCCGCGCGATCGCCCGGAGCAGGCCGGTCTGGGGCGGGGTCAGGCCCAGGTCCGCGACGCGTTCGGCGAAGCGCTGGGTCGCGTGTGCGCCCAGCTGGGCCAGCAGGAAGGCGCTGCCGAACTGCGGAGGTCCTTGCATGCCCTGAACCGTATCGCTTGACAATCGATTACACCAGTGTAATCGTTCTATTAGTGAAACTAATCGACCTGGAGGTTTGCCATGACGACCAGGACTCGACAGCAGGGTGGCCCGCCGTTGCTGGCACCGGCCTTGGCGTTCGGGGTGCTGACCGTCGCCTCGGCGGTGCTCGGGGCGGCGGGGACGCGTCCGGATTCCAGCGCGGCTGAGGTCGCCGCGTATCTCGGCGGCAACCACGGCGTCGTGCAGTTGCTCGCGTTCGCGGTGTTCGGCGCCTCGGTTCCGTTGGCGGTCTGGGCGGCGACGGCCTACCGCAGACAGCGGCGGATCGGGGTCGCGGCACCGGGTGCGGTGATCGGGCTGACCGGCGGCGTGCTGTCCGCGGCCGCGCTCGCGATGAGCGGTCTGATCACCTGGACCGCCGCGCAGTCCAGCGAGACACCCGCGGTGGCGCGGGCGTTGACCAGCCTCGCGTTCGCTGCCGGCGGGCCCGGCTTCGTGGTGCCGCTGGCGTTGCTGATCGCCGGGATCGCGGTGCCCGCGCTGTTTCTGAACCTGCTGCCGCGCTGGATGTCGGTCGCCGGGCTGGTGGTCGCCGCGGCCGCGGTGCTCGCCTCGCTGTCGCTGCTGACCCCCGCGCTGTACCCGCTGATCCCGGTCGGCCGGTTCGGCGGGCTCGCCTGGCTGGTCGCCGCCAGCGTCCTGCTCCCGCGCGACCGCGCGGCACGGACGGACTAATCTCGGACCTATGCCCCGAGCCAGCCTGGACAAGGATCCCCGCGATGTCGCCGCGATGTTCGACGGCGTCGCGTCCGGTTACGACCGGGCGAACTCGTTCATGACGTTCGGGTTCGACCGGCGCTGGCGCACCGCCACCGCGCGCGTGCTGGACGCCAAACCGGGGGAGAAGGTGCTCGACCTGGCGGCGGGCACCGGGGTGTCCACCGTCGAGTACGCGCGCGGCGGAGCCTGGTGCCTCGCCGCCGACTTCTCGGTCGGGATGCTCAAGGCGGGGCTGCACCGGAAGGTGCCGATGATCGCCGCGGACGCGATGCGCCTGCCGTTCGCCGACAACAGCTTCGACGCCGTCACCATCTCCCTCGCGCTGCGGAACTTCGTCGACACCAAGGGCGCGCTCGCCGAGATCCTGCGGGTGGTCAAACCGGGCGGCCGGCTGGTGATCTGCGAGGTGTCGACGCCCACCTTCGCCCCGATCCGGTTCGTCTACCGGCGGTTCATCCTCAAGCTGCTGACCTGGGTCGGCAGCCGGTCCTCGACCAACCCCGAGGCCTACTCCTACCTGGCCGAATCGATGCTCGCCTGGCCCGATCAGCGCGGGCTCGGCGAGATCATCGCGAGTGCCGGATGGACCGAGGTGGAGTGGCTGAACCTCACCTTCGGCGTCGTCGCGATCCACCGCGCGCGCAAGCCCGCCTGACCCCGCCCTCCTGCCCTTCCCCGCCCTCAACGGGTGTGGCCGCGCCACGCTGTATTTTCGGGTGTATGACGACCTCGCGCCGCAACCCGGACCACGACGCCGAAGTGATCGTGGTCGGGGCGGGACCGGCTGGTTCGACGGTGGCCACCTACCTCGCCCGGGCCGGGGTGGACGTGCTGCTGCTGGAGAAGACCGTCTTTCCGCGCGAGAAGGTGTGCGGGGACGGGCTCACGCCCCGCGGTGTGAAGCAGTTGATCGATCTTGGTCTCGACACCAGCGAGGAAGCGGGCTGGGTGCGTAGCCGGGGGCTGCGGATTCTCACCGGTGATCTGACGCTTGAGTTCGATTGGCCGGATCTCACTGACTACCCGCCGTACGGGGTGTCTCGTACTCGGCAGGACTTCGATGACCTGCTGGCGAAGACCGCGGTGAAGGCTGGGGCCCGGTTGTACGAGCGGACCACGGTCACCGGGGCGATCACGAATGCGTCCGGCCGGGTCGTCGGGGTGGAAGCGAAGGTCGGTCCGGAGAAGACGCCGGTCAACTACCGGGCGCCGCTGGTGCTGGCCTGCGACGGGGTGTCGGCTCGGCTCGCGTTGAGCGTCGGCATCGACAAGAACGAGAAGCGGCCGATGGGGGTCGCGGTTCGGCGGTACTACAAGAGCCCCAAGCACGATGATCCGTTCATCGAGGGTCATCTTGAGCTGTGGGACCGGTCCGATCCGCGGGACCCGAAGCTGCTGCCTGGCTATGGCTGGGCGTTCCCGCTCGGCGACGGGACGGTCAACGTCGGGCTGGGGATGCTGTCGACGTCTGCCTCCTTCCGCAACACCGACTACCGCGCGCTGCTGCGCCAGTGGCTCGACGGCACGCCCGAGGAATGGGGCTACCGCGAGGAAAACGCGATCGGCAAGGTCGGCGGGGCCGGGCTGCCGATGGGGTTCAACCGGACGCCGCACTACCGCGACGGCCTGCTGCTGCTCGGTGACGCGGGCGGGATGGTGAGCCCGTTCAACGGCGAGGGCATTTCCGCGGCGATGGAGTCGGCGCAGCTCGCGGCCGAGGCTGTGGTGCAGGCGCTGGCTCGGCCGGAAGGCCCGTCGCGGGAACGTGCGCTGGAGGGGTATCCGCGCGCGGTCGGCGAGCTGATGGGCGGGTACTACCGGCTGGGGAACGTGTTCGCGAAGCTGATCGGCAAGCCGAAGATCATGCACGCGGCGACCAAGTACGGGTTGCGGGTCAACAAGATCCTTCCCTTGGTGTACAAGGGGCTTTCCGGGTGTTACGACGCCCGCGGCGGCGACGGGGTGGATCGGTTGATCGCGGCTTTGGCCCGGGTTACGCCCAGTCCGCGCTGAGTCGGGGGCTCGTCGCCTGGGGGTGACATTGGCCCGGTCTTGGCGTGGGCACCCCGAAGGTTGATTGGGCTGACGGGAGGCTTCGGATCGGGATGCGGGGGAGGGACTGGGCGCCTCGATCGCCGGGTGCATCGGCCGCGGGAGGCCGGTGTGGTTACCCGGGTGGAGCAATCGGTTGTCCGGCCGGTCAGTGTGATACGTCACAAGATCGAGTCGGACCTCGTGCTCGGCGCGGTTCTTGAATTGACCTTTACCGCTGGTCTCGCCATCGCGGGCAGGGGTGGGCTCCGGGCACCGTCCGGTCGAGTTAGGTCCGCCTTAGTCCGCAACCCCTCGGGACAAGAGTGTGACTCACGTCCTACACTCCCCCCATGCTTTGTGAATCGCTTCACAACCGCGAGGAGTGGCTTGTGAACTATTTCACAAGCAGGCCGTGGTCCGGCCACGGGCCGTAAGGGCGCCCTGACCCTCGGCGGTGTGACCCAGCTCCCTTAGGGTGCGCAACCGAGAACTCGGACCACCACCCGAGAACAACCCGCAGCGGCGCGGAAAGGATGGCGAAGACCCCGTGCTGATGGTGCCCGTGCTGGCGCAGGCCGATCCCGGACCGGCGGCGCCCGGACTCAACGTGTATCTGCCGCTCGTTCTGCTCTTCGTGCTCGCGGCGGGGTTCGCCGTGTTCTCCGTGCTGCTGGGTCCGCTCGTCGGGCCGAAGCGGTACAACCGCGCGAAGACCGCTGCCTACGAGTGCGGTATCGAACCGTCGCCGCAGCCGCTGGTCGGCGGCGGCCGGATGCCGGTGGCCTACTACATCACGGCCATGCTCTTCATCCTGTTCGACATCGAGATGGTGTTCCTCTACCCGTTCGCGGTGAACGCCAACGCTCTCGGTGTCTTCGGCCTGGTGGAGATCGTGCTGTTCATCGTGACGGTCGGGTTCGCGTACGCCTACGTGTGGCGGCGCGGCGGCCTGGATTGGAACTGACCCATGGGCCTCGAAGAAAAACTCCCCAACGGCATCCTGCTGGCCAGCCTTGAGGGGCTGGTCAACTGGGCACGCAAGAACTCGCTGTGGCCCGCCACCTTCGGGCTCGCCTGCTGCGCGTTCGAGATGATGTCGGTCGGCGGTTCGCGCTACGACATCGCACGCTTCGGCATGGAGCGGTTCTCCGCGACGCCGCGGCAGGCCGACCTGATGATCGTGGCCGGCCGGGTGACCCAGAAGATGGCCCCGGTCCTGCGCCAGATCTACGACCAGATGGCCGAGCCCAAGTGGGTCCTCTCGATGGGCGTCTGCGCCTCGTCCGGCGGCATGTTCAACAACTACGCCGTGGTGCAGGGCGTCGACCACATCGTCCCGGTCGACATGTACCTGCCGGGCTGCCCGCCGCGGCCGGAAATGCTGCTCGACGCGATCCTCAAGCTGCACGCCAAGATCCAGGACGAGCCGATCAACGCCCGCCGCGCCGCGATCCGCGCGGCCAGCGGGGCCCGTACCGAGCTGATCCCGTCCTCGATCAAGTACGCGAAGAAGTGAGCACCGGTGCCTGAGAACCCCGAAGAGACTCCCGAGACCGGCGGCCCGCAGTCCAGCGCGGAGCGGCCCGAAGCAGGACTCGAAGCGCACGGCCCCGGCGCGGCCGAACCGGTCGTCGCCGGCCGCGAGCGCAAGGGCATGTTCGGTGTCCGCGGCAGCGGGGACACCTCCGGTTACGGCGGCCTGCGGCTGCCCGCCTACAGCCCGCCGCCCGCGGAGCGCCCGTACGGCGGCTGGTTCGACGAGTTCGCCGACGAGTTCATGGCCGCCTTGGCGGACAACAAGATCCCGGCGTCGGCGGTCCTCCAGACCACCGTGGACCGCGGCGAGATCACCTTCTACGTCAGCCGCGAGCACCTCGCCGCCATCGCCACAGTGCTGCGCAACGACCCAGGCCTGCGCTTCGAAATGCTGGTGGCGGTCACCGGCGTCGACTACGGCGTGGACGTCCCGCAGCGAATGCACACGGTCTATGACTTCCTGTCGATGACCTACCGCCGCCGGATCCGGCTCGAAGTCACCATGGACATGGACGACCTGCACGTCCCGTCGCTGGTCCCGGTCTACCCGACCGCGGACTGGCACGAGCGCGAGGCCTACGACATGTTCGGCATCATCTTCGACGGCCACCCCGGGCTGACCCGCATCTTCATGCCGGACGACTGGGACGGCCACCCCCAGCGCAAGGACTACCCGCTCGGCGGGATCCCGGTCGAATACAAGGGCGCGGAAATCCCGCCGCCGGACCAGCGAAGGTCCTACTCATGAGCCGTGATCTGCCACGTCGGGCGCGGAAATCCCGACCCTGTCGACACCAGCGGAGGTCGCACTCGTGACCATCAACGAAGAAACGACGGAAGCCGAGTACGCGGAAGTCCGGGACACCACCGAAGGCCCCGTCTACCACGTCTCCGGCGGGGACTGGGACGAAGTTCTCGGCGACGCCCAGCACGACGACCGCATGGTCATCAACATGGGCCCGCAGCACCCGTCCACGCACGGCGTGCTCCGGCTCGTGCTGGAGATGGAAGGCGAAACGGTCACGCAGCTGCGCGCGGTCGTCGGTTACCTGCACACCGGCATCGAGAAGAGCGCGGAGTTCCGCAACTGGACCCAGGGCGTCACCTTCGTGACCCGCGCGGACTACCTCGCCCCGCTGTCGAACGAGATGTGCTACTGCCTCGGCGTCGAGAAACTGCTGGGCATCAAGGCCCCGCCGCGTGCGGAACTGCTGCGCGTGCTTCTTCTCGAACTGAACCGGATCACCTCGCACCTGGTGTTCATCGCGACCGGCGGCATGGACCTCGGCGCCACCACCGCGATGACGCTGGGCTTCCGCGAGCGCGAAGAAGCCATGCACCTGCTGGAGTACCTGACCGGCCTGCGGATGAACCACGCGTTCATCCGGCCCGGCGGGCTCGCCCAGGACTTCCCCGGGGACTGGACGGAAAAGGTCCTCGACTTCTGCAAGCTCATGGACAAGCGGCTTCCGCTGTACGACAAGATGTTCACCGGTCAGCCGATCTGGCGGAACCGGCTTAAGGACGTCGGCGTGCTGCCGCTGGACGCGTGCCTCGAACTCGGCATCACCGGCCCGGTGCTGCGCGCCGCGGGCCTGCCGTGGGACCTGCGCAAGACCGAGCCCTACTCGCGCTACGACGAACTCGAGTTCGACGTGCCGACCTCGACCGACGCGGACAGCTGGGCGCGGTACCTGCTGCGGCTGGAGGAAATCCACCAGAGCCTGCGGATCATGAAGCAGGTCGCGAAGATGGCCGAGCCGGGCCCGGTCATGGTGGAGGACAAGAAGATCGCCTGGCCCGCGCAGCTGTCCATCGGCAGCGACGGCATGGGCAACTCGCTCGGCCACGTCAAGAAGATCATGGGCCAGTCGATGGAATCCCTGATCCACCACTTCAAGCTCGTCACCGAGGGCTTCCACGTGCCGCCGGGCCAGGTCTACGCGCCGGTCGAATCGCCGCGCGGCGAACTCGGCGCGCACCTGGTGTCCGACGGCGGCACCCGTCCGCTGCGGGTGCACCTGCGGGAGCCGAGTTTCGTGAACATGCAGGCGATGCCCGCGATGGCCGAAGGCGGCCTGGTCGCCGACCTGGTCGTCGTGATCGCCTCGATCGACCCGGTTCTGGGGGGAGTTGACCGATGACGAACCCGACCGCAGTCCCGGAGCCGGGGCCGCGCGACGCGACGAAGACGTACGCGGCCGCGGGAGCCGACACCGATGTCGCCGCGATCGCGCCCGACCCGTCGCTGGCCGAGGACCTTCTCGCCGACACACCGGCGGTGGACGTGTTCGACGCCGACACGCACCGCGAGGCGAAGGAAATCATCGCCCGGTACCCGATGTCGCGTTCGGCGCTGCTGCCGATGCTGCACCTGGTGCAGTCGGTGCAGGGCTACGTGAGCCAGGAAGGCATCGCCTTCTGCGCGCGGCATCTCGACCTGACCGACACCGAGGTCAGCGCGGTCGCGACGTTCTACACCATGTACAAGCGCCGTCCGTGCGGCGAGCATCTGGTGAGCGTCTGCACCAACACGCTGTGCGCGGCGCTGGGTGGCGACGACATCTACCAGAAGCTCCAGACGCATCTCGGTTCCGAGGAAAAGCCGCTGGGGCACGAGGAAACCGCGGGCACGCCGGGCGAGGCCGGCTCGGTCACCCTGGAGCACGCGGAATGTCTCGCGGCCTGCGACCTCGGTCCGGTCATCCAGGTGAACTACGAGTACTTCGACAACCAGACGCCGGAGCAGGCGGTCGCACTCGTGGACGCGTTGCAGGCAGGCAAGAAGCCCGCTCCGACGCGCGGTGCGGCGCTGACCGACTTCAAGGGCGCGGAGCGGCAGCTCGCCGGGTTCTGGCCTGAGGACGAGGCGGCTTACCGCAGTGCCGTGGACGGTCCGTCGCAAGCGGTCGAGACTTTGCGCGGCGCGCAGCTCGCCGCCGACCGCGGCTGGACCGCACCGGGCGCGCAGGACGTTCCGCTTCCAGAAGTGGAGAAGAAGTAATGGCCGATCCCATCACTCCGGTCCTCACGAAGCGCTGGCTGTCCCCGGAATCCTGGCGCATCGAAACCTACGAGGCGCTTGAGGGCTACACCGCCGCTCGCAAGGCGCTGGCCGCCACGCCCGAGCAGCTCGTACAGGTGGTCAAGGACTCCGGCCTGCGCGGCCGCGGCGGCGCCGGGTTCCCGGCGGGCGTGAAGTGGTCGTTCATGCCGCCGAACGAGGACAAGCCGCACTACCTGGTGATCAACGCCGACGAGGGCGAACCGGGTACCTGCAAGGACATTCCGCTGATGATGGCGGACCCGCATTCGCTGATCGAGGGTTGCATCATCGCCTCGTACGCGATGCGGTCGCACCACTGCTTCATCTACGTCCGGGGCGAGGCGCTGCACTGCATCCGCCGGCTCAACGCGGCCGCGCGCGAGGCGTACGCGAAGGGCTACCTCGGCAAGAACATCTTCGGCACCGGCTGGGACCTTGAGCTGACTGTGCACGCCGGGGCCGGCGCGTACATCTGCGGCGAGGAGACCGCGCTGCTGGACTCGCTCGAAGGCCGTCGCGGGCAGCCCCGGCTCAAGCCGCCGTTCCCCGCGGCCGCCGGCCTGTATGCCGCGCCGACGACGGTGAACAACGTCGAGACCATCGCGTCCGCGTCGTACATCATCAACGCCGGTTCGGCGTGGTTCCGCGAGATGGGCCGCGAGAAGTCGCCCGGCCCGAAGATCTACTCGATCTCCGGTCACGTCGAGAAGCCCGGCCAGTACGAATGCCCGCTCGGCACCACGCTGCGCGAGCTGCTGGAGCTGGCCGGCGGCATGAAGGACGGCATCCCGCTCAAGTTCTGGACGCCGGGCGGTTCGTCGACGCCGATGTTCACCGCCGAGCACCTCGACGTCCCGCTCGACTTCGAGGGCGCGGCCGAGGCCGGTTCGATGCTCGGCACCACCGCGGTGCAGGTCTTCAACGAGACCGTGTCCGTGCCGTGGGCGGTCATGAAGTGGACGCAGTTCTACGAGCACGAGTCCTGCGGCAAGTGCACGCCGTGCCGCGAGGGCACGTACTGGCTGGCGCAGATCCTGGAGCGGATGGTCTCCGGCCACGGCACCGAGGAGGACATCGACACCCTCCTCGACGTGTGCGACAACATCTTCGGCCGCTCGTTCTGCGCGCTCGGCGACGGCGCGGTGTCGCCGATCCAGAGCGGCATCAAGTACTTCCGGGACGAGTTCCTGGCTCTGTGTGAGAGCAACAAGCGCGAATTGGTGGGAGCGCAGGCATGACGATCGCCCCCGACAAGCCCGAAACCACGGAGACTCCGGTCCCCGAAGGGCACGTCAAGCTGACCATCGACGGCGAAGAGGTCATCGCGCCCAAGGGCGAGCTGCTGATCCGCACCGCCGAGCGGCTCGGCACGAGCATCCCGCGGTTCTGCGACCATCCGCTGCTCGACCCGGCAGGCGCCTGCCGCCAGTGCCTGGTCGAGGTCGAAATGGGCGGCCGTCCGATGCCGAAGCCGCAGGCCTCGTGCACGATGACCGTTGCCGACGGCATGGTGGTCAAGACGCAGCTCACCTCGCCGGTCGCGGACAAGGCGCAGCAGGGCGTGATGGAGCTGCTGCTGATCAACCATCCGCTGGACTGCCCGATCTGCGACAAGGGCGGCGAATGCCCGCTGCAGAACCAGGCGCTCGCGCACGGCCGCGCGGAATCGCGGTTCGTGGACACCAAGCGCACGTTCCCGAAGCCGCTGCCGATCTCGTCGCAGGTGCTGCTCGACCGGGAACGCTGCGTGCTGTGCCAGCGCTGCACCCGGTTCTCCGACCAGGTCGCCGGCGACCCGTTCATCGCGCTGCTCGAACGCGGCGCGCACCAGCAGATCGGCACCGCGGAAACCGCCGACGTGCTGGACCTCGCCTCGCGCACCACCGGTGGCGAACCGTTCCAGAGCTACTTCTCCGGCAACGTGATCCAGATCTGCCCGGTCGGCGCGCTCACCAGCGCGGCGTACCGGTTCCGGTCGCGGCCGTTCGACCTCGTGTCTTCGCCGAGCGTGTGCGAGCACTGCTCGTCCGGTTGCGCCGAGCGCACCGACTTCCGGCGCGGCAAGGTCCAGCGCAAGCTGGCCGGCGACGACCCGGAGGTGAACGAGGAGTGGCTGTGCGACAAGGGCCGGTTCGCGTTCCGCTACGTGCAGGCCGGTGACCGGATCCGCCGGCCGCTCGTCCGCAACGAGAACGGCGAACTGGAAGAAGCGTCCTGGACCGACGCGCTCCGGACTGCCTCGGCCGGGCTGCTGAAGGCCCGCGAGGGCAAGGGCGCCGCGGTGCTCACCGGCGGCCGGTTGACTGTCGAGGACGCCTACGCGTACTCGAAGTTCGCCCGGATCGCCCTGCGCACCAACGACATCGACTTCCGCACCCGCGCGCACTCGGACGAGGAACTGGCGTTCCTCGGTTCGACGGTCGTGGGCAGCACGCCGGAAACCGGTGTGACGTTCGGCGAGATCGAGCGGGCCAAAACGGTGCTGTGCGTGGCGTTCGAGCCCGAGGACGAAGCGCCGATCGTGTTCCTGCGGCTGCGCAAGGCGGCCCGCAAGAACCGCACTCGCGTCGTCCACTTGGGACAGTGGACGACCTCCTCGGTGCGCAAGACCTTCGGCGAACTGCTGGCCTGCGTTCCCGGCGGCGAAGCGGCCGCGGTGGACGGCATCGCGCAGCACGCGGCCGACGTCGACGCGGCACTCAGCGGCGAGGGCGCGGTGATCCTGGTCGGCGAGCGGGCCGCGGAAGTCCCCGGCCTGTTCTCCGCGCTGCTGCGGCTGACCGCTCGCACCGGAGCCCGGCTGGCATGGATCCCGCGCCGCGCGGGCGACCGGGGTGCGCTCGAAACCGGTTGTGTGCCCACGCTTCTTCCCGGCGGCCGCTCGACCGCCGACGAGGCGGCCCGCGCCGAGGTCGGCAAGCAGTGGGGCGCCGAGCTTCCGGCCGAACCGGGCCGCGACGTCACCGGCATCCTCCAGGCCGCTTCCGGCGGACAGCTGGACGCGCTGGTGGTCGGCGGCGTGGACCCGAACGACCTGCCCGACCCGGACCTGGCCCGCCGCGCGCTGGACAACGCCGGGTTCGTGGTCAGCCTGGAACTGCGCGCCAGCGAGGTCACCGAACGGGCCGACGTGGTCCTGCCGATCGCCCCGGCGGTCGAGAAGTCCGGCAGCTACCTCAACTGGGAGGGCCGCCGCCGCGACTTCGCCGCGACGTTGGAGGGCACCGGCTCCCTTTCCGACGGCCGGGTGCTCGACACCCTGGCCGTCGAAATGGACGCCGACCTGTTCACCCAGACCCCGGCCGCCGCCGCGGGCGACTTCGCGAAGCTCGCGCCGGTCGCCCCCACGGCCGCCGCGCCGTCGGTGGCCGCCGCCGCGGCCCCGGTCCCGAACGGCAAGGCAGTGCTCGCCACCTGGCGGCAGCTGATCGACAACGGCTCGCTGCAGGACGACGAACCGCACCTCAAGGGCACCCAGCGGCCGCCGGTCGCGCGGCTTTCGGCGAAGACCGCCGAAGGACTCGGCGGGACGGTCCGGGTGTCGAACGAGCGCGGGTCGATCACCCTGCCGGTCGAGGTCGCCGACCTGCCGGACGGCGTCGTGTGGCTGCCCGGCAACTCCGACGGCTCGGCCGTCCGCGCCGCACTCGCCGCCGGACACGGCGCGCTCGTGCAGATCTCCGGAGGTGACCAGTGAGCCCGCAGCTCACGCAGTTCCTCGCCGAATATCCGGACGCCGCCGAACGGGCCCGGCTGATCGCCGAGGACCCCTGGTGGCTCGTCCTGATCAAGGCGGTCGTGGTCCTGCTGATCGGGCCGGTCCTGACGATCTTCCTGATCGTGTGGGAGCGCAAGGCGATCGGCCGGATGCAGAACCGGCCCGGCCCCAACCGGGTCGGCCCCGGCGGCTACCTGCAGTCGCTCGCCGACGCGATCAAGCTCCCGTTCAAGGAGCAGATCATCCCGGACACCGCCGACCGCAAGGTGTACTTCCTCGCGCCGGTGCTGTCCGCGGTCCCCGCGCTGATCGCGCTGTCGGCCATCCCGTTCGGTCCGGTCGTGTCGATCTTCGGGCACCGCACAGTGCTGCAGCTGATGGACCTCCCGGTCGGCGTACTGGTGATCCTCGCCTGCTCGTCGGTCGGTGTGTACGGCATCGTGCTGGCGGGCTGGGCTTCCGGTTCGCCGTACCCGCTCTTCGGCGGCATGCGCTCGGCGGCACAGGTGATCTCCTACGAGATCGCGATGGGCCTGTCGATCGTCGCGGTGATCCTGTACTCCGGTTCGCTGCAGACGTCGGAGATCGTGCAGGCGCAGGCGCACGGCTGGTACTTCTACATGCTCATCCCGAGCTTCGTGATCTATGTGATCTCGATGGTCGGCGAGACGAACCGCGCGCCGTTCGACCTCCCGGAGGCCGAATCCGAGCTGGTCGGCGGGTTCCACACCGAGTACAGCTCGATGAAGTTCGCGATGTTCTTCCTCGCCGAGTACGTCAACATGGTGATCGTATCCGCGTTCTGCACCACGCTGTTCCTCGGCGGCTGGCGGTTCCCGTTCGTCGGCGACGATTCCGCGCTGAACCAGAACTGGTGGCCGATCCTCTGGTTCTTCGCCAAGACGTTCATCCTGCTGTTCGGCTTCATCTGGCTGCGCGGCACGCTGCCGCGGCTGCGCTATGACCAGTTCATGCGGCTGGGCTGGAAGGTCCTGGTCCCGGTCAACCTGGTGTGGATCGTGGTCGTGGTCGCGATCAAGACGGTCCAGTGGAGCTGGCCGCAGATCCTCATCGGCGTCGGCGTCGTGCTGGTGGTGCTCGTGCTGCTGAGCCTCGCGCTGCCGGACAAGAAGCTGCCCGAATCGGACTACGTGGACCTGGCCGGAAGCGGCTCTCCGCTGCCGCCGCTCGACCTGCGGGTCCCGGACGCGACGCCGCGGCAGAAGGCGCTGGCCAAGGCGGAGGCGAAGGCCGCGCGGCGCAAGCCGGCCGGCGTCACCGCGGCGGCCGCACAGGAAGGAACGGAAGATGGCGGCAACTGACTTCCTCAATCCCATCAAGGGATTCGGCGTCACCTTCGGGATGATGTTCAAGAAGGTCGCGACCGAGGAGTACCCCGAGGCGGGCGCTCCGGCCGCACCGCGCTACCACGGCCGCCACCAGCTCAACCGGCATCCGGACGGGCTGGAGAAGTGCGTCGGCTGCGAGCTGTGCGCGTGGGCGTGCCCGGCGGACGCGATCTTCGTCGAGGGCGGCGACAACACCGAAGAGGCGCGGTACTCGCCCGGCGAGCGCTACGGCGCGGACTACCAGATCAACTACCTGCGCTGCATCGGCTGCGGCCTGTGCATCGAGGCGTGCCCGACCCGGTCGCTCACCATGACCAACTTCTACGAGATGGCCGACGACGACCGGCAGCGGCTCATCTACACCAAGGAAGACCTGCTCGCCCCGCTGCTGCCGGGCATGGAGCAGCCGCCGCACCCGATGCGGCTCGGCGACAACGAGCAGGACTACTACGTGAACGGTCCTGAGCTGGCCGCGAACGCGCAGCAGCAGGAGGCGAAGAAGTGATCGCCGCCCTTCTCGCGCAGGCCCCGGCGTCCGGCGTCGAAGCGTCCGTGACGACCGGCGAGGCCATCGCGTTCTGGATCCTCGGCCCGCTCTCGCTGCTGGGCGCGCTCGGGATGATCTTCTCCCGCAACGCCGTGCACTCGGCGCTGTGGCTGGTGCTCACGATGCTGACGCTCGGCGCGCTGTACATGACGCAGTCCGCGCCGTTCCTCGGGTTCACCCAGATCATCGTCTACACCGGCGCGATCATGATGCTGTTCCTGTTCGTGCTGATGCTGGTCGGCCGGGACAGCTCGGACTCGGTGGTCGAGGTGCTGCGCGGGCAGCGGCTCGCCGCGGGGGTGCTCGGCATCGGGCTCGCCGCGCTGATCGCCGCGGGCGTGTTCCGCGCGATGGTGAACGTGACCCCGGCCCAGCCGCTCGACCCGTACCAGCAGACCGGCGGCGGCCCCGGCGGTCTCGGCAGGCTGATCTTCACCCAGTACCTGTTCCCGTTCGAGCTGACCTCGGCGCTGCTGATCACCGCCGCGCTCGGCGCGATGGTGCTGGCCTTCACCGGCCGCAGCGGCAAGACCAAGCTCTCCCAGCGCGAACTGGTCAAGCTGCGCTTCCGCGGCGAGCACGACCGCCCGTCGCCGCTGCCCGGCCCCGGCGTGTTCGCCACCGCCAGCTCGGTGTCGACCCCGGCGCTGCTGCCGGACGGTTCGGTCGCGCCGGAGTCGCTGTCGGAGATCATCGAATCCACCTCGGCGATCCGGCTCATGCGCGAGCGCAAGCTCATCTCCGGCGAGGGCCCCAAGCCCGACGCGCACGCACTGGTCGGCGGCACGGAAAAGGCCGAGCCCGCCGAGGAAGAAGAAGGGGAAGGAAAGTGACCCCGAGCTACTACCTGCTGCTGTCCGCGCTGCTGTTCTGCATCGGCGCGGTGGGCGTGCTGGTCCGCCGCAACGCGATCGTCGTGTTCATGTGCATCGAGCTGATGCTGAACGCGGTGAACCTGACCCTGGTCACCTTCGCCCGCATCAACGGCGGGCTGCACGGGCAGGTGATGGCGTTCTTCGTGATGGTGGTCGCGGCCGCCGAAGTCGTGGTGGGGCTGGCGATCATCATGGCCATCTTCCGGACTCGCCGCTCGGCTTCGGTCGACGACACGAACCTGCTGAAGTACTAGGGAGACGACCGAGTGACCGCATCATCGTGGCTGCTGGTGGCCCTTCCCGCCCTCGGCGCCCTGGTTCTGCTGCTATCCGGAAAACGCGCGAAAGCGTGGGGGCACCTGCTCGGCAGTGCCACCGTCACGCTCGCCTTCGTGTACGCCGTGATCCTGTTCTTCTCCACCGACAGCCACTCGGTCACCGACACCAAGGTCTACTCCTGGATCCCCGTGACCCAGCTGCAAGTGGACTTCGGGCTGCGCATCGACGCGCTGTCGCTGACGTTCGTGCTGCTGATCACCGGCGTCGGCATGCTGATCCACTTCTATTCGATCGGCTACATGGAAGACGACGAGGGCCGGTACCGCTTCTTCGCGTACCTGAACCTGTTCGTCGCTTCGATGCTGATCCTGGTGCTGGGCAACAGCTTCGTGACGCTGTACCTCGGCTGGGAGGGCGTGGGTCTCGCCTCGTACCTGCTGATCGGCTGGTATCAGAACCGCCCGTCCGCGGCGACCGCGGCGAAGAAGGCGTTCCTGATGAACCGCGTCGGCGACGTCGGGCTCGCACTGGCGATCTTCCTGATGTTCAAGTACGTCGGGTCGACCGGCTACGCGCAGGTCTTCGAGGGCGTCGCGCAGGGCAAGATCCCGCCGGGCGCGATCACCGCCATCGCGATCCTGCTGCTGCTGGGCGCCTGCGGTAAGTCCGGTCAGTTCCCGCTGCAGGCGTGGCTTCCGGACGCGATGGAAGGCCCGACCCCGGTGTCGGCGCTCATCCACGCGGCGACGATGGTCACCGCGGGCGTGTACCTGGTGGCCCGCTCCAACGTCATCTTCACCGCGACGCCGGACGGACGGCTGGTCGTCACGCTCGTCGGCGCGGTCACGCTGCTGCTCGGGTGCATCGTCGGCTGTGCCTACGACGACATCAAGAAGGTGCTCGCGTACTCGACGGTCAGCCAGATCGGCTACATGATGCTGGCGGTCGGCCTCGGGCCGGGCATCTACGCGCTCGGCATCATGCACCTGGTGGCGCACGGCTTCTTCAAGGCCGGGCTGTTCCTCGGGGCCGGTTCGGTCATGCACGGCATGAACGACGAGGTCGACATGCGCAAGTTCGGCGGGCTGGCCAAGAAGATGCCGATCACCTTCGTCACCTTCGGCCTCGGCTACCTGGCGATCATCGGCTTCCCGTTCCTCACCGGGTACTACACCAAGGACGCGATCATCGAGGCGGCGTTCGGCCAGGAAGGCTGGCGCGGCTGGGCTTTCGGCCTCGCGACGGTGCTCGGCGCCGGGCTCACCGCGTTCTACATGACGCGGTTGATGATGATGACCTTCTTCGGCAAGGCGCGCTGGAAGGACATCAAGAGCACCGACGGGCGCGACTTCCACCCGCACGAGTCCAAGCCGATCATGTGGATCCCGATGGCGATCCTGGCGGTCGGCTCGGTCGGTGCCGGTGCGTTCTTCGCGCTGGGCAACCGGTTCGTGAACTGGCTGGCCCCGGTGGTCGGCGAGCACGCGGAGGCCGAGCACACCCCGATTCCGTCGTGGACGGTCCCGGCGGCGACGCTGGTGCTGGCCGCGCTCGGCGTGCTGCTGGCGGTCTGGCTGTTCCGGCCTTCGCGCGACGTTCCGGTCGAACGCCCAGAGCGGGTGGCCTGGCCGGTCCGCGCGGCGCGCAAGGACCTGTACGGCAACGCGCTCAACGAAACCCTGGTCGCCCGTCCGGGCACCTGGCTGGCGCGGGCGCTGGTGTACGTGGACAACCGCGGCGTCGACGGCGCGGTGAACGGCCTGGCCGCAGCACTCGGCGGCGGGTCCGGGCGGTTGCGCCGGATGCAGACCGGATTCGTGCGGTCCTACGCACTGTCCATGCTCGGCGGCACGTTCCTGCTTCTCGCGGCCCTTCTGCTGGTGAGGTTCTCCTGACATGACTTGGCTTCTGGCGCTCATCCTGCTGCCGCTGGCCGGCTCGCTGGTGCTGGCGTTCCTCAAGGGGAACGACCGGGCCGCGGTCGCCACCGCGCTCGCCGTGTCCATTGTGGAGTTCCTGCTGATCATCCCGTTCTGGGCGAGCTACTCGCCCTCGGGCGAGCGCATCCAGCAGGCCACCACGATGGACTGGATCCCGAACTTCGGCATCCACCTCTCGTTCGGCACCGACGGCATCTCGCTCATCATGATCGCGGTGATCGCACTCCTGGTGCCGATCGTCGTCGGCGCGCTCGGGCTCACCGACAAACTGCCCGCGGGCCGCAGCGCGGGCGGGTTCCTGTCGCTGATCCTGCTGCAGGAGGCGATCACGATCGGCGTCTTCGCGGCGACCGACGTGTTCCTCTTCTACGTGCTGTTCGAGATCATGCTGATCCCGATGTACTTCCTGATCGGCGGCTACGGCGGGCGAAGGCGGCAGTACGCGGCGGTGAAGTTCTTCCTGTACTCGTTCCTCGGCGGCCTGATCATGCTGGCCTCGGCGATCGGGGCGTACTCGCTGGCCTCGGACAAGCTCGGCGGCAAGGGCACGTTCGACTGGGCCACGCTGGTGACGGTGGTGCGCGACGCGCCGACCGGCACGCAGATCTGGCTGTTCCTCGGCTTCTTCCTCGCGTTCGCGATCAAGGCTCCGCTGGTCCCGTTCCACACCTGGCTGCCGGACGCCGCGGGCCAGGCTCCGATCGGGGTCGCGGTGCTGCTGGTCGGCGTGCTGGACAAGGTCGGCACCTTCGGCTTCCTGCGGTACTGCCTGCCGATGTTCCCGGAGGGCAGCAAGGCGCTTGCTCCGCTGGTGCTGATCCTGTCGGTGATCGGCGTGCTGTACGGCTCGATCCTCGCTGCGGGGCAGCGGGACATGAAGCGGTTCATCGCCTACGTGTCGATCGCCCACTTCGGGTTCATCGCGCTGGGCATCTTCACCTTCAACGAGCAGGCGATGGTCGGCTCGGTGTCGTACATGCTGAACCACAGCCTCTCGACCGGGATGCTGATCGTGGTGATCGGCCTGATCGTGATGCGCGGCGGGTCGAGCCGGATCTCGGACTACGGCGGCATGGCGAAGGTGACCCCGCTGCTCGGCGGAATGCTGTTGCTGGCCGGGCTTTCCGCACTGTCGCTGCCGGGAACCAACTCGTTCGTCAGCGAGTTCCTCGTGCTGCTGGGGTCCTTTGTGGACCAGCCGGTGTACACGATCATCGCGACCGTGGGCATGGTGCTCGCCGCGGCTTACGTGCTGTGGCTGTACCAGCGGATCATGCAAGGCCCGGTTCGCGGTGATGCCCTGGTGGGCCTTCGTGAACCAGTGGCGCTTCGCGCCTCCGTTGAGGGCGGTGGAGGGGGACCGGGCACCGCGATCGCGCCGGAACTCGGCGCTCGCAAGGCCATTACGGACCTGGGCAAACGCGAGATCGCGATCCTCGCGCCCATGGTCATCCTGATCATCGGACTGGGTTTCTATCCCAAGCCGATGCTCGACACGATCACCCCGTCGGTGCAGGCGACGCTGTCTGCCGTGCAGGGAGGCAAGTAAACCGTGCTCGACATGTTCCTGGCGCAAGCGCCGGCAGCACCGCTGGAAGTGCCTTCGGTCGACTACGCGGCCGTGCTGCCGATGTTGATCGTCTTCGGCGTCGCGTGCATCGGCGTGCTGGTGGAAGCGTTCGCGCCGAAGGCGACGCGGTGGGGGATCCAGGTCACGATCTCCCTCGTCGCGATCCTCGCCGCAGGGGTTTCGCTGATCCTGTACGCGACTGGTTCTTCTTCGTCGAAGGCCGGTACGACGACCTTCTCCGGCTCGATTTCGGTGGACCGGCCGTCGCTGTTCCTGTGGGGCACATTGCTGTTGCTCGGCCTCGGCGCGGTGTTCTTGATCGCGGACCGGAAGGTCGAGGCGGGCGGCGCGTTCGTGGCCCAGGCGGCGATCCGGCCGGGCACGGTCCAGGACCGCGCGCAGGCCGGTGCGGCTACGACGTCGCAGACCGAGGTGTTTCCGCTGACGCTGTTCGCGCTCGGCGGGATGATGACGTTCTGCGCGGCGAATGATCTTTTGACGATGTTCATCGCGTTGGAAGTGCTTTCGCTGCCGTTGTATCTGATGTGCGGGCTGGCTCGGCGGCGTCGGCTGATTTCGCAGGAAGCCGCGGTGAAGTACTTCCTGTTGGGGGCGTTCTCTTCGGCGTTCTTCCTCTACGGGCTGGCGTTGCTGTACGGGTACGCGGACTCGGTGAAGCTGGCTGACATCGCGCATGCCGCTGCCGGATCGGACCGGTCGGACACGTTGCTGTTCGCTGGTCTCGGCTTGCTCGTGGTGGGTCTGCTGTTCAAGGGGTCGGTGGGGCCGTTCCACACTTGGACGCCGGACGTCTACCAGGGCGCGCCTACTCCGGTTACCGGGTTTATGGCTGCCTGCACGAAGGTCGCCGCGTTCGGGGCGATTCTGCGGGTGCTCAGCGTCGGGTTTTCCTCGACCAGCTGGGAATGGCGCGGGGTTATGTGGGCCGTGGCCATTATTTCGATGGCGCTCGGAGCGATTCTCGGGCTGACGCAGACGGATGTTAAGCGGATGATTGCTTACTCGTCTGTGGCGCACGCCGGGTTCTTGCTCGTGGGTGCGATTGCGATGACCGAGGATGGGTTGTCCAGCACGCTGTTCTATCTGCTGGCTTATGGGTTCACTACGCTGGCTGCATTTGGCGTGGTTTCCCTGGTTCGCGACTCCAGCGGGGAGGCTACGCATCTGTCCGCTTGGGCTGGCCTGGCTAAGCGGTCGCCGTTGCTGGCCGGGGTGTTTACATTCCTCTTGCTTGCGTTGGCGGGGATTCCGTTGACCAGCGGGTTTGTCGGGAAGTTCGTGGTGTTCTCGGCGGCGTTGTCGGATGGGATGGCGCCGTTGGTGGTTGTCGCGCTGGTGTTCAGTGCGGTGGCTGCGTTCTTCTATCTGCGGGTCATCGTGTTGATGTATTTCTCGGAGCCTGCTGCTGATGGTCCTACCGTGACTGTGCCGGGCGGGTTTACCACTGCGGCTATTACGTTGGGTGTTGTGGTGACTTTGGTGCTCGGGGTTCTGCCTGCCTTTGCGTTGGATTGGGCTGGGGCTGGAGGGTTCGCTTCCTGATCGGGGCGGCGGCTCGTCGCCTGGCGGCGACATTGCGCCTCGGTGGGTGCGTGGGGCACCCCGAAGTTGAGTGTGACGACGGACGGCGGGTGCTTGTCAAGGCGGGAAAGATGCCTTGACAAGCACCCGCCGTCCGCGTTTTTGGCTTCGTATCGGGGTACGGGGGAGTGTGGCTGACTGGGTGGGATGGGTGCATTGGCTGCGGTCGGGGTTAGCGCCCCTGTGAGGTCTGTTGTGTGCGGCGATGCGTAGCACCGGCCGGGCCGCGGGCTGTGGGCGGACTGCGGCCATCGGCCAGGAACGACTTCGCGCGTACCTCGCCAATTGCGCCCGCAGGGGTTTCGCCACCTGCCGACGGCCCGCGGGGGAGATGGAAGGGCCCTTGAGGGAATCTAAGGCTGTGAAGGGGCCCTTCCCGGACGGTGGCGGGTCGTGAGGGGAACCCTCACGTACTTCAGGGCGTTGGGGCGCAGGCGGTGTGGCCGACAGTGACCGAACCCGAAGCGCCCGACGCGGGGGCGAAGTCGATGCGCAGCATCGTCAGGGTCATGCTGCCGTCGCCGGGGAGCGTTTGGCTGTTGAAGACCGCATTCGCCAGCAGCGTTCCGTCCGATTTCGTCAGCGGCTTGGTGTAGTTCGCGGGGATCGGTGAAGGCAGGCCGCTGATTCCGCTGAGGCCGCTCAGGGTCCAGTTGGCGTTGGTGCCGCTCTGGGTCGCCTTGCAGGTCACCGTGTACGACGAGATGCGGATGCGTTTGCCGCCGGAGCTAACCAGGGCTGACAGCTCGAAGTTGTTGCCGGTGGCAGTCGACGTCGTGGTGGTGACGTCGTTCGCCGGGTCGGTGACCTCTGTCGTGCAGGACGACGTGCCGCCGCCGAAGCGGACGCCGGGTTGGGATGCCGCGGTCGCGGAGGCGCTCGTCGGGCCTTCTACCGCGCACGGAGCTTGCGTCGGGATGGAGATCGTGGCTCCGGCCTTCGTGAAGTTCGCGTTGCCGATGTCGGCGACTCCGGCCGGGGTGTCCGCGGCGGCGGTCCCGGCAGCGGCGAGCAAACCGGCGGTGGCCAGGGCTGCGCCGGCCAGTGCGGTGCGCTTGATGATCATGGTCGTCTCCTCGCTGCTGATGCTGCCTCCCCAGGACTATCCGCAGGTCCGAATCGCCTGTTGCGTCCTCGGGCGGCGATCACCCGTCCGGGATCGCGGATCAACCCGTTCGTGGGCTGGCGGGCATGGGGGCGGCAGTGTCGCGTTCGTCACCGTTTCCGCAGGACAGCGGGTAAAGGCAGGTTGCGGGGCAACCACTACCCTGAAGGGGGTAACCGACTGGCGACGAGCGCCACGAGAGAGCGGAGCCGACGTGTCTGTGTCTTCACCACCTCCGGGGCCGGCCCGGGATGGCGCTGTCGAGGACCTGCGCGCGACCGTCGGGCTGCAGATCCAGGACGAGCCCTTGCTGCGCGCCATCGCGGGCGGGCTGGNGCGGGCTGGCGGAGGTCGAGACGATGCTGCGGGACGTCGTGAAGAGTGACGTGCCCGCTGTGCACGACGCGGCGTTGCACCTGGTCGAAGCGGGGGGCAAACGTTTTCGTCCGCTGTTCACGCTGCTGTCGGCGCAGTTCGGGCCGAAGCAGGGCGAGCAGGTGCTGATCGCGGCCGCCGCGGTCGAGCTGGTGCACTTGGCGACGCTGTACCACGACGACGTCATGGACGAGGCGACCATGCGGCGCGGCGCGGAGAGCGTCAACTCGCGCTGGGACAACACCGTCGCGATCCTCACCGGCGACTACCTCTTCGCGCACGCTTCCCGGCTCGTCGCCGACCTCGGCACGGACGCCGCGCGGATCATCGCCGAGACGTTCGGCGAGCTGGTCAGCGGGCAAATGCGGGAGACCGTCGGTCCTGGCCCCGGCGACGATCCGGTCGAGCACTACCTCACCGTCATCGCGCAGAAGACCGGTTCGCTGATCGCGACGTCCGGGCGCTTCGGCGGCATGATGTCCGATGCGGCGGAGGAGCACATCCAGGCGCTGCGCCGCTTTGGCGACATCATCGGCGCGGCCTTCCAGATCTCCGACGACATCATCGACATCGCGTCGCCCTCGGTCGAACTGGGCAAGGCCCAGGGCACTGACCTGCGGGAAGGCGTTCGCACGCTGCCGATGCTGTACGCGCTGGCCGATCCGGGCACTGACCCGCGGCTCGTCGAGCTGCTCGCCGGGCCGATCACCGACGACGACCTGGTCGCCGAGGCGCTCGACCTGCTGCGCCGTTCCAGCGGCCTCGAACGCGCGCGCGAAACTCTTTCCGACTACGCTTCCCGAGCACGTGCCGAGCTCGCCTCGCTGCCCGCTTCCCCTGCGCGCGACGCTTGCGAGTCGGTCGCCGACTACCTGGTCGCGCGAACGTTCTAAAAGGGGCGAGAAATGTCCATTTTCGGGCAGGTGTGGCTCTGGAGCCTGCTGGCCTTCATCGTCGGTGCGGTCATCGCTTGGCTGGTGCTGGCACGTCCGGCGCGCAAGCGGGTACGCGAACTGGAAACGGAACTGGCGAGCGCGCACGCCGACACGGCACGCGCCGCGGCCAGTACGCCCGCGCGCACCGCGGTGCTGCCGCCCGCGGAGGACTGGACCAGAGACCGCCGCGAGCACGCTCCGACGGAAGTCATCCAGGCGACGAGCGCTTTCGAGCCAGAAGCCGAGTACGACGCCGAGTACCGCACGGCTCCGGAACCGGCGGCTGCCTCCGCAGTGGACACCACGGAATCTCCTGAGGACGACGTCGATGAGGCGTTCGCGCAGGCCGAGGCTCGCGAACACCAAGCGGCGAACGGGCTTTTCGACAGTGCACCGGCTGAGAGCGTTCCGGAGGACTCTGGTTCTGCCTACCGCGCCGCGGCCACCGAGTACCTGCAGCCGGTCGACACCGGTTCGCACCGCATCGCGGAACCGGCCGAGGACCACGACAGCGGCTACCACCGCGTCGCGGAACCGGCGGACGAGCAGGACAGCGGCTATCACCGGATTCCCGAACCGGCGGACGAGCACGACAGCGGCTATCACCGGATTCCGGAACCGGTGGACGAGCAGGACAGCGGCTATCACCGGATTCCCGAACCGGCCGACGTTCCCGCCGCGGACCACGCCGAGCCGGAGAGTCTCGCCGAACAGGAGCCGAGCCGGCAGCTCGCCGAACCGGCCGACGGTCCGTCCTCTTTGGAGCGACGACTCGACCCGGCTCCGGTGGACAGCACCGCTTCGGAGTCCGAGCCGGTCTCGCTGTTCCGTCCGGGCCCGGGTCGTGCGACCGAACCCGAACCGGACTGGTTCAACCAGCCGGACACGGCGCAGCGGTCGCCGTTCGAGGAACCCGCCGAACCGGCCGTCGGCCACCTCGAAGAGGATTCGTCGACCGACCACCTGATCCCGGGCGTCGAGTCCGCCGCTGAGTCCACAGAGGACACCGCGGAAGGCGGCCAGGGCTTGCCGAAGCGACAGCGCCGTGAATCCCCGCGTGGCGGTTTCGACCCGCCGCGGCCGATCCAGCCGTCGATGCGTCCGGTGGAGCGCCGCGAACCGGACCTCGCCGGTGGGCACAGCGGTTCGCTGTTCGAGCCGTCCGTGCAGCCGAACCAGGCCGCGATGGCCGCTCCGGAGCCACCGCCTGCGCGGCAGACCGCGGATGACGTGGTGCCGCCGGGACCGTTCGGCCCGGGTTCGGCGATGCCGCGGCCGGGCGGCGGTCGTCCGGCGGAGGGTTTCACGGTGAAGGCGAGCGTGACGGCGTTGCGGTATTGCGGGGAGGATTCGCCGCAGTTCCCGAAGATGGTGGCTGAGGTCTGGTTCCGCAGTGCCGCCGATGCCGAGCGAGTCGGGTTCCGTCCGCTGCACTGAGTCCACTTGAGACCGAGGCCGCTGCCCCGCTGGGACGGCGGCCTTTGTCGTAGCTGGAATCAGCTGGCCGTCCCAAGGTCCTTGACCGAGATGCCGGTGAGCCGTTCGGCCTCGGCCCACAGCCGGGCCGCCACTGCTTTGTCCCGGCCTGGGCGCGGCAGCTTTGGCGGGGCTGGTCAATCCCCAGCGAGGCCCGTAGCAGCCGCCGCCGTGATGCGCGCCGACTTCACCGGCGTAGTGCGCCGCACCGCCAAGGTGACTGTTCGCGGGCTGCTGGCAGCAGTGTCCACATAAGACAGCGGCCGCCACCCCCGGTTCGGGAAATGGCGGCCGCTGTCTTATGTGGACTAAGCGACAGTCCAGGTGTCCTTGCCTCGCAACAATCCTTGCAGGTCCGGCTTTCGTGCCTCGCGCGCCTGCTCGACCTGGGCCCGCGCGGCGTCGTCGTAGGTGGGGCGTTCGACCTGGCGCAGGATGCCCGTCGGGACGTGGCTCAGGTTCTGGTCGCCGAGGCGGGAAAGCGCGAAGGCGTAGGACGTGTCCGCGATCGACGGATCGTGCACCACGAGGTTTTCCTCGCCGATCTCGGCGACCTTGCCGACGTCCAGGCCGCCCCAGTCGCCGCGGCGGACGCCGAACTCGCCCTCCGGGCCGAAGCGGATCGGCTCGCCCGCGCGGAGCGGGATTAACCGGGAGGCGGCTTCGTCCTTGTCCTTCAACACATCGAACGCGCCGTCGTTGAAGATCGGGCAGTTCTGGTAGATCTCCACCAGCGCCGAACCGCGGTGTTTCGCCGCCGCTTCAAGGACTTCGGTGAGGCCCTTGCGGTCGGAGTCCATCGCGCGGCCCACGAACGACGCCTCCGCGCCAATCGCCAGCGACAGCGGGTTGAACGGCGTGTCCAGCGAACCCATCGGCGTCGACTTGGTGACCATGCCCTGGCCGGACGTCGGCGAGTACTGGCCCTTGGTCAGCCCGTAGACCCGGTTGTTGAACAGCAGGATCTTGATGTTCACGTTGCGCCGCAACGCATGGATCAGGTGGTTGCCGCCGATGGACAGCGCGTCGCCGTCTCCGGTGACGACCCACACCGACAGGTCCGGGCGCGTGGTGGCGAGACCGGTGGCGATCGACGGCGCGCGGCCGTGGATCGAGTGCATGCCGTAGGTGTTGAGGTAGTACGGGAACCGCGACGAGCAGCCGATGCCCGAGATGAAGACGATGTTCTCGCGCTTGAGCCCGAGTGTCGGCAGGAACGACTGCACGGCGTTGAGCACCACGTAGTCGCCGCAGCCGGGACACCAGCGCACTTCCTGGTCGGACTTGTAGTCCTTGGCCTTCTGCGGTTCGTCGGTGGTCGGCACCAGGTCGATGCCGCCCAACTGCGGCAGCCCGAGATCGATGGCGGTCACTTGACGCCCTCCGGAACGAGGTTGGCGATGATGTCGGCGAACACGTTCTGCAGTTCCTCGGCCTTGAACGGCAGGCCGGCGACCTTCGTGTAGGAGTGCACGTCCACCAGGAACTTCGCCCGCAGCAGCAGCGCGAGCTGGCCCAGGTTCATCTCCGGGACCACGACCCGGTCGTAGCGGGCGAGCACCTCGCCGAGGTTGTGCGGCAACGGGTTGAGATGCCGCAGATGCGCCTGCGCGATCGGCATTCCGAGCTTGCGCACCCGGCGGCAGGCCGCGCCGATCGGGCCGTAGGACGAACCCCAGCCCAGCGCCAGCACGCGTGCCTCGCCGGACGGGTCGTCGACCTCCAGGTCCGGCACGTCGATGCCGTCGATCTTCGCCTGGCGCAGCCGCACCATCTTGTCGTGGTTGTCCGGGTCGTAGGAGATGTGCCCGGTGCCGTCGGCCTTCTCCAGCCCGCCGATGCGGTGCTGCAGCCCGGGAGTGCCGGGGATGGCCCACGCCCGCGCGAGCGTCTCCGGGTCGCGCACATACGGCCAGAACTCGCCGGATCCGTTGTCGGAGTTGGGTTCCGACGCGAATTCCACGCGCAGATCCGGCAAGTCCGCGACATTCGGGACCAGCCACGGTTCGGAACCGTTGGCGATCGCGCCGTCGGACAGCAGCAGCACCGGCGTGCGGTACCTCAGCGCGATCCGGGTGGCCTCGATCGCCGCGTCGAAACAGTCGGCGGGCGAGAGCGGCGCGATGATCGGCACCGGCGATTCGCCGTTGCGGCCGAACATCGCCTGCAGCAGGTCGGCCTGCTCGGTCTTGGTCGGAAGGCCGGTGGACGGCCCGCCGCGCTGCACGTCGATGATCACCAGCGGCAGTTCGGTCATCACGCCGAGGCCGATGGTCTCCGACTTGAGCGCGACGCCCGGCCCGGACGTGGACGTGATGCCCAGCGCCCCGCCGTAGGAGGCGCCGAGCGCGGCCCCGATGCCGGCGATCTCGTCCTCGGCCTGGAAGGTGATGATGCCGTAGTTCTTGTGCTTGGACAGCTCGTGCAGCACGTCCGAGGCCGGGGTGATCGGGTACGTGCCGAGCAGGATCTGCAGGCCGGACTGCTGTCCGGCGGCCACGATCCCGTACGCCAGCGCGGTGTTCCCGGTGATCTGCCGGTAGGTGCCCTTGTCCAGCTTGGCGGGCGCGACCTCGAAGGTGGTCGCGAACGATTCCGTGGTCTCGCCGTAGTTCCAGCCCGCCCGGAAGGCAAGGATGTTCGCCTCGGCGATGTCCGGCTTCTTCGCGAACTTCTCGCGCAGGAACCGCTCGGTGCCCTCGGTCGGCCGGTGGTACATCCACGACAGCAGGCCGAGCGCGAACATGTTCTTGCAGCGTTCGGCGTCCTTCTTGCCGAGGCCGGTGTCGGCGAGCGCGCCCTGGGTCAGGGTCGACATGGCGACCCGGTGCACCTGGAACGGCGTCAGCGAATCGTCGTCGAGCGGGTCGGTCTCGTAGCCGACCTTCACCAGGTTCCGCTTGGAGAACTCGTCGGTGTTGAGAATGATCGTCCCGCCGTGCGGGACGTCGCGCACGTTCGCCTTGAGCGCGGCGGGGTTCATCGCGACCAGCACGTCCGGCCGGTCGCCCGGCGTGAGGATGTCGTAGTCGGCGAAATGCACCTGGAAGGACGAGACGCCGGGGATGGTGCCCTGTGGCGCCCGGATCTCGGCCGGGAAGTTGGGCATGGTCGACAGGTCGTTCCCGAACGCCGCGGCCTCCGAGGTGAACCGGTCACCGGTCAGCTGCATCCCGTCGCCCGAGTCGCCGGCAAACCGGATGACCACCCGGTCCAGCTTGTTCACCTCGGTGGAGCGGGACGCGGTCAGCGCGCCTTGCCCGTTCCCGGCCGCGCTGCCGTTCGCACTGGTGCTCATGGGTCAGGGAATCCCTCTCTCCCGGCGTGCTGCGGGCCAGGGTCGGCTCCCCGGGGAGCCCGCCGAGGCCTGCTTCCGAGGTTACTCGCCACACCTCTGGCCGCGGTCGGAGAGCGGTCAAGTGTGGGGTGCGCAGACCGAATGCCCGCCGGGGTCCCCTCGATGGTAGGGGGAATCGGCCCGTCGTCCGGAGTGACGCACGTCTCTTGCCGCTCGCGGGGCACTGACCAGCAGTTTGCTCCAGGTTGAGGGTTCCCGGAATGTGGGAATTTGTGCGCGGCCGTGCTCAGCGGCCGCTGATGCGCGCTTTCATCGCCGCCAATCGCTCAGCGAATGCCGGTGCGGCCAGCGATTCCAGCTGCGGAGCAAGCTCGGCGTCGACCGCGGCGGCGTGCTCGGTCAGGCCGCTCGTCTGCCGCATAGTCCGCTTGGTGGACAGCACTACTTCGCGCGGAGCGGCGACCGCCGGGGCGGCGAGGTCGCGGGCGGCCTGGACCAATGCGTCGTGGTCGCCGTCCACAAAGCGCAGCGCGAACCCTGCCTTTACCGCGGATTCCGCGGTAAGGGTTTCGCCGAACAACGCCATCGCGGACGCCTGCTGCGGACCGAGGATGCGTTGCGACATCCAGGTCATGCCGCCGCCGGGGTGCAAACCGAGTTCGAGGAACCGCGGGATGAATTTGGCGTGTGGTCCCACGAGACGGACATCGGCGGCCAGCGCGAGGTTCAGACCAGCGCCGACAGCGGCACCGCCGACCGCTGCGATCGTCGGCAGGGTGCATCCCGCGACAGCGAGGAAGCCCGCGTACACCGAACGCAGTCCCTCGGCGTCGGCCTTGCCGAGCGCGGTGAGATCCGCGCCCGCGCAGAACGCCGGCGGGGCACCAGTAACGATCACGGCGTGCACGCTCTCGTCGGCTTCGGCGCGCGCGACCGCGGCGGCCAGCTCGGCGGAGAGATCGAGGGTGAGTGCGTTGCGGCTTTTCGGGGCGTCGACGGTGAGCAGCGCGACGCCCTGGTCGTGCTCGCTGTGGATGCGGTCGGTCATGGGGTCAGCATCGCAGGGTCGTGCGTGGCGATCACGGTTAGAACCGCGGTTGCACTCACGACGGCGTCGGCGGCCTCTCCAGCAGCCGGGACAGCACGACGGTGGACACCGTCCGGTCGATAATTTCGAGTCCGCGCAGCCGTTCGAGGGCGGTTTCGAGGTGGTGGATGTCGGCGGCGCGCAGGTGCACGATCGCGTCCGCCGCGCCGGACACCGTGTACGCGGCGACGACCTCGGTCAGCGGTTCGAGCCGGGCGCGGATCCGGCCGGGCGTGACGTTGCCCTGGCAGTGCACCTCGACGAACGCCTCGGTCCCCCAGCCGAGTGCCTCCGGGTCGACGACCGCGGTGAAGCCGCGCAGCACGCCCGTTTCCAGCAGCCGGTCCACGCGTCGTTTCACCGCGGGCGCGGACAGCCCGACCACCTTGCCGATCTCCGCGTAGCTGGAGCGCGCGTTGGCCACCAGGCAGGAAACGATTCGCTGGTCGATGGTGTTCACACGCAATGTTTAGCACGTATATGCGCAGTGAACAGCGATTGATTGCGAGATTAGGTTCACCTTAGCCTGGTTGCATGCAGGGAGAGGTTGTGCCGCCGCGGGTGCCCACGCCCCGCCGTTACCTGATGTGCCCGCCGCGTTATTTCGCCGTCGACTACGCGATCAACCCCTGGATGGACCCCTCGAAGCCGGTCAGCGCGGACGTCGCCGTCGCGCAGTGGACCGAGCTGCGCGACACCTATCGCCGCCTCGGCCACACCGTCGAGGAGATCGACCCGCAACCCGGCCTTCCGGACATGGTGTTCGCGGCCAACTCGGGCACCGTCGTGGACGGGCGCGTGCTCGGCTCGCGGTTCCGCGCCCCGCAGCGCGCCGCCGAGGCGGAGCACTTCCGCCGCTGGTTCCTCGAACACGGCTACCGCGACCTGACCATGCCGGAGAAGATCAACGAGGCCGAGGGCGATTTCGCCTGGACCGGCCGGGTGCTGCTGGCCGGCACCGGCTTCCGCACCGACCCGGCCGCGCACGCCGAGGCGCAGGAGGTGCTCGGCGTCCCGGTCGTGTCGCTGCAGCTGATCGACCCGCGCTACTACCACCTGGACACCGCGCTGTTCGTGCTGGCCGAAGCGACCGACACGACGACCGCGCAGGTCGGCTACTACCCGGACGCGTTCTCGCCGGGCTCGCGGCGCGTGCTGCGCCGGATGTTCCCGGACGCCGTCCTCGCCACCGCGGCCGACGCCGAGTGCTTCGGGCTGAACGGGGTGTCCGACGGCCGCAATGTGGTGCTGCCGGTCGAGGCGACGGACCTTGGCGCGCGGCTTGCCGAGCGGGGTTACGAGCCGGTGTATGTGGACATCTCGGAGCTGCGGAAGGCCGGCGGCGGGCCGAAGTGCTGCACGCTGGAGATCCGGAAGTAAGCCGACGCGTACGGATCGATCTTGCGCACCGTGAGGTCGAGATTGGTGTGCGGGTACTCGGTGGCGGTACGGATGGGCCGGGTCGGCGGCTCGTTCGCGAGGGTGCCGGGCAGCCCGGCTACTTCAGTACCCGGCCGAGGAAGCCGTGCAAGTAGCCCGCGACGACGTCGAGATGGCTTTCCAGCAGGAAGTGGCCGCCGTCGATGAGGTGCACTTCGATGTCACCGGCGTCGCGGGCGAAGGCCTCCGCACCGGCCGGGCCGAAGATCTCGTCGCCCCGGCCCCACACAGCGAGCATCGGGACGTCGTGGGTGCGCAGGAATTCGTGCAGCCGCGGGTAAAGCGGGCGGTTGTTCTGGTAGTCGCGGAAGAGCGCGAGCTGGATTTCGTCGTTGCCGGGGCGGGAAACCCGGGCGTGGTCGTGCTCCCAGGTGTCCGGGCTGACCAGGCTCGGGTCGGGGACGCCGTGCAGGTACTGCCAGCGGATGGCGTCGTAGCTCAGTGCGGCGCGGACGGCCGGTTCGGTGTCCGGGCCGGGGTTCGCGCCGTAGGCCCAGAGGCCGGTCCAGAACGAGTCGACGAAGCCTTCCTCGTATCCGTTGCCGTTCTGCGTGACGATCGCGGAGATCCGGCCGGGGTGCTTGAGCGCGAGCCGCCAGGCGATCGGGGCGCCGTAGTCCTGGACGTAAACCGCGTAGCGGTCCAGGCCGAGCTGGTCGAGCAGGCCGGACGTGAGGTCGGCGAGTGCGTCGAAGGTGTAGTCGAACTCGTCGGCTGAAGGAGCGGCGGAGTGGCCGAAGCCCAGGTGGTCCGGCGCGATCACGCGGTAGCGGCCGGCCAGCAGCGGGATGAGATTCCGGAACATGAACGAGCTGGTCGGGTACCCGTGCAGCAGGACGATCGCGGGGGCGTCGGCGGGACCGGCTTCGCGGTAGAAGAGCTCGTGGCCGTCGACGGCGGTCGTCCGGTGCTGGATCATGACTAACCCCTTTGATGTTTTGATCTGGTTAGGTGCTCGCCATGGAAGCATGGCCGGGTTAACCTGTCAAAGGGTTCGATCTGGTTAGGAGCTTCGATGGACGTGCTCGACCTGCTCAACAGCAGGCCGCTGATCAACGGCGAGGAACGGGACGCGCTGGACAGGCCGTGGGCGCGGGAGCACGGCGGGGACGGAAGCGCCGCGGAGCTGGAGCTGCTGCGCCGGGCGCGAGATCTCCTGCGCGACGTCGTGCGCGGGGGCAGTTCGCCGGTCGTGTTGCGTCCGCTTCTCGACGGGGTGCGGCAGGTTCCGGGAGTATCCGCGGAAGGGCTGCACTGGTCAGTGGAGGCGCCGCCGCATGCTCGGTTGGCCGTCGAAGCGGTTTTGGACTGGGCGGCGCTCGAAAAGGACCTTCCTGGACGGTTGCGGGCCTGCGCCAACGACGAGTGCCAGCTGTTCCTGCTCGATCGCAGCCGGGCCAATCGCGCGCGCTGGTGTTCGATGGCGGCTTGCGGCAACCGGGAGAAGGCTCGGCGGCACTATCAACGGAATCATTGAATCTTCACCCAAACGTGTGAAGATAGCAGCTGTCTGCGAGTGTGGACGTATTCCGATTTTCCTGCGGGAGTGTTTAGTCTGGGCTGGAAATGCACTGTTGACCATGGGATAAGCGCCGGTAACTACTCCGTTTGCGAATCCGATTAATCGGGTACGGTACTTCGGACGGGAGGCGCGGATGATCACCTTTGCGGTGCACGGCATAGGGAAGCCCCAGCGGGCGCTCGATCCCGGCGAGGACGAGCGGTGGATCACCGTGGAGCAGTTCGACGCGCTCCTGGACGTCGTTTCGGGCAGCGGAGCGCAGCTCACGTTCGACGACGGGAACTCCTCAGATGTCGAGATCGCGTTGCCGCGGCTGGTCGAGCGCGGGCTTTACGCCGAGTTCTTCCCGTTGGCCGGCCGGGTCGGCGAGCGCGGGTACGTCGACCGAGGCGGGCTGCGGCAACTGGTGGACGCGGGGATGCACGTCGGGTCGCACGGCTGGGACCGGTTGGACTGGCGGCGGTTCGACGGTTCTTTCGCGGTGCGCCGGGAGCTGGACGAGGCGCCGCGGTTGCTGGAGCAGCTGAGCGGGACGCCGGTGCGGCGGTTTTCGCTGCCGGAGGGCCGATTCGACCGGCGGGTGCTGACGCATTTGCGCGAGGCCGGTGCGACGCGGGTGTACGCGAATGTCGGCGGCGTGCGCGGGGCGGCGCTGGTGCGGTCGCGGACGGAGATCCGGTCGGATCTGAACTCGCGATGGGCCGAGGCAGTGAGCCGCCGGCCGCGTCGATTCCCCGGACGCTGGGCGTCTCGGCCTGGGCGCTAACCCGCCCGCGGCCGGTCCGGGAAGGGCTCGTTCGCGGACTTGGATTCCGGCAGGGGCCCTCGATTCGGGTGAGTCTTCACGGACTGCTTGCTTCGGCGGGAAAAAACACCCTCTTGTGGCGGGTTGTGACCGCCTCCGTTCGGCGGCATCCTGAACGCGCGCCGCCGTAAGGAAAGTTTCCTAATAAACAGGGAGCGTCGATGCGGAAAGTCGTCCTGCTCGCGATTCTGGCGATAGCCGCCGCCGTCCTGCCCACCGCGATCGCTTCCGCGGCGACCACCGCGACGGAAGCGGTTCAGGCGGGCCCCACCGCGGACCAAATTCTCGCCAGGGTGGCGTCCTGCAAACAGATCTCCTCCGGCACATACAAAACCGACGAAGACTCCGGCAGCGCGACCGTCCCGGTCTGCGACGCGGGGAAGGCGGTCTTCTGGAAAGCCGACATGGACATCGACTGCGACGGCCAGCGCACCGCCGAGTGCAACGAGAACACCGACTGCTGTTTCCTCCCCGACACCGCCTTCCCGCAATCCGACGGGAAACCGCTCAATGCCGCCAAGCTGCCCTACCTCGTCGTCCCTGGTTCGAGCAGTATCTGGAACTACGAAAACTCCGGCCTTCGCGGCGGCGGTTCGTGCGCGGTGATCTACCACGGCAAGGTCGAGTACGCGGTCATCGGGGACACCGGGCCGAACAAGATCATCGGCGAGGCGTCGTATGCGACGGCCAAGGATCTCGGCATCAACCCGGACCCGAAGAATGGCGGAGCCGACTCCGGCGTCACCTACGTGTGCTTCAAGGACTCGGCGGTGAATCCGATCGAGGACCACGCCGCGGCCACGAGCACGGGTGAAAAGCTGGCCACTGCGTTCGTCGGCGGACACTGAATTTTTCGAAGCCTCGGAAGGCAATCACTGCCCTTTTCGGATAACCGTGGGCAAATTCCCCTGCCGATACGGCCGGATGGGGTAACCGCCGGGCCGGTGGGCGGCGCAGGGCGGGAATCCGGGTCAGGAACCGGGTTCCCGCCTTGTTATGCGGAACCGGTAACGAAGCCCGTCCGCGCTCCGACCAATGAGCAGCGAGCGGTCGGGCGGAGGTTTCGTTGTGAAGATCAGCGTCTTCGGGCTGGGGTACGTCGGGTGCGTGTCCGCGGCTTGCCTGGCGGGACAAGGCCACGAGGTCGTCGGAGTGGACGTCAATCCGGCGAAGGTGGATCTCGTGAGGGCCGGCAAGGCCCCGGTGGTCGAGGAACGGATCGGGGAGCTGACCGCGGAGGTGGTCGCGTCCGGTGCGTTGCGGGCGACCACCGAGGTGGCCGAAGCGATCCTCGCGACGGACGTTTCCCTGGTGTGCGTCGGTACGCCGTCCGCGCCCAACGGGAGTCTTTCCACCGAGTACCTGCAGCGCGTCGCCGAGGAGATCGGTGCTGCGTTAAAAGAACGAAAAGCATTGGGCGACAACGAGTCTCGGCACACTGTGGTGTTCCGGAGCACGATGCTGCCCGGCACCTGTCTCGGGTTGCTCGTGCCGATCTTGGAAAAGCACAGCGGCGGTACCGCGGGGGTCGACTTCGGTGTCGCGGTGAACCCGGAATTCCTGCGCGAGGGCACCAGCGTCCGCGACTTCTTCCAGCCGCCGAAAACGGTGATCGGCGAGTTCGATCCGGGCAGCGGCGACGTCGTGGCGAAGCTGTACCAGGGGCTGCCCGGCGACGTGTTCCGCGTGCCGATCCCGGTCGCGGAGATGACGAAGTACGCGGACAACGCTTTCCATGGCGTGAAGATCGGTTTCGCGAACGAACTCGGCGCGATCTGCCGTGCGCTCGGGCTCGATTCGCACCAGGTGATGGATGTGTTCCTGGCCGATCGCAAGCTCAACATCAGCCCGGCGTACCTGCGGCCCGGGTTCGCGTTCGGCGGCTCGTGCCTGCCGAAGGACCTGCGCGGGCTGGTCCACGCCGCGCGGCAGGCGGACGTCTCGGTGCCGTTGCTCGCCCACGTGCTGCCGTCGAATGCCGAACATCTCCACCGCGCCTTCGAACTGGTCGCGCGAACCGGGAAACGCAAGGTCGGGCTGTTCGGGCTGTCGTTCAAACCGGGCACCGACGACCTGCGCGAGAGTCCGCTGGTCGAACTCGCGGAACGGTTGCTCGGCAAGGGATACGACCTCAAGATCCACGACGCCAACGTCAGCCTGTCGCGGCTGATGGGGGCCAACCGCGAGTACATCGAAAGCCGCCTGCCGCACCTCGGCCAGCTGCTCGCCGGGTCGGTGCGGGAGGTGCTCGACCACGCCGAGGTGTGCTTGATCGGCACCTCGGACCCGGAGGTGCTGGCCGCTCTGCCGCACGGCAGCGGGCCGGTGCTGGTCGATCTGGTCCGCGTCCCGGACGCCGCGGCGCGCCGGGCGGAAGAGGGGTACGTCGGCCTTGCCTGGTGAAGGCTTTTCCGAAAACGAAATCCTGCGGAACCGGATCGTGCTGATTCTCGTGGAGAATCTGTCGGTGCCGTTCGACCGGCGCGTGTGGCAGGAATGCCAGACGCTGCGCGACGCCGGGATGACGGCGCACGTGATTTGCCCGCAGGGCACGAAACGGGACACCGAAGCCGAGGTCGTGCTCGACGGCGTGCATATCCACCGGTATCCGCTGCGGGCGGCGACCGGCGGGCCCGCCGGGTACGCGCGCGAGTACGGATCCGCGCTGTGGCACACGGTCCGGCTCGCCCGCAAGATCGGCCGGGTCGATGTCGTGCACGCCTGCAACCCGCCGGATCTGCTCTTTCTCGTCGCCCGGATGCTGCGAAGACGGGGCGCGAAGGTCATTTTCGATCAGCACGACCTGGTGCCGGAACTGTACTTGTCGCGCTTCGACCGCGGGCAGGATTTCCTTTACCGCGGAGTTTGTGCGTTGGAACGCTCCACGTATCGCGCCGCGGATGTCGTGCTCTCCACCAACGAGAGCTACCGGCAGGTCGCGCGGATCCGCGGCGGCAAGCGGCCCGAGGACGTGTTCGTGGTCCGCAGCGCGCCGGTCGTGGAGCGGTTCCACGAGGTGCCGGTGGAGCCGGAACTCAAGCGCGGCAAGCCGAATCTGCTGTGCTACCTCGGCGTGATGGGTCCGCAGGACGGCGTGGACTACGCTCTGCGCGCGCTCGCTTCCCTGCGCGACGAGGTGGGCCGCGACGACTGGCACGCGGTGTTCGTCGGCGCGGGCGACACGTTCGACGAGATGGTCGCCTTGTCGCATCGGCTCGGATTGTCCGGACAGGTGGAATTCACCGGCCGGGTGCCGGACGAGGATCTGCTGCGGTATTTGTCCGCGGCCGACGTGTGCCTTTCGCCGGATCCGCTCAACCCGCTCAACGACGTGTCGACGATGAACAAGGTCATGGAGTACATGGCCATGGGCAAACCGATGGTGTCGTTCGAATTGCGCGAGGCGCGGGTGTCGGCGGGCGAGGCGGCGCTGTACGCCCCGGCCAACGACGTCGCGGAGTTCGCGAAGCTCGTCGCCGTGCTTCTGGACGACCCGGAGCAGCGGGAACGCATGGGCGAGTGCGGCAAGCAGCGCGTGCGCGGACCGCTCGCCTGGGGCAATTCCCAGGCGGCGTTGATCAAGGCGTACGAGCGTGCGCTGGGTTGAGCTGGGTCGCGTTTCGAACAAGGTTCGGCCGGATGGTGTAACCAACCGGTGCGGTGCCGCGACGGGGTCAATGACCCGTGCGTCGGCCCGTGAGGGGAGACCTGGTTTTGAGTGACGAAACAATACGCCTCTCCGTCGCGGGGAAGGTCGTGCGACGGCGATGGCGAGCGTTGCTGCTGCTCGCGGTGGTCGGCGCGGGTGTCGGGGCCGGGGCTTCCGCCGTGTTGTCGCCGGGTTACGAGGCGCAGGCCAGTGTGTTGCTGCAGGGACCGCGGCAGCCGGACGAACTGCTGACCCAGGCGCAGGTGGCGACGAGTTCGGTCGTGCTGGACCGGGCGTCGGCGGCGCTGGGCCTCGGGATTCGCGGGACGGATTTGCAGAAATCGGTCGGCGCGTCCGTCGCGCAGGGCAATGTCGTGACGATTACCGCGAAAGGCTCCAGCCCGGAGCGCTCGCAGCAGCTGGCCGATCAGGTCGCGGGCGAGTTCGTGAAGTATTCGACGCAATTGCTCGGAAATTCCGCCGATCAGGCCGCGCAACTGGCGCAACAGCAGAAGGAAGCGCTGCGGCAGCAGATCACGCAGACCAACCAGCGGATCCTCGATCTGTCGAAGTCCGTGGAAACCGGCGACACCGTCGAGGGGGTGCAAGCCCGCACGACGTTGCAGGGCTTGCGGACGGCGCTGGAGCAGGCGGTCAACAACCTCAACGCGGCGGACGCGGCGACCGGCGCGGGCAACATGGTCGTGCTCGGCCCGTCCGAACGGCCGTCTTCGCCGTCCGCGCCGACCTTCCCGCAGTTGACAGTCGGCGGCGCGGTGTTGTTCTTCGTGCTCGGGATCCTGGCCTACCTGTTCGGCGCGAGGACCGACCGGAGGCCGCGCGCCGAAGGCGAAATCGGTGCCGCGCTCGGTGCTCCGGTGCTGGCGAGCATCGACATCCCGGCGGGCTCGGACGCACCGGCGAAGTGGTGGCGGAAGGCCGTCGGGAACGACCGGCCGTGGAATCTGCCGGAGGTGGCGGCATCGGCGGACGACGCGGCACGCGAGGTGCGGTACCGCCGCGTGCTCGCGCGGCTAGGCGCGGATCGTGACGGAGTGCTGCGGCTGCTGATTCTTGTTCCGCGCGGGGATGCCTCGGCGCGGAAGGTCGTGGAGCAGTTCGCTGACGCCGCGCGCGGCGACCGGATTCGGGTCGAGGTCGCGGTGACCGAAATCGAGGTGGTGCCCGGGGCGCAACCGATCGTGCCGGACGGAACGGCAGGTGTGCTCGTGGTGGTGTCGCTCGGCTCGCGCAACGCGTGGGAACTGGTTTCGATTTCGGAGGCTTGCTCGGACGCCGGGCACGAAATTCTCGGTGCCGTGCTGGCCCGGGAAGTCCATCTTGCGGGCGGGACGAAGCACCAGCCGGCCGCCAAGCAGCGCACCGACGAGCTGGCGGGTGCGCGATGAGCGCGGGACAGGTCCAGCCGCTGGTCGATCTTCAGCGGCTGGTGGTCGCGCTGCGGCGCAAGCGGCGGTTCTGGCTGACGACGGCGCTGGCCGGGCTGATTCTCGGCGGTGCGGTGGCGGTCTTCCTGCCCGCGCCGCCCACCGCGGTCACGAAGATCATGGTGATCCACCCGGACGATTCGCCGACCGACAGCGGCACGCTGATGCGCACCGACGTCGCCGTGCTGTCGACGGCGAACATGGCGGCGGCCGCGCTGAAGCGGATCAACAGCACCGAATCGCCGTCGGACTTCCTGAAGGATTACGCCGGGCTCGGGCTTACCAACAACGTCATGCAGGTGACGGTCAAGGCGAAGACGAAGGACGACGCAGTCGCGAAGGCCAAGGCGCTCGCGGACGCGTTCATCGCCGACCACACGCAGCGCACGCAAGCAGCCGCGACCGGCCGTTCGAAGGCGTTGCTGCAGCAGCGGGATCAGGCACAGGCGCAGCTGGCGGACATCGACAACCAGGCGGCGGCTGAGGTCGGGAAGGGACGCAACTCCAACGCGGGTGCACTGGAGCAGCTCTACACCCAGCGCGCGAACCTGGTGTCGAAGATCGCCGATCTGCAGAACCAGGCGCAGCAGGCCGGGATCGGGTCGCCGGAGGTCATCGCCGGGACGCAGATCGTCGACGCGCCGGCGATCGAGCCGGTGTCCAAGCTGAAGGCCTACGGCACGCCCGCCGGCGTCGGGCTGGCGTTGGGTCTCGCACTCGGGCTCGCGTTCGCCGCGGTGACCGCGTTGGTCCGGGACCGGCCGGTCTTGCGCCGCGAAATTTCGCAGCACCTCGGGGCTTCGGTGATCGCGCAGGTCGGCGTGAAGCCGATCGGCCCGGCGAAGCTGTGGCGGCGGTCGAAGGCGGTGACCGAGTCCAGCCGGGTCGCGCTCACGCTCGCGCGGGCGGCGCGGGAGGACCGGGCTTCGCTGTCGCTGCTGGAGATCGGCGCGGCCGCGACCGCGGCGGAGCTGGCGGTGGAACTCGGCCGGTCGCTGGCCGAGGACGGGCCGGTGGTGCTCGTGGACGACCTGCCGGGCAAGGACGTGTCGAAGCTGCCGGTGGAGGGGACCGTCCAGGTCGTCGAGGCCGGTGACCCCGCGGTGGCGCGGGCGGCGCGCCGGGTCGGGGTCGGCACGGCTGCCCCGGGCACGGCGTGGACCGACCTGTCGGCGCTCGGTGCGGAGACTGTGCTGGTGGTGCGCGCCGGGTTCGCGAACACGCAGTGGCTGCACACCGTCGCGCGGCAGCTCGCCGACTGCGGCGTGCCGATCCTCGGCGTGGTGCTGGTCGATCCGGATCCGACGGACCACACCGACGGCACGCTCTGGGACGGGCTGCACACGGCGTTGCGCGGGCGCGCGGCAGTGGTCGCGAGGAAACAGGACGAGGTGGTCGAGCTGGAGCTGCGCGACGAAACCAAGCCGATCGAGTGGCCGGTGAAGCCCGGCCGCCGGTTTCGCCCGCTCGACCGGACCCGTCCGCCGGTGGACCCGGACGCGCCGACGAGACGGCTCAAACCCGTTCAGGAAAGCTAGGGGGAACCAGGCGCATGTGCGGCATCGCGGGCGCGTACAGCTGGCCGGAGGGCGGCCCGCTCACCGACCGGCTCACCCAGTGCCTCGCGCACCGGGGCCCGGACGGCGACGGCCGCTACGACCACCGTGATGTCCACTTAGGACACCGGAGGCTGTCCATTGTGGACCTGTCGGAAACGGGCGCGCAGCCGATGACAGCCGAGGGTATCGCCCTGACCTACAACGGCGAGCTGTACAACGCGCCGGAGCTGCGGGCCGAACTCGAAGCCGCCGGGGTCCGGTTCCGCGGCACCTCCGACACCGAGGTGCTGCTGCGGGCCTGGCGGGAATGGGGCACGGACTGCCTGCCGCGGCTGCGCGGAATGTTCGCCTTCGCGGTGTACGACGAACGCACCGGTGAGCTGGTCCTCGTGCGGGACCAGCTGGGCATCAAGCCGTTGTTCTTCGTGCGGCGCGGAGGCGGGGTCGTGTTCGCGTCGGAGCTGAAAGCGCTGGCTCGCGAACTCGGCGACACCCTGAACGTCGATCAGGCGGCGATGATCGCGTCGCTGCTGTACTACTGGGTCCCCGACAGCCGTTGTGCCTACCGCGAGGCGGAAAAACTGCCGCCAGGCACGTGGCTGCGGTTCCGGCCGGACGGCAGCACGGACGCCGGGACTTACTGGTCGCTCCGCGAGGTCGCCGAGGAAGGCGCGGCGTATCGCGGCGAGGTCGACCTGCACGCGGTCGTCGAGGAATCCACTCGCAAGCACCTGCTGTCCGACGTCCCGGTGGCGACCTTCCTCTCCGGCGGTCTCGACTCCAGCTACCTCACCGCGCTGGCCGCGCGCGAGCAACCGGGAATTTCGGCTTACACGATCGGTTTCCGTCCCGAGGACGCGAAATTCGAGGCAATGCCGGACGATCTCCGTTACGCGCGGATCGTGGCCCGCCAGTTCGGCGTGGACCTGCACGAGATCGAGATCGCGCCGGACGTGCAGGATCTGCTGCCGCGGATGACGCACCACCTGGACGAACCGATCGGCGACCCGGCGGCGATCAACTCGTACCTGATCTGCACGGCGGCCCGCGAGGCCGGCGTGAAGGTGCTGCTGTCCGGGATGGGCGCGGACGAACTGTTCGCCGGGTACCGCAAGCATGTGGCGAATCTGCTGGCGTTGCGCTACCGACGGGTGCCCGGGGTGGCTCGCCGGGCGATCGGGGCGGCGGTCGGCCGGCTGCCGGTCGCGTCGTCCACCCGCGGCTACCGGTCGGTGCGGTTCGCGAAGCGGTTCCTGTCCTTCGCGGACCTTCCGGAGGAAACGGCGTTCCGGCGCAGCTACACCATGTACGACCGGGCCGAACTGCTCGACCTGGTCTCACCGGATCTTCAGTCCGAAGTGGATGATGTGCTCACCGAGCACGCCGACATCTACTACGACACGAAACTGACCGACCAGGTGAACCGGATGTGTCTCGCCGACGCGCGGATGTTCCTGCCCGGCTTGAATCTCACCTACACCGATCGGTCCACCATGGCCGCTTCCACCGAGGTGCGAACGCCCTTTGTGGACGTCGAGGTGGTCCGGGCGGCGTTCCAGGTTCCTGGCCGGGAGAAGATCGCCGGCCGCCAAGGCAAGGTGGCGTTGAAGAAGGCGGCCACGGCGATCCTGCCCGATGAAATCGTGTACCGGCCGAAGGGCTTGTTCAGCGCGCCGCTGCGGGCGTGGATGAGCCGGGACCTCGCGCCGCTGGTGCGGGAGGTCATCGAAGACGGCGTACTGGTCGAGTCCGGATTCCTGCAGCGCGACGCCCTGCGCAGGCTGGTGGCCGAGGACGCCGCCGGGCGCGAGGACCGCGCGAAACATCTTTGGCACGTGCTGACCCTTGAGTACTGGTACCGCGGGGCCCTCCGCGGCGAGCGGCTAGGAGTCCAGTGAAACAGGTAGTGCAGAACTACAAGAGCGGCGAACTGGCCCTGCTCGACGTCCCGGTGCCGGCGTGCAAGCCGGGCGGTGTGCTGGTCCGCAGCCAGTACTCGCTGATCTCGACCGGCACCGAGATGATGAAGGTTTCCGAGGCTGGGATGTCGCTGCTGGGCAAGGCCCGGTCACGGCCGGACCAGGTCGCGAAGGTCATGCAGAGCGTCGCGACCAACGGGCTCGCCGCGACTTATCGCAAGGTGTCCGGGAAGCTCGATTCCTATACGCCGCTAGGGTATTCACTGTGCGGTGTGGTCGAGCAGGTCGGCGAGGGCATCGACGACGTCGTGGTCGGCGATCTCGTGGCGTGCGCCGGGAATGAGCATGCGCTGCACAGCGAGCTGAACTGGGTGCCGAAGAACCTGTACGCGAAAGTGCCGGCCGGGCTTTCGCCGCGGCAGGCGGCGTTCGCGACGGTCGGCGCGATCGCGATGCAGGGCGTCCGGCGCGGCGAACCGCAGCTCGGTGACCTCACGCTGGTGATCGGGCTCGGCCTGATCGGACAGCTGGTCGTGCAACTGCTGGTGGCGAATGGCGCGCGGGTCGTCGGCGTGGACCCGGATGCGCAGCGCTGCGAACTCGCGCGGGAACTGGGCGCGCTCGCCTGCGGGCATCCGGCGTCCGGGGAGATCGACCAGGCAGTGGCCGAGCTGTCCGGCGGACACGGCGTCGACCAGGTGTATCTCGCCGCGGGCGGGGCGTCGAACGATCCGGTGGAGCTGGCCGCGCGGCTCGCGCGCGACCGCGGCCGGGTGGTGGACATCGGCAAGATCTCGCTGAACCTGCCGTGGAACGCCTACTACGAAAAGGAACTCGACGTCCGGTTCTCCCGGTCCTACGGGCCCGGCCGGTACGACCCGGCCTACGAGCTGGCGGGCCGCGACTATCCGATCGGCTACGTGCGCTGGACGGAACGGCGCAACCTCGAATGCTTCCTCGACCTGGCCGCACGGGGCAGGCTCGACGTGACGCCGCTGATCAGCCACACCGCGGACTTCGCGAGAGCGGTCGAGACCTACCGGGCGCTCAACGAGGGCGAGCTGAAGGCGGTCGCGGTGCTGTTCCGCTACCCGGACGCGCCGCCCGCCGAGGACGAAAGCGTGGTTTCCGCGGTGCCGGCGGCGGCAGCGGTGGAAACCCGGCCGAACCCGTTGCGGGACTTGCGGATCGGGTTCATCGGCGCGGGCAACTACGCGTCGTCGATGATCCTCCCGCACCTGGCCGGGGACGAGCGCGTGCTGCTGACTGACGTCGTCACCACGTCGGCGCTGTCCGGAGCCAACGCCAAGCGCAAGTTCGGGTTCGTCTCGGCGAGCACCGACGTCGCCGCGCTGCTGGAGGATGACCAGCTCAGCACGGTCTTTGTGGTGACCCGGCACAGCTCGCACGCCGAGCTGACGCGGCGCGCGCTGCTGGCGGGCAAGGCGGTCTTCGTGGAGAAGCCGCTCGCGTTGTCGGAGAAGGAATTGCGCGGCGTCGTGGACGCGGTGGCGGAATCGGGCAACAACCGGTTGCAGGTCGGGTTCAACCGCCGGTTCGCGCCGCTGCTGGTCGAGGCGAAGAACCAGTTCGGCCCGCGCGTCGGCCCGGCTTCGGTGCGGTACCTGGTCAACGCGGGCAGGCTGGACGCGAACAGCTGGTACAACCAGGCCGATTCCGAGGGCAGCCGGTTCGTCGGCGAGGGCGGGCACTTCATCGACACGGTCAGCTGGTTCCTCGGCAGCGACCCGGTTTCGGTCTACGCCACCGGCACCCCGGGCAACCACGACCTCCAGGTGCTGCTGCGCTACGCCGACGGCTCCACCGCGGCGATCAGCTACCTCACCAGCGGCAGCACCTCGTTTCCCAAGGAAACGCTGGAAGTGCTCGCCGACGGCAAGGTGCTGAAATTCGACGATTTCGTCCGCGCCTCGGTGTACGGGCCCAAGCGCTGGACCAGCTCGCGGCTGCCGAAGGCCCGCGACAAGGGTCAGCGGGCCGAACTGGACGCGTTCATCACCGCGTTGAAGACCGGCGTCGCGATGCCGATCAGCCTCGACTCGCTCGTCTCCACGACGCTGGCGACGCTCGCCGTGCACCGCAGCCTCGAAACCGGTGCGCCGGTGCGGTTGGAGCGGTGATGGACCCGTCCTGGTACCTGCGCCGGCTGTCCGCGATGGGTCCGGCGGAGATCGTCGGCCGCGTCGGGGACGTCGTGCGCAAACAGTGGTGGCGCGGCGAACCCCAGCGGCAGCCGGTCTGGTCCGCGACCCGGACGTTCCCGGCCTGGCCCGCCGAGCCGGAGGCGCCAGCGACCGGACGGGACCGGCTGGTCGCGGCGGCGGACCGGCTGATGGACGGGCACGCCGAGTACTTCGGGGTGGCGCGGGACGATCTGGTCGCGCCGGACTGGGCGTTCGATCCGAAGACCGGCCGTCGCGCGCCGGGGGACCGGTACTCGTTCGAGATCCCGTACCGGGACGAGAACGCGATCGGCGACATCAAGCAGATCTGGGAACCTTCGCGGCATCAGCACCTGACCGTGCTGGCCGCGGCGTACCGGATGACCGGCGACGACCGCTACGCGCACCGCGTGGCCGACCAGCTGAAGTCCTGGTGGGCGGCCAACCCGCCGATGCGCGGCGTGCACTGGCTGAGCGGGATCGAGCTGGGGATCCGGCTGCTGTCGTGGGTGTGGGCGCGGCGGTTGCTGGACGGCTGGTCCGGTGCGCCCGGGCTGTTCGAGGACAATCCCGAAGCGCTGCGGCAGATCTGGCACCACCAGCGGTGGCTGGCGGCGTTCCCGAGCCGGGGCACTTCGGCCAACAACCACGTGCTGGCCGAAGCAGCCGGACAGCTGGCGGCGTCGTGCGCGTTCGACTGGTACCCGGAGTCTTCCCAGTGGCGATCGGACGCGATCCGCTCGCTGGACTTTCATCTGCGGGCCAACACCTTCACCTCCGGCCTGAACCGCGAGCTGGCCACCGAGTACCACGGGCTCGTGCTGGAGCTGGGCCTCGCCGCCGCGCTGGAAGCCGGTCCACGGCTGCCGCGTTCGACCTGGCTGGAACTGCGCGCGATGTGCGACGCGCTCGCCGCCATTGTGGACTGTTCCGGTCGGCCGCCGCGGCAAGGCGACGCCGACGACGGGTACGGCCTGATCGTGGACGGACCGGATACCGACCGCTGGCATTCGCTGCTGGCCACCGGCGACGCGCTGTTCGGCCGCGAGGAATGGTGGCCGAAGCTGCCCGCCGACGACGTGCGCACCGCGTTGTTCGCGGCCTTGCGCTCCCGGGTGCCCCAGCTCGACAACGCCCGTCAGCAACCGGTTTTCGCCGACGCGGGCATGACGATCCTGCGCAGCGACAACGGCCCGGAGATCTGGTGCCGCTGCGACAGCGGCCCGCACGGCTTCCTCGCCATCGCGGCGCACGCGCACGCCGACGCGTTGTCCATCGAGGTCCGGCACGACGGCGTCGACCTCCTCGCCGACCCGGGAACGTACTGCTACCACGGCGAACCCGAGTGGCGCGCGTACTTCCGCTCCACGCTCGGCCACAACACGCTGCAACTCGGCGGAGTCGACCAATCGACTTCCGGCGGGCCGTTCCTGTGGACCCGGCACGCGCAGTCGCGCACTCTCGCCGCAACGCCGGCCCAGTGGCAGGCCGAGCACGACGGGTACGCCCCGGCACTGCACCGCCGTAGCGTCGAGCTGTCCGGCCGGACGCTGACCGTGGTCGACGAGGTGACCGGCGGTGGTTCCGCCAAACTCGCCTTCCACCTCGGCCCGCTGCTGGATGCCGAGCTGGACGGAAACACCGCGCGGCTCACCTGGCCCGGCCGTACCGCGACGATGGAGCTTCCGCCGCAGCTCGCCTGGACCGCGCACCGAGGCGAGGCGAATCCGCCGCTGGGCTGGTACTCGCCCGGCTTCGGCCGTCGCGAACCGGCCACCACGCTTGTCGGCTCCGGTCCGGTCACCGGGCCGCTGACCACCGTGCTCCGCCTGCCCTGATGCCGAGAGGATCCACCGTGCGAAGGACTTTGCTGCTGGGGGTGCTGCTCCCGCTCGCGCTGGCTTCGTGCAGCTCGTCCGGGGCCGTGCCCGCTCCGGCCGCCGGATCGACTTCGCCGCAGGGGCCGGTCGCCGCGGTCTGCGACCACCTGCCGCCGGGTCCGGCGACCGCGCCCGCCGGGGCCGTCCGGGTGGATCCGGCGGTAGTGGACGATCTGTCGGCGAAAACGAAGAACTCCCCGGCCGGTACGACGTTCTGGCTCGCTCCCGGCACGCACCGGCTCAGCGACGACGAGTACGCCCAGGTGCGGCCCAAGGACGGGGACGTCTACCTCGGCGCTGCGGGCGCGGTGTTCGACGGGCGCGAGAAGAACCGGTACGCCTTCGCCGGCCCGGCCAAGGACGTCCGGCTCGCCTCGTTCACCGTGCAGGGCTTCACCGCGCCGCGCGACGAGGGCGTGGTCAACCACGATTCGGCCCCCGGCTGGGTCATCCAGCACCTGACCGTGCAGGACAACGACGGGGCCGGGCTGATGGCCGGGCCGAAGCAGCAGATCCTCGACAGCTGCCTGCGGCGCAACGGCCAGTACGGCCTGAACGCCTACTCCGGCTCCGCGGTGGTGACCGGGCTGGTGCTGCGCGGCACCGAGGTCACCGGCAACAACACCGCGAACTGGGAGGCCAAGGTCCCGGAGTGCGGCTGCACCGGCGGCATGAAGTTCTGGGCGGTGGACGGCGCGGACGTCGTCGGCAACTGGATCCACGACAACCGCGGCACCGGGCTGTGGGCCGACACGAACAACAACGATTTCCTGATCGAGGGCAACCTGATCGAGAACAACGACAGCGCCGCGATCATTTACGAGACCAGTTACAACGCGATCATCCGCGACAACACGTTCCGCCGCAACAATCTGCCCGACGGCCGTGCGCACGCCGACCGGGGCGACCCGTTCCCGTCCGCGACGATCTACATTTCCGAGTCCGGCGGCGAACCGAGGTTGAAGGCCCGCACGAGCAACCTGGACATTTCCGGAAACCTGCTGCAGGACAACTGGAACGGTGTCATCCTGTGGGAGAACGCCGACCGGTTCTGCAACAGCCCGGCCAACACCTCCAGCGGCTCGTGCACGAAACTCGTGCCGAATGTCAGCACCTGTTCCGCGCCGGCGATCGCGAAGAAACCGCTGTACGGCGACTGCCGGTGGAAGACCCAGCGGGTCGTGGTGCAGCACAACCAGTTCACGCTCAACTCGAAGGCGCTCGGCTGCGAAGAAGTGTGCGGCCGGATGGGCGTGCTGTCGAATTTCGGCAGTTACCCGGACTGGTCGCCCTACCAGGGTGCGGTGATCCAGCAGGCGATCACGTTCCAGCAGGACAATTCCTGGCGCGACAATGCTTACGCCGGGCCGTGGTCGTTCGTCGCCAAGGAAATGAGCAACATCATCGGCATCGGCGAATGGCAGAGCGCGCCGTACCACCAGGACGCGAATTCGAGCTACAAGCCGAACGGGGGTGGCTGACATGGCCGAATTGACCGCCACGCTGCCAGCCGAAACGAAATCGGCACCGAAGGCGGTAAGCGCGGCTTGGGCGCTGCTGATCCTCAACACGCTCGGCTCGACCGGCGCGCAGACGGTGATCCCGTTGCCGCGCGCGGTGATCCAGCTGGTCACCATGGGCGCGCTGATGGGCGCGTTCCTGCTCGCCCTGGTGCTGAACCTGCGGGTCAGGATCCGGCCGAGCGCGTACCTGATGCTCCTGTCCTTCCTGCTGCTCACGAGCATCGTGGCCAGCGTGGACCTGGAATCCGGCCTCGGCGCGCTGTTCCGGTGCTTCCGGTTCGCGGTGTTCGTCGCGACGCTCTGGCTGCTCAGCGGCTGGTGGGACGGGTCGTTCACGTTCGTGCGGGCGCACATCCGGATGTTCGGCGCGGTGCTGATTTCGGTGGTGCTCGGCCTGGTGATCGCCCCGGGCAAGGCGATGCCGGACATCTACGGCGGCCGCCTTTCCGGCGCGGTGTGGCCGCTGACGCCGCCGCAGATCGGCCAGTACGCGGCGGTGATCGCGGGTCTCGCGGTGCTGATGTGGCTCGGCAAACGGACGGACGCCAAGAGCGCGTTAATCGTCGTCGTGCCTTCGCTCGGGGTGCTGCTGCTCACCCACACCCGCACCGCGACGCTCGGGCTCGTCGCCGGGCTGATCGTCGCGCTGCTGTCGCAGGGGCTGGTCAGCGCGCGGGCGCGGAAGGTGTTCGCTGGAATCGTGCTCGTGGCCGGCTTCGCCGCGCTGGTGCTCGGCGGCCTGCTGCAGGCGTGGTTCCTGCGCGGCCAGAGCACCGACGATTTCTCCAGCCTGACCGGTCGCGCGAAGGTGTGGGACGCGCTGCTGTCCGCGCCGCGGACCGGATTCGAGTACCTCTTCGGCGTCGGCCTCACCGACAAGTCCTACGACGGCCTGCCGATCGACAACAGCTGGCTGGCGATCTACCACGAGCAGGGCTTCGTCGGGATCGGGATCGTCGCCGCGTTCCTGCTGGTGCTGGTCGCGATCGCGGTGCTGCGGCCGCCGTCGCTGGCCAGGGCGTGCGCGATTTTCCTGATCGCCTACTGCGTTTCCGCGTCCTACACCGAAGCCGGGCTCGGTGACGCGTCGCCGTACCTGCTGCATCTGGCGGTCGCCGCGTCGTTGCTGGCCACGGGAGAGGCTCCAGCGAGGGAGAAGCTGGCGTGAAGGTTCTGGTGGTGCACAACCGCTACCGGTCGGAGCAGCCGAGCGGCGAGAACAACGTGGTCGACGCCGAGGCCTCGCTGCTGACCTCGGCCGGGATCGACGTGCGGCGGTTCGAGCGGCACAGCGACGACATCGCGTCGATGCCGTTGACGCGCAAGGCGCTGGTGCCGTTGCGAGTGCCGTGGAACCGCGCGTCGCGGACGGCATTGCTGGCGCAGCTGCGCAGGGAGCGGCCGGACGTCGTGCACGTCCACAACACCTTCCCGCTGCTGTCGCCGTCGGTGCTGGCCGCGTGCGCAGACGCGCGGGTGCCGGTGGTCGCGACCCTGCACAACTACGGTCTCGTCTGCCCGCCCGGCACGCTCTACCGCGACGGCCGGATCTGCACCGACTGCGTCGGCGGCCTGCCCGTCCCCGCCGTCCGGCACGGCTGCTACCGCGACTCAGCCGCCGCGACCGTGCCGATGGCGGTAAACCTGCTGGTCAACCGGGACCGCTGGCGAACCGGCGTGACCCGGTTCTTCTGTATCTCCGCCGCCCAGCGCCGCCTTCTCGTGGACGCGGGCCTGCCCGCCGCGCGAATGACGGTGAAGCACAACTTCGTCCCAGACCAGGGCCGACGGCGCAGCGGCGAGGGCGAGCACCTCCTGTTTCTGGGGCGGCTCACCGAGGAGAAAGGCATTCCGCTGCTCAAGGCGGCGTGGGAGCAGTATTCCGGCAAGCTGCCGTTGCTGATCGCCGGGACCGGGCCGCTGTCCGACGACGTCGCGGCCTGGGCCGCCGGACGGGACACCGTGTCCTACGTCGGCCTCCAGGACCGGGCTTCGTGCCAGGAACTGATCGCCCGAGCGGCGGCGGTCGTGGTGCCCTCGACGTGGCTGGAGGCGTTCGGTCTCGTAGTGGTGGAGGCGATGGCCGCCGGGGTGCCGACGGTCGCGCCCGCGCACGGAGCGTTCGAGGAGCTGGTCACCGACGGCGTCACCGGCCTGCTGCACACTCCCGGGGACGCGGCGGCGCTGGCCTCGGTTTTGGCCGACGTGCTGGACCCGGAGCTGAACCGGAGGATGGGCGAGGCCGCGCGCCAGCGGTACGAGGCGGACTTCACCCCGGACGTGGGGCTGAAACGGCTGCTCGAAGGCTACGAGGAAGCGATTTCCACGGTATGAAGGAAGCTGTGCGCGATCGACTGAAGACCTCGCCCCGGGCGCTTCCGATCGTTCTGCGCACGCCTTCGCTGGTACTGGCCGCGCTCGGCGTCCTGGCGCTGATCGCGCTGGGCCTGCGCTTCGCCGGGCACTCGGTGCCGAGCGCGTTCGACGCCCCGCTCCTGCCCGGCCCGGATCTGGTGCCCGACCCGTGGTGGTACTTCGCGACGGCGATCGACTTCTGCGGCGAACCGCTGGGCGCGCTGCTGATCCTGGTACTGGTGATCGGCGGTTGCCTGCTGACGCACCGCCTGCGGACAGCGGCGCTGGCGGTGGTCGGCTGCGGGCTGACGGTGGCGGTGACTTCGGTGCTGAAGCCGCTGACCGGCCGGACGATTCACGGGAGTTATCTGTCGTTCCCCAGCGGCCACACCGCTTTCGCGACCGCGCTGGCGTTGACCGGGGCTTACGTTCTGGCCGGGCGGTCGGGCCGGGTCGCGGCAGTGGCGAGGACGCTGGGGCTCGCCCTGGTCTGCGGATTCCTGATGGCGTGGGCCGAGGTCGGGCTGGGCGCGCACTACCCGACCGACACGATCGGCGGCTTCGCGGCGGCGCTGGCGATCGTGCCGGTCACCGCCTGCTGGATCGACCGCATCGCCGCCCGCTGACCGCGGTGTGGTTCCCCGCACGGCTGGTCAGGCGTGCCGGAACAGCTCCAGGTCGAAGGACTCGGCGATCGCCGCGTGCCCGGCGTCGGTCGGGTGGACTCCGTCGGCGGAGACCAGCCCGGCGCGCATTTTCGTCGGCTCGGCGGGGTCGCGCAGCGCCGCGTCCAGGTCGGTGACCGCGTCGAACTCGCCGCTGTCGCGGATCCAGCGGTTCACCTGCTGGCGGGCGTCCTCGAACTCTTGAGTGAAGACCGGGGAACCGCCGATCGGCGGCAGCGTGCAGCCGACGACCCGCAGGCCGTGCAGCCGCGCCCGGGTGAGCAGCAGGCGGTAGCCGTCGACGAGGTCGGCCGCGGTGGCCTGTTCGCTGTCCGCCATTCCCGGCAGGGAACCGAAAATCAGGTCGTTCCCGCCCTCGGACAGGATGATCCAGCGGGCGCCGGGGCGGGCCAGCACGTCGCGGTCGAAGCGGGCCAGCGCGCTGGTGCCCATGCCGTCGCTCTCGCGCAGGACGCGGTTGCCGGAGATGCCCATGTTGACCACCGCGCGGGGCGGAAAATCGGAAGCGAACCGGCGGGCGAGGACCGAGGGCCAGGGTGCGTCGGTGCCGGGCGTGGTCTCCATACCGTCCACAAGGGAGTCACCGAAGGCGATGACGGCGGCGGCGGTGCGCGGCGCGAGCACGTCGATGCCGGTGAGCCACAGGTACGACTGGAACTCGGTGGCGTCCCGCAAGTCCGTCGAGGCGGTTTGGTCGCCTGGGGCGAGCCACGCCGTGCGGAGTCCGACCTCGTGGACCGTCGGGGTGACCTTCTCGCCGGGGAGATACAGCGAGACAGCCAGGTCAGTCTGCGGGGACACGGGGTACTCGACCGGGTCGCTGTAGATCTGCGCGCCGGTCGGCAGGACCACCTCGGGACGGTCGCTGAAGGTGAGCTGGGTGCCGTCGAGGAAAGCGGCACCGATGCGGACCGGCGGGTGGCCGAAGGAGTTTGAAAGGGCGACGCGCACGGCGGTGCCGCCGACGGTCGAACGCGCCACCATGCGCACGGTTTGCGCGCTCACCGTTTCCGGGGTGGTGCCGAAGTCCGGCGGTGCCTCGTCGGGCATTTCCGGCCCGCCGCCGGACTCGGCCGCCGTCGCCAGCTGCTGCGCGGTGCCCCAGGCAGCGATCCAGTGGTTTTCCATGATGTCCACCTCTGCGAAAGGGTCAGAACCAACGGGTGAGGGCGTTTTCGAACGAGCCGGGGTCCGGGTCGCGGTCGCTGGCCCAGGCGACGATGCCATCCGGCCGGACGAGCACGGCGTCGTAACCGAGGTCGTCGTGCGCCGGGACGGCCTTGTACTGGACCGGGTAACGCTCCGCCACGTCGCGCAGCCGTCCGTCGTCGCTGAAGTCGAGGGCGACACCTTGGCCGTCCTGCAGCAGCTCGCCGAGGCGATTGCCGTCGGCGAGACGGAAGTCCGGCGCGTTGTGGCCGACCAGCGGATGGTCGTCGCCGAGGTCGTAGCGGAGCGACAGTCCTGAGGCACGCTCGAAGACGTAGGTGGTACCGGCGCGGGTTGTCATCAGGTCGCGCGTCACAGCCTGGATCGCCCGGGAGTGCGGGTCCGGGCGCATGACCGCCACCTGGGCTCGCGACCAGTCGAGCACCCGCGCGCCGATCGGATGGCGCTCGGCGACGTAGGTGTCGAGCAGACCGTCCGGCGCGGCCCCGCGCACGGTCGCCGCGAGCTTCCAGCCCAGGTTCATGGCGTCGCCGATGCCGAGGTTGAGCCCCTGCCCGCCCAGCGGCGAGTGGATGTGCGCGGCGTCGCCGGCGAGCAGGACACGGCCGCGCCGGTATCCGGTCGTCTGCAGTGCCCGGTCGGTGAAGCTGGAGGCGAGGTGCACTTCGTCGAGCGTCACGTCGGTGCCGGAGACTCGGCGCAGCACCGTTTGAAGGTGCTCGCGGGTCAGGGGCTGCGAACGGTCGTACGTGCCGCCGTCGAAGTCCAGCACGCCGAAGTGGCCGGGCGTGGGCATCGTGAGGTACATGCCCGCCGGGGTCAGATTGAAGCCAGGAGTCAGCTCGCCGGGATCGGCGAACGTCGCCAGCGCGACGTACCCGGTGAGCTGCGGCTCAGTGCCGACGAAGGCGAAGCCCGCGAGCCGGCGCACCGTGCTGCGTCCGCCGTCGCAGCCCACGAGCCAGCGAGCCGGGTACTCGTGGTCGCCGTCGCGGACGAGCACGCCCTCGTCGTCCTGGACGAGACCGGAGACCTGGACGCCGTGCCGGATCTCGGCACCGTGTTTGACCGCCCGTTCGGCCAGCACCGTCTCGACCGCTTCAAGGCTGGTCATGATGCCGTCCAGGGCCGGGCTGGGCAGCCGGTAGGGCAGCGCGGAGAGGTCTACGTCGGCCGGGTCGAGGGGAGTGCCGGCGAAATGGCCGACCCAGCTCGGGCGCACCTGCTCTTCCTCGGCGGGGGCCAGGCCGGACTCGGCCAGCAGCGGGCGCAGCATTCCGCGGCGGTAGAACGCCTCGGCCGACCCGCCCGACAACCCCCGCATCCCGAGCGGCATCTTCCGCCACGGGGAATGCGGGTCCGCCTCCTTTTCCAGGACCAGCACCGAACAGCCGGCGAGCGCCAGTTCACCGGCGAGGAACAGGCCGACCGGCCCGGCTCCCGCGATCACTACGTCATGCATGACAACCCCTTCTTCTGTGTGGTGAGCCCGAGATTGCCCGCCGCCGCTCACACGAGGCGCACACGGCGCGCACACCCCGGCTCAGGCGGCCATCGGGCCGACACGGGAAGATCGAAGGGTGGCTGCTGTCCCGCTACGCGTGACGCTGCTCGGCACTGTGCAGGTGTCTCGCGGCGATGCCGTCCTGCCCGTCCCCGGCCCGCGGTTGCAAGCCTTGACCGCGCGGCTGGCGCTCGCCGGAGGGCGCACGGTCGAGCCCGCAGTCCTGGTCGATGCGATCTGGGCCGAGGACCCGCCCGCCGATCCCGCACACGCTCTGCAGGCCCTCGTCTCGCGGCTGCGCCGGATGCTCGGTTCGGCGGACGTCGTCGTACAGGCCGCTGGCGGCTATCGGCTGGACGTGGCTCCGGCGGACGTGGACGTGGTGCGGTTCGAACACCTCATCGCCGCTGGCCGGGACTATCTGCGCACCGGCGGTCTGTCGGCCGCCGCGGACGTGCTCGGCGAGGCCGTGGCGCTGTGGGGCGACCAGCCCCGCGCCGAGCCAGCGGCCGTCGCCGCGGTGTCGGTAGCCGCCGCGACCCGGCTCGCGCAGGTCTCCGTCGAAGCGGTGGCTGATCTCGCCGACGCCGAACTGTCGCTGGGCCGCGTCGAGGCGGCTGCCACCCGGCTGTCCGGCTTGCTCGCTGAGCACCCGGTCCACGAGCGGGCGGCAGCGCTGCTCATGGACGCGCTGGCCGCACGAGGCCGCCAAGCCGACGCGCTCGCTTGTTATGGACAGATCCGCGAGGCGTTGGCCGAGACCCTCGGCACCGACCCAGGCACCGCACTGCGAGAGCGGCATCTGCGCCTGCTGCGCAACCCGGTCGCGGCGGTTCCCACGGGAAGCCCGGGCAACCTCCCGGCGGCGCTGACCAGCTTCGTCGGACGGGACGACGACCTCGCCCGGATCGGCGAACTGCTCGCCGCCGGCAGGCTGATCACCGTGCTCGGCCCCGGCGGAGCAGGCAAGACCCGGCTCGCGCTGGAAGCCGCCCGCCGTCACGAGTACCCGGGCGGCGCCTGGCTGATCGACCTCGCTTCGGTCTCCGAACCGGCCGAGGTCGGCGCGGCCGTGCTGGCCGGGATCAGGATGCGCGGCGGCGCGCTGTTCGAGGCGAGGACGCGGGTCGAGGGTGCCGAGCTGGACGTGCTCGCGGACCAGCTCGGCGGCCGGGAACGGTTGCTGCTGATGGACAATTGCGAGCATCTCGTCGTCGCCGTGGCCCAGCTGGTGGAGGCGCTGCTGTCCCGGTGCGCCGGGCTTCGGGTGCTGGCCACCAGCCGTGAACCGCTGGCCGTCGACGGCGAAGCGCTGGTGCCGCTCGGCCCGCTCGCCCTGCCCGAGCCGGACGCGGAGGTCGAACCGGCCCGGCGGACCGCGGCGGTGCGCCTGTTCGCCGAGCGGGCCGCGGCCGTGCGTCCCGGTTTCGTGGTGGAGCAGACGAATCTCGCCGACGTCACGACGGTGGTCCGCGGCCTGGACGGCTTGCCGCTGGCGTTGGAACTGGCCGCGGCCCGCCTGCGCACGCTTGCCCTGCCAGACCTGGCGGCCGGTCTGTCCGACCGGTTCCGGCTGCTCGCCACCGGCAGCCGGACCGCCTTCCCTCGGCACCGCACGCTGCGCGCGGTCATCGCGTGGAGCTGGGAGCTGCTCAGCCCGGACGAGCGCACGGTCGCGGAACGAATCTCGGTCTTGCCCGGCGGAGTCACCCGGGACTCGGCCGCCGCGGTCTGCGCGGACGCCGCGGTGCCGCCCGGTGAGATCCCGTATCTGCTCGCGGACCTGGTCGACCGGTCGCTGCTGCGGCTCGTCCCGGACACCGGCCGGTACCGGATGCTGGAGACGATCCGCGAATACGGGCTGGAAAGCCTTGCCGCACAAGAACTCCGGACCAGCGTGCGGGACCTCGCCGCCGAGTACTTCGCAGGTCTGGTCGCCCAAAACGACCCGCTGCTGCGCGGCCCTCGGCAGCTGGACGCGCTGCGGGTGCTCCGCGGCGAGTACGACAACGTGCTCGCCGCCCTGCGCCACCTCTGCGACACCGGCGACGCCGACGGCGCGATCGGGCTCGCGGTGAACCTGACCTGGTACTGGCAGATGCTCGGCAGCCACACCGACGCGGTTCATTGGCTCGGCGAGGCGGTTTCGACGCCGGGCGCGCAGCCGAGCGTGCTGCGCGCCGTCGCCGAGCAGGTGCTGCTGATCAACCGGTTCGCCGCCTATGCCCCGCCCGCCGACTGGCGCGAGCACCTGCGGGCGCTCGCCGACCGGCCGGAGCTGCCGTCCTTCGCCGGCGCGCTGGTCGCGCTCCGGCTGGCCACCATCCCGGAGACGAGCGCGTCGCCGGAGACCGTTCAGCGGTTCATCGACGGACCGGACGAATGGCTATCCGGGCTGGCGTCCCTGTTCCGGGCTCAGTTCGCGGAGAACGCGGGTCACTTCGACCAGGTCCGCGGCGACGTCGCCGCCGCGCTGGAGATCTTCGGCCGGGCCGGCGACCGCTGGGGTCTCGCCACCGCACTGCCGCTGCGCGCGCTGCTGCGGCAGTACGACGGCGATCTCGGCGGCGGGCTGGCCGATCTGGCCCAGGCCAGGACGCTGGCCCGCGAGTTCGGCTCGCTCAGCGTCAGCGACGAGGTCTTCCTCAACCTGCGTTCGATCGACCTGCACGTCCGGCGCGGCGAAACCGCGCGGGCGGCCGGGATGATCGCCGCCAACCGGGAGCGCGTGTCCTCTCCCGAACTCGGGATCCTGACCGACGCGCTGGAAGCTGGCCTGTGGGTGCGGATCGGCGATCTGGACCGGGCCCGCGAGCTGCTCGATTCGGTCGAGGCCGGGCTGTCGGAACACCCGCAGTCCGGCGGCGGCCACAATCAGGCCCTGATCTCCGTGGCGCGCGGTGCGCTCTGCCTCGAGACCGGCGACGGACCAGGGGCCGAAGCGGCGCTGAGCCGGGCGTACCTCGCCGCGGTGGACAGCTCGGACATGCCGATCCTGGCGATGGTGGCAGTGGCTGTAGCCGGTGTCGCCGCGCTGTACGGGCGCTACCGAGACGCGGCCGCCCTGCTCGGCGCGGCGGCCAGGCTGCGCGGTGCGCACGACCGGACCGATCTGCAGATCCGCGCGCTGAGCGCCCGCTCCCGCACCGAACTTGGCGACGAGGGTTTCGCTGCCGCCTACGAGCGCGGCTGGCAGTTGACCGTTCCGTCGGCTCTGCTCTCGGTGCGGGTCAGGCTTTTCGGCGAAACACCGGCTTGACCGGACGCCCGCCCAGCCACGGCGACGGATCCCCGGCCTCCAGCGCTTTCCGGTACGCCACGCAGGCCGACGCGACCACTTCCACGGTCCGGTCGATGTCCTGCTCCGTCATCGCCGCACTGACCACAAAGGACGGAGCCAGTACCCCGTTCTCCAGCAAGCGCCGCATGAACAACGTCCGGTACTCCTGCGACGGAGCGCCATCCCCATCGAGGGTCGCGAACACCAGATTGCTGTCCCGCCCCCGCACCAGCACCCGCTCGCTGACCCCGTGCGCAGCCGCTGCCTCGCTCACCCCGGCAGCCAGCCGCGCCCCGAGCGCGTGCAGCCGAGCCGTCACGTCCTCCGCCGCGTAGACCTCGATTACCGCCATAGCGGCCGCCAGTGCGGGGGTCTCCGCGCCGTGCGTCGTCGACAGCAGGAACACCCGGTCCCGCGAATCGCGTAGGCCGCCCAGCTCCATCAAGTCCCGTCGGCCGGCCAACGCCGCGACCGCGAAGCCGTTGCCGAGCGCTTTGCCGAACGTCGAGAGATCCGGCGTTACGCCGTACAGTCCCTGTGCACCGTGCTCGGAGTAGCGGAACCCGGTGATCATCTCATCGAAGATCACCAGCGCGCCGTGCTGATGCGCGAGTTCGAGCAGCCCGGCGAGGTAGCCCTCGGGCGGGTCCACGCCCTTGGTGGGTTCCAGGATCAGGCACGCCACCTGCCCGTGGAACTGCCGCAGCATCCGCTCGGCCGCCGGGAGGTCGCCGTACGGGAACGGCACCGTCATCGCCATCGTCGCGGCGGGAACTCCGGAGCACATCGGGGTGGTGCCGATGAACCAGTCGTCGGTGGAGAAGAACGCGTGGTCGGCGCATTGGGCGACCAGCGGCCGTCCGGTGGCGGCGCGGGCGAGCCGGACGGCGGCGGTCGTCGCGTCGGAGCCGTTCTTCGCGAACTTCACCATGTCCGCGGTCGGCACCGTCTCCAGGAACTGTTCCGCCGCTTCAAGCTCCACAATGGATGGACGAACGAAGTTGTTGCCCCGCTCCAGCACGTCGCGCACGGCCGAGGTCACCCGCGGATGCACGTGGCCGAGGCTGACCGCGCGCAGGCCGGAACCGTATTCGAGGTACTGGTTGCCGTCGACGTCCCAGACGTAGGCACCGCGGCCGTGGGAGATGACCGGCGCGAGATTTTCCGGGTATTGGTCCTCGCCTTTGGCGTAGGTGTGCGCACCGCCGGGGATGGCGCGGTGCAGGCGTTCGTTCGCGATCCGGGAGAGGGGCAGGTCCATGACGGGTCACCTCAAGGCATCGGCCAGTGAAGGAGCCGACGCGTCGCGTTCGGACAGCAAAGCCGCGGGCAGCGGCCACGGGATGGCGAGCTCCGGGTCGTCGTGCGCGATGGCGACGTCCTCGGACGGGTCGTGCGCGCGGTCGATCCGGTACGACACGTCGGCGACCTCGCTCAGCGCCTGGAAACCGTGTGCACAGCCGGCCGGGACATAGATGCTCTCCTGGGTGTCGCCTGAGAGGCGAAACGTTTCCAGGGCACGGAAAGTCGGCGATCCCGGCCGCAGGTCGACCACGACGTCGAACACCTCTCCGTACGAACAACGCACCAGCTTCGCCTCGCCGGCCCCGGACCGCAGGTGCATCCCGCGCACGACGCCGCGTACCGAGCGGGACACGCTGTCTTGGGCGAACCCGTCCGGATCGATGCCGGCCGACCGTGCGACGCCGGCGTCGAAGGTCCGCGAGAAGAAGCCGCGATCGTCTCGGTGCGGTGTCGGCTGAAAGAGCCACACGCCGGAAATCGACGGCACGGGAACGGCTTTCACGACACCTCCGCGGGAATGAGTGTCCTCGACAACAGGGCGAACTGGTCTTTCAACTGCTGGTTGCGGGCTTCGTTGCGAGCGGCGAGTTCCGCCTTCAGCTCCGGAGCGCGCCGCTGCGATTCCTCGAACTGGCCGATCAGCCGCGGCACATCGATCGCGCGCGCCTCCTGGCAGAACTCGCCGAGCCCCATTTCGGCCATCAGCACGTCGTTCTTCTTCGCGTAGCCGATGGCGACCGTCGGCCGCCCGACCTTCAACGCGCACAACACATTGTGGTACCGGGTAGCCACGACCGTGCCCACTTCGGCCATCGCGCGCATCAGCTCGCCGAGCGTGCCGGGGACGGCCGCGGACAGCAGCGGCGAGTCGACCGTCTCGACGATCTCCTGCACCACCTCGCGGTCGATCCGGTCGCCGATGAAGAGCCGGACCGGACGCTCCTGCTCGACCAGATACCGCACGAACTCCGTCATCGCGTCCACGTACGCCCGGTAAATCTCCTCGCCGCGGGCACGGTCGTCGTTGCCGCCGTAATAAGCCATCACGCCGACGCCAACGGCACGCGGATCCTCCACCGCGGCGGGCGTCGGCAGGGCGAAGGCAAGATCGGGATACACACGGTCGTTCGTCACCCGTACACCCATGTCGGCCATCGCCGAGCGCGACAGCTCATCGCGGAAGGACCGGTACGTCGCGAGCTGCGTCGCGGATCGCACCAGCAACCGCGTCGCCGGCACCCGGATCCGGTCGGCGCCCACGCTGACCAGTGCGACCTTCGTCCGCCCCAGCCGCCCGCACAGCGAGAGCAGGAACAGCGCGTACGGAAATCCCCACGGTCGCAGCGGAAGCGTCGCCTCCAGCACACCCATGCCGGGAACGATCACCACGTTCTGCCGCCGGACCCACCACGCCGTCCGGAAGACGTCGATGACCTTCCCGAGAGCTTTCACCACGATCGACCGCAGCCCGGAAGCGGGCCGGTATTCGCCGCTGTACCAGTTCAGCCGCACCGCCGGGATCCCGTACCGCGCGCGGATGGTGTCCGACCCGCCGCAGAACGCGGACACCTTCGCGTACGGATGTTCGGCTCGCAGGAAGCCGAGCACCGCCTCCAGCGAACCGTCATTGCCGAGGTTGCCTGAACCGAGCAGTCCGAAGACGCCGACTCGAACAGTCACAGCACCCGCCGTTCGCGCCCCGCGACCACCCGGTCGACCGTGAGGTTGAGTTCGGCCGCGTGCACCGGAGCCCGGTCCTCGACGCGTTCCCCGCCGCCACCGGGCCGGGCCCGGCTGGCAAACCATTCGACCAGGGCGAGGTAGCAGGCGCGGCGTTCTCCCGACGACAGCGGCGCGGAGCGGATTCCGTGCACGAAACCCCAGACGTACTCGGCGAGCAGCCGCGCGGTCGGGTTCGTGACCGCGTTGCCGCGCTTCGGATCGAGATTCGCGCACCGGGAGCGTTTGCTCGGGTTCGCGCGTTCCGCCCGGTCTGGATGGTCGCGGCGGAAGTACAGCAGCTCAGGCACTTGATAGAACGGCCCGTGCAGCGCCAGTTCGGCCACGTACGTGCGATCGGCGTGGTGGTAGCTGTCCATCGGAGTGACCCTGCGCAGCACCTCGGTGCGCAGCACGCCGTAGAAATCGTCTCCGCCGGGCTCGAACAGCAGGCTTTTGAACCGCACCGACGGCCGCGGCGCGTCAGTCTGGTGCCGGTAGTCCAGCGGCACTGTCACCGCGCCGTTCTCGTCGATGATCGCCTGGTGCGAATGCGCGAGGATCATCTCCGGCCGAGCGTCGAGCGCTTCAACGCACTTGGCCAGCAGCTCCCGGCCGTAGAGATCGTCGTGCGAGGCCCATTTGAACAGCTCGCCGCGCGCCTGGTCGAGCAGGCTGTTGTGGTTCGGGGTCGCGCCGATGTTGCGCGGCTGGCGCAGATACCGGATCCGCGAGTCCTCCTGAGCGTACTTCCGGGCGATCTCTTCCGTGCCGTCCTGAGACGCGTTGTCGGAGATGATCAGTTCGAAGTCTTCGTAGGTCTGTCCGAGCAGCGCGTCGAGTGCTTCGCTGAGGAATTCCTCGCCGTTGTACACGGGCAGACCGATGGTCAGCCGGGGGACCGTGCTCATGCCGGTTTCATCTCCTCGGAGGCCGAATGGAGTTCTGCTTGGCTGAATGAACCTGACGCGGCGGGAAATTCGACGGCCGCCGCGAAGTGGTCGCGCAGCGCGCTGCGCAGCTGCCACCACCACACGGCCGAACCGGTCAGCGTGGCGGCCGCGACGCCCCACTCCGAACCGGCCGCGCCGCCGAGCACGGCCCCGATCAGGCCGAACACGACGTAGCACGCGGACGAGATCAGCTGCGACCGCAAGCTCCGCCGCGCCATCCCGAGCGCACGCAACCCGGCCGTCGCGCCGGTGGTGAAGCTCGCGCCGACGACCGCCATCGTGACCGCCGGGACCAGCGGCGACGAGCTGTCCCAGAGCGAACCGAGCACGAACCGGCCGGCGTCGTCGGGGATGAAGAACCACAGTCCGAGTCCCCAGATCAGGGCAGCTGCCGCCTGCGCGGCGCCGAGTACCACGCAGAAGTGCCACAGCCGATGCGGCGACTGCCGGAGCACCCGCGCCCCCTCGGCGACAGTGACGAGGGAAAGTCCCATGAGCAGCGCGAGAAACGGGCCGAGCAGCTGTTCCGCCCCGCGCACCGTGCCGACCGCGGCCAACCCGGAAATCGCGCCCAGCCCGTACGCCCGCAGCTGCGACGAACCGCTGTTGCTGACGTTCTCCACGAGATAGCGCACGCCGAGGTCACGGTGCTCCCGCAGCCACTCGCGCACCCCGTCGAGCCGCGGCAGCACGCTCGTCTGCACCCAGCCGAACGCGGCCGCGACCCCGGCCGAACAGCCCCAGGCCAGCAGGAACGCGACCACGGTGTCGTAACGCGCGGCCAGCACCAGCGCCGGGAACAACGCGACGGCCTGGATTCCGTCGTTGAGGAACGCCTTGTGCCCAGTGCCCTGCGCGAAGAACCCGAACCGCCAGGCGTCCTGGACGAGCAGGAACGGCAGCACCACCCCGAGCGCCACGAACGCCCCGCCGAGCGCCCCGCCCACCAGGAGTCCAAAAAGGACGCTGACCGCACCGGAAGCGACGCCCACCACGAACGCCGTCCCGACGGCCTGGCCCACCGCGGCCCGCCAGCTCGCCCTGGCGACGCCGGAGAAGCGCACCATCAACGGGTCGGTGGCGAGGCCGCGGGAGATGTTGAGAAGGACGCCGTAGGTCACCCACGCGATGCTGAACAGGCCGAACGCCGTCGCGCCGAGCGAGCGCGCGACGTAAAGGCCGACCACGAAGTTGGTCAGGCTCGAAACGGCCTGGTCCCCGAGGCCCCAGCTGAGCCGTCCCGCCATCGCGCGGACGGCTCGCGAACGCAGGATCGACGGCATGGCCTCACTCCTTCAGCAGTCCGGCGGCCTGAAGGGCATCGGCCGCCGCGGCCACGGCACCGAAGGGCAGGTCCGCCCGTTCGGCGATGTCGAGGAGGCTGTGGTCGCCGTCCGAGAGGCTGAGCACCCACAGCATGGCCAGCTGCGCTTGTTTCGCGTCGCTGCGCCCGCCGAGCGAGTCGTACAGTCCGCGCTTGCCGAGCTGCGGTTCGCCGTACGGGCTGAGGTTCACGTAGCGCCGGTTGCGATCCAGCACGGAAAGCGCCGTCCGCAGCGTGTCGAGGGTGTCGGCCATCGAATCCGGGTCGACGAAGGACGGGTTGTCCGCCGAAGTGTGGTACTCCGGGTAGCCCGCGTACGGCGTGCGGGTGAGCGAGCCGACGCCGAGGTTGAAACCGGGGGAGCAGAACTGGCGCTCGTCGTAGCCGTACGGCGAGAACTCGCGGATCTCGTGCGGTTTGTCCTTGAGGATGTGCGCGAAGACGCGGTCGATGTCGGCGTCCCCGNGGTCTCCGGCACAGGCCAGCACGACGCCGTGCTTGACCTGCTCGATGCGCTCGGAATTGCGCGCCAGCCAGGTGATCGCGCCGATCGTGCCGGGCATGAACAGGAACCGGTAGGTGTAGTACGGCTTTTCTCCGGCCAGCGCGTGCGCGAGCGCGACGGCGACCGCGATGCCGGCGAGGTTGTCGTTGGCCAGCGACGGATGGCAGAGGTGGCACGAGACGAGCACCTCGTCGGACACCTCGCCCGGCACGACATGCTCGCCGTAGGTGAGGTGGCCGTCGGCGAGCGTCGAGTCGATTTTGACGTGGTAGTCGCCGTCCGGCAGCGTGTCGAGGACGTCTTGGGCGAGGCAAAAACCCCAGGTGGGGGAGTAGTAACTGGTGCGGTACGGGATCAGCGACGGCTGCTCGGGCAGCGTGTGCAGGTGCGTGCGCAGCTCGGTGAGGCTGACGACTCGGTCGACCGGGACGCTGTAGCCGACCACGTGCAGGTTCGACTTCCGGAAGTCGATCACCCGCCGTCCGGAGGAATCCGCGACGAAGGCGTCGCGGATGTTCCACTCCGGCGGCACGGTCCAGTCCAGCACCTCGGTGCCGCTGGGCACCTCGTACCGGTCGAGCGGGAGGTGCTCGCCGATGACGGCAAGGGTCTGCCGTACGCCGTCGCCGGTGATGCTCCGGCAGAACGGGTACAACCGTTCCACCAGAGCGTGCATCTCGGGCCCGGTGCGCATCAGGCGTGCCGCAGGGTGGCGTCGACGGCACCGGCGGCCCGCCGGTCGCTCAACCAGTTCAGCCGGGTGAAGCGGCGCTCGAACTGTTCTTGGGTGAGGCTGTTGCGGCGGTAGGCGTCGAACAGTTGCAGCGCACCGTCTTTCACGCCCCACTTGCAGTCGAACGCCGGGACCGCGTCGCGGAACCGGGAGAAATCGACCCGGTACGAACGCGGGTCGGCCCCGGCCTCGCCGGTGATCCGCAGCTTGGCGCCAGGCACCACCGCGACGACCTCTTCGGCGATTTCGGCGACCGTCACGTTATTGCGCTCGGTGCCGATGTTGAACGCTCTGTTGTGCACGGCTTCGCGCGGGGCTTCGAGAGCGGCGGTGAACGCGTGGGCGATGTCGTCGGCGTGCACCAGCGGCCGCCACGGTGTCCCGTCGGAAAGCACGAGGACCTCGCCGGACAGGTAGGCGTGGCCGACCAGGTTGTTCAGCACGATGTCGGCGCGCAGCCGCGGAGAGAAGCCGAACGCGGTGGCGTTGCGCAGGTACACCGGGGTGAAGTCGTCGTCGGCGAGGTCGGAAACCTCCGCTTCCACGCGGACTTTCGACTCCGCGTACGGCGTCACCGGCCGCAGGGGCGCGTCCTCGTCGACCAGGCCACCGCCGCCGGAAGCGCCGTAGACGGAGCAGGTCGAGGCATAGAGGAACCGCGAGACCCCGGCGTCCTTCGCGAGTCTCGCGAGCTTGACTGACGCGTGGTGGTTGATGTCGTAGGTCAGTTCGGGCGCGAGCGAGCCGAGCGGGTCGTTCGACAGCGCGGCGAGGTGGATCACGGCGTCGAAGCCCGGCAAGTGGGTGGCTTTCACGTCCCGCAGGTCGACGGCCAGCCCGACCGGATCGCGCGGGGCCGGGCCGAGCACACAAGCGGCGAACAGGCCCGAGTCGAGGCCGACGACCTCGTGTCCCGCCGCGGCGAGCACCGGAGCCATCACCGTGCCCAGGTATCCCGTGTGCCCCGTGAGCAGCACGCGCATGTCTTCAGCCCCTTAGGTCGATGACGAGTTTGTTCGTCTCGAACGCCTCGGCGTAGCGTTCTTGGCATTCGATTCCGCGAATCCGCGCGAGGCCGAGGAACGCCTCGCGGTCGTACCACGGCCGGTGCCGCTGCGAGCCGTAATGCTGGTGCAGCAGTTCGATCTTGCGCTGCATGACGTCGTCGGACATCGGCGAGTACGCGGGCAGCCGGCCGAGGTCCCCGTCCCATTTGACGATCTCGTAGCCCAGCGTCAGATGCCCGCGGAACACCGTGGGAACGAGCTGCGCGAGCCCGCGGTGGTCCTGGTGCGCGTCGATGGTGCGGGGCGCGAAGACGACCTCCGGATCGGTGCGGCGGCGGAGGTCCTCCAGGGCGTTCTTGGCTTCCTCCCAGTGCGAGGGGAGCCGTCCGTCCGGCAGCTTGAGTACCGTGACGTTCAGCTCGGCTCCCGGGCAGAAGGCGGCCAGCGCGGCGCGTTCCTCGGTCTCCCGGTCGGTGCCGCCGCCGGACAGCACCAGCGCGTCGACCTGAAGCCCGGGGCGCTGCCCGCAGATTTCCAGCAGCGTGCCGCCCGCCCCGATGGCGATGTCGTCGCAGTGCGCGCCGAGCACGACGATGCTCCTCACCTCGGCACCGAGGCGGATCACGAGTGCACCTTTTCGCGTTCCCACAACGCCCACGGCCGGTCGCCGTGCGTGTAAGCGGCGTCGAGTGCGTAGCGTTCCTTGACCGTGTCGGTCGGCTTCCAGAACCCGCGATAGGGGTAGGCGAGCAGCCGGCCGCGCTTGGCGAGTTCGCCGCAGCCGTCGGCGACCAGATCGCCGTTCTCCGGGATGTGGTCGAAAACCTCCTGCCGCAGCACGAAGTAGCCGCCGTTCTCCCACAGCGGGAGCTCGCTGACCGGTGTGATCGCGCCGATCCGGCCGCCCTCGTCCATCTCGACGCAGTGGAACGACGACTGCGGCGGCACGACGAGCATCGACGCGCCCGCGTCGCTGCTGGCGAACCGCTCGACGATGGTGTCCAGCGGCGCGTCGGTGAGGACGTCGGCGTAGTTGGCGAGGAACATCTCCTCGCCGTCGAGATAGTCGCGCACGCGGCGCAGCCGTTCGCCGATCGGCGACTCGATGCCGGTCTGCACGAAGGAGATCGTCCAGTCGGCGATGTCGGTGGACAGCAGTTCCGGTTTCCCGCCGCGCAGCACGAAATCGTTGGACGTCGTTTCCTCGTAGTGCAGGAAGAAGTCCTTGATGTGGTGCGCGCCGTAGCCAAGGCACAGCACGAACTCGGTGTGCCCGAAATGCGCGTAGTAGCGCATCACGTGCCAGATCAGCGGGCGCGGCCCGACCATCGCCATCGGCTTGGGCACGTCGGACGCCTCGCTGCTGCGCATCCGCATTCCGTAGCCGCCGCAGAACAGAACGACCTTCACTTCACTGCCACCTCGACGATTTCCAGGCGCGGAATCGGGAAGACGAGCTTGCCGCCCCACGCGCCGACGTAGGAAAGCTGCTCGGTCAGCTCGTCCCGCAGGTTCCAGGGCAGGACGAGCACGTAGTCCGGCCGGTCGGCCGCGATCCGGTCCGGCTCCACGACCGGGATCCGGGTGCCCGGCGTGAACCGGCCGTGCTTGTACGGATTGCGGTCCACCGTGTAGGCCAGCAGGTCCGGGCGGATGCCGCAGTGGTTGAGCAGCGTGTTGCCCTTGCCGGGCGCCCCGTACCCGACGACCGTTTTCCCGGCTTTGCGGGCGGCGAGGAGAAATTCGAGCAATTCGAGCCGGACGCGGGTGACCCGGTCGGCGAATTCGGCGTAGCCGGACAGCTCGTGCAGCCCGGCCGCCTTCTCCCGCGCCAGCACGTCGGTCATCCGCGCGCTCGGCTCCCCGGCGGCCGCCGCGGGCCGCGCCCAGAGCCGGATCGACCCGCCGTGCGTGGGCAGGAGTTCGACGTCGACCACGGTCAGCCCGCCGCCCGCCAGCGCCCGCCGCGCGGATTCGACAGTGTAGTACTGGAAATGCTCGTGGTAGATCGTGTCGTACTGGTTCTTCTCGATCAGCGTGAGCAGATGCTGCACCTCGATCGACACCCAGCCGTCGTTCGCGACCAGCGCGCGCAGCCCGTGGGTGAACCCGCGGATGTCCGGAATGTGGGCGTAGACGTTGTTCGCCACGACCAGGTCCGCCGAACCGTGTTCGGCGCGCACCTCCCGGCCGGTGTCCTCGGAGAGGAACGCGGTGTGCGTCGGCACCCCGGCCTCGCGGGCGGCTTGCCCGACGTTCACCGAAGGTTCCACGCCGAGACAACGGATTCCGCGCTCCACGACGTGCTTCAGGAGATATCCGTCGTTGCTGGCGACCTCGACGACGAAAGACCGGTCGGTCAGCCCGAGCCGTTCGACCGCGGCGTCGGTGAACCGTTTCGCATGCTCGACCCACGAGGTGGAAAAAGACGAGAAATAGGCGTAATCGGTGAAAGTGTCGGCCGGGTCGAGCAACGGCGGGAGCTGCGCGAGCCAGCATTCCGTGCACACTTCGAGATGCAGCGGGAAAGTCGGTTCGGGTTCGGCCAGCTGCGCGGCGGTCAGGAACCGTTCGCACGGCGGGGTCGCGCCGAGGTCGACCACGCTGGCGGTTCTTTCCGAACCGCAGAGTCGACATGTGGTCATGTACCGGGCTCCTCCGACTCGTGTGCGCGATCTGCGTAGGGCAGGTCGATTCGCACCCGGCCGTCGTTACAGCACGCCGGGAACGTCGGCGGAGTCGATTCGGAACCGAGACAATGACAGCGGCGGAATGCCGCGAGGTGCTGCGGCGAACGGGTGGGCGGCCGGCACCGGATGGCGCAGCACCTCACCCGTTCGTCAGCGGATCACAGTTTTTCCGCCGCCGGGATCACTTCGGTGGCGAACCGTTCGAGCACCGCGGGATCCGGCACGCCGTGCGCCCAGCCGGTCGCGACGCTGAATCCGAGCTCCGACAGCCGGCCCAGTTCATCCAGCAGTTGCCCGGTTTTCTCGCCGTTTTCACCGGTGTCGAGCCGCAGCGAAGCGGTTTTCGTGATCTCGGCGTAGTCGCGGCCGGCGTCTTCGCAGTGCTGCTTCAGGACTTCCAGTTTGCGCGGGAGGTCCGCGTTGGGCAGCATATTGCAGATGTCGCCGTACTGCGCGACGAACCGCAGGGTCTTCTTCTCGCCGCTGCCCCCGATCATGATCGGCGGATGCGGCCGCTGGATCGGCTGCGGGCTGTTGAGCAATCGCTCACCGCTGACGTGCGTGCCGGCAAAGGGTTCGTCGCCATCGGCCCACATCTGGCGGACGTAGCGGAGCGCGTCTTCGAGTTGCTCGAACCGCTCCTTCATCGGCGGGAACCGGAACCCGAGTGCGCGGGATTCCTCCTCGTTCCAGCCCGCCCCGATGCCGAGGATCGCCCGCCCGCCGGACAGCACGTCGAGCGTCGTCGCCGCCTTCGCGAGCAGTCCGGGGTGCCGGTAAATGACGCCGGTGACGAGCGTGAGCAGCTTGACGCGCTCGGTGTGCGCGGCCAGGAAGCCGAGCGTGGTCCAGGCTTCCAGCATTTCGTGCTCGGGCGGGCCGTAGCTGGAAATCTGGAAGAAATGGTCCATCACCGACAGGTATTCGAACCCGGCCTCGTCCGCGGTACGGGCCACCCGCGCCAGGTCGGCGCCGAGCGCCGCCGGGCCGTTCGGCCAGGTCTGCTGAGCCAGGTGCAACCCGAGTTTCATGCCAACTCCTTAACCGCCGGAATGATGTCTTGCGCGAAAATCTCGATCCTGCTTCGGTCCGCGCCGCCGGGCATCGGGCCGATCACGGCGTGCACCCCGAGCCGGTGCAGCCGGTGCGCCTCGGCGAGAAATTCGCCGGTTTTCTCCCCGGACGGACCGATGTCCAGGTAGTGGTAAACGGTCTTGGCGATCTCGGCGTAGTCGCGGCCCTCGGTTTCGCAGTGCCGCTTGAGCACGCCGAGCTTCCGTTCGAGATCCGGGCCGTTGCCGATGTTGCAGAAGTCGCCGTACTTCGCGACCAGTCGCAGCGTCTTCTTCTCGCCGCCACCGCCGACCATGATCGGCGGCCGGTGCGGCGGCTGCGGACTGTTGAGCAGTCTTTCGGCGGTGAAATGCTTGCTGGCGAACGGTTTGTCGTCCTCGTCCCACATCTGCCGGACATACCGCAGGTTCTCCTCGAGCAGCTCGAACCGCTCCGAGGCGGACGGAAACGGAAACCCGAGACCGCGGGCTTCTTCCTCGTTCCAGCCGGCCCCGATGCCGAGCATCGCCCGCCCGCCGGACAGCACGTCGAGCGTGGTGACCGCCTTCGCGAGCAGTCCGGGATGCCGGTAAATCGCGCCAGTGACGTAGGTGAACAATTTCGCGCGTTGGGTGTGCGCGGCGAAGTAGCCGAGTGTCGTGTACGCCTCAAGCATCGCGCGGTCGCTCGGGCCGACGCTGGGAATCTGGAAGAAGTGGTCCATCACCGCGAGATACGCGAACCCGGCGTCGTCGGCCGCCCGCGCCGTCTCGGCCAGTTCCACACCGAGTGCGGCGGTCCCTCCCGGCACGGTGAAGTCGGGGACCTGGAGGCCAAGTTCCATACCCGACACCGTATACCTGGAGTAACTTCATGCGAGCAGTCAGAAATCGCGCACGACGTTGATCGTGCCGTGCAGCGGGTCGGTCACGTACACCGTGCGGGTGCGCTGATCCACCGCCACCGCACCCGGATTCACCCCGAGGCTCAGCTCGCCGGCAAGAGTTTCGGTTCGTCCGTCCACACGGGACAGTCCATTTTGCCCGCCGTTGGTGTACACGACATCGCTGCCCTGATGCACCGCGAGCGACGACGCCTCGCTGCGCAGCGGCACCGTCTTGACCGGTGCCCGCGTCGATCCGTCCACAATAGACAAATGGTGGATCGCCGAATTCGCGACGAACACCGCCCCGCTCAGTTCATGGACACCGATCCCGGTCGGAGCAGCCCCCACCGGAACGCTCGCGGTGAACGCCCCGGCGTCAAGGTCGCAGATCTCGACCGAGTTCGTGCTCGGGCTGGTGCAGTAGGCGCGCCGCCTGCCGCGGTCGAGCGCGATCCCGGCGAGTCCCGGCTTCGGCGCGGGCAGCAGGTCCCGCTGAGTGAGACTGATGCTGTCCAGCACCGCGAACGTGCCGGTCTTGCCGCTCACCGCGTACACGAGGTCGGCCTGCGGATCGATCGCGAGCGCCGACGCGCCCGCCCCCGCGCTGACGCCGCTCAGGAACCGGTGCGTCTGGCTGTCGAACGCGAGCACCGTGCCGCCGGCCGGATTGGCGACGTAGATCCGGTCGGTGTCCACCGCCACATCGCTCGGTTCCCCGCCCACCGCGAGCGTCGCCACCACCCGCTCCGCGTCCGGATCGAGGACGACGACCATGCCGGACGCCTGGTCGGCCGCGTACACGAGCCCGGTGACCGGACTCACCGAGAGCGCCGAAAGTGCCCCGCCGACCTGCACGCTGGTGACCCGCCCGGCCGCCGCCGCGGTACTGCCGAGCAGCGCCGCCGCGCCCGCGCTGACCAGGCCGAACAGCCCTCGCCGGGACAACTGGGAACCTCGCATCGCTCACCTGCCCCGGTCGGTTGGGTTGCCCGCCGACCCTAACTCGGACAAGGATCGGGTGAAGGAACTTCGGGTCCCCCGATCGCGTTGTTTCCAGTGAGTAACCCACCTTGCGGCACCTGCCAGAGCGGACGGAGGCGAGCGCGCGTGCACAAGCACCACAACGGGCTGAAGACGGCGATGCTGCTCGGTCTGCTTTCGGCGATCATCGTCGGGATCAGCGGATTGTTCGGCCGTGGAGCCCTGGTGATCGGCCTGATCGTGGCGCTCGGGATGAACGCCTACGCCTATTTCAACTCCGAGAAAATGGCCCTGCGCGCGATGCACGCGCGGCCGGTGTCGGAGGTCGAGCAGCCCGCGATGTACCGGATCGTGCGAGAGCTGGCGACGTCCGCGCGGCAGCCGATGCCCTCGCTGTACGTGAGCCCCACCGCGGCGCCCAATGCCTTCGCGACCGGGCGCAACCCGCAGCACGCGGCGGTGTGCTGCACCACCGGGATCCTGGAGCTGCTCGACGAGCGCGAGTTGCGCGCGGTGCTCGGGCACGAGCTGTCGCATGTGTACAACCGCGACATCCTGATCTCATGCGTCGCCGGGGCGCTGGCGAGCGTGGTCAGCGTGCTGGCGAATATCGCGTTCTTCTTCGGCGGGAATGACCGCGAAGGCAACCCGTTCATGTCGCTGCTGCTGGTCCTGATCGGCCCGATCGCGGCCGGGGTGGTGAAGATGGCGGTGAGCCGGTCGAGGGAGTACCAGGCGGACGCTTCCGGGGCTGAGCTGACGGGGGATCCGCTGGCGTTGGCTTCGGCGTTGCGGAAGCTGGAGCGGGGGACGCGGGCCGCGCCGTTGGCTCCGGAGCCCGCGGTGGTGTCGCAGTCGCATTTGATGATCGCGAACCCGTTCCGGCCTGGGGCCGGGTTGAGCAAGATGTTCTCCACACATCCGCCGATTGAGGATCGGATCCGGCGGCTGGAGGAGATGGCTCGGGGCCGCTGACAGCGTTACTCCCACACCGCGGTAGCCGGATCCACCCCTTGCCCGATCGCGTTGGCGAAAATCACGTCCCGTAGCCAGCCCGCGAGCCCAGGTGCCAACGCGTCGTAGTACTCCGCGTACCCGGTCTCCTCCACGAACTTCCGCCCGAGACACACCTGCATCGAATGCGTGCAGTCGAAGTATCTCGACAACGTCGCCCGATGCCGCTCCGCGAGCGTGTTCGCCTCCGCCGACCCAGGCTCAACCCCCGCCCGCCGCGCCGCCGCCAGGTCCGCGTGGAGCGTCTCGTGCTCGGCAGCGGCCTCCTGCCAGTCCNCCAGTCCCGCGGGGTCAGTTCGGTGGTCCGCTCGCGGTACTCCGCCCACTGCTTGGTGCCGCCCCAGCGTTCCGCGGCCTCGTCGACCCACTCCGGATTCCACTCGGACCCGAAGATCTCGACCTGCTGCTCCGCCGTCAGCTGCATCCCGCCGCGGGTCGCCGCCGCCATGCGGTCCACTGCGGACACCATGTGCTCCAACCGCGCGATCCGGTCTCGCAGCTCGCGCCGTTGCCGGGTCAAATGCGCGTGCGCGTCGGCGGTCGGGTCGTCCAGAAGCCGCCCGATCTCCGACAACGGGAAACCCAGCTCGCGGTAAACGAGCACCCGATGCAGCCGCGCGATGTCCTCGGCGGAGTACACCCGGTAGCCGGCCCTGGTACGCCCGCTCGGACGCACCAGGGCGACCGCGTCCCAGTGATGCAGGGTTTTGACACTCACGCCGACCAGCGTCGCCGTGCGTCCGACAGTGAGGCCGTCTTGCTCGGTCACGCCCTCAGTGTCGCAGCTCACGGCCGTGGCACGTCGATCCCCGCAGCACGCAACCGCTCCGCGACGGGTCCGTCCGGATCGATCGGCTCCGCCGCAGTCATCACGACTTTCGTGCCCTCCGGCGTGACGACCGTCAACTCCCGCGAGTTCCACGGCATCAACTCCGGCCCGCTGGTACAGCCCGGCGCGATTTCCGCACACCGCTTGGCGATTTCGTCGAGTTCGCCGAGCACACAGGAAAAACTGATACTGACCGCACTCGGAGCCGCCGGGGTCCCCGGCTTGAGCAGCACGTCCTGAAACGCCCAGCGCCGCAGGTGCACGACCTGGCCCGGCAAGGTGAACAGGTTGTCGAAGCCGAGCCCGCGAAGCCAGAAGTCAGCCGAAGCTTCGAGGTCGGCGGTGGGCACGTTCGGAAACATCGGCATCCCGTAAAAGCCGAGATAGTTGCCCGGCGACACCGCGTCGAAGGCGGGAGCCGGAACCGGGCCGCGAAATTCGTTCATGCGGGAGAGCCTGGAGCCTCCTGCCGCAGGAGGGTCAAGCCCGAGCCGGAAAGCCGCGGATACACGAGAACAGCCCCGTGACTGGATCACGGGGCTGCTCTGTGGTGTGGCAGGTGAGGGATTCGAACCCCCGAAGGCTGAGCCGTCTGATTTACAGTCAGATCCCTTTGGCCGCTTGGGTAACCTGCCATGGCCGGGCGAACCGGCCGGGAAGAAGGATACCCAACGGCCCGGACGGGCGGTCAACCGGGATCCCCCGGCGCTACGCTGGGGGTCCCTGACGAGCTGAGACAAGGTGTGAGGACACGTGGCGGATCCCTCTTTCGACGTGGTGAGCAAGGTCGACCGCCAGGAGGTGGACAACGCGCTCAACCAGGCCAGCAAGGAACTGGGCACGCGGTTCGACTTCCGCGGCACCGGAACCGGCATCAACTGGTCCGGCGAGGAAGCCATCGCGATCGAGTCGGAGACCGAAGAGCGCGCCCTCGCGGCGGTGGAGGTCTTCAAGGAGAAGCTGATCAAGCGGAACATCTCGCTGAAGGCCTTCGAGGCGGGCGAGCCCGCGATCTCCGGCAAGATTTACAAGATCAGCGGCAAGATCCTGCAGGGCATCGCGTCGGACAAGGCGAAACAGATCGCGAAGTTCATCCGCGACGAGGGCCCGAAGGGCGTCCAGGCCCAGATCCAGGGCGACCAGCTGCGGGTGTCGGGCAAGAAGAAGGACCAGCTGCAGGAGGTGATCTCGTTGCTGAAGGGCAAGGACTTCGAGATCGCTCTGCAGTTCACCAACTACCGGTGAGCGATGGCGCTGCGGACGCCAAGCCGTCCGCAGCGCCTCACCAGGCGGTAAAGGTCCACTCCGCCTCGAACGTCTCCACCGCCACATACGTGGGTCCGGTGAGCGCGAACTCCCCGGTCGTCTCGCCGATGTGGTTCACCGCCAGACGCGGGTAGCCGTCGGCAAGCACCCAGACTCCGTTCGAGCCCTTCGAACCTGTGAAGAACTTCCCCATGACCATGCCTGGGGGCACCGCGAGGACCGCGTCCCCGTGGCCGTTGTACGGCTTGCCCGGTTCGACGGCAGGCACTCCGCGGTAGTCGGTGATCGTCGCGGTCCACGAGCCCGTTGCCTCGACCGCCAGCGTGTGCACCGATGTGCCGCCGGGGGAGACGTTGAACCAGGCCGTCCCGTGGTAGGCGTCACCGTCGTTGACCAGCAGGCTTTCCGTGCCGTCGGTCGTCACGGCGACGTGTCCGGTGCACTTCGGGCAGTCGAAGGTGAGAAATCCCGAGACCCCGGACGGCCAGGTCAACGGCACGGTCGCGGTGTTCTTGCCCTGGTGGGTTTCCGCCGGGTGCTCGGCGAGGCGCGGCTTCTCCGGTCGCGGCGGCAGAACCGGCGCGGGGGTGTCGCCGGGTTCGTCTTCCATCGGGTACACGATCGCTCCGATGCCAGCCGGCCGCGGGGAGCACGACGCGGTGAGCGCTACCGCCGCGCAGACGGCGGCCAGACGCACGGCAGTGCGGCGCATGATCCCCCGTTACCGTTTTCGTGGTTCCTGATCAAGGAGCTGTGGTCGCCAG